>NZ_CADEPL010000015.1 GCF_902829295.1 Vogesella oryzae
CGTTTACCTGTGCCGGCAGCGTACGCCGCGGACTTGCCGCGGCAGGTTTCAGTGTAGAAAAGGTTGCAGGGCATGGCCGCAAACGTGAAATGTGCCGCGGCCAACTTGCCACCATGCCGAACACCGGCTGGCAGGCTCCGTGGTATGCCCGGCCGGCACCAGCGGACAGTAAAGCGCGCAGTGCGCTGGTGATCGGCGCCGGCATTGCCGGTGCCAGCGTGGCCTACAGTCTGGCGGTGCGAGGCTGGCAGGTAACCGTGCTTGATCGCCATCAGCAGCCGGCAAGCGAGGCCTCCGGCAATCCGCAAGGCGTGCTGTATACCAAGCTGTCGCCACACTTCACCCCGCTCACCCGCCTGCTGTTATCCGGCTACAGCTACAGCCTGCGTAGCCTGCATGCGCTGTTGCCGGCAGGCGAAGCTAGCTGGCAACCCTGCGGTGTATTGCAGCTGGCGCACGATGCCGGCGAAGTCAAACGCCAGCAGGGGTTGGCCGCAGCCGGCTTGCCGCAGGAAGTGCTGCGCGCCGTCGATGCCGACGAAGCCAGCACCCTCGCCGGCGTCCCGCTCGCTCAGTCTGCCTTGTATTTCCCGCAAAGCGGCTGGTTGCATCCGCCGGCACTGGTGCAAAAACTGCTCTCGCACCCCAACATCCGGCTGCAATTGGGCGTCGAGGTGACTGAACTGACGCGCAATCCGCTGTCGGGCGAGTGGGTGGCAAATGGCCCACGCGACGAATTGGCCTCGGCAAGTATCGCGGTACTGGCCAATGCCAACGATGTCCGGCAATTAGCGGCCGCCGATCACCTGCCGCTGAAGGCCATTCGCGGCCAAGTCTCGGTGCTGCCGGCAACCGCTGACAGCGCCGCGCTACAGGCGGTGGTCTGCGGTGAGGGCTATATCTCGCCGGCCCGCCATGGCAGCCACTGCTTTGGCGCCACCTTCAAGTTCGAGCAGGTTGCTGACGGCACTACGCCAGGCGAGCATCAGGAAAACCTGACCATGCTGGCAGAGATGGCGCCCTCGCTGTATCAGGCGCTGGGTGGCGACAGCTTGCAGCCGGAACAATGCAGCGGCCGCGCGGCGTTGCGCTGCACCAGCCCGGACTACCTGCCGATCGCCGGGCCACTGGTCGACCGCGAAGCGTTTGCCGCGTGCTATGGCATGCTGTCGCGCGATGCCACCCTGCAACCCGATGCGCCCGCACCAGACATTCCCGGCTTGTTTGTCAGCACCGCGCACGGCTCTCGCGGCATGGTTACCGCACCACTGTGTGGCGAAGTACTGGCCAGCCTGCTGGAGGACGAGCCATTGCCGCTGCCCAAGCCGATCATGGATGCCATTCACCCCAGCCGCTTCCTGTTGCGCGGCTTGATCCGCAAGCAAAAATGACCGCTATCAGGGGTTGGCCGCATGCGGCCAACCTTTACAGCCGGCCCGCCGACAGCGCGGGCCATTTTTTTGTCTACGATCAAACCACACGGCAATAGCCGCGCGGTTGCATGGCAGGCGCTTGAAATCCGGCAACCTCCTCCCAAACTTGCAGGTATTCAAGCTTTACACGAGGAGCATGGAATGCGATTCGAAAAACTGACCACCAAGTTTCAACAAGCGCTGGCCGAGGCGCAAAGCCTGGCGCTAGGTGAAGACAATGCCTATATCGAGGCGCAGCACGTATTGCTGGCCATGCTGGACGATGCGGACAGCGGTGTCGGCAGCTTGCTGGCCCGTGCCGGCGTCAATACCGGCGCGCTGAAAACCAGCCTGCGCGATGCTACCGCACGGCTGCCGAAAGTCACCGGTACCGGCGGTGAAATCACCGTATCGCGCGAGCTGGGCAACCTGCTCAACCTCACCGACAAGGCGGCGATGAAGCGCGGCGACCAGTTCATCGCCAGCGAGCTGTTTCTGCTGGTGCTGGCGGAAGACAAGGGCGAAACCGGCCGCCTGCTGAAGCAGCATGGCGGCAACAGCGCGGCCATTCATGCTGCGGTGGAAGCTGTGCGCGGCGGCGAAAACGTCGGCAGCGCCGATGCCGAAAGCCAGCGTGAAGCGTTGAAAAAATTCACCCTCGACCTGACCGAGCGCGCCCGTGCCGGCAAGCTGGACCCGGTCATCGGTCGCGACGACGAAATCCGCCGCGCCATCCAGGTACTGCAGCGCCGCACCAAGAACAACCCGGTGCTGATCGGCGAGCCTGGTGTCGGCAAGACCGCCATCGTGGAAGGTCTGGCGCAGCGCATCGTCAACGGCGAAGTACCGGAAAGCTTGAAGCACAAGAAGCTGCTGGTGCTGGACATGGCCGGCCTGATCGCCGGCGCCAAGTTCCGCGGCGAGTTCGAGGAGCGGCTGAAAGCGGTGCTGAACGACATCGCCAAGGATGAAGGCAACATCATCCTGTTCATCGACGAGATCCACACCATGGTCGGCGCCGGCAAGGCCGATGGCGCCATGGACGCCGGCAATATGCTCAAGCCGGCGCTGGCGCGCGGCGAGCTGCACTGCCTTGGCGCCACCACGCTGGATGAATACCGCAAGTACATCGAGAAGGATGCCGCGCTGGAGCGCCGCTTCCAGAAGGTACTGGTGGACGAGCCGACAGTGGAGGACACCATCGCCATCCTGCGCGGGCTGCAGGAAAAGTACGAGATTCACCACGGTGTGGACATTACCGACCCGGCCATCGTGGCCGCCGCCGAGCTGAGCCACCGCTACATTACCGACCGTTTCCTGCCGGACAAGGCCATCGACCTGATCGACGAGGCCGCCAGCCGCATCAAGATGGAGCTGGATTCCAAGCCGGAAGAAATGGACAAGCTCGACCGTCGCCTGATCCAGCTGAAGATCGAGCGCGAGGCGGTGCGACGCGAAACCGACGAAGCCTCGAAAAAGCGCCTGCAGCTGATCGAAGAGGAAATCGAGACGCTGTCACGCGACTACGCCGACCTGGAGGAAATCTGGAAGGCCGAGAAAGCCACCCAGCAGGGTAGCCAGTCGATCAAGGAAGAGATCGAGCGCTTGAAGGTGGAAATGGAAGAGCTCAAGCGCCAGGGCAACTGGCAGAAGCTGGCCGAGTTGCAGTACGGCAAGCTGCCGCAACTGGAAGGCCGGCTCAAGGAAGCCGAGGCCGCCGGCAGTGGCGACAGCAAGCCCAACCGCCTGCTGCGCACCCAGGTCGGCGCCGAGGAAATTGCCGAGGTGATCTCGCGCATGACCGGCATTCCGGTCTCCAAGATGCTGACCGGCGAGCGCGAAAAACTGCTGCACATGGAAGAAGTGCTGCACCAGCGCGTGGTGGGCCAGAACGAGGCAGTGACCGTGGTGGCCGATGCCATCCGCCGTTCGCGCTCCGGCCTCGCCGACCCCAACCGTCCGTATGGTTCCTTCCTGTTCCTCGGCCCCACCGGCGTGGGCAAGACCGAGCTGTGCAAGGCGCTGGCCGGCTTCCTGTTCGATAGCGAGGAGCACCTGATCCGCATCGACATGTCCGAGTACATGGAGAAGCATTCGGTGGCACGGCTGATCGGCGCCCCGCCGGGCTACGTCGGTTACGAGGAAGGCGGCATGCTCACCGAGCAGGTGCGGCGCAAACCGTACAGTGTGATCCTACTGGACGAAGTGGAAAAAGCGCATCCGGACGTGTTCAACGTGCTGCTGCAGGTGCTGGACGACGGCCGCCTGACCGATGGCCAGGGCCGTACCGTGGACTTCAAGAACACGGTGATCGTGATGACCTCCAATATGGGCAGTCAGCACATCCAGAGCATGGCCAGCGACGACTACCAGGTAGTGAAGCTGGCGGTGCTGGCCGAGGTGAAGTCGCACTTCCGGCCGGAGTTCATTAACCGTATCGACGAGATGGTGGTGTTCCACAGCCTGGGCGAAGCACAGATCAAGTCCATCGCCCGCATCCAGCTGAAGCGTTTGGAAGAGCGGCTGGCCAAGCTGGATATCAGCCTGCAGGTCAGCGACGAGGCACTGAGCCTGATCGCCGATGCCGGTTTCGATCCGGTGTACGGCGCCCGGCCACTGAAGCGCGCCATCCAGAGCGAGATCGAGAACCCGCTGGCCAAGGCGATACTGGCCGGCAAATACCCGCCCAAATCCACCATCATGGTGGAGTCGCGCGCCGGTCAGCTGCAGTTCGATTAATCCGCTGCGGCATGACTGATGCGGCCAACCTGGCACCAGGTTGGCCGCATGTTTTTTAACAAGCTTGCATGCATAATGCACAAAATCTGAACCAACTGGCTGGCTAGCCCTCTTTAACATAACGCCAGCTCTGGCGCTTACCTCCTGCGTGCCGGCCTGTAACCGGCACGTCGCTTGCATCAGGCAAGCTTGCCCGTCATGACGGGTGTCACATAAACAATTCTGGATACCGCATGGATCATTTGCTCGACAAGCTGGCCACGCGCCAGCCGGATGAATCTCCTGTCGCCGCCCTGGCCGCGCTGCTGGACTTGCTGCGCCCGGACGATGCCGGCGACTTCGTGCAGGCCACCAGCAACCTGCGCGCCCTGACCTATTTGCTGACCCGCGACAGCGGCCGTCGCGCGGCCTTACGCCAGGCGCTACTGGCACTAATGGCGCAATCGCGCCAGGTACAGCTGTATACCGATACCGGCCTGCTTTCCAACGAGGCATTTTCGCAGGCCATCAAGCGGCGCATTGGCGAGCGCATGTTGCCCCCGGCCCGCTCCAGCAGCCATCTGGCCGACCAGTTCGGCGTGATTTTTTCCGGCAAGGAAGACTATCGCTGGGTAGGGGCGGTCGAGCCCGGCGTGTGGCAGGAACTATGGCAGGCATTGAACTGGGATGAAGAACCGTTGGCCGCCGCCAGTCCCACCCGCTTGCAGCTACTGGAGGCCGTGCAGGTGCTGACCGCCCGCATCACCGCCATCGGGCTGGAGCCGGAGCTGGTGCGGGTGTATCCGGATATCGAGCGTTTCGAATCGCCCTTTCTGCACCTGTCGGCCGAGGCTTCGCACTTTGTCGAGTCTGCCCGTCAGTCGCTGGCAAATCCCGATCTGCAGCCGGAAGACGACAAGCAGATGCAGGTGCTGCTGACCCAGTGCGAGCAACTGATCAGCCGGCTGCGCAAGGTAGCCGGCGAACGCGGCGTGTCGGTCAGCCTGACCTATCACCTGCAGCGACTGGCACAACATATCGAACGCTTGCGCACCATTTTGCGGCTGCTGGACCAGAGCGTCAGCCCGGCGCGAGATGGCACCCTGTTCTGCCTGCTGGCGGAACTGGTGGGGGCGGAAAACCGCAAGTACAGCGTGCGCGATGTGTTTACCAGCAATACCGAACTGCTGGCGCGGCAGGTAACCGAGCACGCCGGGCGCCACGGCGAACACTACATTGCCGAGAACCGTAGCGAATGGAAGGACATGGCCAGGGCGGCGATGGGCGCCGGCTTGATTGTCGGCTTCATGGCACTGTTCAAGCTGCTGCTGGCCAAGCTGCACCTGCCGCTGATCTGGGAGGCGCTGGCATTCGGCCTCAATTACGCGCTGGGCTTCATGCTGGTGCATGTGCTGCATTTCACCATCGCCACCAAGCAGCCGGCGATGACAGCCGCGCGCATCGCCGCGGTAATCCATCAGTCCAATGGCAAGCCGCAGATGAAGGAGCTGGCCGAGCTGGTGGCCAAGGTGTTGCGCACCCAGTTGGTGGCGATCCTTGGCAATGTGCTGGTGGCGATTCCGGTGGCGTGGCTGATTGCGGTGTGCTGGCGCGCTGTCGCCGGCAGCCCGGTGATCGACCTGGACAAGGCCGCCCATCTGCTGCACGACCAGAACCCGATCGACAGCCTGGCCTTGCTGCATGCCGCCATTGCCGGGGTATACCTGTTCCTCGCCGGCCTGATTGCCGGCTACTACGACAACAAGGCCATCTACCGGCAGATTCCGCAACGGTTGGCCGCATTGCCGTGGCTGAAGCGTCTGCTGGGCGAGCAGCGCACCCGCAAGCTGGCGCGTTACGTCGAGCACAATCTTGGCGGGCTGGCCGGCAATTTCTATTTCGGCCTGTTTCTCGGCATCACCGGCACCATCGGTTTCCTGCTGGGCATGCCGCTGGACATCCGCCACATCACCTTTTCATCGGCCTACCTGTCCTACGCTGCCGTCAGCTACGACTACCATGTGCCAGCAGACATGGCGTTGTGGGCGGTGACCGGCGTTGTGCTGATCGGCGTGGTCAACTTGCTGGTCAGCTTCACCCTCGCTTTGTGGGTGGCGCTGCGCGCGCGCAAGCTGAAAGGCACTGATGCCTTGCCGCTGTTGCCGGCAGTGCTGCGGCTGGCGATCCGTCGCCCCAAAGACTTCCTGATCCCGCCGGGCGATAAAGCCGGACACTGAACCGGTTCCGTGCAAAAACGGCCGCGCCTAGCGCGGCCGTTTTTTTCGACCAGGATCAAACAAGGGCGAACTTTTCGTCCTGTTATGCAAATCACCTGATCTGGATCATGGTGACAAACGCATTTCCATGATTTTTTTTTGTAACGGTTTGTAACATTGAGAAATAAAACCAACAGCATAGTCACAAATTTTTCAATGGCTTGCTGCAGAGCAGCATACAAACCGGTTGCTAGCTGCCTATTTTTGTATCGATATCTAGCCCACCCCCCTTGAGCCGGGCCGGGAAATCGTTTTCAATCGCGCCCGTCCAGTTATGCCAAGGATGGAATGACCACCCATTCCATTCGCTTTCTCATCGTTTAAGCGAAGTACCTGACTCTTTCCGCCAGCCGCTATCAGGCATGGCAGGCGCAGCGCACCCCACCAGGCCGCGACTTGCTCCTGTCTAGGATCTGTTTTCCAGTCGGGCAGCGAATGTTCGCTGTCATGCCATCAGGTTTGGACAGCCGCCGGGCCTAATGCCCGCGGCGGTGAACCGGTGCGTTGCCCTTCCGGCTGCTTTCGTCCCGCTTTCCCCTCCGCGTGCATTACCTTCCCGGCCTGTCGTACCGCCCGCTGCGGTACCCACTGCAAGTTTCGTTTAAAACCACCAAGGTCGCAGGATGATAAAACGCACACTTCCACACATCTCAAGATGGCTAGGGCTTGGTATCACCGCCCTGCTAGCCGGCTGCAAGGGGGGCATTCTCGACCCCAAAGGCCAGGTAGCCGCCGACGAAAAATCCCTGATCATCACGGCAACGCTTCTGATGCTGCTGGTGGTGGTGCCGGTCATCGTGATGACCATCGCCTTTGCCTGGAAATACCGCGCCAGCAACGAAAGCGCTACCTACACCCCGAAGTGGGCACACTCCGGCAAGATCGAAGCCGTGGTGTGGATCATCCCGATCATCATCGTGACTTTCCTCGCCATCGTGACCTGGAACAGCACCCACAAGCTGGACCCGTACCGCGAACTGGATTCCACCGTGAAGCCGATCAACGTGCAGGTGGTGTCGCTGGACTGGAAATGGCTGTTCATCTATCCGGACCTGAACATCGCTTCCGTCAATGAACTGGCGTTCCCGGCCAATACCCCGGTGAACTTCAAGATCACCTCCGATGCGGCCATGAACTCGTTCTTCATTCCGCAGCTGGGCGGCCAGATCTATTCGATGGCCGGCATGCAGACCAAGCTGCACCTGATCGCCAACGAAGCCGGCAGCTATGACGGCATGTCGGCCAACTACAGCGGCGCCGGTTTCTCCGGCATGAAGTTCAAGGCACTGGCCATGAACAGCCAGGCCGAGTTCGACAGCTGGGTTCAAAAAGCACGTGCCGGCAAGCCGCTGGACGCGGCCAACTATGCCGAGCTGCTGAAGCAGAGCGAGAACAATCCGGTGCAGTACTTCTCTACCGTCACCCCAGGCCTGTTCTACGGCGTGCTGAACAAGTACATGGCCGGTCACCAGACCGCCATGGAGTCCGGCCTGAGCGTCAGCCAGCTGGCAGCGCTGAGCAAGAGCCTGTGCGCACCCGCAGCAGTCAAGGAGTAATCAAGCAATGTTCGGAAAACTGACTCTGGAAGCAATACCCTTCCATGAGCCCATCATCATGGGGGCGCTCTCGGGCGCTGGCCTGCTCGGCCTGGCTATCATTGCCGCCATCACCAAGTTCGGCAAATGGGGCTATCTGTGGAAAGAGTGGCTGACTTCGGTCGACCACAAGAAGATCGGCGTGATGTACATCATCGTGGCGCTGGTGATGCTGCTGCGCGGCTTTGCCGACGCACTGATGATGCGTAC
>NZ_CADEPL010000016.1 GCF_902829295.1 Vogesella oryzae
CCCACCCCCCGGCAGAGCGTCGGCTGTGTAGGAGGTGTATAAGAGCCCGCAGCGCATGGGCGCCATGGCGCCGGCGCTGCTGCCGCAAAGCCTGGAGCGGCTGAAGCCGGCCGAAGTGCTGGCCACCATCCGCGATGGCCGCGCCGCCACGCAGATGGCCGGCTTTGCCGGCCGGCTCTCCGATGCCGACATCCGCGAGCTGGCCGCCTGGCTAGCGACGCCGCCGGCGACACCGCCAGTGTGGCGCGAGGCCGATACCGCCGCCTCGCACATCCAGTATCGCGACCCGGCCACGCTGCCGCCGCGGCCAAGCTTTGCCGCCGATATCGACCCGCGCAACCTGTTCGTGGTGGTGGAGGCCGGTGACCATCACGTTACCGTACTGGATGGCGACCGCTTCCGGCCGCTGGCGCGCTTCAGGAGCCGCTTCGCGCTGCACGGCGGCCCGAAGTTCTCGCCGGACGGTCGCTTCGTGTACTTTGCCAGCCGCGATGGCTGGCTCAGCCAGTACGATCTGTACAGCCTGCAACTGGTGGCGGAGATCCGCGTCGGGCTGAATACCCGCAATCTGGCGGTGTCGGACGACGGCCGCTGGGTGCTGGCCGGCAACACGCTGCCCGAAACGCTGGTGCTGCTGGACGCCAACGGCCTGAAGCCGGTGAAAACCCTGCCGGTGCGCGCCCGCAACGGCGAGCTGTCGCGGGTGTCGGCGGTGTATGACGCCGCACCGCGGCACAGCTTCGTGGTGGCGCTGAAGGATGCCGCCGAGCTGTGGGAAATCTCCTACGACCCCAAGGCCGCGCCGATCTATCCGGGCTATGTGCACGACTACCAGATGGGCGAGGGGCTGGCGGTGCCCGGTTACCTCAACCCGCGGGTGACGCCGCTGGACATGGTGCTGGACGATTTCTTCTTTGATGACAGCTACCGCCACGTGATGGCCGCCTCGCGTGATGGCCACGCCGAGGTCATCAACCTGGATGCGCGCAGCAAGGTGGCGGAGCTGCCGCTGGACGGCATGCCACACCTCGGCTCCGGCATCACCTTCGAGCAGGACGGCCACCACTACATGGCGACGCCGAACCTGAAAGGTGGCCGCGTGACGGTGCTCGACATGGACCGCTGGCAGGTGGCGGCCAACATCGCCACTCCCGGCCCCGGCTTCTTTCTGCGCAGCCACGAGAACACGCCGTATGCCTGGGTGGATTCGATGATGTCGCCGCGCAAGGACACGCTGTCCATCATCGACAAGCGCAGCTTCAAGGTGGTGCGCGAGCTGACGTTGCGGCCGGGCAAGACCAATGCCCACGTCGAGTTCACCCGCGACGGCCGCTACGCGCTGGTCAGCATCATGGAAACGCCGGGCGAGCTGGTGGTGGTGGATGCGGCCAACTTCCGCGAAGTGGCGGCGCTGCCGATGATGAAGCCGATCGGCAAATACAACGTGTTCAACAAGGTGACGCGCTCCGGCGGCACTAGTCATTAGGGCGTAGCACGCCCCGTCTTCCGGCGCATGGTGGCGCGGCGGGCGGCGGCGTAGCCTTGCGCCAGACCATTTCAGCATCGAGGGCAGTATGTCTCCGATAGACGTTTCGGCATTCCTGGCGCACCAGCCGCTGTTCCAGCAATTGTCGCCGGCGCAGCTGCAGGCGCTGGTGCCGGCCACCCGCGAGGTGCGCGGGCTCAAAGGGCAGGTGATTTTCCAGCGCGGCGATGCCTGCGACGGCATGTATCTGCTGGTGTATGGCAAGGTGAAGCTGGCGCTGGGCTCCAACGGCGGGGTGGAAAAAGTGGTGGAAATCCTGCATCCGGGGCAGAGCTTCGGCGAGGCGGCGATGTTCCTCGGCAAGGCGTTTCCGGTGATGGCGCAGTTCATCGAAGATGGCCTGCTGCTGCATGTCAGCGTGGCGGCGATCCAGGCCGCCATCGCCAGCGACAGCGGTTTTGCGCAGCGCATGCTGGCCGGGCTGTCGCTGCGCTTGCATAACCTGATGCGCGATGTGGCGCGCTATTCGGTGGAAAACTCGCTGCAGCGGGTGGCCGGTTACCTGCTGCAGTTGCAGCGCCAGCGCGGTGAGGCGGTGGTGCGGTTGGCGGTGAACAAGAACGTGATCGCCTCGCGCCTCAACATCACGCCGGAGACCTTCTCGCGCGTGCTGCACAGCCTGGTGGAGCAGGGGGTGATTACCGTCAACGGCCGCGACATCGACATCGTCGATCTGGCCATGCTGCAGCAGCTGGAGGCGCAGTAGCGCCGGCCGCTACGGCGGTAAACAAAAACACCCCGTGGTAACGGGGTGTTTTGCTGTGCGGCCCTGGCGGCCAACCTTGTCGTCGCGGCGCTCAGGTCACCGAGGCACGCTGGTGGAACTCGGGGCGATCCCAGCTGCCGCTGTCCAGAATGTCGCGCAGCACTTCCACCGCTTCCCAGATATCGGCATGGCTCAGGTACAGCGGGGTGATGCCGAAGCGCAGCACTTCCGGTTCGCGGTAGTCGCCGATCACGCCGCGGGCGATCAGCGCCTGCATCACGGCAAAGCCCTGCGGGTGGCGGAAGCTGACATGGCTGCCGCGGCGGGCATGTTCCAGCGGGGTGATCAGCGTCAGCGGATGTTGGCCGCAGCGTTCGTTCACCAGCTGGATGAACAGGTCGGTCAGCGCCAGCGACTTGGCGCGCACGGCATGCATGTCGGCCTGCAGCGCCACGTCCAGCCCGCATTCCACCATCGCCAGCGAGGTCACCGGCTGGGTGCCGCACAGGAAGCGGCGGATGCCGTGTGCCGGCTGGTAGTTGTCGGCCATGTCGAACGGCCGGTTATGCCCCCACCAGCCGGACAGCGGCTGCCAGAAACGGTCCTGATGGCGCGGCGCCACCCAGATGAAGGCCGGTGCGCCCGGGCCGCCGTTCAGGTATTTGTAGGTGCAGCCGACGGCAAAGTCGGCCTCGGCGGCGTTGAGGTCCAGCGGTACCGCGCCGGCGGCGTGGGCCAGATCCCAGATCACCAGCGCGCCGTGACGATGCGCCAGCGCAGTGGTGGCGGCCATGTCGTACATGGCGCCGGTCCGGTAGTTGACGTGCGACAGCAGCAGGACCGCCACATCGCTGTCCAGCGCCTGTTCCAGCGACAGCGTGTCGTCGGTCAGGCGCAGTTCATAGCCTTGCTGCAGCAGGTCGATCATGCCCTCGATCATGTACAGATCGGTGGGGAAGTTGTCGCGCTCTGACACGATGACGCGGCGCTGCGGCGCTTCCTGCTGCTGGATGCGGATGGCGGCGGCCAGCGATTTGAACAGGTTCAGCGAGGTGGTGTCGGTGACCACCACTTCGTCATCGTTGGCGCCCAGCAGTTTTGCCAGCTTGTTGCCCAGCCGGCCCGGCATCTCGAACCAGCCGGCGGTGTTCCAGCTGCGGATCAGGCCGATACCCCATTCCTGGCTGACTACCTCGCTGCAGCGCGCGGCGGCGGTCTTGGGCTGCACGCCCAGCGAGTTGCCATCCAGGTACAGCACGCCGTCCGGAATGATGAATTGCTGCTTGAACGAGGCAAGCGGGTCGCGGGCATCGGCGGCCAGGCAGTCGGCACGGGTCAGCATGTCGGTGTTCCTTCTCAGTGGGCCGGCGTGGCCGGCGGTAGGCAATCGGGCACGGCACTTGCCGCACGCACATCAAAATCGTAGCACCGCGGACGGCATGGCTGGTTGCAAACTCGGCTTGTGAAACGTGGGTTATTCGCAGACTATTCAATTACCCAAGGCAATGAAGAAAGAAACTTGCGTATGCAACTCGATGCTATCGATTTTCGCATTCTGACCGCGCTGCAGGGCAACGGCCGACTCAGCAACCAGGACCTGGCCGACAAGGTGGCGCTGTCGCCATCTGCCTGCCTGCGGCGGGTGCGCACGCTTGAAGAAAACGGGCTGATCCAGGGCTACCACGCGCGGCTGGACGCCGGCCAACTGGGTTTCGAGCTGGAGGCCATCGTGCATGTGACGGTGGATCACAGCCATCCGGACTGGCACGACATTTTCCTGGCACGGGTAAACGACTTTGACGAAGTCGTCGCCGCCTATGTGGTCAGCGGTGCCTGCAACTACGTGCTGCACATCCGCGCCCGCGGCTTGAACGCGTTTTCCACGTTCGTGGTGGAAAAGCTCAACAAACTGCCGGGCATGCGCGACATCTGTTCCTACATCGTGATGAAAACGCTGAAGGACAAACTGGGCGAGCTGCCACTGACGCCAGCCGCGTAGCCCGCTGGCTAGCGGCCATAGAACAACGCTCGTCGCTGTCTACAATGAGTCTACCGGGCCGGGGCGTGCTGGCCGCTGTGCTGCCATCGCTTACTCCTTGGTGTGACCCGGCTATTGCCGCTGGCGGCAGCGAGGAGCACGACATGAGCGACGGACAGGCAGTATCGGAAACCAAAGGCGTCACCGTCCAGCTGCTATCCAGCATGGACCTGGGGCTGGAAATACCCGGCATGGACGGGCGGCAGCTTCGGCTGCGGCTGGTGACTATCGAGCCGGGTGGTGTGTTCGGCCCGCTGCACAGCCACCAGGACCGGCCGGGCATGGTCTACATCCTGCAAGGCACGATTACCGATCACCGCAACGGTATTGCCACCGATTACGGGCCGGGTGTCGGCTGGCCGGAAGACAGGAACACCCTGCACTGGCTGGAGAACCGCGGCACGGAAGTGGCGGTAGAGGTGTCGTTCGATATTGTTCGGCAGGGGTAGGCTGGTTAGGATGTCTGGTTATAGAAGCATGGCTTATGCCATTGTTTTTTGTGAATAACAACCGAACCTGAATCGCCCCCACTTTCCTAGATACCTCGTGAGCCTCACGCTTGGCCCTACAAGGAGGTGTCATGAGCAGTCCGCGTTTCCCCGAAGAATTCAAAATTGAAGCGGTCAAACAGGTTACCGAGCGCGGCTATCCCGTCGCCGAAGTCGCCAACCGTCTCGGCGTCTCTGCCCACAGCCTGTATCAATGGCTGAAACGCTACGACCCCAAGCGGGCCACGCCGGCCGAATCAGCGGACCAGCAAGCTGAAATCCGTCGTCTTAAGGCAGAACTGAAACGGGTCACCGAGGAACGCGATATCCTAAAAAAGGCCGCCGCATACTTTGCCAAGGAGTCCGGGTAAGGTATGCCTTCATCCGGGCCCATGAGCAGCAGTTTCCCGTCCGACGACTGTGTCGTGTCATGTCTGTGCATCCCAGTGGCTACTACGCCTGGAAAGAGTCCCCGCATTCACTTCGCGCCCGCGAAGACCAGCGCTTGCTGGTGCAAATCAAGCAGGCCTGGCTAGAGAGTGGCGGTGTCTATGGCTACCGCAAGGTGTATGACGACCTGCAGGCTCAGGGGGAGCGCTGCGGCAAACATCGTGTGGCACGGCTGATGAAGCAGGAGGGGCTGCGTTCGCAGACGGGCTATCACCGGCGCCCTGGACATTACAGTGGCCGCCCGGCGGTGGTGGCGCCGAACCACCTGCAGCGCCAGTTCACCGTCGATGCGCCGAATAAAGCTTGGGTGACCGACATCACGTATATCCGCACGCATGAGGGATGGCTGTACCTGGCGGTGGTGCTCGACCTGTTCTCGCGGCAAGTCATTGGCTGGTCGATGCAGTCACGTATCGATAGAGAACTGGTGCTGAATGCCTTGTTGATGGCGGTATGGCGACGCCAGCCAAAGCAGGAGGTGCTGGTGCATTCCGACCAGGGGAGTCAGTTCAGTAGTTACGACTGGCAGGACTTCTTGAAGGCCCATCGCTTGGTGCCCAGCATGAGTCGGCGCGGGAACTGCCACGACAATGCCGTGGCGGAGAGTTTCTTCCAGTTGCTGAAGCGGGAGCGCATCAAGCGAAAAACCTATCACGACAGAGAAGAAGCCCGGCGGGATATCTTCGATTACATCGAGATGTTCTACAACCCGAAACGCCGGCATGGTTCCGCAAACGGGCTATCGCCGGTAGAGTTTGAGAAGCAATATTTCCAACGGCTCAAGAGTGTCTAGAGTAGATGGGGTGACTCTTTAAAGGGCAGGGTTGTTTGCAGGAGCTTGGGCAATTCAAGCATGGGCTTGCGATCCCATAAGAAAATATGTGTTGGATAATGCTCCACGTGGCAGGGTGTAGGGCCTTTTATGCTTACTTGCCGCTGCTTTTCTTGTGCGGCAATTTTCGTTTTTTCAGTACTCTCTTCGGTTGAGCCTTTTGTTTGACTGCTTTATGGCTCGCCACGGCTTGTGCCTTGCGCAGGCGGGGTGAAGTTGCCTTGGCGGCACGTTGGCGACTGATCTTGGCTGGAGTTTTGCGCGCACCTTGTTTCTTGGCGCTGGCTTTGTGGGTGCTGGCCGCGAGCTGCTTGCGACTGCTGGTGGGGCGTCGCGCCTTCTTGCTGCTGGCACTGTGCTTGCTTGGCTTGCCGGCGGTGGCGTGACTGGCCTTGGTCAGGCGCTTCGCGCTGCGGGTGGTGTTCTTGCCATGCTTGCGGCTGCCTGCTTTCGGTGCAGCTTCGCTGGCTTTCTGTGTGCTTACTCTGGGGGCGGGGCTGCTTACCGGCGGGAGTTGCAGTGGTTTCGCCTTCGGTGGCTTGGCAATCGGGGCCGGCTGGAAATCGCCCGGCAATGGCGCGTCTTCGCCTTCGGCATGGCTCATGCTGGCAGAAAATGCCATTGTTGCGACGAGTAGTGCGGCAATGGTGCGAGATAGTTGCATTTGATTTGCTTGGTCGGACTTGGCAGGGGAAAGGCGGGCGTTGTGGCCCCCGAATGAGGTTGTTATATTAGCACGCCGGTTGTTTGTACAACGAATGGGCCGGCAATCACGCCTAGGAGAACATGGGAATGAAACAAAACAGAAGAACGCTGCTCGCGGGGATGTTGTTGACCGTATTCGCACTGGCCGGTTGTGGCCAGAAACAGGAAGCTCAGCAACAGGCTTCCGAGCCGCAGGCTGCTGCTTCGGCTGCAGGGGGCGAGATGAAAGAGTACGTAGTGGGCACTGATGCCAGCTACGCGCCGTTCGAGTTTCAGAACGACAAACAAGAGATCGTCGGTTTCGATGTGGACGTGCTGACCGCTGTTGCGGCCAAGGGCGGTTTCAAGGTCAAGTTTGTAAATACCCCGTGGGAAGGCATGTTTGCTACCCTGCCGCAGGGTGATCGTGACATTCTGTCGTCGGCCATTACCATCACCGACGAGCGCAAGCAGAGCATGGATTTCTCCGATCCCTACTTCGAAGCGCGCCAGCTGATTGCCATCGGTAAGGGCGTGACTGATGTGAAGTCGTTTGCGGACCTGAAGGCCAAGAAAGTGGCTGTTCAGACCGGCACCACCGGTGACGAAGTGGTGCAGAAGCTGCTGGGCAAGACCAATCCGAACATCAAGCGCTTCGAAAGTATGCCACTGGCACTGAAGGAGCTGGAGGGTGGTGGTGTGGATGCTGCGGTTGGCGATAACGGCGTGGTGGCCAACTACGTGGCCAACAACCCGCAGAACGGCATGGTGACGGGAGAAGACACCAAGAGCTTTGCGCCCGAGTACTACGGTTTTGCTGTAAACAAGGGCAACAAGGAACTGCTGGACAAGATCAATACCGGTATCAAGGCCATCAAGGCTGACGGTACTTACGATCAGATCTTCAAGAAGTACTTCGGTACCAAATAACAAGTTGTCGCAAACGGCGGGTCTGGGTTGCAGGCCCGCCGTTTGTTTTTAGTATCCGGGAGGGACGGGCATGGATTTCCGCTGGGGCATGATTGCCGAATACGCGCCGCTGTTTATTGATGGCGTAAAGATGACAATGAGTATTACGGTGTTTGCCGTGGTAATGGGAACCCTGATCGGCTTGTTTATGGGGATGGCGCGTCTGGCTGAAGCCAAGCATGGTGCCATGAAGTATTTCCTGAGGTTTGGTGTGCGTATGCCGGCAGGGGCCTACGTTGCCTTCTTTCGTGGCACACCGCTGTTTGTGCAGATTCTGCTGATTCACTTCGCGCTGATGCCGATGCTGATTCACCCGAGCAATGGCTTGCTGCTTAGTGGTGATGTGGCTCGCGAGGTGCGGCAGAACTATGGCGCATTCCTGTCGGGTCTGGTGGCGCTGACGCTGAATGCCGGTGCCTACATTACCGAGATTTTCCGTGCCGGTATCCAGTCCATCGACAAAGGGCAGATGGAAGCGGCGCGCTCGCTGGGCTTGTCCTACGGCCAGACGATGAAGTTTGTAATCGTGCCGCAGGCATTCCGCCGCATGCTGCCGCCGCTGGGTAACGAAGCCATCATGCTGTTGAAGGATAGCTCGCTGGTGTCGGCAATCGGTCTGGCGGAGCTGGCGTTTGCGGCCCGTACCGTGGCCGGTGTGTATTCCCGTTACTGGGAGCCGTATCTGACCATTTCCTTTATCTATCTGGCACTTACCATGCTGATGGCGTGGGGTATCGGCCGGCTGGAGAAGAAGCTGCAAATCGGTGCCCGTTAAGCACGGTCGCCATTCAGAAAAAGGCCGGATTTTCCGGCCTTTTTTGCGCCTGTCATCCAGTGTCATGGCCGCTTGTGGCAGGGCTTTGTGGTAGAATGCGACCATATTTTTGCTCACGTTAACGGATTTCCATGACCGATCAGCTTTTTGCCAAGGAAACACTGCCCGTCAGCCTGGAAGAGGAGATGCGTCGCTCCTATCTCGATTACGCCATGAGCGTGATCGTTGGCCGCGCCCTGCCAGACGTGCGGGACGGCCTGAAACCGGTGCATCGTCGTGTGCTGTTTGCCATGCACGAGCTGTCCAACGACTGGAACCGCGCCTACAAGAAATCCGCCCGTATCGTGGGCGATGTGATCGGTAAGTACCACCCGCACGGCGATTCCGCGGTGTACGACACCATCGTGCGCATGGCGCAGGATTTCTCGCTGCGTTATCCGCTGGTTGATGGCCAGGGCAACTTCGGTTCGGTAGATGGCGATAACGCTGCTGCCATGCGATACACCGAAATCCGCATGGCGCGCATCGCGCACGAGCTGATGGCGGATATCGAGAAGGAAACCGTCGATTTCGGCCCCAACTATGACGGCTCCGAGCAGGAGCCGCTGATCATGCCGTCGCGCATCCCCAACCTGCTGATCAACGGCGCTGCCGGTATCGCAGTGGGGATGGCGACCAACATTCCGCCGCACAACCTGACCGAGGTGATCGATGGCTGTCTGGCACTGCTGGCCAACAGTGAACTCACCATCGACGAGCTGATCGACATCATTCCGGCGCCGGACTTCCCGACCGCCGGCATCATCTACGGTACTGCCGGTATCAAGGAAGGCTACCGCACCGGTCGTGGCCGCGCCATCATGCGCGCCCGTGTGCACTTCGAAGACATCGGCAAGGGTGATCGCCAGGCCATCATTGTCGACGAGATTCCGTACCAGGTGAACAAGGCGCGCCTGCTGGAACGCATCAGCGAGCTGGTGCGCGACAAGCAGATCGAGGGCATCTCCGACCTGCGAGACGAGTCGGACAAGTCCGGCATGCGCGTGGTGATCGAGCTCAAGCGCGGCGAAATGCCGGAAGTGGTGCTCAACCACCTCTACAAGCAGACCCAATTGCAGGACAGCTTCGGTATCAACATGGTGGCGCTGGTGGATGGCCAGCCGCGCCTGTTGAACCTGAAGCAGATCATCGAAGAGTTCTTGCGTCACCGCCGCGAGGTGGTCACCCGTCGCACTATTTTCGAACTGCGCAAGGCACGCGAACGCGGCCATATCCTCGAAGGTCTGGCAGTGGCGCTGTCCAACGTGGACGAGATCATTGCCCTGATCAAGGCGTCGGATGCCCCGCCGCAAGCCAAGGCTGCGCTGATGACCAAGGCCTGGCGCTCCGAGCTGGTGGAGAGCATGCTCGCGCGCGTGGATCAGACCCAGGCGCGTCCGGACGGGTTGGCCGAAAACTTCGGCCTGCATCCGGATGGCTACTATCTGTCGGATGTGCAGGCACAGGCGATTCTGGATCTGCGTCTGCAACGCCTGACCGGGCTGGAGCAGGACAAGATCGTCGGCGAGTACCGCGAGATCATGGACACCATCATGGATCTCATCGATATCCTGGCGCGCCCGGAGCGGATCAACCAGATCATCAATGACGAGCTGGTGGCCATCAAGCTGCAGTATGGCGATGCGCGTCGTTCCGAGATCGAGCCGTTCGGCGGCGACATCAATATCGAAGACTTGATCACCCCGCAGGACATGGTGGTGACCCTGTCGCACACCGGCTACCTGAAAGCGCAGCCGGTCGACGACTACCAGTCGCAGCGTCGTGGCGGCCGTGGCAAGCAGGCTGCCGCGACCAAGGATGATGACTTCATCAATACCCTGTTCGTGGCCAATACCCACGATTACGTGCTGTGCTTCTCCAGCTTTGGTCGCTGCTACTGGATCAAGGTGTACGACATGCCGCAGGGTGGTCGCACCAGTCGTGGCAAGCCGATCGTCAACGTGCTGCCGCTGCAGGACGGCGAACAGATCAACGCCATGCTGCCGGTGAAAGCCTTTACCGGTAACGAGCCGGAGCTGGACGACGACGCCGAGGTTGGCGACAAGGTCAAAGGCCCGTTCGTATTTATGTGTACCGGCAACGGCACCGTGAAGAAGACACCGCTGGAGGCATTCTCTCGTCCGCGTACGGCCGGCATCATTGCGCTGAAGCTGGATGAAGGTGACAAGCTGGTGGGCGTGGCGCTGACCAGTGGTAGCGATCAGGTGATGCTGTTCTCCAACGGTGGCAAAGCTGTGCGTTTTGATGAGGCCAACGTGCGTCCGATGGGCCGTACCGCTGGCGGCGTGCGCGGTATGCTGCTGGGCGATGGTCAGCAGGTGATTTCGCTGCTGGTGGCCAACAGTGACGAGCAGCAGGTATTGACTGCCAGTGATGGTGGCTACGGCAAGCGTACCCGAGTTGGCGAATTCCGCCAGACCAGCCGCGGCACCCAGGGCGTGATTGCCATGGACTTGACCGACAAGACCGGTCTGTCGCTGGTTACCGCCAGCCTGGTGGAAGACAGCGATGATGTGATGCTGATCACCACCGGTGGCGTGCTGATCCGCACCAAAGTGGCGGAAGTGCGTGAAACCGGCCGCTCCGCACAAGGCGTGCGCCTGATCAACCTGGACGAGGGCGAAAAGCTGATTTGCCTGGTAAAAGTGGCCGAAAGCGAGGAAGACGTCGAGATCGAAGGTGACGATGCCGCGGCCAACGTTGATGGCGGCGAGGAAGCCTGAGCATGATTCAGGCTCCTGCCAATCCGGCGCTGCTGCAGGCAATGGGTGAACTGTTCGTTTCCTTTCCGCATTGCGTGGCCCTCGGTTTCCAGTATCTGGGTAACGAGGGGCGCAAGCCGACGCTGAAAGTGGAGTGGCGCGATGATCTGGTGGGTAATCCGGTAACCGGCGTGGTACACGGCGGCGTGATTACCTCCATCATCGACACCTGTAGCGGCATCGCGGTGACTGCGCACATGGACGAGCTGGAAACCATTGCCACGCTCGATCTGCGTATCGACTACCTGAAGGCGGCTACACCGGGCAAGGCCATCTACTGCACTGCGGAGTGCTACCGGATGGCCAATCAGATCGCCTTTACGCGCGCCGTGTGCTATCACGACAGCCCGGATGATCCGATTGCCCATGGTGTGGCGACTTTCATGCGCGACTCCAACCCCAAGCCGATGTTGCTGAAGGAGGGTGGGGCATGAGCGCTTTCATGGAGACGTTTTCACGTCTGCGCGACGAGAAACGCTACGATGAAATCATCGCAGCGGTGCCATATGCCCGCTTGATGGGCGTGGAATTCGGCGAGGACGAGCAGGGCGAATTACTGTTCCGGCTGCCGTTTCACGAGCGTAACGTCGGTAACGTGACGCTGCCCGCGTTGCACGGCGGTCTGATTGGCGGTTTTCTGGAAAACGCGGCGCTGCTGCATCTGATGTGCAACCGTGAATCGCTGGAAACGCCGAAGATTGTCGATTTTTCGCTGGATTATCTGCGCTCCGGCCGGGCGCAGACCCTGTACGCACAATGCGAGATCACCAAACAGGGCAAGCGTGTTGCGCACGTACTGATCGAGGCATGGCAGGAAGATCGCAGCAAACCGGTGGCGGTGGCGCGTGCCCACTTCCTGTTAACTACTGGCAACTGACAACTTAAGGCCACGCTGCAAGCGTGGCTTTTTATTCGAATCAGAGACAAAGAGACAGAGGTTCAACATGGCAAAGGTGTACAACTTCTCCGCTGGCCCGGCAGTGCTGCCACACGAAGTGCTGGCCACAGCCCAGGCCGAGTTGCTGGACTGGCACGGTTCCGGCATGTCGGTGATGGAAATGAGCCACCGCGGCAAGGAGTTCATGGAGATCATCCATGAGGCCGAGCAGGACCTGCGCGAGCTGCTGCATGTGCCGGCGGGTTACAAGGTATTGTTTCTGCAGGGCGGGGCGTCGCAGCAGTTCTCGATGGTGCCGCTGAATCTGGCGCCAGCTGATGGCGTGATCGATGTGCTGGATACCGGCCACTGGTCGAAGTTGGCCATCAAGGAGGCCAAGCGCTACACCAACGTAAATGTGGTGGCCAGCAGCGCAGACCGCAACTATGCCTACGTGCCGGCTGTGGAAACCTGGCAGCGCAGCCCGAATGCCGCCTATTTCCATTACACCTCCAACGAGACCATCGGCGGCCTGCAGTACAGCGCTATTCCGCCGGTGGGTGAGACGCCGCTGGTATGCGACATGTCGTCCGACTTTCTGTCGCGTGAGATCGATGTGTCGAAATTTGGCCTGATCTACGCCGGTGCACAGAAGAACATCGGCCCGTCCGGCCTGGTGGTGCTGATTGTGCGCGAGGACTTGCTGGGGCGTGCCCAGCCGCAGACGCCGAC
Organism: Vogesella oryzae; assembly: GCF_902829295.1. Lineage (GTDB taxonomy): Bacteria > Pseudomonadota > Gammaproteobacteria > Burkholderiales > Chromobacteriaceae > Vogesella > Vogesella oryzae. The sequence continues at coordinate 12,920 of NZ_CADEPL010000016.1, forward strand.
CATGCTCAATTACCAGATTCATGCCGACGCCGATTCGATGTACAACACGCCGGCCACCTATCCGATCTATATTTCCGGGCTGGTGTTCAAGTGGCTGAAGGCGCAGGGCGGGGTGAAGGGCATGCAGGCACGTAACGACGAGAAAGCCGGCCTGTTGTATCACGCAATCGATAGCAGCGACGGTTTCTACTACAGCCATATCGATGCGCCGTTCCGTTCCAAGATGAACGTGGTGTTCCGGCTGAAGGACGAGGCACTGGAAGACACGTTCCTGTCCGAGGCCAAGAAGAACGGTCTGGTGCAGCTCAAGGGCCACCGCTCGGTGGGCGGCATGCGTGCTTCCATCTATAACGCCATGCCGATCGAGGGTGTCAAATCGCTGGTGCACTTCATGCTCGATTTCGCCCGGCAGCATGGTTAAACATCGTGGTGTGGCCAACGTTGGCCGCGAGCACAAGGCCCGCCATTCCGGCGGGCTTTTTTGTTGTTCGGCAAAACGATCAATCTGTTTCCTGCCAAGGCTGGCGGTGCGGCGTAATTGGTTGCACCATGCGCAAAATCATTAAGGAAACATCATGAAACTGTCTCCCGTTGCGCTACTTTTGCTGGCCGCAGGCGCCATTGTTTCGCTCAGCATGGGCGTGCGGCATGGCTTCGGTTTTTTCCTGCCGCCGATGACGCAGGCGTTCGGCTGGAGCCGCGAAACTTTTGCCCTGGCCCTGGGCATCCAGAATCTGATGTGGGGCGCGGCGCAACCGTTTGCCGGTGCTTTTGCCGATCGCTATGGCCCGGGCCGGGTGCTGGTGACCGGTGGTTTGCTGTATGCCGCGGGGCTGGCGTTGATGACGGTTTCTGCCAATGGCTGGCTGCTGTCCGGCTCGGCCGGTGTACTGCTGGGCATCGCGCTGTCCTGCACTACCTATAGCGTGGTGTTTTCGGTGATCGTACGCGCCGTGCCGGATAGCTACCGCTCCAGCGCCATGGGCCTGACTGCCGCCGCCGGTTCGTTTGGTCAGTTCATGATGGTGCCGATCGAGCGCGGTCTGATCGATGGTCTGGGCTGGATGCCGGCATTGCTGCTGCTGGCTGCGCTGGCAGCGTTGCTGGTGCCGTTGGCCGCACCGCTGCAGCGTGCCTATACCCGGGCGCCGGCGGTGCCCAAGGCAGCACTTGGCGTCTGGCACGGTATTACCCATGCCTTTGGCGAAGCCTGGCAACAGCGCTCTTTCCGCCTGCTGATGGCCGGCTATTTTGTCTGCGGCTTCCAGGTGGTGTTCATCGGCGTGCATTTGCCAGCCTATCTGCGCGATCACGGTCTGGCCGGCAGTGTCGCCAGTACCGCGCTGGCACTGATCGGGCTATTCAATATTGCCGGTACCTATACCTTCGGCAAGCTGGGCGGGCGCTACTCCAAACCCTACCTGCTGGCCGGTATCTACTTTACCCGCAGTGTGGTGATTGCCATTTTCCTACTGCTGCCGCTTAGCAGCGTTTCGGTTGCGCTGTTTGCCGCCGCGATGGGCTTTTTGTGGTTATCCACGTCTTTTTCGGCATCGGTCAGCATGGCGCGTATTGTAACGGATTCACTGTACCTGCGCCGCCTGCGGCCAACGTGGCATGACACGCAAGCGCGGCTTAGGATGAAGTCAACGGTGTGTCATGAGTAGGTGACGGCTGCCATGGAAAGGACGCTGATGAATCCGCTAAGCAGGGTGTTGATCGTGAGCAGCGATGCGCCGTGGTTGGCCGCGGTGGTGGCCGGGTTGTCGCAGTCTGCGGCCGGGCTGGATAACCCGTACGGGCTATGCGTTGCTGGCGTGGCAACCGCCGCTGAGGCGCTGCAGCGCATTCTGGCCGACGGCGAGGTGCAGATCGTGCTGATCGACAAGGGCTTGCACGAGGCCGGCGAGGCGCAGCCGGCGGTGGCCTTGGCCAGGCGTATCAACCAGCTGCGCCCGGAGCTGTCGCTCTACATCCTGTTGCAGGATGACGATGAAAAGCTGCTGATGGAGGAGTTGGCCAGCCGCGCGATCGACGGTTATTTCTATCGTGATGAGCAGGATGTCGGCGGCTGGTTCCGCATCCTGGCGGCGGAGATGGGCGAGAAGGCACAGACGCCGTTCTACGACCGTCTCAAGCAGTACGTAGCGATGGCCAAGGATTCCTGGCATACCCCGGGGCATTCCGGTGGCGATTCGCTGAAGGGCAGCCCGTGGGTGGGCGATTTTTACGAGTTTGTCGGCGAGGGTATGTTGCGCGCCGATCTGTCGGTGTCGGTGCCGATGCTGGATTCGCTGCTGCACCCTACCGGTGTGATCGCCGAAGCGCAAAGGTTGGCCGCAAAAGCCTTTGGCGCGCGCAAGACCTATTTCGCCACCAATGGCACCTCCACCTCCAACAAAGTGATTTTCCAGACCCTGCTGGCACCGGGCGACAAGCTGTTGCTGGATCGCAATTGCCACAAGTCGGTACACCACGGCGTGATCCTGTCCGGTGCGCGGCCGGTGTATCTGGATTCATCGCTCAACCGGCACTACGGCATTTTCGGGCCGGTGCCCAAGCAGCTGATTTTCGATGCCATTGCGGCCAATCCGGATGCTCGGGTGCTGATCCTGACGTCGTGTACTTACGATGGCCTGCGCTACGACCTGGCGCCGATTATTGCCGCGGCGCATGCGGCGGGGATCAAGGTAATCGTCGACGAGGCCTGGTATGCCCATGCGCGCTTCCATCCGGCGTTCCGGCCGACGGCGCTGGAGGCGGGCGCCGATTACGTGACGCAGAGCACGCACAAGGTGCTGTCGGCGTTCTCGCAGGCCAGCATGATTCACGTCAACGATCCGGATTTCGACGAGCACCTGTTCCGCGAAAACTTCAATATGCACACCTCGACCAGTCCGCAGTACAACCTGATTGCCTCGCTGGATGTGGCGCGCAAACAGGCGATGACCGAGGGTTACCGGCTGCTGGACCGCGCCTTGCGGCTGGCGCAGGAACTGCGCAGCAAGATCGACTCGACCGGCGCATTCCGGGTGCTGGAGCTGGACGACCTGTTGCCGGGCAACATGCGCGCTGAAGGGGTGCAGCTGGACCCGACCAAGATTACGGTGGATATCTCGCAGTCCGGCTATTCCAGCGACGAGCTGCAGCAGGCGCTGTTCGGACGCTTCAATGTCCAGGTCGAGAAGTCCACCTTCAACACCATCACCTTGTTGCTGACGCTGGGCACCACGCGCAGCAAGGTGTCGCGGCTGTTTGATGCGCTGCTGCGGCTGGCCAAGGAGCAACGTACGCCACGGCAGTATCACCGCCTGCCGGAGATTCCGGGTTTTTCGCGACTGGCCTGTCTGCCGCGCGATGCGTTCTATGAATCTGGCGAGCGCTTGCCGCTACTGGACGACGACGGCTTGCCGAATCCGGCGCTGTACGGCCGGGTGTGCTGCGACCAGATCGTGCCGTACCCGCCAGGCATCCCGGTGCTGGTGCCGGGGCAGGTAATCGAGGCGGGCATCGTCGCCTACCTGGCGCGGTTGCTGAAAACGCAGAAATCGATAGAAATGCACGGGTTGGTGGAGGAGGGGGAGTATTGCGTGCGGGTGCTGCGGGATGACGAGCTGGCGGCGTTGCCCAGTGTCGGCTGGTTCAACTGATCTTTGGTACCGTTGCTGCTGGCATGCGGCCAACCTTGCAGGGTGGCGTTAATAATTCTAAACACGGCCAGTTTGCCTAAGTAATTGATTTTAATTGGCTCTCTGTTGTTTGGCTGTGGCCGCAACTGGCGCGCAGGGTGGTGCGGGGTTGTCAGCACACTGGATTTCGGATACATATAACCATGTCGCAATTTTGTAAATCGGCTTTGCCGGGTCTACACTATTGCGCTCCTTCATTCAATGACGGATGGTTTGCGTGTAGTAATGTGCCACTGCGCATGAAAACGCCGAGTTTTCAGGCTGCGGTGGCATTAATTTTTTCGGAATTCATCATGAGCCAACCCAGACATTACCTCCAGTTCAGTGACCTTAGCGCGGCAGAATACCAATACCTGTTCCAGCGAGCCCGGGTCCTGAAGCGACGACAGCTGTCCGGTCAGCTGTACCAGCCGCTGGTTGGCAAGGTGATGTCGATGATTTTCGAGAAGAACTCCACCCGTACCCGTGTGTCGTTCGAAGCCGGCATGGCCCAGCTTGGCGGCCATGCCATGTTCCTGGACGGCAAGAGCTCGCAGATCGGCCGCGGCGAGCCGGTGGAAGACACCGCCCGCGTGCTGTCACGCATGTCCGACGTCATCATGATCCGCACCTTCGAGCAAAGCCTGGTAGAACGCCTGGCGGCCAACTCGCGGGTGCCGGTGATCAACGGGCTGACCAACGAATACCATCCGTGCCAGATTCTGGCCGACATCCTGACCTATATCGAACATCGTGGTGATATCCGCGGCAAGACCGTGGCGTGGATCGGCGATGGCAACAATATGGCGCGCACCTGGCTGCAGGCCGCCAAACTGCTAGGCTTCAAGCTGAAAGTGGCCACGCCGGTCGGCTACGAGCTGACCACGCTGGATGGCGAGCACTATGGCAATGACTGCTACGAGGCTTTCCATAATCCGCTGTCGGCCGTGCAGGGCGCCGATCTGGTTGCCACCGACGTGTTTACCAGCATGGGCTACGAGGCGGAAGCCGAGGCGCGCCGCCAGGCATTTGACGGTTACATGGTGACCGGTGAACTGATGCGTGCGGCCAACCCGGACGCACTGTTCATGCACTGCCTGCCGGCGCACCGCGGTGAAGAAGTGGCTGCCGAGGTGATCGACGGTCCGCAAAGCGTGGTCTGGGATGAAGCGGAAAACCGCATGCACGGCCAGAAGGCCCTGATCGAATACCTGTTGCTGGGTCAGCTCGAAGACTGAGCCGGCGCAAACTCACACCTGTGGAAAGAGAAAACGATGGCTGACATCAATAAAGTGGTACTGGCCTATTCCGGTGGCCTGGATACTTCGGTGATCCTGAAGTGGCTGCAAGACACCTATCAGTGTGAAGTGGTGACCTTCACCGCCGACCTGGGCCAGGGCGAAGAGCTGGAGCCGGCGCGCCAGAAGGCGCTGCAATTCGGCATCAAGCCGGAAAACATTTTCATCGACGACCTGCGCGAAGAATTCGTGCGCGACTTCGTATTCCCGATGTTCCGCGCCAATACCGTGTACGAAGGCGAATACCTGCTGGGCACCTCCATCGCCCGCCCGCTGATTGCCAAGCGCCAGATCGAGATCGCCAACCTGACCGGCGCTGACGCCGTGTCGCACGGTGCTACCGGCAAAGGTAACGACCAGGTGCGTTTCGAGCTGGGTTACTACGGCCTGAAGCCGGATGTGAAAGTGATCGCCCCGTGGCGCGAATGGGATCTGCTGTCCCGCGAGAAGCTGCTGGCCTATGCCGAAAAACACGGCATTCCGGTAGAAGCCAAGCACAAGGGCGGTGGCGCACCGTACTCCATGGACGCCAACCTGCTGCATATCTCCTACGAAGGCCGTCACCTGGAAAACCCGTCTGCCGAGGCAGAGGAAGCCATGTGGCGCTGGACCGTGTCGCCGGAAGCGGCACCGGATGCTGCGGAATACCTGGATGTCGAGTTCGAGAACGGCGACATCGTGGCGCTGAACGGCGTGCGTCTGAAGGCGCACGAGGTGCTGGCCAAGCTGAACGAACTGGGCGGCAAGCACGGCATCGGTCGTCTGGACCTGGTGGAAAACCGCTACGTGGGCATGAAGTCCCGCGGCTGCTACGAAACCCCGGGCGGCACCATCATCCTCAAGGCACACCGCGCCATCGAGTCCATCACCCTGGACCGCGAAGTGGCCCACCTGAAGGATGACCTGATGGCCCGTTACGCCAGCCTGATTTACAACGGCTACTGGTGGGCGCCGGAGCGCAAGGCGCTGCAGACCCTGATCGACTACACCCAGCAGACCGTTAACGGCTGGGTGCGCCTGAAGCTGTACAAGGGCAATGTGATCGTGGTGAGCCGCGACTCCAAGACCAACTCGCTGTTCGACATGAACATCGCCACGTTCGACGACGACGGTGGTGCTTACAACCAGGCTGACGCCGGAGGCTTCATCAAGCTGAACGCACTGCGCATGCGCATTGCCGGCCGCCTGAACAAGTAAGCTGTTCTGCATCAAGCCAAACCGCACCCCACCGGGTGCGGTTTTTGTTTGTGCGCCGTATAATTGCCGGTCAACCGCAACCCCGCAGAGCTGGTGTCATGAGTGAAGAGCAATTTACCAACTGGTCGATGGGCATCCTGCTGACCGGCCTGATCATTTTCATGGGCTTCATCGTCTGGGATCTGGGCAAAAAGTCGCAGGCCGGCAAGTTCGGCATGTTCGTGCTGTTCCTGGTGCTGGGCCTTGGGGTGGGCGGATTCGTGTTCAAGAACATTCTGGTGGAGTTCCTGATCCCGTAAGGGGCACCACCACGTTGTCAGGCAGCCTGCCGGCTGCCAGGAAAGGAAGCTTTACATGCCGTCGTTTGACATCGTGTCCGAGATCGACAAGGTTGAGTTGCGCAATGCCATCGACCAGTCCAACAAGGAAGTGACCAATCGCTACGACTTCAAGGGTTCCGATGCCCGCATCGAAACCGGCGACAAGGCACTGACCCTGTTTGCCGACAGTGAATTCCAGCTGGATCAGGTTAATGACATTCTGGTGGGCAAGCTGGCCAAGCGCGGTATCGACGTGCGCTGCATGGAATATGGCAAGCTGGAGAAAGTCAGCGGCAACAAGGTCAAGAAGACCGTTACCGTCAAAGAAGGTCTGGAGAGCGATCTGGCGAAGAAAATCGTCAAGATGATCAAGGATGCCAAGATCAAGGTGCAGGCTGCGATTCAGGGTGAGGCGGTGCGTGTGACCGGCGCCAAGCGCGACAACCTGCAGGAAGTGATCGCGCTGCTGCGCAAGGAAATCGTGTCCGATATGGAAGGCGGCTTCCCGCTGCAGTTCAACAACTTCCGCGATTAAGCTGGTGCCGACCGCCCATCTGCGGGGCGGAACAGGCCTGCTCAGCAACACAAATGGCCGGGGTAATTACCCGGCCATTTGTTTTTTGCCGGCATTGCATTACGGGCATGTCGTCATGCGTTCATGCCAGCGCTGTTGGCCGCATGGCGAGATTCAGCCGCTGGTGTAATGCTCCCGCGCTGGCGGTGCAGATTGCCGGCTTTCAGCCAGCTGCAAGGCAAAGCGCTGCGCCTGCTGTCTGACACTGTCGATGTGCATGCCCGGCTTGAACAGCGCGCTGCCAATGCCGAATCCGCTGGCACCGGCGCTGCTGAAGGCGGCCATATTGTCCGGCGTGATGCCGCCGACCGGCAGTAGCCGGCTGCTGGCCGGCAGCACCGCTCTCAAGGCCTTGATGATGGCCGGGCTGATTGCCTCGCCCGGAAACAGCTTGAGAGCATCGGCGCCGGCGCGCAAGGCGGCAAAGCACTCGCTGGCGGTCTGGACGCCGGGCAGGGCGTAAAGGCCGAGCCGTTTGCTGGCGGCAATCACCTCCGGGTCCATATTCGGTGACACGATCAGCCTGCCGCCCGCGGCGGCGACCTCGTGTACCTGCCGCACGTCGAGCACGGTGCCGGCACCTACCAGCATGCGTTCGCCGTAGTGACGTGCCAGCAGGGCGATGCTCTCCAGTGGTTGCGGCGAGTTAAGCGGTACCTCCACCATGCGCCAGCCGGCATCGAACAGCACCTCGGCGATGGCGAGTACTTCCTCCGGCCGCACGCCGCGCAGGATGGCAACCAGTGGCAGTTGCGCCATGGCGCCGTCCAGATCCAGTGCTGGGGCGAGGGTTTGTGGCTGCATGTCAGGACTCCACTACAGGGTTGGCCGCAGTCTGCCGGCACAGGCCGGCCTGGCAGGCAATCCGCCACAGCCCGGCACTGGCGGCGCGGTCGCCATCCAGACTGACGGTAACGATGCCGAGCTGCTTCAGCGCCGTGGCATAACGCTTGACCAGTGCCGGGGCACCAATCAGCCCGCAGCGCTGCACGCCGTGGCTGGCAGCGAGCACGGCATGGATTTCGTAACCGATCAACAGGCCGGACAGCCAGTCGTTCAGCGCCGCCGCACCCAGTTGCCGTTGCACCCCGCGAGCGCGCACGCCGAACAACTGGTGCAGCCAGTCGTGCTTGTCGCGGGCGCAGTCGACCCCGGCCAGGAACTGTGCGCTGTCGAACGGGCCGTCAGCCAGTAGCGGCGCCAGCAGGCTGTACTCGCGCAGCAGCGCATACAGCTCGCCGGTCATGCAGGTCGACAGCGACAGCAACTGGCCGTCATGCAGCTGCAGCCATTTGTTGTGGGTGCCGGGGGTCAGGATCAGTTCCGGGCTGACCAGCTCCGGATAGGCGGCGGCCAACCCGGCGAGCTGGGTTTCCTCGCCGCGCATCACGTCGCGAAAGCCGTCGCCGGCATTGTCGTGGCAGACGCCGGGGACGATGGCTACCGTGCGGCCCCAGGCTTCCAGCCGGATCACATGGCGGCCCAGTGTTGCCAGCGGCAGCGGCGTCGGCAGGTAAGGGGCCAGTTGCCAGCCCTGCTGGCTGCCTACCATACCGCAGGCCAGTACCGGCACATGGCGCCAGGTTTGCAGCCATGCGGCCAGCCAGGCTTCGACTGCCGCCACGCCGGCCGCGCCCGGATGGTGGCTGACGCCCAGCGGTGCCTGCATGCTGTCCAGCAAGCGGCCGTGCTGGCCGTAGAGAAAGGCTCGCACCTGGGTAGAGCCCCAGTCCAGGCCGATCAGCGCTGGCTGGCAGGTGGTTGAGTTGTGGGACATGGTGTCGCCTCGCAGAAGGTTGGCCGCAGGCGCCGCAGCGGCCAAGGTGGCGCTATTTGTTCTTGTAGTAAACGTCTACCCACACCGCGGCCAGTAGCACCAGGCCCTTGATCACCTGCTGGTAGTCGATGCCGATACCGAGGATGGACATGCCGTTGTTCATCACCCCCATGATGAAGGCGCCGATCACCGCGCCCATCACCTTGCCGACACCGCCGGAGGCCGAGGCCCCGCCGATGAAGCAGGCCGCGATCACGTCCAGCTCGAAGCCGAGGCCGGCTTTCGGCGTGGCGGTATTCAGCCGCGCGGCAAACACCAGACCGGCCAGCGCCGCCAGTACCCCCATATTGACGAAGGTGTAAAAGGTCAGCCGGCGGGTATTGATGCCGGACAGCCGGGTGGCTTTCTCGTTGCCGCCCAGTGCATAGATGCGGCGGCCAATGGTGGTGCGGTTGGTGATGAACTGGTACAGCGCGATCAGCAGGCTCATGATGATCAGCACATTGGGCAGTCCCTTGTAGGCGGCCAGCTTGTAGCTGAAGAACACGATGATGGCGCTGATCAGCAGCTGCTTGGCCCAGAAGAACTGGGTCGGCTCTTCTTCCATGCCGTGGCGCAGGTGCGCGGCGCGCTGCTTCATCGCCAGCAGCAGCAGGGCGCCGGCGGCGAGGCAACCCAGCAGCAGCGAACCCGGATGCAGGCTGTCACTGTCGATGACTTCCGGAATGAAGCCGGAGCTGAGCTTCTGGAAAATTTCCGGAAACGGGCCCAGCGATTGACCATCCAGCAGCGTCAGCGCCAGCCCCTTGAACACCAGCATGCCGGCCAGGGTGACGATAAAGGACGGGATGCGGTGGTAGGCGACAAAGTAGCCCTGCGCGGCGCCGATCACCGCGCCGGCCAGCAGGCACAGCACCGTGGCCAGCAGCACCGGCACCCCGTGTTGCACCATCAGCACTGCGGCCAGCGCGCCGATGAAGCCGGCCACCGAGCCGACCGACAAATCGATGTGGCCGGCGACGATCACCAGCAGCATGGCCAGCGCCATGATCACGATGTAGCTGTTCTGCAGTACCAGGTTGGTGAGGTTCAGCGGCATCAGCAGCGTGCCCTCGGTCTGCACCTGGAAAAACGCCATGATCACCAGCAGCGACAGGAACATCGCGTATTCGCGGAAGTTGCGCCGCAGGAAACCGCTGTATTTCTTGCCGGCCGGGGTGGGCGGCAGGGTGGCGATGTGGTCGTTCATTTCTCACTCCCGGCGCGTACGATCGCGCTCATGATTTTTTCCTGTGAAGCTTCGGCGGCCGCAAACTCCGCCACCATGCTGCCTTCGTTCATCACGTAGATGCGGTCGCACATACCCAGCAGCTCCGGCATCTCCGACGAGATCATCAGCACGCACTTACCCTCGGCGGCCAGCTGGCTGATGATGCTGTAGATCTCGTACTTGGCACCCACGTCCACACCGCGGGTGGGCTCGTCGAGGATCAGCACCTCCGGCTGCGAGAACAGCCACTTGCTCAGCACCACTTTCTGCTGGTTGCCGCCGGACAGGTTCACTACCGGCTGGGTGACGCCGGCGCAGCGGATGCGCAGTTTTTCGCGGTAATCGCGCGCCACGCCAGTCTCGCGTGTGCGGTCGATTACCCCGCCGCGCGCTACGCGTGCCAGATTGGGCAGGCTGATGTTGCGGGCGATGTCGTCGTGCAGCACCAGTCCCAGGCCCTTGCGGTCCTCGGTGACGTAGGCGATGCCGTGGCCGATGGCCTTGCTGATGGTACTGACATCCACCGCCGCACCGTGCAGGTAGACATCGCCGCGGATGCGCTTGCCGTAGGCGCGGCCGAAAATGCTCATCGCCAGCTCGGTACGGCCGGCGCCCATCAGCCCGGCAATGCCGACAATCTCGCCGCGGCGCACCTGCAGGTTGATGTCCTTCAACACCTGCCGCTCCGGGTGCTGTGGGTGGTTGGCGTGCCAGTTGCGCACCTCGAACACGATGTCGCCGATGGCCGGCTGGCGTGGCGGGTAGCGGTCGGACATCTCGCGGCCAACCATGCGCTGGATCACGCGGTTTTCCGGAATCGGTGCGTCGGCGCAGTCCATGGTCTCGATGGCCATGCCGTCGCGGATCACCGTGATGCGGTCGGCCACCTTGGCGATTTCGTTGAGCTTGTGCGAGATCAGGATCGAGGTGATGCCCTCGCGCTGCAGTTCCAGCAGCAGCTCCAGCAGCGCGTCGCTATCGGTTTCGTTCAGGCTGGCGGTTGGTTCGTCCAGGATCAGCAGCCGCACGTTCTTGGACAGCGCCTTGGCGATCTCCACCAACTGCTGCTTGCCGACCCCCAGGTCGCCAACCAGCGTCGACGGCGACTCTTTCAGCCCCACCTGCTGCAATAGCTGTCTGGTGCGGGCATAGACCTGGTGCCAGTCGATGATGCCGTGGCGGCTGGGCTCGTTGCCGAGGAAGATGTTTTCCGCAATCGACAGCTGCGGCACCAGCGCCAGCTCCTGGTGGATGATGATGATGCCCAGCCGTTCCGAATCGCCGATGTCACGGAATTTCTGCGGCTGGCCGGCAAAGGCGATTTCGCCGCTGTAGCTGTGATGCGGGTAGACGCCGCTGAGCACCTTCATCAGCGTGGACTTGCCGGCGCCGTTCTCGCCGACGATGGCGTGTATCTCGCCCGCGCGCACCGAAAGATTGACTTGGTTAAGCGCCACCACCCCCGGGAACTCCTTGGTGATGCTGCGCATTTCCAGAATGGTTTCCACTGCTTCGTCCTGTCGTGTAGCCCGGACGCCGGCAGTAGCCGGCGCGGGCGGTACAGTCAAATTCGCGCGGCATGCGGCATGCGGCCAACCTTTGGCCGCCGCCACAGCGCGCCAGCGCCGGCGGCAGTGCCGCCGGTGAGGCAGGGTCGGTTAAAACATGCCCTTGGAGTAGTAGCCGGTGTCCACCAGCACTTGCTTCCAGTTGCTGATGTCGACGCTGATCGGCTTGAGCAGGTAGGACGGCACCACTTTCACGCCGTTGTTGTAGGTCTTGGTGTCGTTCACCGGCACCGGCTTGTTAGCCAGCATGGCGTCGATCATGTCGCTGGTGACCTTGGCCAGTTCGCGGGTGTCCTTGAACACGGTCTGCGACTGCTCGTGGGCAAGAATGGATTTCACCGACGGCAGCTCGGCATCCTGGCCGGTGACTACCGGCATCGGCAGCTTGGGTGTGCCGTAGCCCACGCCCTTGAGCGAGGACAGGATGCCGATGCTCAGGCCGTCATACGGCGACAGCACCGCATCCACCTTGGCGTTGCTGTAGTTGGCACTCAGCAGGTTGTCCATGCGCGCCTGCGCCACCGCGCCGTCCCAGCGCAGGGTGGATACCTTGTCCATGCCCAGCTGCTTGCTGCGCACCACCAGCTTGCCCTTGTCGATATAGGGCTTCAGCACCGACATGGCGCCGTTGTAGAAGAAGAACGCGTTGTTGTCGTCCGGCGAGCCGCCGAACAACTCGATGTTGTACGGGCCTTTGCCTTCCTTCAGATGCAGCGCCTTCTCGATGTAGCCGGCCTGCATTACGCCCACCTGGAAATTGTCGAAGGTGGCGTAGTAGTCGACGTTCTTGGAGCCCTTGATCAGACGGTCATAGGCAATCACCTTGATGCCCTTGCTGGCAGCCTTGGATAGCGCATCCGACAGCGTGGTGCCGTCGATGGCGGCGATCACCAGCACCTTGGGGCCCTTGGTGATCATGTTCTCGATCTGCGCCAGCTGGTTGGGGATGTCATCCTCGGCGTACTGCAGGTCGGTCTTGTAGCCCTTGGCCTGCAGCGACTTCACCATATTGCTGCCATCGGCGATCCAGCGCGCCGACGATTTGGTCGGCATCGAAATGGCGACCAGCCCCTTGTCGGCGGCGTGTGCGGCCAACGGTGCCAGTCCGGCCAGGCCAAGCAGGATCACCAGTGTGTGTTTTTTCATGACCATCTCCTCTTTGTCTCTCTCTGTAGTTGCCCGCTCACCGCCTGGCTCGGGTGGCCAGTTGCCGGGTGACGGGGATGGGTCTGCAGCATTATCCGGCAGCAGGTCGGGATTGAAACAACTGTTTATGCTCAAGGTGCCGTGTAGGCGGTCTTGACTGTGGTGTAGAACTCGATGGCCTGATGCCCCTGCTCGCGCGAGCCATAACTGGAGGCGCGGCGGCCGCCGAACGGCACGTGATAATCCACGCCGGCGGTGGGCAGGTTCACCATCACCATGCCGCTCTTGCTGCGGCGCTTGAACTCGCTGGCGTGGCGCAGCGAGCGGGTGCAGATGCCGGCACACAGGCCGAACTCGGTGTCGTTGGCCAGTTGCAAGCCATGTTCGAACGATTCCGCCGCCATCGCGACCGCCACCGGGCCGAACACTTCCTCGCGCGCGATGCGCATCTGCGGCGTGGCGGCCAGCAAGGCCGGCTGCAGATAGTGGCCGCGGCTGGCGCGGCTCACCAGCTCGCCGCCGAACAGCCGCCGCGCGCCTTCCGCTTCCGCAATGCGCAGGTAGTCCAGGTCGGTGGCCAGCTGTTTTTCATCCACCACCGGGCCGATGTCGCAGCCGGGCAGGGTGGCGTTATCCACCCGCAGCGCGCCCAGTCGCTGTTGCAGGCGGGCCAGGAACGGCTCGTATACGCCCTGTTCGATGATCAGCCGGCTGGAGGCGGTGCAGCGCTGACCGGTGGAAAAATAGGCACCGTTGATGGCGGCCTGTACCGCCACGTCCAGATCGGCATCGTTCAGCACCAGCAGCGGGTTCTTGCCGCCCATTTCCAGCTGCACCTTGGCGCCGCGCTTGCTGGCGCTGTCCAGAATCTGCTGTCCGACGCCGGCCGAGCCGGTAAAGCTGATGGCGCTGATCTCCGGGTGTTGCACCAGGGTCTGGCCCACCAGCCGGCCGCTGCCCATCACCAGATTGAATACCCCGGCCGGAATGCCGGCGCGGTGCAGGATATCGGCCAGTACCCAGGCGCAGCCCGGCACCAGCTCGGCCGGCTTGAACACCACGGTATTGCCATAGGCCAGCGCCGGCGCGATCTTCCACGCCGGAATGGCGATCGGGAAATTCCACGGCGTGATGATGCCGACCACGCCCACCGGCTCGCGGCTCACTTCCACGCTGACGCCTGGCCGTACCGATGGCAGCAGCTCGCCACCGCTGCGCAGCGCCTCGCCGGCATAAAAGCGGAAGATCTGGCCGGCGCGGCCAACCTCGGCCACCGCTTCCGGCAGCGTCTTGCCTTCCTCGCGTGCCAGCAGCAGGCCGATCTCGTCCTGGCGAGCCAAGAGCTCGTTGCCTACCGTCTGCAGGATGTCGGCGCGGCGCTGGATGCTGCTGAGCGACCAGTCGGCAAAGGCGGCCACCGCGGCTTCGATCGCCTCTTCGGTGTCGGCGGCGCTGCCGCGCACGTATTCGCCCACCGGGTTGTCCAGGTCGGACGGGTTTTCGTTGAGCCCGGTGGTGGAGCCATTGGCCCAGCGGCCGTTGATGTAGTTGCGGAATACCGGCAGTTTCATAGTGCGCGCACCCCTTCGATGTCGATGCCGGGCGCGGCGACGGCAACCGGGTTGCGCAGTGCCGGGCCGAACTCCGGAATGTGGATCACGAACTCGTCGCCTGCGGCTACCTGCACGCCGTCGGCAAAACTCAGGGTGGCGGTGCCGAAGAAGTGCAGATGCACATCGCCCGGCCGCAGGAACTGGCGGTACTTGAAGTGGTGGTATTCCAGGTTGGCCAGGCTGTGGCACATATTGGCCTCGCCGGTCAGGAACGGCTTCTGCCACACGATGCTGCCGTCGCGCTCGATGCGGCTCTCGCCGGTCAGCGCGTCCGGCAGTTCGCCGAGGCGCAATGCCGGGCCGATCGCGCAGGGGCGCAATTTGGAATGCGCCAGATACAGGTAATTCTGCCGTTCGGTGACGTGGTCGGAAAACTCGTTGCCGACCGCGAAGCCGAGTCGGCAAGGTTGGCCGTGCGCGTCGATGACATACAGCCCCACCAGCTCCGGCTCCTCGCCGTAATCCAGGGCAAAATCCGGCGCCGGCAGCGGCTGACCCGGGGCAGCGACGATGCTGCCATCGCCCTTGTAGAACCATTCCGGCTGTACGCCGGGCTGGCCGCTCTGGTGACGGCCGCCTTCCAGCCCGAGACGGAAAATCTTCATGCTGTCGGTCAGCTCGGCGTGATCCTGCTGGTGCAGCTTCTGGTGCATCTGGTCACGGGTGGCGGCGCTGCCCATATGGGTGAGGCCGGTGCCGGTGACGTAGCAGTGTGCCGGGTCGGGGTGGGTCAGCGGCGGTAGCAAGGCATTGCGGCCAACCAGTGCCGCGTAGGGTGCCGGTTCGCCTTGCGGGTAGTCGGCCAGGCAGGCGGCCAACGCGCGGCCGCTGGTCATGGCGGCTTGCGCCAGGGCATAAGTGGAAGTCAGGCCGATGAGCGGGCGGTACTGTTCGCCGTCGTCGGACAGCACGCCGACGGCAGGCTGGCCATCGGTGTCGAGATACTGGATCAACAACATGAAGCGGACTCCTGGCTGGGTGTTGAATCCATACTATCGCCAGAAGTGATGCACAACTAATGAAAAAAATGCCAATATTGATGTTGTTTTGTGTATCAATATGGAGGCGGCTATGGCCGGCAACTACGGCAACTGGTTTATCCGTTCGCGTCTGAAGACCCGGCAATTGCTGCTGCTGGTGGCGCTGGACGAGGAGCGCAACATCCACCGCACCGCCGAGGCGCTGATGATGACGCAGCCGGCGGTGTCCAAGCTGCTGAAGGAGCTGGAGGACATGCTGGAGGTGCCGCTGTTCGAGCGCCTACCGCGTGGCATGCGGCCAACCTGGTACGGCGAGATCATGATCCGTCACGCGCGCAAGGTGCTGTCCAGCCTCAACCAGGCGCACGAGGAAATCCACGCGCTGAAGGCAGGGCAGATGGGGCAGGTGCGTATCGGTGCCATTACCGACCCGGGTACCCGGCTGGTGCCGCTGGCCATCGCCCGCATCAAGCAGCAGTACCCGCTGCTGGATATCAACGTTACCGTTGATACCAGTGACATGCTGCAGCCGCGGCTGATGGCCGGCAAGCTGGACATCATGATCGGCCGCATCCTGCAGCAGCAGGACAAGAGCAGCCTGGTATACGAAGCGATTGCCGAGGAGCCGATCAGTATCGTCTGCCGTCCCGGCCATCCCTTGCTTAATGTACCGGGGCTGGGCTTGCGCGATGTGTTTTCCGCCGGCTGGATTCTCACCCCTGCCGGCAGCGTGCTGCGCCACCGTATCGACATGGGATTCCGGCAACAGAACATCGATCCGCCGAGCAATGTGGTGGAAACCGTGTCGCAGCTGGTGACCACCACGCTGCTGGAGTCCACCGACATGCTCAGCGCCATCGCCACCCGGGTGGCGGAGCACTACAGCCGCTATGGCATGCTGCGCATCCTGCCGATCAACTTCCCGTGCAAGATGGACGAATTCGGCTTCATTACCCTGCGTGACCAGCAGCTGTCACCGGGGGCGGTGCTGATGATGCGCATGCTGCGCGAGGTGGCAAACGAACTGTATGGCACCAGCTTCACTGGTTGATTGATGTTTTTTTTGATATCGATTTTGTCGATTATTTCATTGGTTTGGCATCGATGTGTGTTGCTAGGATGTTTCCATCACGCACGCCACAGTGCGCTCTGCCACGGGAAAACATCATGAGCAATGCCAAGAAAACACTTCGCAGCCAGGGCTGGTTCGGCAAGCAGGACCGCGACGGCTTCATGCACCGCAGCTGGGTGAAGAACCAGGGCTATCCGGACGACCTGTTCGATGGCCGGCCGGTGATCGGCATCTGCAATACCTGGTCCGAGCTGACGCCGTGCAACGGCCACTTCCGCGAGCTGGCCGAGTTCGTCAAGCGCGGGGTGTACGAGGCAGGCGGTTTTCCGCTGGAGTTTCCGGTGATGTCGCTGGGCGAAACCCAGCTGCGGCCAACCGCCATGCTGTTCCGCAACCTCGCCAGTATGGATGTGGAAGAGTCCATCCGCGGCAACCCGATTGATGGCGTAGTGCTGCTGATGGGCTGCGACAAGACCACCCCCTCGCTGCTGATGGGCGCCGCCAGTTGCGACCTGCCGACCATCGGCCTGTCCGGCGGGCCGATGCTCAACGGCAAGTTCCGCGGCAAGGATGTCGGCTCCGGCACCGGGGTGTGGATGATGTCGGAGATGGTGCGTGGCGGGCAGATGAGCATGGAAGAGTTCGTGGCCTCCGAATCCTGCATGCACCGCTCCAAGGGCAGCTGCATGACGATGGGTACCGCTTCCACCATGGCCAGCATGGTGGAGGCGCTGGGCATGTCGCTGCCGGAAAATGCCGCCATTCCGGCGGTGGATTCGCGCCGCAACCGGCTGGCGCAGCTGACCGGTCGCCGCATCGTGGAAATGGTGAAGGAAGACCTCACCATGTCGAAGATTCTCACCCGCGAAGCGTTCGAGAACGCCATCCGCATCAATGCCGCCATCGGCGGCAGCACCAACGCGGTGATCCACCTGCTGGCGCTGGCGGGGCGCATCGGCGTGCCGCTGACACTGGACGACTGGGATCGCCTCGGCCGCGAGATGGATTGCCTGGTCAACCTGCAGCCATCGGGCCAGTACCTGATGGAAGACTTCTATTACGCCGGCGGTCTGCCGGCGGTGATCCGCGAAATGTCTGGCGTGTTGCACGCCAATACCATCAGCGCCAATGGCAAGAGCATTGTCGAGAACTCTGCGGCCGCGCCGTGCTACAACCGCGAGGTGATCCGCCCGCGGCAGGAGCCGTTCAAGCCGGATGCCGGTATCGCGGTGGTGAAAGGCAACCTGGCGCCGGATGGCGCGGTGATCAAGCCGTCGGCCGCCACCCCCGAGCTGATGGTGCACACCGGCCGCGCGGTGGTGTTCGAGGACATCGACGACTACCACGCCCGTATCGATGATCCGGAGCTGGATGTGGACGAACACTGCGTGCTGGTGTTGAAGAACTGCGGCCCACGCGGCTACCCGGGTATGGCCGAGGTCGGCAATATGCAGCTGCCGCCCAAGGTGCTGCAGAAGGGCATCACCGACATGGTGCGCATCTCCGATGCCCGCATGAGCGGCACCGCCTACGGCACCGTGGTGCTGCACACCTCGCCGGAGGCGGCAATCGGCGGCCCGCTGGCGCTGGTGCAGAACGGGGATCTGATCGAGCTGGACGTGCCGCGCCGTCGCCTGCATCTGCATGTCAGCGATGCAGAGCTGGCCCGCCGGCGCGAGCAGTGGGTAGCGCCGGAACAGCCGTCGCGCGGCTGGTACCATCTGTACGTCAAGCATGTACAGCAGGCACACCTGGGCGCCGATCTGGACTTCCTGGTGGGCAGTAGCGGCGCCGCGGTACCGCGCGAATCGCATTAGGGTTGGCCGCAAGCAAAAACACTTAATAAAAGGCCGCGCCGGAAAATCAGCGGCCAGACACAACCTGCAAAGAGAGAGACATGAGCCAGTACGCACACTATCCCAGTCTGGCCGGCAAGGTGGTTTTCATCACCGGCGGCAGCTCCGGCATCGGCGCCGACATCGTGACCGCCTTTGCGGCGCAGGGCGCGCGGGTGGCCTTTACCGGCCGCAACCGCGAAGCGGCGCAGCAGGTGCTGCAGGCCGCCAGTGCGCTGGGGCCGGCACCGTTGTTCCTGCCCTGCGACATGAGCCGGGTCGAGGAGATTGCCAGCGCCTTTGCCGCCGCACGCGAGGCGCTGGGTCGGGTGGATGTCCTGATCAACAATGCGGCCAACGATGACCGTCACCAGTTGGCCGCGGTCAGCCCGGACTACTTCGACCAGATGGTGGCCATCAACCTGCGTGCCGGCTTTTTTGCCGCGCAGCAGGCCGCTGCCGACATGGTGGCCGGCGGTGGCGGCGCCATCGTCAACCTCAGCTCCATCAGCTGGAAGATCAAGGGCGCCGGTTACCCAGTGTACGAAACCTGCAAGGCCGCCACCATCGGCATGACCCGCGCGCTGGCACGCGACCTGGGCAAGCAGGGCGTGCGGGTGAACACGCTGACGCCGGGCTGGGTGATGACCGACAAGCAGCTGCGCTTGTGGGTGGATGCCGCCGGCGAGCAGCTGATCGATGCCAACCAGTGCCTGGACGGCCGCCTGCACGGCGACGACATCGCGCGAATGGCGCTGTTCCTGGCCGCGGACGATAGCCGCATGATCACCGCGCAGGAATTCGTGGTGGACGCCGGGTGGACCTGATGGCCACGGGGGGGCCGATGGACGGGGTGCGGCTGCTGCATGACATCCGCGCGGTGCTGGGCGAGGGGCTGTACTGGTCGGCAGCGGAGGCGCGGCTGTACTTTGTCGATATCCGTCAGTGCCGGGTACATGCGCTGCAGCCGGACTGCGGCGAGTGCCGGCAATGGCAGCTGCCCGATCTGGTCGGCTGGGTGATTCCCCGCCGCCAGGGTGGCTGGGTGGCCGGCATGCGCGACGGCTTTGCCCTGCTGCAGCTGGGGGACGAGGCCAGCCTGCAGCCCATCGCCAACCCGCATCCGGGGCAGCGCGGCATGCGGCTGAACGACGCCAAGGCCTGGCGCGATGGCAGCATCTTCGCCGGCTCAATGAGCGACAGCGATGCGGCCGGCGCCCACGGCCGGCTGTACCGGCTGCGGCCGGACCTGAGCTGGCAGACCGTGGATAGCGGCTACCACATCTGCAACGGGCCGTGCTTTGCGCCGGACGGGCAGCTGATGTACCACACCGATTCCTACCTGCGCACCATCTATCGCTACCGGCTGGCGGCGGATGGCACGCCGGGCGAGCGTGCGGTGTGGAAGGTATTCGCCCCGCAGGAGGGCTACCCCGACGGCATGACGGTGGATGCCGACGGCTGCCTGTGGGTGGCGCACTGGGACGGTGGCTGCGTGTCACGCTTTGCGCCGGATGGCAGCCTGCTGCGCCGTATCCGCCTGCCGGTGTCGCTGGTGACCAATGTCTGCTTCTTCGGTGAGCGGTTGCAGCGGCTGGCGGTAACCACGGCGCGTGATGGCCTCGATGCGGCAACGTTGGCCGCACAGCCGCTGGCCGGCGGCGTGTTCGAGATCGATACCCTCGGCGTGTGCGGCTTGCCGGCGGCACAGTTCGGCGGCTGAGATGGCGCTGCTGACGCTGCGGCGCGGCGCGCTGCATGTCGAGCTGCTACCGCAAGCCGGTGGCAGCATCGCCCGCTGCTATCTGCACACGGCCACCGGTCCGTGGCACATCTTGCGGCCAGCCGGTGCTGCCGCTATTGCCAGCGGTAACGTCGACCAGATGGCGTGCTTCCCGATGCTGCCCTTGTGCGGCCGCTTGCGCGATGGGCATTTCTGCCTGCCGGATGGCAACCGGCAAAGCCTGCCGCCGGCGTGGCGGGCGGGGCATTTTCTGCACGGCATCGGCTGGCGCCGGCCGTGGCAGCTGCTTGGCCATGACGATGCGCAGGCACGGTTGCAACTGGTGGCCGCGGTCGGCCCCTATCGCTTTACCGCTAACCAGCATATCGAGCTGGGTAGTGCCGGGCTGACGCTGTCACTGTCGATAAAAAATGAGGCCGCGCAGACGCTGCCGTATGGTATCGGGCTGCATCCGTACTTTCCGCGCCGTAGCGACACGCGGCTGCAGGCGCAGATTGGCGGGCTGTGGGAAGCGGATGCCGCGATCCTGCCATGCCGGCCAAGCGCGGCCGGTGAGCTGGTGCGGCAGTTGGCCGCAGGGCTGCAGCCGGATGACTGGCCGCTGGATAACACCGCTTACGGCTGGCAGCAGCGGGTGACGATCAACGACGGCGCACACCAGTTGCGGCTCACCGCGGCCGGCCCTGCCAGCTGGCTGACAGCCTACTTCCCGCCCGGGCAGGATTTCTTCTGCCTGGAACCCTGCACCCAGGTACCGGACTTTCCCAACCTGGCGGCTTACCCACCCGAGCAGACCGGCGGCCACTGGTTGGCGCCGGGCGAGACGCTGTCCATGCAAATGATGCTGGCGCTGCGCGACGCCGGCGGTTGAGCATGTCGTTAAGCAGCCTGGCCGCTGTGTAGATGCCCAGTCGCTGGTGCGGTGCCTGCATCGTGCGTTGCTGCCAGGCAGGCTGCTTGTACCGGCGCGTTATGTCGCTTAAGCGCCGCGGCGCTCGGCCAGGCAAATCTCCAGCTGGGCACGCAGTTCGCGGACTTCCAGCGCCAGGTTGTCGCGGGCGGTTGCTGCGCCGACCAGCTCCATTTCCGCCGCCAGACGGGCGTCGGATTCCGCCGACGAGGTGGCAATGCTGCGCTCCAGCTGGCGGCGCAACTCGGCAAGCTGGGTGTCTTTGCCGTCGATGGCCAGCTGGTCCTTGGCCTTGCCGACCAGCGCGTTGGAAGCCAGATCGCGGGCATGCTGCAATTCCAGTGTCAGCCGTTCGATCTGCGTGTCGCACTCCGCCAGCGTGGCTAGCGCCTGATCGCGCGCCGCCGTTACCGTTGTCAACTGTTGCTGCAGGCGGTCGCGAGCGTGTTCCAGCTGATCGCTGTGCTGGCACAGCATGGCGAGATCGGCATTGGTCTCGGTTATGGTGTCTTGCAGGCTGCTGCTGGCCGTGCTGACCAGTTGCTGCGCCCAGGCGGTCAGTGCGTCGGCGAGGGGCGCGGGCAGCGTTACCGCCGGGCTGGCGACGGCCTGTGCCCGGCTGGCGCGCCAGGCCGCCAGGTGCTGCTGCACCTGGGTCAGCGGTGCATCACCGATGGCTTCGCACACGCTGGCAAGGGTTACCGGCTGATGGTCGCCGGCCAGCAGTTCGGCAACGGTGGCGACATCATCAAACGATACCAGCGCGGCGGGGGCGTCCACGGCTGTAAGGGCGGGCTCGGTGCTGCTTTCGCTGGCAAGAATAGTGGCATCGGGTGGTGGCAGGTACATGTGTTCACTTGCAGTTGGCCGCAGCCTGCGCGAGGCGCGTGCCGGAAATCCGGCCGGCTGCCGGCGGGCAGCGTGGCATGGTGTTGATCGGGGCACCGGCAGGCGCGCGCTGGGCGGCTGCTGGCCATCAGTAGCAAGGCGACCGGATAAGGCAAAACCTGAAATCGGCAGCGCAATTTTGCGGCCAACCTGCCGGTGCAGCCAGGGACTGGCTGTTGTCGTGCCAAATGCCGCGCTTGCTTGGCACAATATGCTTCGGTGGCTGGGCTGCACGGCCCGCATCCACTACAGTGAATATTGATCAAGCCATCAGGAAGGAGCGCGTCATGGATGCGCTGCTATCGCAACTTTCCTTCTCGCTCAATACTGCCAAAACGGTGGATCAGCTGATCCGGCCGCTGCTGGAGACGCTGGGCAAGGTCACCGGAATGGAGTCCACCTACCTCACCAGTGTCGATCTGGGGGGGCGGGTGCAGCAGGTGCGCTATGCCCGCAATAGTGGCGAGATGCAGATTCCGGAAGGGCTGACCGTGCCGTGGGAGGACACCCTGTGCAAGCGTTCGCTAGACGCGGGCTTAACCGCAACCAACCAGGTTCCCACGCTATGGGGCGACTCGGAGGCGGCACGGCAGCTGGGTATCAAGTCCTATCTCAGCGCGCCGGTGCGCAGTGCCGAAGGCAGTCTGCTGGGCACCTTGTGTGCAGCCAGTGCCCGGGTGCTGCCGATCGTGCCGGAAACCACCACGCTGTTGCAGCTGTTTGCCAAGATTGTGGCCAACTTCATCGAGCGCGAAATGCTGGTCGAAGAGCTGCAGCTGATCAATAGCCGCCTGAGCAATTTTGCCCTGACCGATGTCCTGACCGAGCTGCCTAACCGCCGCGCACTGTTCGACGAGCTGGAGCGCATGCTGGCGCAGGCAGTGCGCAGCCGCAGCAGCGTGCTGGTGGGGGTGATTGATCTGGATGGTTTCAAGCAGATCAACGACAGTTATGGCCATTCGGCCGGCGACGACCTGCTGCAGCAAATATCACGGCGGATGCAGTCGGCACTGCGGAGCACCGACATGCTGGGGCGCATGGGGGGGGATGAATTTATGGTGATTGGTCCGGGGCCGGAGTGGAAAAAAGCCGGCCAGCCTGATGCGCTGATTAGCGATGGTGCTCCCGCGCTTGCGGCGCAGATGCTGCAGCAACGATTGGATCTGGCCAGCGGCGGTGAATATGCGCTTGGCGGGCAGATGTTGAGTTATGCCGGTGCCAGTGTGGGCGTGGTGGCACTGGCGCCATTTGGCTTGCAGGCGGCCGCTGCGGTGAAACTGGCGGATGATGAAATGTATCTGGTAAAGAAGGCAAGAAAACCGCAAGTCTAGTGCCACAAGCCTGGTGCATGTTGCGCTGCGGGCCAGCCGGTGCTGCTTTTGGCCAGGCAACGCGCCGTGTTCTGGCAAGGGCAGGAGGTTGGCCGCATGGCTTTCAGGGCACGACGCGGCGAGCCTGGCCCCCTTGATCGAGTACGGCTGCAAAGTATTTGCGTTCTTGATCTGTGGTATTTTGGCGGCCGAGCCGGTTTCTGGCCGCACCCACCCTTGTTGAAACATCGCGATATTCGAATGACTTAGCCACTGGTTTTCTCCCTGGTTGGCCAGTGGTTATTTCGTGTTTGGAGGCTTCGTTAGTGCAGAAGATTGTTGAAGGTTTTGTAAAGTTTCAAAAAGAGGTTTATCCGGGTAGAACGGATTTATTCAAGAAACTGGCCGGGCAACAAAACCCGAAAGTGTTATTTGTTACCTGTTCCGACAGCCGGGTAGTGCCGGAACTGCTCACCCAGCAAGAACCGGGCGACCTGTTTGTTATCCGCAATGCCGGCAATATCGTACCGCCCTACGGCCCGGAGCCGGGCGGGGTGTCGGCCACGGTGGAATATGCGGTATCGGTACTCAACATTAACGATATCGTGATCTGCGGCCATTCCAATTGCGGCGCCATGGCTGCCATTTCCAGTTGCCAGTGCCTGGATCACCTGCCTGCCGTATCCCACTGGTTGCGCTATGCCGATGCGGCCAAGGTCATAGTTTCCTCGCGTGAATATGCCGACCAGCAGGAAAAAGCCGATGCGCTGGTGCGCGAAAACGTGGTAGCCCAGCTGGCCAATATCCGCACCCACCCGGCAGTGGCGCTGGCCATTTCTCAGGGCAAGCTGAACCTGCATGGCTGGGTATACAACATCGAAAACGGCGCCATCGAGGCACTGGATGGCAACACCATGCAGTTTGTGCAACTGGAGAGCAACCCGCTGGTGAATGCGACCTGATTGCTGTGAGTGGTGTGGATGTGTAAAAGGCCCTGCAAATGCAGGGCCTTTTACTATTAGCGATGCAAGATGGCTGTTTTTGCACCGTAAACAGCCAAAAGCGCATCTGGCAACCGCAGGGCGATGTGCAGGTTTATAGCATCCGCGGCGCTGGCGGCACGACCAGGTCAAGCAAGGCAACCGCCGGTAAGCGGTGCCGTTCTGAACACCGGCAATTGACGATGGCCATCTAGCCGGTGAACGCTACCGGCAACCAGCCTGTACGCGTTTTCTGTCGTAGCTGGCCGTTAGCCATGCTGTACAGGTACAGCCAGTCATTGGACACCAGCTGCTGCACGGCAGCCACCCGCGCCAGTGCCGCGTCGAGCAGCTCCGGCGGGGCGTCGATACACACCGCCAGCCGCACGGCCTGGTGGCGCCATTGCCGGCCATCGTGCACCGACTGTCTGGACAGTCCGATGCGCAAGTCGCCGCTATTGCCTTCAAACACGCCGATGCGGCCGCCCACCACGTTGTGCAGCACCTTGTTGCCACTGCCAAAGCGTTGCGGATCGCACACCGCTGCGTAGTACTGCATGTTGATCCAGTGAGCCACTACCAGCGGCCCGGCCAGGATGCCTGCCAGCGTGCTGCCATCTGCATCCTGCTGCCAGTGATATTCCTGCAGGAAGGCGCGGCCGCCGAGCGACAGCCCGCGGGTGCGGCGGCGTGGCGCGGCAATGAAGAAGGCATTGTTGGCGAGGCCCCATTCCGGCCGGGTTTCCGCCCAGTGATGGCCGCGCTCGCGCAGCATGGATAGCGCGTGATGGTCCTGCTGCGGCAGGGTTTCGCCGCGCTGTATCGCCCGCTCGCGCCGGGCGGTGGCCTCCACATCGGCCAGCAGCGGCCGCAGGGCGCGGGCGCGCTCTTGCGCCTGCGGTGGCAGCTTGTCGTGGACCAGCAGCTGCAGTTCGTCGCTGTGGGTGAGGTGCAGCGCCGGCAGGAAGCTGGTGCGCTCCGGGATGACCATACCGTTGGCCGCAAGCGCCTGGCGGATGTCGTCCCGGTTAAGCCATTCGGCCAGCAGCATCACATGCAGGTGGCCGCCATGGCCGCCGCATGCGCCGCATTGCAGGCTGGACGCATGCGGGTTATTGCTGCTGTGGCTGGCATGGCCGACCAGCAGGATAGTATCCGGCAGCGGCGTGCCCAGCCCCATGGCCGGTAGCAGTCGCTGCAGCTGCGCGCAGAGGGTGGCCATGTCCAGCGCGCGGGTCGCCAGTTGTGCCGCGTGGGCGTCCTGCTGCAGCCAGGGGTCGAGCTGGCTGAGCCGGGCGGCGCTGCGGCGCGGCCAGCTCTTGCGGAACAGCTTGCCCAGCTTGGCCAGCCCGGTGCTTTCCACCAGGGTAAACGACGACAGCGGCGCGCGTTCGAAGTGCTGCCAGCTATCCAGCGCCGGAGGGGTAGAGGGCAGGGTGGCATCCCATTGCGGTGCCAGCAGGCCTGGCAGCCGCGCCTGGCCGTGGTCGGCACTGTCGTGGTGGATGGCCAGCGGCAGGCCGAAAAAGCCGGCAAAGCCGCTGGTGCTGCAGCCGGGAATCCGGCTTTCCAGCGCGCGGCGCATGGCCTCGGAGCGCACATCGATGCAGAACACCGCATGCAGCGCAGCCGGGCCGGCCTCCGGCGGCGTGGCCGGGCTGTGCTGTAGCTGGCGCAGCAGCGGCAGGTGGGTGGAGAGTTCTGCCGCACGCTGCCATACCAGTCCGGCTTGCGGGTTGGCCGCATGGCTGTCTTGTTGCCATGCCGCCTGCCAGCGTTGCCAGTGGCTGCCGGCATCACGCGCGCCGTCGTCCAGCAGGGTTTCCCACGCCAGCTGTATGGCAAGCAGCGCATGCAGATGGCTGTCCTGCTCGCCTTGCAGTTCCCGCTGCCAGCCCAGGTAGCGGCACCATGCGGCCCAGCCGCCATTGCGCAGCAACAGCGCATGCAACCAGTCGCCTTGCCAGGCAGGGGCCGGCTGCAGCTGCGTCATGGCGGTGGCGATCATCTTCTCTGCGCTTGCCGGCAGTGCAGCCAGCCGGTGGCGAATGCTGGCGGCCACTGCCGGCCGTGGCGTGGGCAGCGGTTGTTGCAGCATCTCCTCGCGCCAGGCCTGGTACAGATTGCGATCGCGATCCGGCTGCCATTCTGCCTGGTGGCGGTCGAACCAGGCGGCGCAGCACTGGCTCACCTGCTGGATGATCACGCTGCGCCATGACTGCAGGCCGCTATGGCCGGCGCTGTCGGTACGCAGCTCGCTCTGCAGCGGCAGCGCTGTTACCGCAGCCTGCTCGTCGGCGGTTGCGGCCAACCATGCCGTTGCTTGCTGCCGGATGCCGTGTGCGTCCAGTGCCTGCTGCAGGGCGTGCAGCTTGATCTCGCTGCCGTCCAGCGCGGCGCGATAGTGGTCAACAGGCATGTGTAGCGGACTGGCTGCCACACGCTGCAGCAGCGCGGCGGCGTTGGCGAACGGCAGCTGGTGCAGCCCCCAGTAAGGCGAGCTGGCGAGCTGGCTGTCCAGCGGCCAGGCTGGCGCAATGCGGGCCAGCGCGCTGGCGACGGCATCTGTCTGGCGGCTGGTGCTAGCCGTGGCGGGGCGAAGCAGGGTTTCAGTCATGAGGTGCTCCTTGGGCGGGCTGGCGTGGGGTGAGGGCGTGGCGGCAGCGCTGGGTGAAGCCCACCCACCACTCATCCAGATACAGGCCGCCAAAGGCCAGCGCGTACAGGCGGTGGGAAAGGGGGTGATGCGGGTGCCAGGCCAGCCAGCCCTGCAGCAGGTACAGCGCAGCAAAACCGGCAGCCAGCAGCCATTGCAGCAGCGCGAAAGTCTGGGCGTGATCGCCCTGTAGTGCGGCGAACAGGCTGTGCAGCAACAGGTAGAGCTGGCACAGCAGCAGTGCTGCCAACCCGCCGCGCAGGCTGCCGCACAGCGGTGCCAATCCCAGCCCGATGATCACGATCAGCACCAGTGGCGGGGTGGGAATGTGGGTAGCAAACTGCTGCCAGACGGCAATACTGGCAGCCAGCAGCAGCACGCCGGCTACGCCATGCCACAGGTGGTGCAGCGGTGGAATTGGCTTGGCCGCGGCGGGGCGCTGGATACTGCTGCGAACCTGGTTGCCGGAGCTGAGAAAGGCATGCGCCTTGTAGGCGGAGTGCGCCGCCAGGTGCAGCAGTGCCAGCGAATACAGGCCCAAGCCGCACTCCAGCACCATGAAACCCATCTGTGCGCAGGTAGACCACGCCAGTCGCAGCTTGATGCTGATGCGGGTCAGCATCACCCAGCTGGCCAGCGCGGCGGTCAGCCCGCCCCACAGCGCCAGCAGCATCGCAGCAGCAGGTACCGCCTGCCAAAGTGGTGCCAGCTTGATCAGCACGATGCCGGCCAGATTCACCACCCCGGCATGCAGGAAGGCGGAGACCGGGGTCGGCGCTTCCATTACCTGGGTCAGCCAGCCGTGAAACGGCAGTAGCGCGGTCTTGATCACCACCGCCAGCACCAGCAGCAGCGCCGCCACGATGCGCAGCCATTGCTGGGGGCTTTCGTCCAGCGACATGCCTGCGTCGCTCAGCAGCAGTGAGCCGGTGGCCAACAGCATCAGCCCGCCGGCTACCAGCAAGAGCAGCTCGGCCAGCCGGCTGGCCAGTGATTCACGCTGTGCGGCCAACACTGCCTGTGGCCGGTCCGGGTAGTAGGTCAGCAGCTGGTGCAGCGCGCGGCTGGTAATGGCCCAGCCCAGCAGCAGCGTCAGCCAGTCCAGGCTGGCAACGACCAGCGTGGCACCCGCCAGCAAGCCGCCACTGGCGCGCAGAAAGCGCGACTGTCCGGGCTCGCCCTGCAGGTAGCGGCGTGCAAAGCGCAGCACCACCCAGGCCAGCAGCTGGATCAGCAGCTGGAACAGCATCGGGGCGGGCGTGGTAGCGAGGCGGAGCAGCAGGGCGGCGGCCAGTGCGCCGGTTGCCGCGCAGCCGATGGCTAGCTGCCAACGTCGGGGCTGCGACAGCGGCAACAGCAGCGGCAGCAGCCATAACAAGGCCAGCAAATAGTGGGGAGTAAACAGGGCAGACATGGTTGTCGCTCGCGAATGGAATCGGGCGCAACTTTGCATGCAAAAAAACGTTCCGTAAAATACATTAAAGCGGACAAATGCATCGGTAAAAACGAATGATAAATCGCCTGAATTTTCATCACCTGTACTACTTCTGGTCGGTGGCCAGCGAAGGCCATCTCACGCGCACGGCCGAGCGGCTGCATATCTCGCAGTCGGCGCTGTCGGCGCAGATTCGCCAGCTGGAGCAGCAGCTGGGCACACCGCTGTTCCTGCGCGAGGGGCGCAAGTTGCACCTGACCGATATGGGCGTGAAAGTCATGCGCTATGCCGAAGCGATTTTCTCGCTGGGCAACGAGTTGATAGCCGCCACCCAGGATGGCGAAGGCTGGCGCGGCAGCACGCTGCGCATCGGCAGTGTGTCGACACTGTCACGCAACTTTGTAGAAGGATTCCTGCAGCCGGTGCTTGCCAGCCGCGAGGTAAAGCTGGTGCTGGAAGCCGGCGACCTGGATAGCCTGCTGGCGCGCTTGAGCAGTTATGAGCTGGATGTGGTGCTGAGCAACCGCCCGGTCATTGCCGACGACAAGCACCCGTGGCGCTGTCGCACGCTGGCACGACAGGCGGTGTACCTGGTGGGGCCGCCGCGGCCTGCCGGTGAAGATTTCGACCTGGTGCGCGATCTGCCGGAGCAGGCTCTGGTACTGCCCAGCGCCAAAAGCGAGATCCGCGTGCGCTTTGACCTGATGTGCGAGCAGATGGGGATCCAGCCAAGCATTCATGCCGAGGTAGATGACATGGCCATGCTGCGACTATTGGCTCGCGACTCCGGCTCGCTGGCTCTATTGCCTGCCATTGTGGTGAAGGACGAGCTGGATCGTGGCCTGCTGCAGCTGTACTGCTCGGTTCCCGGGGTGGAGGAAACCTTCTACGGCATTACCGTGAAGAAGCGTTTCGAAACAGAGCGCCTGCAACGCCTGTTCGTACAGTTTGGCGCTAGGTAGCGCCCCGGCTGCCGAGCCGAAAGCGTTGCGGTAGTTATCTGCCCGAGGTGGTGACGTTTAGCTCCTTGGCACTTTGCAGCAAGGGTTTTTCAAGAAACCGGCCGGGCAACAACACTCGTAAGCACTGTTTGTTACCTGTTCCGACGGTGCGTCCTGGGAGCAAGGGGGCAGGCAGGTTGGCCGCATGATTTGTCGGCGAGTCGGGTAGGAAGGGTGGCGAGTTGAGAGTGGTGGTACGCCACGTGGGTGGCAAATCCCCGGATGTGCTGCGCTTATCCGGGCTACGGGTGGCAGAAAAGGAAAGCCCGGAACGGTGTCCGGGCTACTTGCTATTTGCCATTCCCCATAAGAGCGAGTGGCAATTTTTTGATTATCTGTTAAACGTTAATTCCCACGTCTTCTTTAATTTCATTAATATCTTGGTGTGCAAGCCAGAGAAGAAACCCTCTATCAACAAAATTCAATTTTTTCTGCGTTTGATCATAGTCAACAACGATAGGCTTGATGTCCTTTTTTACCTGAAGGGAGGATATGGAGTTTAATGCCTGAGTAATATTTCCAGGATTCAGGTCATGCCCTCTGGGGTGTTTCTCTCTTAGTACGGTGCGGAAGCTTCTATACAAAATTCCGCTCGATATTTCATCGATGTTCTCGCTTAGTATTGGGTACAACATCCACTTGAACATCTCCAACTCTGTATCCTGAAACCCTTCTGACAACCCAGTTATGAAGGCGTTGTACCGAGCGGATTGCTCATCAACAATTTCTTTTATTAACTGTCTTGCCGCCAGCCCAGCTCCAACTGTGGGATTGTTTGCCACGGTCGCGTTGACCCCATCTTTGGCGCAAGCTCGGCGACAGGCCTCCTGTACAATGTAAATGCTACCTCTGCTACCTTCTACAACCTGATCAACAAAATTTGGGTCAAATGATACGCCAAGCAGTGCGGCCCCGTCAGAAATTACCTTTTCTAGCTCTTCTTTTGACCAAGTGTCCGCATTTACGGAAACCACTCGACCAGTTAAGTCACCGTTGTAGATAATTAATTTATTGTCCTCGAGCCAAACTCCAACAATAACAAAAATATAAGGAGAAGTTTCGTGAAACGCCTTTAATGTAAAGGAGAAGCTCTTTTGGCTTTCAGGGGTCAGGTAGTGAAAATCTTCGAGAACGATTATTTTGTCAAAATTAATGCTTTTTAATGCCGCAATAATGTCATTAACATCTTCTAGATCAATTTCCATAGGCTGACTAACGATCTTGAGCTCGCCCGTATTTTCTTTTTCGCCCCCGGCCGAAATCTCAATCCCAATCAACCTACCCTTAAAAAGCGCGGAGGCTTTCATTTTCCCACTTGTGGTTTTGGTTGTTGACTGAGTTAATTCAAAGCCGGCGCGTTTTAATATGCTGGAATTCAAGCCCGCCAAATCAAGATTATTGGTGCACTGCACCATAATATAATCATCTGTAGCTAGGCAGTGTTTTCTTAGGCAGGTTTTTCCTTGCTTGGAGCTGCCATAAATTACAACATGTTTGTTTGTTCTTATGCATGCATTAAATTTGCCATCAACCCCTTCGCGTTCCACATAGTTGAGTGGAATGTCCCGAGAGAGACCAAAAACATCGTCTCGTTGGTAAATTTTCTCAGCAAATAAGCTATTCATGGCAGAGCCTTGGTTAAAAAAGCACACAATCAGTGTGCTTTTTGCGTAGAACAATGTCAACAAATATGAAATTTTAATCCCAGCTCAGCGCCCCGCCAGTCTGGTACTCGGTCACACGGGTCTCGAAGAAGTTCTTTTCCTTCTTCAGGTCGATCATTTCGCTCATCCACGGGAAGGGGTTGTTCACGCCGGGGAACATCTGCTCCAGGCCGATCTGCTGCATGCGGCGGTTGGCGATAAAGCGCAGGTATTCCTTGAACATGCTGGCGTTCAGGCCCAGCACGCCGCGCGGCATGGTGTCTTCGGCGTAGGCATATTCCAGATCCACGGCCTTCTTGAACAGCTCGGTGATTTCGGCCTTGAAGTCTTCGGTCCAGATTTCCGGCTGTTCCAGCTTGATGGTGTTGATCAGGTCGATGCCGAAATTGCAGTGCATGGATTCGTCGCGCAGGATGTACTGGTACTGCTCGGCAGCGCCGGTCATCTTGTTCTGGCGGCCCAGCGCCAGGATCTGCACGAAGCCGACGTAGAAGAACAGGCCTTCCATGATGCAGGCGAACACGATCAGCGACTTCAGCAGCTTCTGGTCGTTTTCCAGGGTGCCGGTCTTGAATTCCGGGTTGCACAGTACGTCGATGAACGGAATCAGGAACTCGTCCTTGTTACGGATGGACGTTACTTCGTGGTAGGCGTTGAACACTTCGCCTTCGTCCAGGCCCAGGCTTTCCACGATGTACTGGTAGGCGTGGGTGTGGATGGCTTCGTCAAAGGCCTGGCGCAGCAGAAACTGGCGGCATTCCGGGCTGGTGATCTGGCGATAGGTGCCGAGCACGATGTTGTTGGCCGCCAGGCTGTCGGCGGTCACAAAGAAGCCGAGGTTGCGCTTGACGATGCGCATTTCGTCTTCGGTGAGCTGGCCGGTTTTCCACTGTTCGATGTCGCGCTGCATGTTCACTTCTTGCGGCATCCAGTGGTTGGCGCACTGCGCCAGGTATTTTTCCCATGCCCATTTGTGCTTGAACGGCACCAGCTGGTTTACGTCGGTGGTGCCGTTGATCACCTTTTTGTCTACCACGTTGACACGGTTGGTGCCGTGCGCGTCCATGGAGTTGCTCGGGGTGGCGGCGGCCAGCGGGGTATCGTCAAAGCTCAGCATGTTTGCTCCAGTTATTCTTTAAAGTTGCTTGGGTGTTTCGCTTGCGGCCAACGTTGCCGTTGGCCGCAGATGTTTGGTGTTGCTGGCGGCTAGTAGCCGCGGCCAACCTTGCCGCTAAACGGCTGCAGCACGATGGCGCTCAGGTCGTTTACTTTCCACACGCGCTGCATGTGGCCGAAGTCACGTTTCTGCGCGTCGTTAAATTCCACATCCGGCCGGTAGTCCAGGTTGAAACGGATTTCGCCCAGGTACACGGTTTTGCCCGGCTGGATGTCAAAGTTCTTGTCCAGCCGGAAGCTGGCGTGGCCCGAGTAACCGAACGGCCATCTTTCCGGATCGTCGTTCCACTGCGCATAGGCCCGTTGCAGCTGGTAATGGCCGGCGGGCAGGGTCAGCAGTTGCAGCTTGCCGTCTACCGGTGTCATGCCTTCTGCGCCAAACACGGTATCGGTGCCGAAGTTGGCGTACACGGTGCCTTGCAGCCCGTTATCCAGCCCGCGCCAGCCAAGGTTGGCCGTGGCGTAGTTGGGGTTGTAGGTGCGCGCGGTCATGGAAAACACGGCGTAACCCAACCCCGCCGGAGGTTGCAGGCTGCCGTGCAGCTGGTCCGCCATGGTGCTGCAGCCGGCCAGCAGGGCGGCCAGGCACAGTGTCAGTAAGCGACGCATGGTTGTCTCCTTGGTGACAGGTGTCACTGCGGTTGGACTGGCTGGTTGGAACCGGGTTCGGTGCATCCTGCAGCCGCCTCGCGGGAAGCGGCTGGGAGATGCAGCTTGGCCGCATGCGGCCAACCAAAACACTATCTGGTGTGACATTCCCTACTACAGAATGCGCAACCGTCTGAGTTTTTGTAGCGAGCAAGAACTCTTGCGCGAGCTAGTGCCATCTTACAACTGGCAAAAACACCAAGAAATTCGGCTTCCTTGGGAAAGTACATGCAACCTTCTCGGTGAACTTCGTGCTCACCGCTGGGTTGCGGGTTTGTATTGACATAGTAACGTGCCATTTAGCAGCCCCTGTCTTGTTCAAATAATGTGGGTGTGAACCAGCCAAGACACGTGATAACATCGCTGCGCTTTCCAAAGCAGCATTCCTTCACTCGTTTGGCGGGAGGTTTGCTCGAAACCCTCAACGTTCCCGCGTTGGGGGTTTCGCCTTTTCTGGACCTAGTTTCCTTGGCCCATTTTCAAATCGACTGCACACAATCGGCTTGAAGATGGGGGTTGGCCGCATGCGGCCAACCTTGTGAGGGATGCGGCCTTGTGGCCGCATCCCTGTCACGACTTACTGGCAGCTCTCGCAATCCGGATTGTCGATAGAGCAGAACTTGGCATCGGTAGCCGGAGTGGTATCCACCACGGCGGCCGGTGCGGCTGCTGCGGCCGGGCCGGAGGCAACGGCGTTCAGTTCGCCGCCACGGCCGGTGGATTTCTCCGCCGAGCTGGCGCCCAGGGTGCGCAGGTAGTAGGTGGTCTTCAGGCCCTTCACCCAGGCGTGCTTGTACAGCTCGTCCAGTTTCTTGCCCGATGCGCCAGCCATGTACAGGTTCAGCGACTGCGCCTGGTCGATCCACTTCTGGCGACGGGAGGCGGCTTCCACCAGCCAGCGCGGGTCAACTTCAAACGCGGTGGCGTAGATGGCTTTCAGCTCGGCCGGTACGCGGTCGATGCGCCCCAGGCTGCCGTCGAAGTATTTCAGGTCGGCGACCATCACTTCGTCCCACAGGCCCAGTTTCTTCAGGTCACGCACCAGGTATTCGTTGGTAACGGTGAACTCGCCGGACAGGTTGGATTTCACGAACAGGTTCTGGTAGGTCGGCTCGATGGAGGCGGACACACCGATGATGTTGGCGATGGTCGCGGTCGGGGCGATCGCCAGCACGTTGGAGTTGCGCATGCCGTGCTTGGCGATGCGGTCGCGCAGGCGGCTCCAGTCCATGCGTTCGGTGCGGTCCACTTCCAGATAGCCGCCGCGCTCGGCTGCCAGCAGGTTGATGCTGTCGTGCGGCAGGATGCCACGATCCCACAGGCTGCCCTTGTACGACGGGTAGCGGCCACGTTCTTCGGCCAGCTCGGTGGAGGCGAGGTAGGCGTGGTAGGCCACGGCTTCCATCGATACGTCGGCAAATTCCACCGCGGCTTCGGAAGCGTAGGCAATGCGCATCTGGTGCAGGCAGTCCTGGAAGCCCATGATGCCCATGCCCACCGGACGGTGCTTCAGGTTGGAGTTGCGCGCCTTCTTCACCGGGTAGAAGTTGATGTCGATGACGTTGTCCAGCATGCGCAGGGCAACTCGCACGGTGCGGCCAACCTTTTCGGTATCCAGTTCCAGCTTGCCGCCGACGTCTTTCATGTGGCGGGCCAGGTTGATGGAGCCCAGGTTGCACACGGCGATTTCGTCGTCGTTGGTGTTCAGGGTGATTTCGGTACACAGGTTGGAGCTGTGGACCACGCCCATGTGTTGCTGCGGGCTGCGCACGTTGCACGGATCCTTGAAGGTGATCCACGGGTGGCCAGTTTCAAACAGCATGGTCAGCATTTTGCGCCACAGGCTCAGGGCCGGAATCTGCTTGAATACTTTCAGCTCGCCACGGCGGCCTTTTTCTTCGTAGGCGGTGTAGGCCTTTTCGAATTCCTTGCCCACCAGGTCGTGCAGGTCCGGGCACTCGGACGGCGAGAACAGGCACCAGTCGGCACCTTCCATCACGCGCTTCATGAACAGGTCCGGAATCCAGTTGGCGGTGTTCATGTCGTGGGTGCGGCGACGGTCGTCACCGGTGTTCTTGCGCAGCTCGAGGAATTCCTCGATGTCGGCGTGCCAGGTTTCCAGGTAGGCACACACCGCGCCCTTGCGCTTGCCACCCTGGTTGACTGCCACGGCGGTGTCGTTGACCACTTTCAGGAACGGCACCACGCCTTGCGATTTGCCGTTGGTACCCTTGATGTGGCTGCCCATCGCGCGCACCGGGGTCCAGTCGTTGCCCAGGCCGCCGGCAAACTTGGACAGCAGCGCGTTTTCCTTGATGCCTTCGTAGATGCCGTCGAGGTCATCGGCGATGGTGGTCAGGTAGCAGCTGGACAGCTGGCTGCGGCGGGTGCCGGAGTTGAACAGCGTCGGGGTGGACGACATGAAATCGAAGCTGGACAGCACGTTGTAGAACTCGATGGCGCGGTCTTCGCGGTTCACTTCGTTCAGTGCCAGGCCCATGGCGACGCGCATGTAGAACGCCTGCGGCATTTCGATGCGGGTACCGTCCACGTGCAGGAAGTAGCGGTCGTACAGGGTCTGCAGGCCCAGGTAGCCGAACTGCAGGTCGCGTTCCGGCTTCAGTGCGGCGCCCAGTTTTTTCAGGTCGAACTCGCCCAGTTTTTCATCCAGCAGCTCGGCGGCAATGCCTTTCTTGATGAAGTCCGGGAAGTACAGCGGGTAGTGGGTGTCCATCTCGGCCTGGCTGATGGCTTCGCCGAGGATTTCCAGACGGATATTGCCCAGCAGCAGGCGGGCGGTGACGTAGTCGTAAGCCGGGTCCTGCTCGATCAGCGCGCGGGCAGCCAGAATGGCGGACTTGTTGACTTCTTCTTCCGATACGCCGTCGTAGATGTTCTTCAGCGTCTCGGACAGGATGGCGTCAACGTCGGTGTTGGCCAGTGCCACGCAGGCGGCTTCGATGGTGGCGCGCAGTTTGGCCACGTCCAGCGGCAGCTTGCGGCCGTCCTTGCGGACCACGTTGATCTGGATCTGGTGCAGCGCTTCGCCACGCGCGGCGCGTTCTTGCGAGCGCTGTTCGCGGTACAGCACGTAGGCGCGGGCCACGTCGTGCTCGCCGGCACGCATCATGGACAGTTCGACCTGGTCCTGGATGTCTTCGATATGGATGGCGCCGCCTTCCGGCTTGCGACGCATCAGCGCATTGACCACGCCTTCGGTGAGCTGCGCCACTTTTTCGCGGATGCTGGCGGAATTCACGCTCTCGGCACCCAGCACGGCCAGGAAGGCCTTGGTCATGGCAATGGAGATTTTCACCGGTTCGAACGGAACAACGGCGCCATTGCGACGAATGGTCTTGTACTGGCTGAAGTCCGCCTGCGGTGCGGCGGCGCGACCCAGTTCGGCGGCGGTGTTCGCTTCGGTAGTGGTCAGTGGCATTGTTTTTCCCTCGTGGTGGGGTTCGGGTTATTCGATCGACCTGACGGCCCGCTTGGGAGTCGCTAACAAAACCGCTGCGGCGGGTTGAGGGCAGCGGCTGTCGGCAGGGGCCGGGCTTTGTTAGCGACTCGTTGGCGACGGCACGCTGGCAGATAGCCAGAATACGGCGCGAAACGTAGTGACTGGCTGTGGACAATTCTGTTGAAAAGCTGTGTGCCAGTTGTGCACAAACACAATATAGTGGGTTTGGCAGCAAGAACGACGCAAATTCTAGTGGTGAAGCGAGGCGGGAACAAGTCTTGACACGCCGCCGAAAAACCGAAATTCAAGCCAGTATTGGCTTAGCGGCCCGTTATAAATTTTCGGGGTGCCAGGCCACGGCTGTGACGCGAATGCGACATGCCTGTTGCATCAAGGCTTTGCGGCCGGTGTGGTTTGGTAGCGGGAGTGGCGGGGCAAAAGGGCTGTGGCAATTTGGCGACGCCCAAAAACAGGAAAGGGCGGCAGTGGCCGCCCTCTGGACACAAGATATTGTGGTTAGCTGATCCAGATCAGACTGGCCATGCGGCCAGTCACGCCATCGCGACGGTAGGAGAAGAAGCGGTTGCGTTCGATGACGGTGCAGGCGTCGCCGCCGTAGATTTCGGTTACGCCGAGTGCGGCCAGCCGCTGGCGTGCCAGCAGGTAGATATCGGCCAGGTACTTGCCGTCGTCAATCGGCTGGAAGGCTTCCACGGCGTGGATGTCGTGCGCCAGAAAGGCGTCGCGCACCTCGGCGCCGACTTCGAAAGCATCCGGGCCGATGGCCGGGCCCAGATAGGCGACAAGGTTGGCCGCAGGTTCGTTCATCGCCTGTACGGTGGCCTCGATCACGCCATTGCACAGCCCGCGCCAGCCGGCGTGGGCCGCGCCCACTACCGTGCCGGCGCGATCTGCCAGCAGTACCGGCAGGCAGTCGGCGGTCATGATGGCGCACACCACGCCCGGGGTGCGGCTGAAGCTGGCGTCGGCCTTGGGTTTGCTGCCGGGGGCCACGGTGGCGGCGTCGACCACCACCGTGCCGTGCACCTGTTCCAGCCAGGCCGGGTCGGCGGGCAGGTGGTCGCGCAGCGCCGCACGGTTGGCGGCAACGTTGGCCGGACTGTCGCCAACGTGGTCGCCCAGGTTCAGGCTGTTATACGGGGCCGGGCTGACGCCGCCGCTGCGGGTGGTGATCAGGCTGCCGACGTTGGCCGCAAGCGGCCACTCCGGTGTGATCCACTCATGGGACATAGTGCACCTCTACGTCGTAATCGTCGTCGTCCCAGTCGTCATCATCGTCGTCGGAGAGCTCGGCGGCCTTGAGTGCCTGCTTGGCGTTGGCCGCGGCCTGCTTTTCCTCTGCCTCGGTGCGCAATGCTTCCAGTACCGCTTTCATGTCGTCCGGCACCGGCGCTTTCCAGCTGCGGGTGATGCCGGTGGCCGGGTGTACCAGGGCCAGGGTGTAGGCGTGCAGTGCCTGGCGCCCCAGCTGCTTGATGGCGGCATCGACGGTCTCGCTACCATGGTGGCGCGGGTTGCCGTAGACCGGATCGCCGGCCAGCGGGTGCTTGGCCTCGCGCATGTGGACGCGGATCTGGTGGGTGCGGCCGGTTTCCAGCTTGCATTCCACGTAGCTGAAGTCGGCAAAGCGCTCCAGTACCCGCAGATGGGTGATGGCCGGCTTGCCGCCGAAGCGCACCACGGCCATTTTCAGGCGGTTGTGCGGGTCGCGGCCGATCAGGGTTTCGATCTTACCGTCGAACGGTACCACGCCGGTGGCGATGGCGCGGTAGACGCGCTTGACGCTGCGTGCCTGCAGCTGCTGCACTAGATTGGTCTGCGCCTGCAGGCTGCGGGCTACCACCATCAGGCCGGAGGTGTCCTTGTCCAGACGATGCACGATGCCGGCGCGCGGAATGGCGGCCAGCTCCGGGTAGCGGTACAGCAGGCCGTTGAGCAGGGTGCCGCTCCAGTTACCTACCGCTGGGTGCACCACCATGCCGGCTGGCTTGTTGACCACGATCAGGTGCTCGTCTTCGTACAGCACCGGGAAGTCCACCGGTTCCGGCTGGTAGTTTTGCTCGTCCGGTGCGCGCACGATTTCCAGGTCGATGACTTCGCCGCCCAGCAGCTTGGTCTTGCCGGCAACGATTTTGCCATCGAGCTTGACCTTGCCGTCCTTGATCCATTGCGTCATGCGGCTGCGCGAGTAATCCGGCAGCATTTTGGACAGCGCGCCGTCCAGGCGCTCGCCGCCGAGCTCGTATGGCACGGTCAGCTGCTTCAGCTCCGCAACAGGTTCGCTGCCGGTATCCAGTGTTTCATCGTCCAGCAACTCGTCGCCGAGCATGTCTTGTTCGTTCATGGTGTTGGTGCGTGTTCTTCTAAAGGAGTGATTTTAAAGGTTTCGGCCGGGGTTGTCCTGCCGGCCTGCGTGCTGTCCGCCGGTAATGGTGTGGCGGTGCGGTGGCATGGGGCGTGCGCGACCGTCTGTTTTGGTTATAATCGTGCGCAGTCTAAACAGGGACGTCTCATGAAAAAACGCTTTGTATCCTTGCTCGTCGCGGTGTTGCTGGCGGGTTGTGCCACAGTGGACACGCAGGATGAAACCCGTGGCTGGTCGGTAGACCGCCTTTATTCCGAAGCCCATGACGAGCTTAATGGCGGCAACTATACCCGCGCCATCAAGCTGTTTGAGACGCTGCAGGCCCGTTACCCGTACGGCAAACATGCCCAGCAGGCGCTGATGGAGCAGGCTTATACCCATTACAAGGATGGCGAGCCGGAGCTGGCGGTGGCTGCGGCCAACCGTTTTATCCGCCTGTACCCGGCGAACCCCAACGTCGACTACATGTACTACCTGAAGGGCCTGGTGTACTACAACGACGACAACTCCTTCCTGTCGCGCATGACCGGTCAGGATATGAGCGAACGCGATCCGAAAGCAGCGCGTGATTCCTATGCTGCCTTCCGCGAACTGATTGTACGTTTCCCGCAAAGCCAGTATGCCGAGGATGCCAGCGCGAAAATGCAGCGGCTGGTGGTGGCGCTGGGAGGTAACGAGATGCATGTGGCGCGCTACTACATGAAGCGTAGCGCCTGGATGGCGGCAATCGGCCGTGCGCAAACCGTGCTGAAAGAGTACGGCAATACTGGCTACAACGATGAGGCCCTGGCAATCATGGTGGTGGCTTACGACAAGCTGGGCATGAAGGACCTGAGTCAGGACAGCCTGCGGGTGCTGAAGCTGAACTATCCGCAAAGCCCGTTTGCTGCCGGTGAATGGCGCACCAAGGAGCAATCCTGGTGGAAATTCTGGGGTTGATTGTGGCTTTGCCATAAAAAACGGCGCCTTCAAGGCGCCGTTTTTTATTGGTTCGCGCTGGTTAGACCGCGTCTTCGCCAGTCTCGCCGGTGCGGATGCGTACCACCTGCTCCACGGAGGTGACGAAAATCTTGCCGTCGCCAATCTTGCCGGTGCGGGCGCTGCTGACGATGGACTCGATGGCGCGGTCAACCAGATCGTCGGCAATGACTACCTCGATTTTTACTTTCGGCAGGAAGTCCACCACATATTCGGCGCCGCGATACAGTTCGGTATGGCCTTTCTGGCGGCCAAACCCCTTAACCTCGGTGACGGTCAGGCCATTGATGCCGATCTCGGATAGCGCCTCGCGCACTTCGTCGAGCTTGAACGGCTTGATGATGGCTTCGATCTTTTTCATTTTCGCAACTCCTTGATTTTTATTGGCTAACCGGGTGGGCGGCATCGCGGCTGTCAGACAATAATCTGGATGCGGCCTTAAAAATATGAGGGATTCCGTGTATTATGACGCGCTTTCCTGATCCTTGTCTCTCCTTGTTGCGGGAATCCAATGTCGCACATTCTCAAGCTGCGGGGCGGTGCTGCCCTGTCCCAGTTCCGACTTGATAAACTCCTCCAGGCCGCACGCGAAGCGGGTCTACCCGATCTGACTATCGCCGCGGAATACTGGCATTTCGCCGAAAGCGAAGCGCCGCTGACCGAGTCGCAAGTCGCCGTTCTGGAAAAACTGCTGACCTATGGCGAGCCGCCGCTGGCGCAAGAGCCGACCGGCGAGTTGTTCCTGGTTACCCCGCGTCTGGGCACGCTGTCGCCGTGGGCTTCCAAAGCCACCGATATCGCCAGCCACTGCGGCCTGGAAGTTATCCAGCGTATCGAACGCGGTATCGCATATCGCGTGCAGTCCGCATCCGCATTGAACACCGAGGCTCGCCAGCGTCTGGCGGGCCTCTTGCACGATAGAATGACCGAAACCGTGTTGCCGTCGCTGGAAGACGCGGGCCGCCTGTTCGTGCATGTCGATCCGCAACCGCTGACCACCGTGGACATCCTCGGCGGCGGCAAGGCCGCGCTGGATGCGGCCAACGCCGACATGGGTCTGGCGCTGTCGCCGGACGAAGTCGACTACCTGGTGGAAAACTTCATCAAGCTGGAGCGCAACCCGAGCGACGTCGAGCTGATGATGTTCGCGCAGGCCAACTCCGAGCACTGCCGCCACAAGATTTTCAACGCCCAGTTCATCGTGGATGGCGAAGAAAAGAGCAAATCGCTGTTCCGCATGATCCGCGATACCCACGACGCCCATCCGCAGGGCACCCGCGTGGCGTACAAGGACAATGCTTCGGTGATCGACGGCGCCACCATCGAGCGCCTGTACCCGCAGCCGGGCAGCAATACCTACGCCTTCAGCGAAGAGCCGACCCATATCCTGATGAAGGTGGAGACCCACAACCACCCGACCGCCATTTCCCCGTTCCCCGGTGCTTCCACCGGTAACGGCGGTGAAATCCGCGACGAAGGTGCCACCGGCCGTGGTTCGCGCCCGAAGGCGGGTCTGACCGGTTTTACCGTGTCCAATCTGAACATCCCGGGCTTCGAACAGCCATGGGAAAGCCCGGATTACGGCAAGCCGGGCCGCATCGCCTCAGCACTCGACATCATGCTCGAAGGTCCGATTGGCGGCGCCGCATTCAACAACGAATTCGGCCGTCCGAACCTGGCCGGTTACTTCCGTACTTTTGAAGAAGACTTCCAGGGCGAGCGTCGCGGCTACCACAAGCCGATCATGATCGCCGGTGGTCTGGGCAGCATCCAGGAACAGCAGATCTTCAAGAACGAGATTCCGGAAGGCGCGCTGCTGATCCAGCTGGGCGGCCCGAGCCTGCTGATCGGTCTGGGCGGTGGTGCGGCATCCTCGATGGATACCGGTGCCAACAGCGAGAACCTGGACTTCGACTCGGTACAGCGCGGCAACCCGGAAATCGAACGCCGCTGCCAGGAAGTGATTGACCGCTGCTGGCAGCGCGGTGCGGCCAACCCGATCGTGTCGCTGCACGACGTGGGTGCCGGCGGCCTGTCCAATGCCTTCCCGGAACTGGTAAACGACGCCGGCCGTGGCGCCATCTTCCACCTGCGCAAAGTGCATCTGGAAGAAAAGGGCATGACCCCGATGCAGATCTGGTCCAACGAATCGCAAGAGCGTTACGTGCTGGCCATCCTGCCGCAGGATCTGGAAGTATTCACCGCCATCTGTGAACGCGAGCGTTGCCCGTTCGCGGTGCTGGGCGTGGCCACCGATGACGGCCACCTGCAGGTACGCGACGACTACTTCGACAACAACCCGGTGGACATGCCGCTGAACGTGTTGCTGGGCAAGCCGCCGCGCATGACCCGCGACGTGAAGAGCAAGGTGGTGACCACCGCCGCGTTCAATGCCGCGCAGTACGAGCTGAAAGAATCGGCCTACCGCGTGCTGCGCAACCCGACCGTGGCCGACAAGAGCTTCCTGATCACCATCGGCGACCGTACCGTGGGCGGCATGACCGCGCGCGACCAGATGGTCGGTCCGTGGCAGGTGCCGGTGGCCGACGTGGCCGTGACCACCATGGGCTTCAACACCACGCTGGGCGAAGCCATGGCGATGGGCGAGCGCACCCCGGCTGCCCTGTTTGATGCCCCGGCTTCCGGTCGCATGGCGGTGGGCGAGTCGCTGCTGAACCTGGCTGCGGCCAACGTGGGCGAGCTGGGCAACGTCAAGCTGTCCGCCAACTGGATGGCCGCTGCCGGCCACCCGGGTGAAGACGCCAACCTGTACGCCACCGTACAGGCGGTATCCGAGATTTGCCAGAAGATCGATGTCAGCATCCCGGTGGGCAAGGACTCGCTGTCGATGAAGACGGTTTGGCAGGATGGCGACGAGAAGAAAGCCGTCACCGCGCCGCTGTCGCTGATCATTTCCGCGTTCGCGCCGGTGGCCGACGTGCGCAAGACCGTTACTCCGCAGCTGCAGGCCGCCGACAGCGCGCTGCTGTTGCTGGACCTGGGCGCCGGCAAGAACCGTCTTGGCGGTTCCATCTTTGGCCAGGTGTGGAAAGACCTGTCCGGCCAGACGCCGGACGCCGACGATGCAGAACAGCTGGCCGCCGCCTTCACCGTGATCCAGTCGCTGGTGGACGATGGCAAGCTGCTGGCCTACCACGACCGTTCCGACGGTGGTCTGTTCGCGACCCTGGCCGAGATGTGTTTCGCCGGCCATCTGGGCGCGCAGGTTGAACTGTCGGCGCTGACCGGCGGCGATGCGGCCAACGTCAACGCGGTACTGTTCAACGAAGAACTCGGCGCCGTGCTGCAAGTGGCTGCCGACGAGATCGACAACGTGCTCAAGCGCTTCGACATCATGGGCCTGTCGGCACTGGTGTCGGTGATCGGCATGCCGTCCGACGATGGCGTGCTGCGTCTGGTGCATGGCGAGCAGGAGCTGTTTGCCGAAAGCCGCATCGCCCTGCAACAGGCCTGGTCCGAGACCAGCTACCGCATGCAGCGTCTGCGTGACAACCCGGCTGGTGCCGACAGCGAATACGCGCAGATCGCCGATGCCGGCTCGCGCGGCCTGTTTGCCGAGCTGACCTTCGATACCGAAGAAAACCCGGCGGCACCGTTCATCGCCACCGGCGCGCGTCCGCGTATCGCCATCCTGCGCGAGCAGGGCGTGAACGGCCAGATCGAAATGGGCGCCGCGTTCACCCGCGCCGGTTTCGAAGCCGTCGACGTGCACATGTCCGACATCATTGCCGGCCGTGTGCAACTGGCCGACTACAAGGGCCTGGCGGCCTGCGGCGGCTTCAGCTACGGCGACGTGCTGGGCGCCGGCGAGGGCTGGGCGAAGAGCATCCTGTTCAACAGCCAGGCACGCGAGCAGTTCGAGGCCTTCTTCGGCCGCGGCGATACCTTCGCGCTGGGCGTATGCAACGGCTGCCAGATGATGTCCAACCTGTCGGACATCATCCCGGGTGCGCAGTACTGGCCGAAGCTGAAGCGCAACGCTTCCGAGCAGTTCGAGGCACGCTTCGCCATGGTGGAAGTGACCGAGTCGCCGTCCATCTTCCTGCAGGACATGATCGGTTCCAAGCTGCCGGTGGTGGTGTCGCACGGCGAAGGCCGCGCGGTATTTGCCCCGGGTGCCCAGGCACAGGTGCTGACTGCACTGCGCTACGTGGACTTCACCGGCCAGCCGACCGAAGCCTACCCGCTGAACCCGAACGGTTCGCCGGCCGGCATCACCGGTGTCACTACACCGGACGGTCGCTTCACCATCATGATGCCGCACCCGGAACGTGTGTTCCGCAGTGTGCAGAACAGCTGGTACCCGCAGTCCTGGGGCGAGAACGGCGGCTGGTTCCGCATGTTTGCCAGCGCCCGTCGCTGGATCGGCTAAGCCGGCCCGGCCTGCAGCTAAAAACGCCCCTCGCGAGGGGCGTTTTTTTTTGTTCCGGCCATGCTGCCGGTGCTCAGAACAGTAGATGCCAGGTAAGGGCCAGCAGCACGATTGCGGCCAACTCTGGCGCGTACAGCTTGATGG
Organism: Vogesella oryzae; assembly: GCF_902829295.1. Lineage (GTDB taxonomy): Bacteria > Pseudomonadota > Gammaproteobacteria > Burkholderiales > Chromobacteriaceae > Vogesella > Vogesella oryzae. The sequence continues at coordinate 57,011 of NZ_CADEPL010000016.1, forward strand.
TGTGAAGCAGCCGGCGCATGGGGACTCCCGGGAGCTGAAGCAGACTGATGCAGTCTAGGCGGCCGGGCTGCAACGGCTGGTGCGCAGGCGACCGCCGCATGCCGGCAGGCGACGGCCCTGTCGGCGGGGCTTGGCATGGTGGACGGCCTGACCCGACGTAAGTAGCGAACAGGCAGGGCGGTCCCGGCAGACCACCAGCGGCATTTCTGCCCGCGCTTGCCGGCCGGCTGGACGGATTTCGCCATTTCGTGTCGGACGGCGGCAAATACCGGTCGTTGCCGTCGAGGTTGGCCGCATGGCCCTCATGCAACATTTCTCCTGACTGGCGGAGCGCACCCCGCGCCCGCAACACAACGTGCAGGAGACTCGTGATGCAACCACTCGTACCCATCGACGTCGACCCGGATACCGGCGTGTGGACCACCAATGGCCTGCCGATGCTGTATGTGCCGCGCCATTTCTTCGTCAACAACCATATGGCCGTCGAGGCGGCATTGGGTAAGGGCACTTATTCCGAGGCGCTGTACGACGCCGGCTACCGTTCCGCCTACTTCTGGTGCGATGCCGAATCCCGTACCCACGGCCTGCAGGGCATGGCGGTGTTCGAACACTATCTGAACCGCCTGTCGCAGCGCGGCTGGGGCCAGTTCTCTTTCATCAGCGCCGATCCGGCCAGCGGCAATGCCCAGATCCGTCTCGACAACTCCTGCTTCGTACTGGCGCAGGGTGTGGCCGGCGCACCGCAAAGCGAAGGCAAGGCCTGTTACATGTTTGCCGGCTGGTTTGCCGGCGCCATGGACTGGGTGGGCGAACACCTCGGCCACGACTATCACACCATCAGCGCGGAAACCCAGTGTGCCGGCGAAGGTGCCGACTACTGCGTGTTCACTGTCGAGCCGAAGTGAGGTGAGCCATGCGTTATCCGCACCTGTTTGAACCGATTACCCTCAACAAGCTGACCATCCGCAACCGCATCGTCAGTACCGCCCACGCCGAGGTGTACGCCGAGCCGGGCGGGCTGCCGGGCGAGCGCTATATCCGCTACTACGAGGAAAAGGCCAAGGGCGGCCTGGGCCTGGCGATCTGCGGCGGCTCCAGTCCGGTGTCGATCGACAGCCCGCAAAGCTGGTGGAAGTCGGTAAACCTGTCCACCGACAAGATCATCGATCCGCTGTCGCGGCTGGCCGAGACCATGCATCGCCACGGCGCCAAGATCATGATCCAGGCTACCCACATGGGTCGCCGTTCCAGCTATTACGGCGAGCACTGGCCGCATCTGGTCAGCCCGTCCGGTATTCGCGAACCGGTGCACCGCGGTAACGCCAAGATTATCGAGAAGCACGAAATCAAACGCATCATCGCCGACTTTAAGCAGGCCGCACGCCGCATCAAGGCCGCCGGCATGGATGGCATGGAAGTCTCCGCCGCGCACCAGCACCTGATGGACCAGTTCTGGAGCCCGCGGACCAACTTCCGCGAAGATGAATACGGCGGCTCGCTGGAAAACCGCATGCGCTTCGGCATGCAGGTGTTCGAGGCGATCCGCGAAGAGGTTGGCCGCGACTTCTGTGTCGGCCTGCGCATGTGCGGTGACGAATTCCACGAAGATGGCCTGAGCCACGACATGCTCAAGGACATTGCCCAGGCCATGTCCGAGACCGGCATGATCGACTTCCTGTCGGTGGTCGGCTCCGGTGGCGACACCCACAACACGCTGGCCAACTGCATGCCGCCGATGGCGCTGCCGCCGGAACCGTTCGTGCATCTGGCCGCCGGTATCAAATCGGTATCCAAGGTGCCGGTGATGCACGCGCAGAGCATCCGCGACCCGAACCAGGCCGAACGCATCTTGGCCAGCGGCATGGTGGACATGGTGGGCATGACCCGCGCCCACATTGCCGACCCGCATCTGGTAATCAAGATCCGTGATGGCAAGGAAGACCAGATCCGCCAGTGCGTGGGCGCCAACTACTGTATCGACCGCCAGTACTTCGGCCAGGACGTGCTGTGCATCCAGAACGCCGCCACCAGCCGCGAAGCCACCATGCCGCACACCTTCGAGAAAGCGAAGCACAAGCGCAAGGTGGTAGTAGTGGGTGCCGGTCCGGCCGGGCTGGAAGCCGCCCGCGTGGCGAAAGAACGCGGCCACGACGTGGTGCTGTTCGAGAAAAATGACGTGGTGGGCGGGCAGATCGTGCTGGCTGCCAAGGCGCCGCAACGCGAACAGATGGCTGGCATCATCCGCTGGCTGGACATGGAAACCCAGCGTCTGGGCGTGGATCGTCGCCTGAGTACTGCTGCCGACGAAGCGATGATCCTGGCCGAGCAGCCGGACATCGTGGTGCTGGCGACCGGCGGTGTACCCAATAGCGGCATGGTGCCGGGCTGGGGCGTGGACGAAGGGTTGGCCGTAACCGGTTGGGACATTCTGTCCGGCAAGGTGGAGCCGAAGAAGAACGTACTGGTGTATGACGCGGTGAGCGGTCATGCCGGCTTCGGTGTGGCGGACTTCCTGTCCAGCCGCGGTAGCCAGGTGGAGATCGTCACCCCGGACGTGAAAGTGGGCGACGACACCGGCGGCACCACCTTCCCGATCTTCTATCGCCGCCTCTACGCGCAGGGCATGATCCCGACCCCGAACTTCTGGATGGATCGCGTCTACCGCGAAGGCGACAAGCTGATCGCGGTGCTGCGTAACGAGTATACCGAGGCACTGGAAGAGCGCGCGGTGGACCAGGTGGTGGTGGAAAACGGCATTCTGCCGAACGACACCCTGTACTGGTCGCTGAAGGAGCGCTCCAAGAACCAGGGCATCACCGACGTGCACACGCTGTTCGCCTCGCAGCCGCAGCCGTGCCTGTCCGAGCCGCTGCAGGGCGACGAATTCCTGCTGTTCCGCGTCGGCGACTGCATCTCCATGCACAACATCCACGGCGCGATCTACGACGCGCTGCGTCTGGTGAAGGACTTCTGACATGAACTTCCCGCTTGCGCTTACCGGCCTGTTCTGGCTGGGCGCGATCCTGCTGTCGCTGGGGCTGGCACGCCGTGCCGCCCTGTGGCGCCAGGGGCGCGCCGCCCAGGTGGCCTGGTCCGGACTGTTTGCCATCCCGAAACGCTATTTCGTCGACCTGCACCACGTGGTGGCGCGCGACCCGTTCATCGCCCGTGCCCACGTGGCGGTGGCCGGTGGCGCGGTGGCCGTGCTGGCACTGGCTGCGGCCAACTATGGCCTGATGCTGTACCTGCCGGCGCTGGATGTGCTGATGCTGTTGGCCGCAGGGCTGATGTTCGCCGGTGCCATGCTGGTGCGCTCGCGCCGCAAATCGCCGCCGGCGCGCTTGTCCAAAGGTGCCTGGAACCGTCTGCCCAGAAGCCTGACACTGTTTGCCATCGGTGCAGGGTTGGCCGCATTGCTGGCAATCAGCGGCGATGCGCTGGGTAGCGCCGCCAGGTTGCTGGCCTTGCTGGCACTGGCCGGGCTGACGCTGGGCGGTGCCGAGCTGGCGCTGGGTATTGGCCTGGGTGGCCCGATGAAGCACGCGGTGGCCGGCCTGCTGCATCTGGCGTTCCACCCGCGGCAAGAGCGTTTTTCCGGTAACAAGCGCTCGACCGATCTCAAGCCGCTGGATCTGGACAGCAACGAGTTCGGCGTGGAAAAGCCGGCCGATTTTGCCTGGAACCGGCTGCTGTCCTTCGATGCCTGCGTGCAGTGCGGCAAGTGCGAAGCCGCCTGTCCGGCCTATGCCGCAGGCCAGCCGCTGAACCCGAAGAAGCTGATCCAGGACATGGTGACCGGGCTGGCCTCCGGCGATGGCCAGGGCTATGCCGGCAATCCGCACCCGGGACAGGCGCTGCGTGGCGGTGATGCGCAGCAGCCGATTCTTGGCGGTCTGCTGGCGGAAGATACGCTGTGGGCGTGCACCACCTGCCGTGCCTGTGTGCAGGAATGTCCGATGCTGATCGAGCACGTGGACACCGTGGTCAGCCTGCGTCGCCATGTCACGCTGACCCGCGGCACGGTGCCGAACAAGGGCGCCGAGGCGCTGGCCAATCTGCGCGATACCGACACCGTCGGTGGTTACCCGTTGGCCGCCCGCTACCACTGGGCAGTGGATCTGAATGTGCCGGTACTGCTGCCGGGCGAGCATGCCGACTGGCTGCTGCTGGCCGGCGAGGGTGCCTTCGACATGCGTTACCAGCGTGCGCTGCGTGCCCTGGTGCAGGTACTGAAAGCGGCCAACCTGAAAGTGGCGGTGCTGGGCGAAGCCGAACCGGATTGCGGCGATCTGGCACGCCGGCTGGGCGACGAGGCGACCTTCCAGCAGCTGGCCGGCAAGATGATGTCCACGCTGCGTCACTACAGCTTCGACCACATCGTGACCCCGGACCCGCACCTGTTCCATTGTCTGGCCAACGAGTACCCGGCGCTGGGCGGCAACTACCGTATCCAGCACCACAGCCAGCTGATTGCCGAGTTGCTGGCCAAGCAGCAGATCCCGCTGCGGGCCGATGCCGAGACCAGCACCATCACCTATCACGACCCGTGCTATCTGGGCCGCTATAACGGCGAGATCGATGCCCCGCGCCAGGTGTTCAAGGGGATCGGCATCAAGGTGGTAGAGATGGAGCGTTCCGGCATGAAATCGCGCTGCTGCGGCTGGGGTGGCGGCGCCTCGTTCACCGATATTCCGGGCGAGCGCCGTATTCCGGATATGCGCATGGACGACATTCGCGCCACCGGCGCCAGCCAGGTCGCCGTGGCCTGCCCGAACTGTACCGCCATGCTGGAAGGTGTGGTCGGCGAGCGGGCGGAAGTGGTGGAACTGGCCGAGCTGGTCGCCGCGCGGCTGGCCAAAGCCTAGCCCCGAATAACAGCGGAGAAAATCATGTTCAACGATAGAGCCATTCCGCGTATCGACCCGCGGCGCCCGTATGTGATCGGGCCGTCGGGACTGAAACGAATCGTGCTGGGCGAGGAGGTGGGTAGCCGCGAGCAAGTGCAGCAGGCCCACGGCCACAGCCAGGCCAAGCCGTTGCGCAGCCATGGCCCGTTCAAGCAGCGCAGCCTGGTGGTGATCCATACCGATCGCGGTGCGCTCGATGAAGCGGCGCGCGAGACCTTGGCCGCAGCCGCCATTCTGGCCGGCGCGGACACCGAAGTGCTGGCGCTGCTGTTCGGCGGCAATGCCGACAGCGTGGTCGCTGCCGGCGAGGCCGGTGCCGACCGCGTGCTGCTGTGCGACGACCCCGGCTTTGCCCCGCAGCGCAAGCTGGCGGTGCTGGCAGAGCTGTGGCAGCGCGAGTCGCCGTCGCGGCTGTGTCTGCCGGATCGCGGCGCCGATGCCGACCTGGGGCGGCGCTTTGCCAGCCGCCAGGGGCTGGCGGTGGCCTGCGACGTGATCGAAGTGGTGCCAGGCCGCGAAGTGCGCAGCCTGGCGCCGGCCGGCCAGTTCGCGGTGCAGCCGCAGCCGCCGGTATTGCTGCTGGCACGCAAGGCAGCGGATGCCCGTCTGCCGTATCGCGGGCAGGGCAACGATGGCGGCGTGCTGGCGTTGCCGAATGTCGCCGAGCGTATCCGTGACCTGGGTACCAGTAGCTGCCCGGCATCGCAGCTGGCACTGGAAGAGGCCGATCTGATCGTGTCCGCCGGCAACGGCGTGCAGGACACCGGCGGCCTGCGCCGTCTGGCCGAGCATATGGGCGCCGCGGTAGGCGCCTCGCGCGTGGCGGTGGACGATGGCCGCTTTGCCCGCGAGCAGCAGGTGGGGGCTACCGGCAAGACGGTGCAAGCCAGTGCCTATCTGGCGTTCGGCATCTCCGGCGCGGTGCAGCACCTGCAGGGCATCAAGGAGTGCCGGCACGTGATTGCCGTCAACCTGGATGCCGCCGCGCCTATCGTCAAACGCGCCGATCTGACGCTGGTGGAAGATTGCCAGGCGCTGATCGCCGCCCTGAACCAGCTGCTGGCCGCCGAGCGGTCGGCAACCGCGGCTCCTGCGGCCAACCCTGTGCTGGAGACTGCGTGATGAGCATACAGAACCTGAAAGTGGCGGTGCTGCTGGCACCGGCTACCCACCCGGTCAGCGGCCGCCCCTGTGCCGCCGCGGCCGACAGCGCCGCGCTGGCGCTGGCGCTGAAACTGGTACCGTCGCCGCAGCACCTGCTGGTGTTGTATGCCGGCGATGCCGATGATGCCGCGCTGGGGCCGTATCTGGCGCAGGGCGTCAGCTGTATCAATGTGCTGCCGACGCTGGCCGGCGCCGAAATATCGCGGGTGCTGGCGCGGCAGCTGCAGGATGTCGACCTGGTGCTGTGCGGCCGCCGCGCCGGCGGCGGGCAGGGTAGCGCCATGCTGCCCTACCTGCTGGCCGAGGAGCTGGAGGCGCCGCTGCTGCCGGACGCGCTGCAGTTGCAGGTCGGCAATGGACAAGTGGAAGTGGAGCAATACCTGCCCAAAGGCCAGCGCCGGCAGTTGGCCGCAGCGTTGCCGGCGGTGGTCAGCGTGCACGAGCGCGCCAGCGCGCCGCTGCCGTATGCCCATGCGCGACTGCTGCAGGGGCAGATCCGTCATCTGTCGCCGGTGTCCTTGCAGCCGGGCGTGGTGCATCTGGAGCCGGCCAGCCGCCGTGCGCGTCCGCTGGTGGCCGCCAGTCGTGCCAGTGGCCACGAGCGCATGCTGGGTGCCATTGCCACCGATGGTGCCAAGGCTGGCGGTGTGGTCGTAAAACAGGGCGATCCTGTCGAAAAAGCGCAAGTTCTGCTTACCTACCTGCGCGACCATCATCTCGTCGATTTCTGACAACGACCTGCTGTTTTCCGTCCCACCCGGCAACAGCGCACCCACGAAACCGCGTTGTTTTTGGAGAAGTTCATCATGACTAGCAGCACGATCGCGTTTCATCCGGCCGTCAATCTGCGCGAACTGGTGGCCCGCCGTGTGCCGGGCTACAGCCTGGAAGCACCGTTCTATACCTCGCCGGCGGTGTTCGATGCCGACATGGAGCACATCTTCGGCAAGCACTGGATTTATGTCGGCGTGTCGGTGGATGTGCCGGAAGCCGGCGATTACATGACCGTGCAGCTGGGTCAGCAGCCCATCCTGATCGTCCGCGACGACGACAACGAAATCCGCGCCTTCCACAACGTCTGCCGCCATCGCGGTTCGCGCTTGTGCGCCGAGGACAAGGGTACCGTCGGCAATCTGGTGTGCCCGTACCACCAGTGGACCTATGACCTGACCGGCAAGCTGATTTTTGCCGACCACATGCAGGAAGGTTTCGACCTGTCGCACCACAGCCTCAAGCCGGTTCACCTGCGCAATATGGCCGGGCTGCTGTTCATCTGTCTGGCCGACGAGCCGCCGGCAGATTTCGACGCCATGTCCGAGGTGATGAGCAAGTACATCGCCCCGCACCAGATCGAGAACACCAAGGTAGCGGTGCAGGTCGACGTCATCGAGCAGGGCAACTGGAAGCTGACGCTGGAAAACAACCGCGAGTGCTACCACTGTACCGGCAACCACCCGGAGCTGACGGTATCGCTGTTTGCCTACAGCTACGGCTTCGCGCCGAAGGAAGACACCGCCGAAGGCATGCGCCAGTACGAGGAAATGGTGGCAGACCGTCACCAGCACTGGGAGTCCTGTGGCCTGCCGTCCACCGAGGTGGAACGTTTGTCCGACGTGACCGGCTTCCGCACCATGCGCATGCCGCTGGACCGCGCCGGCGAATCGCAGACGCTGGACACCAACGCCGCGTGCAAGAAGCTGCTGGCCGACTTCAAGGATGCCTCCATCGGCGGCCTGTCGTTCTGGACCCAGCCGAACTCGTGGCATCACTTCATGGCCGACCACATCGTGACCTTCAGCGTGATTCCGCTGACTGCCGATACCACGCTGGTGCGCACCAAATGGCTGGTGCACAAGGATGCGGTGGAAGGCGTGGATTACGACGTGAAGAACCTGACCGCGGTGTGGAATGCCACCAACGACCAGGACCGCCGCCTGGTGGAAGAATCGCATCAGGGTGCCAAGAGCAAGGCCTATCAGCCCGGCCCGTACTCGCCGTACACCGAGACGCTGGTAGAGAAGTTTTCCGACTGGTACATCCGTCGCCTCGGCGTCGGCCTGGAGTAATCCGGCCACGTCACCACAAGCCCCGCCGGCCGCTTGCCATCGAGGCAGGCTGCCTGCCAAGGCGGGCCGTATTCACACACTACCGCGAAGGGGTTGGCCGCATGCGGCCAACCTTATCGGGCCAGTAATAACAGGGTGCCATCATGACTACTGCCACTCCCTCCTTCGCCTTTACCGAGCCGGCACCGTACTGGCAAAGCGGTGTCGATGACACCCTGCAGTGCGTGTCGGTGCATGACGAAACGCACGATGTGCGTACCTTTACCTTCCGTGCCGTGCCTGCACGCCGCTTTGCCTACCTGCCGGGACAGTTTCTGACCCTGGAGCTGGCGATCGGCGGCCAGAGCGTCAACCGCTGCTACACGCTGTCTTCGTCGCCGACGCGGCCGGACACCGTCAGCATCACCGTCAAGCGGGTGCCGGGCGGGCAAGTCTCCAACTGGCTGCACGACAATCTGCAGCCGGGCATGAACGTCAGCGTGCTGGGGCCATCCGGCGAATTCAGCTTTGCCCACGCCCCGGCAGCAAAATACCTGTTCCTGTCGGCCGGCAGCGGCATCACGCCGCTGATGTCGATGAGCCGCGCGATGGGCGATCTGGGCGGCAACATAGACGTGGCCTTCGTGCATAGCGCGCGCTCACCGGCGGATCTGATCTTCCGTCACGAACTGGTACAGCTGGCGCGGGCGCGCAGCGGCTTCCGCCAGGCGGCCATCGTGCAAAGCCGCCATCCGGAACCGGAATGGAGCGGGCTGGAAGGGCGGCTGGATATCGCCGCGCTGGAGCGGCTGGTGCCGGACTTCCGCCAGCGCGAGGTGTTCTGTTGCGGCCCGGCGCCTTATATGACCGGCACGCGCGAGCTGCTGCAGGCTGCCGGTTTCGACATGCAGCATTACCACGAGGAAAGTTTCAACTTTGCCGAGCTGAATGCCTCGGCAGAAGAGGTGGCCGATGCACCAGTCGCCGCGGCAGAAGGCGAGTGCGGTTACGAGGTGCGTTTTGCCAAGCTGGGCGACGTGGTGCAGACCAAGCCCGGGCAGACCATTCTGGCTGCCGCGCAGCAGCAGGGGCTGCGGGTGCCGTCATCCTGCTCCAAGGGGCTGTGCGGTACCTGCAAAACCAAGCTGCTGGACGGCAAGGTGGACATGAAACACGGCGGCGGCATCCGCCAGCGCGAAATCGACCAGGGCTGGATTCTGCCGTGTTGCAGCGTGCCGCTAACCCCGGTGGTACTCGACCGTTGAGAGCAAGCTGATCCCTCCCGCTGCGGGCCGTCTGTGCAATTGCCGGACGGCCCTTTTTTGTCTTTGCGGGTGTGGCCGTAGCCGGCCTGGTGGGGCTGCATATTGTCCGACACCTGTCTGCTGGCGACCAATCGCTGTGTTTTTCGCCACTGCAGCATGCACGGAAACAGGGCCTGGAATGCCCGTCTGGCGGGCATTTCCTTGATTTTTTGCCCTTATATGGTACTGATAGTAGCGATGTCGTTTTCGGGCAGGTTGGTGTCGCTTGATCGTTGCCCCCTCTAGCGTATCGTCCCTATCTTTTTCCTTGATACACATCAATTACTACAACAGCTTGGGTGTGGTTACGCCGGTTGTTCGCGCGGTGCATGGCAGGCACAGCGCTTGCTGCGGTGCTGCAGCCTCGCCAGGGCAAAGGAGAAAGCAATGCAGTCAGGCAAGATCGTAGTAGAAAACCTGTACAAGGTTTTCGGAGACAAGCCGCAGGACGCAATGCGTCTGCTCAAGCTTGGAGAAACCAAGGAAACGGTGTTCCGCAACACCGGGCAAGTGGTTGGCGTGAACAATGTGTCGTTCTCGGTAGACGAGGGCGAGATCTTCGTCCTGATGGGCCTGTCCGGCTCCGGCAAATCGTCGCTCATCCGCCTGATCAACCGGCTGATGGACCCCACCGACGGCCGCATCCTGCTGGATGGCCAGGACATCACCAGACTATCCCCCGCAGAGCTGGTGTCGTTGCGCCGTCGTGACATGAGCATGGTGTTCCAGAGCTTTGCGCTGATGCCGCACCGCTCGGTGCTGGATAACGCCGCCTTCGGTCTGGAAATCGCCGGGGTTGGCCGCAAGGAACGCGAGAAGCGGGCGATGGAAGTGCTGGAACAGGTCGGTCTGGCGACCTTTGCCAAGAAAATGCCGCACGAGCTGTCCGGCGGCATGCAGCAGCGGGTCGGCCTGGTGCGCGCGCTGGCCGTCAACCCGTCGCTGATGCTGATGGACGAGGCGTTCTCGGCGCTGGACCCGCTCAAGCGCAGCGAAATGCAGGACATCCTGCTGCAGCTGCAGCGCGATCACCGCCGTACCATTTTCTTCGTCTCCCACGATCTGGAAGAAGCACTGCGCATCGGTACCCGCATCGCCATCATGGAGGGTGGTCGCCTGGTGCAGGTGGGCACACCGCAGGAAATCATCGAGAACCCGGCCGAAGACTACGTGCGCGAGTTCTTCAAGAGCGTGGATACCTCGCGCTATCTGCTGGCCAAAGACCTGCTTGATCCGCATGGTGTGGGTCTGATGGTGAACGGCAATCTGGCCGGACAGCACGACCCGCAACATCACTGGGTGGCCTGTGTTTCCGGCGATCACAAGCTGCTGGGGCTGGTGGGGCGCGACACACTGGGTGCGGAAGGCTGTAACCCGGCCGAGCGCTGTGTGCCGGTGTCGCCGATTACCCCGGCCTCGGCACTGCCGGACGTGCTCAAACGCCTGCAGGGCCAGCGCGAGCCGCTGCCGGTGATCGACCACGACGGCCGCTACCTGGGGGTGATTACTGCTTCCAGCGTGCTGTCCAAACTGTCCGAACACCGCTTGCAGGCCGCCGCCCACTAGCCGCGAGCCGTTTCCCGATTGACGAGGACGGCGCCGCTGGCCTGTCCGTACAGGAGTACCCGCCATGAACGAACTCTGGCAAAAATTCATCGCCAACCCGCACGACTTCCTGCCCATCGGCGAATGGGTCAACAACTTCATCCGCTTCCTGCTGGACAATAATGCCGGCGCTTTTGATGCCATCGGTAAATCGGTGGACCTGCTGGCCGAAAACGTGGAAGTCGCGCTGCTGTCGCTGCCGGTATGGCTGGTGATCGGCTTCTTCTGCGCGCTGGGCCTGTGGCGGCTGACCTGGCGTTTCTCGCTGTTCGTGTTGGCCGCATTCCTGCTGATCCTGGGCATCGGCTTCTGGGCGCAGACCATTGCCACGCTGGCGCTGACGCTATCGGCCACCATCATCAGCCTGCTGCTGGGGGTACCGGTGGGGATCTGGTGTGCGCGCAGCCGCCGCGTCAACACCCTGGTGCGTCCGGTGCTGGATTTCATGCAGACCATGCCGGCCTTCGTCTACCTGATTCCGGCAGCCATGTTCTTCGGCCTCGGTCGCGTACCCGGCATCCTGGCGACGGTGGTGTTTGCCGTGCCGCCGGCAGTGCGCCTGACCAGCCTCGGTATCCGCCAGGTGAACAAGGAGCAGGTCGAAGCCGGCCATGCCTTTGGCTGTACCCCTACCCAGCTGCTGTTCAAGGTGCAGCTGCCGATTGCGCTGCCGGCAATCATGGCCGGGGTGAACCAGACCATCATGATGGCGCTGTCGATGGTGATCATCGCCTCGATGGTGGGGGCGGGCGGCCTGGGTAACGACGTGCTGGCCAGTATCCAGCGGCTGGACGTCGGCCTTGGCTTCGAAAGCGGCCTGGCCGTGGTGTTGCTGGCCATCATTCTCGACCGCCTGACCGAAAGCTTCGGCCGTGGCCCGGTGTCGCAGCCGGGAGGCGGGCACTAGTTAAATTGAAAATTGTACCGGGCCGGCCATCGCTGGCCCGGTATTTGCGTTGGACATACCGGTTTTTGCTGCACATAGCACCCGCTACGAGGTGCAACCCATCCACACACGCCCCTACCGGAGGTCACCATGAGTCCAGAACAGCTTGGTTCACTGGCTCACATCGGTTTCCTGATGTTGCCCAATTTTTCCATGATCGCCTTTGCCAATGCGGTAGAGCCGCTACGCATGGCCAACCACCTGTCGCGCAAGCGGCTGTACCGCTGGTCGCTGATTTCCGCCAGCGGCCAACCGGTTGCCGCCAGCAACGGCCTTGAACTGGCGCCGACCTCCGCGCCGGGCGAGCCGGCCGATTACGATCTGCTGATCGTCTGTGGCGGCATCCAGGTGCGCGAGGCCACCAGCGATGCCGATCTGGCCATCATCCGCCGCTTTGCCGCCGCCGGCGTACCGCTGGGCGGGGTCTGTACCGGCCCGTTTGCCCTGGCCAAGGCCGGGGTGATGAACGGCTACCGCAGCAGCATCCACTGGGAGAACCTGTCGGCGATCCGCGAGGAGTTTCCCAAGACCCAGTTCTCCAGCGAGCTGTTCGTGATCGATCGCGACCGGCTGACCTGTAGTGGCGGCACCGCGCCGCTGGACCTGATGTGCAACCTGATCCGCCACAAGGGAGGCAAAGGGTTGGCCGCAGACGTGTCGGCCCAGTTCATTGTCGACCGTATCCGCGACCAGCATGACCACCAGCACATTCCGCTGCTGTCGCGGGTTGGTACCGGTCACGAATCGCTAATCGACGCGGCATTGGCGATGGAAATGAATATCGAGAACCCGCGTCCGCTGGATGATCTGGCGGCCGAGTTGGGGGTGTCGTTGCGCCACCTGGAGCGGCTGTTCAAGCGCTATCTGGGCAGCACGCCGGCGCAGTATTACCTGGATCTGCGCTTGCGCCGCGCCCGCGAATTGCTGCTGCAGACCAATATGAGCGTGATGGAAGTGACTGTTGCGACAGGGTTTTTGTCGTCGTCGCACTTTTCCAAGTCGTACCGCAGCCTGTTTGGCTACCCGCCAAGCCGCGAGCGTCAGCAACTGGCGCTGGAAGCGGCAATCATGTGATTCCGATAGGACGGCTGCGGGCAACTGCCTGTCGCGCGCAGGCAAGTTGGCCGCAGTCAGCATGGCAATCTGGTACTTGCCGCCAGTCCGGCGGTGGTAGCCCGGCGCCATGCGCCATCCAACAAATAGCAGAATCAGGAGCCATACAATGAATGCTTACAAGATTGCGGGGGCGCTGTTAATCGGTGCGGTCAGCAGCATGACACTGGCGGCCGAATCCGCCCAATGCCAGAAAGTGCGCTTTGCCGATGTCGGCTGGACCGACATCGCTGCCACTACCGGCATGGCCAGCGTGGTACTGGAAGGACTGGGCTACAAACCGGTCACCACCATTGCATCGGTGCCGATCACTTTCGCCGGCATGAAGAACAAGCAGATCGATGCTTTCCTCGGCTACTGGAACCCCAGCATGACGCCGATGATCGAGCCGTTTGAGAAGGCCGGGCAGCTCAAGGTGCTGGATCGCCCCAATCTGGTGGGCGCCAAGTACACGCTGGCCGTGCCTGACTACGTGGCGGCTGGCGGCCTGAAAACGTTTGCCGATATCGCCAAGTTCAAGGACAAGCTGGATGGCAAGATCATCGGTATCGAGCCGGGCAACGACGGCAACAATCTGATCCAGGACATGATCAAGAAAAACCAGTTCGGCCTGTCCGGCTTCAAGCTGATCGAGTCCAGCGAAGCCGGCATGCTGTCCGAAGTCGAGCGTGCCATCCGCCAGAAGAAATGGATCGTGTTCCTCGGCTGGGAACCGCATCCGATGAACGTGAAGTACAAGATGGCCTACTTGTCCGGCGGTGATGACGTGTTCGGCCCGAACTACGGCGAGGCCAAGGTGTTCACCGCACTGGCAACCGACTACCAGACCCGCTGTCCCAACGTGGCCAAACTGCTGACCAACCTGCAGTTCACCACCGACATCGAGAACCGCGTGATGGGCCCGATCATGGACAAGGAAAAGCCGGAAGTGGCGGCCAAAAATTATCTGAAGAAGAACCCGTTCATGCTGAAGAGCTGGCTGGCCGGGGTGACTACTTTTGATGGCAAGGACGCCATGGCCGCTGTGCAACATCATCTGGCCAACTAGGCCTGACGCCTGCTGTTAACAAGGCCGCCATCGACGATGGCGGCCTTGTTTTTTGGCGCAGCGAAAACGCGGCGGTCTATTGTTTACCCGGCCACTACTTGTGTTGCCTGCAAGGCCTGCAGCAGTTGCTGTGCGCTGTGGTTGGCCGCCGGGAAATCCAGCGCCTGCACTTGTTGCCGCATGGCGTTGAACTGGCTGGCATAGCTGGCGGGCGCCGACTGCGGCATGGCGTCCAGCAGGTCCAGTGCTTGCAGGTTCCGGCTTGCCAGCAAGTCCAGCATCGTTTGCAACTGTTGCTGCACGCTATCCGGGTCCCATGCCACGGGCGTTATGCGGTTGTCGGACGGGTTGCCGGGCAGCGCCTGCTGCAGCTGCAGATGCGCCGCGTGCAGCATGGCGGTCAGCATGTCGATGGTGTCCGCTGCCGGTGATTTGCCGGCGAGGTACTGCTTTTCCAGCGTGGCCGCCATACGGGCAAGACCCAGTGCGCCGAGCGTTGCGGCGCTGCCTTTGATGCTGTGACAAAGCCGGCGCGCCTTTTGGCTATCCGCCACACGGATGGCATCGTTGAGGTCGGCAAGCAGTTGTTGCTGTTCCGGCACGAATTGGGCCAGTGCCGACCGGTAGATAGTCAGCTCTCCGCCAAAGCGGCGCTGAATGTTTTCCAGCGGTTCTATTTCGGGGAGCTGTTCTTCGTGAGCGGCATCTTCTGTCGCAGAGACGGTACTCGCCGGTCGTCCGGTATGTGCCAGCAATGCTTTTAACAGTTGTGCCAGGTCGACAGGCTTGCCGATGTGGTCGTTCATGCCGGCAGCAAGGCAGGCGTCCCGGTCGCTTTGGGAGGCATTGGCCGTCATGGCGATGATAGGCAGGCTGGAAAAGCGGCCATCGCTGCGAATCCGGCGGGTTGCTTCCAGCCCGTCAATGTCGGGCATCTGCACATCCATCAGCACGGCATCGAAAGGCCCGCCGCCGTTAACGACTTGCTGCACGCCGGACAGGCCGCCCTCAGCAGCGGTGATGCGCGCGCCTTCGTGGCTCAGCAATTCTGCCGCGATCTGCCGGTTCAGCGCGTTATCTTCCACTATCAACAGATGCATGCCTTGCAGCGGCTGGGTACTGATGGCCTGCCGGACAGGCTGCTGTTCGGGTTGGCCGTGCAGGGCGCGATAGACCGAATGCATCAGCTGCACGGGGGTGACCGGTTTGGTCAGCAGGTCGATGTATGGGGTATCCCCCTCCTGGAGGTTGGCCGCAAGCATTTCCTTGTCGTGTGCGGTCAGCATGATGACCAGCGGAATACGCCCGCTCTGCTGGAGTTTGTCGCGGATTAACCGCGCGGCAGTCAGGCCATCCATGTCCGGCATTTTCCAGTCCATCAGGATCACGTCGTAATCGCAGCCGGATTGCTGGGCCTGGAGGACGGCACCGATGGCGGCCAGGCCGCCTTTCACCAGCTCGGCCTGCCAGCCAAGTGGCGAAACAGTCTGCATCACCAGCTCGGCGACCAGCGGGTTGTCTTCCACAACCAGGACGCGCAATGGCGTGGCCGCCGCGTTGGCATGCTCGACCAGCGGGGTGCTGTCGGCAATTGGCAGCCAGAGGTCAAACCAGAAACAGCTGCCGTGACCTGGCTCGCTTTCCAGCTGCAGTTGGCCGCCCATCAGTTGCACCAGACGCTGGCTGATCACCAGGCCAAGGCCGGTTCCGCCATAGCGGCGGGTGGTCGAGGTCTCGGCCTGGGTAAAGCCATCGAAGATACGGCTTTGCTGTTCCTGGCTGATGCCGATACCGGTGTCCTTGATGGCGAAGTGCAGCTGTAGTTGATCCTCGGTCCGTTCCAGGGTGGCGACCTTCAACTGCACCAGCCCCTGGTTGGTGAATTTGAGGGCGTTGCCGGTCAGGTTGATCAATATCTGCAGCAGCCGCAGCCGATCGCCCATCAGTTGTCGGGGCAGGTCGGGGTCGATATCAAACATGACTTCGACGTTCTTGTCGCCCTGGTTGCCGCTCAGTACGGTGGCCAGATCATGCAGCAGGCTTTCAAGCTCGAAGGCATGAACGTCCAGTTGCAGTTTG
Organism: Vogesella oryzae; assembly: GCF_902829295.1. Classification (GTDB taxonomy): domain Bacteria; phylum Pseudomonadota; class Gammaproteobacteria; order Burkholderiales; family Chromobacteriaceae; genus Vogesella; species Vogesella oryzae. The sequence goes on from NZ_CADEPL010000016.1 coordinate 73,222, forward strand.
CCGGCTTCGATCTTGGAGTAGTCGAGAATGTCATTCAGCAGGCCGAGCAGGGCGGTGCCGGCACCCTGCGCCTTGGTGACGTAGTCACGCTGGCGATCGGACAGCTGGGTCTGCTGCACCAGTTGCAGCATCCCCAGTACGGCATTCATCGGGGTGCGGATTTCGTGGCTCATATTGGCCAGGAAAGTCGACTTGGCCGCACTGGCGGCATCGGCCCGCTCTTTGGCGTCGCGCAGCCGGCCTTCCAGTTCCAGCTGGGCCGTGATGTCCCGGTTGATGCCGGTGACACGCAGCACTTTGCCTTCGCTGTCGCGTTCAATCTGGGCACCCGCCTGGATGTAAATGATGCTGCCGTCGGGGCGAAGGACCCGGAACACCGGGTTGTACACGCCATGACCCGCTACGGCATCCAGCAGGGCTTTCTCGGTAGCCTCGATATCGTCCGGATGTACCCGGCTATACCAGTGCTGATAATCGAGGCCACCGTCGCGCAGGCTGGCAGGCCAGGCATACATCTCGTACATGCGGTCATTCCAGTGCAGGGAGTTGTCGGCAAGCACCCAGGTCCAGACCCCCAGCTCCGCAACGTTGGCCGCCATTGCCAGTTGGTCGCGCGTGGCCAGTACCTCCGCCTGCTGCTGTTGCAGTAGCGACAGATCGGTCAGCACGGCGACTGCAATATGCTCTCCGGCAGACAAATGTTCGCCCAGGCTGAGTTGCGCCGGGAAGCTGCTGCCATCCTGGCGCTGGGCTTGTACCTCCATGCGCAGGGCGCCATGGCGTGAGTTGCCGTCCTGTAAGACCTGTAGCAGCTGGCGGTATTCCGTAGAGGTGAGGTTAGGCAGTAATTGATCCAGCGGCTTGCCGATGATCTGCGCACTTGGCCAGCCGAAGATGTCTTCTCCCGCATGGTTGAATGACTGGATGATGCCAAGATGGTTGATGGTAAATACCGGACTTGGCGCCGTATCCAGTATTGCCTGGGTGGTGGCCAGACTGCTGGCTAGCTGGTGCTGGGCTTGCAGTCGCTGACTGATGTCCAGCGCTATGAACAGATAGCCGCAGTTGCTGTCTTGCTCGTCCAGGATCGGGGTGACGGTGACCGATGCCGGAAACTGGCTGCCATCCTTGCGGACGTAGGTCCACTCGCGCACTTCGGCGCCCAGCAGATCGGCCTGGTGAACCAGCGCGCGAAAGCCGGTGATGTCGCCCCAGTTGGCCTGCTGCAGCCCGATGCTGTGCTGGCCGATTTCGCTGGCGACATGAAACTGCAGCGGGCTGATCCGGTAGAGCACATCTGCCGTCTGGTAGCCCAGCATCAACTCGGCACCACGATTGAACAGGGTTATGTTGCCCTGCGGGTCGGTCGCAATAATTGCCATTTCGGTGGCGGCGCGCAGTACGCTTTCCAGCATCTGGTTGACATGGGCCAGCTCTTGCGTGCGGCTTTGTACCTGGGCCTCCAGATTGCTGTTCAGTTCGTGAATCTGCGCCTCTGCCAGCTTTTGCCGGCTGATGTCCCGCACAGTCTTCGAGCCGCCTACCACCTGGCCCTGGGCATTCAGGATGGGGGAGGCTGTCAGCGAGACGTCCAGCAACGTGCCATCCTTGTGCCGGCGGCGGGTTTCCAGGTTGGGTAGCAGCTTGCCGTCACGAATGCTCTGCAGGATTGACTCTTCCTCGTCTTGCAGCTCGTCTGGCACCAGCAGTTTGCCGACGCGTTGCCCCATGACTTCTTCGGCCCGGTAGCCAAACAGGGCTTCTGCGCCGCTATTCCAGGAAATGATGGTGCCATCGTTGTGGAAGCCGATGATGCCGTCTGCCGAGCTGGCCACGATGGCCGCCAGCTTGGCTTGCTGGCCGTAGAGTTCATTGCGGCGCAAACGGTTAAGACTCAGCGCCGCCAGCAAAGCGGCCAGCAAGATGCTGGCAAGGCAACCGAACACGAATGTCTGGACTGGCGAGGGCAGGTTCAGCTGCCGGATGAAGGCTGGGCCGGCAAACAGCGTGACCTGCCATTGGCGGCCGAAAACCGGGCGTGTCAGCTGGGCGGATGGCATGCCGGCAGTGCTGTGCTGGGGCAGGTAGAAGGGAATCGGCTGGCGCGGGTCGGTGATGTCGCTCAGCTGCAGTTGCAGGTATTCCGGTTTCTGTCGCAGGCCGCTCAGCACGTCTTCCATCAGCAAGGGGGCATAACTCCAGCCTATGGTCTGCGCGTTGCGCCCGGCAACGGTCGCGGGGGTGATGCCATTGCGGTAGACCGGTAACAGAAACAGAAAGGACTGCAGTGGTTTGCCGGTGGCCTGTACCAGGGTGATGGGGGCGGTCAGGTGGGCGCTACCGGATGACATCGCTGCCAGCGCAGCATTGCGGCGATTCTCTTCGGTGGCAATATCCAGCCCGATTGCCGGCGAGTTGGCGCGGATCGGCTGGATGTAGCGGATGACAAAACGCTCGCCCGGGTTGGGTTTCAGCTCCCGGATGCGGAAGTCGGGTTGCTGGTCGGCGCGCACCTGTTGCAGGAATTCATTCTCGCTGTTCGGTGCAACCCGCTGGATATAGCCGAAGCCCCGCGCGCCGGGAAATTCGGTGGCCAGATCGCGTGTCTGCATGTAGCGGGCCACTTTGTCGAAGCTCAGCGCATCGCCGGCGGTGACAACGGTGCCGCGCATGCCACGCAAACCGAACTGATATTGCTTGAAGCGTTCGTATACCTGGCTGGACATCGCGTCCAGCGCCTGCTGCAGTGCGTTTGCCTGCTGTTTTTTATTGTCCTGCTGGATCTGCCAGCCCAGCATGGCGCTTAGCAGGCAGCCAACAAGCAGCATCATGGCCCCGTGCCGGCGGGCCTGAGTCATATGCGGGCGCTTGAGCATGCATCACTCCTCGTCGGATTCAGCTGTTGGGTACGGAAATACCTTGTTGCAGGAGTTGTTCCAGCTCTGCGGAAGGGACCGGGCGGGAGTACAGGTAGCCCTGCATGGTCTGGCAACCGGCGGCCAACAGGGCTTGTACCTGCTCGAGCGTCTCCACCCCCTCGGCCACCAGTTTCAGGCCAAGGGAGGAGCCCAGCTTGATGATGGCTTCCACGATGGCCGCATCGCTCTTGTCCTGCAGCATGTCATGCACAAAGCTCTGGTCGATCTTCAGCACGTCCAGCGGCAGCCGCTTCAGGTAGGTCAGGCTGGAGTAGCCGGTGCCGAAGTCATCGATTGAAATCCGGATGCCCAGATCGCGCAGGGCCTGCAGGATTTGCTGTGTATGGTTGATGTCATGCGCCAGCACGCCTTCGGTGATTTCCAGCTCCAGCAAATCATGACGAATGCCGGTGCTGCTCAAGGTGTTCAGCACCATGGTCAGGAATTGCGGGTCGCGAAACTGCACCGCCGAAATATTGACACTGATAATGATGGGGTAGCCCAGCGCATGCCAGCGCATGGCGTCCAGACAGGCCTGCTTCAGCACGAACTTGCCAATCGGGATGATCAGCCCGGTTTCTTCCGCCAGCGGGATGAACTCAGCCGGGGAGATCATGCCGCCATCTTCCTTGCGTAAACGGATCAGCGCTTCGGCACCGACGATGCGTTGCTGGAGGGCATCGACCTTGGCCTGGTAGTGGATCTCGAAGATATGGTTTTCCAGTGCGGCGCGCATGTGCTGTTCCAGCAGGTGGCGGGAACGCATGCTGTGCTCGATGTCGGCCGAGAAAAACCGGAACTGGCTGCGTCCGGCCTGCTTGGCCTTGTACATGGCGGAATCCGCATGCCGGTACAGGGTTTCCGCGTCATCGCTGTCATCCGGAAACAGGCTGACGCCCAGGCAGGCGGTCAGGTCGTAGCGTTCGCTGTCTATGATCACCGGCTCCGCCACCAGCTCCAGCATGCGAGTCGCGATGTCGCTTACCTGATCCAGCGCGCCGATTTCCGGTAGCAGCAGGATGAATTCATCACCACCCTGACGGCTGATGGTATCCACGGTGCGACAGGCCGCCTGCAGGCGGTGTGCAATCTGCTGCAGCAAGGTATCGCCGACCGCATGCCCGACGGCATCGTTGATGCTTTTGAAGTTGTCCAGATCGAGCACGACCATGGCGACCCGGCGCTGGTTGCGCATGGCCTGCTGTATGGCCTGCAGGATGCGGTCCTGCAGCAGCATGCGGTTGGGCAGGTTGGTCAGCGCATCGTGGTAAGCCAGATGGGTCATCTTGATGGCCATCGCCCGGGCTTCGGACACGTCGTGGAACACCACAATGGCGCCGGTGATTTGTCCTTCGCGGTTCCGGATCGGCGATGCCGAGTCCTCGACATCGAACAGATTGCCGTCGCGGCTTTGCAGCTTGCAGTTCAGCGCCATGCCGACGACGCGGTTCTCCTGCAAGGCCAGGCGGATGGGGTTTTGCAGATCGAAATCATTGCTGCCGTCGCGCAGCGGCATCACCTGTTCGATGGCCTTGCCAATGGCGTGGGAGGCTTGCCAGCCGGTCAGGCTTTCGGCAATCGGATTCATGTAAACCACCACGCCCTGCCGGTCGGTGGCGATAACCGCGTCACCAATCGAATTGAGCATGACGCGGATGCGCTCTTTTTCTTCGAACAGCGCGCCTTCGTAGCGTTTGCGCTCGGTGATGTCCACCAGCAGCATCAGGAAGCCGACGCAGGTGTTATCGATGACGCGTGCCACCAAGGTGAGCTGGCCATCTCTGGTGGGTAGGTGCTCGCTGGTGAGGACGATGTCCTGGGTGGCATGCTTTCCGGCCAGTACCTGCTCCAGCAGGGGGGCGATCTGCGGATAAGTGCTGGCACCGAGTACCTCGGGCAGCAGTTTGCCGACCATGTCGGCCGCTTCGATGCCGAACCAGCTTGCCGACTGTTCATTGCTGAACACGCAGTGCAGATTGGTCTGCCAGTAACCGACAAACGCCGGCAAATGGTGCAGCACATCCTGCAAGTCCCGTTGCACCAGTTCCAGCTTGCGGGTTTCCATCCGCAGGGCCAGATGGGTGCGGATGCGGGCGCGTGCCACCGGCACATTAAGCGGCTTGGGCAGAAAATCCACGCCGCCATAGTCGAGGGCGCGCAGTTCGTCCTGCGCGCTGCTGTGGGCGGTGACAAAAATGACGGCGGCCTGGGCCAGCTGCGGGTCGGACTTCAGTGCCTGGCAAACGGCGTAGCCGTCCATGCCGGGCATTTCGATGTCCAGCAGCACCACATCGGGCTGGCAGTTATGGGCCAGGCGGATGGCAGATTCGCCATCAATGGCAAAGAACACATCCCCAAGGCCCTGAATGGCCTCCCGCAGGATGCGGATATTGCTGGCCTGATCATCCACGATCAGGATGACAGGGCGGCCAATCAGGGAGTCATCGAGCATCGCTTCATTCCTACTGCATGTTTAATGCATTCTAGATGATGCCCTGGCGAATCAATCCCTTATTTGTGATTGGCTGGCCGAATGTACACCTGACGGAGCACCGTGGCGGGGGCTGCTGCCGTCGCAAGCGGCCGTTACCGCCGTGCCGTGCCCGGTGGGAGCGCATGAAAAAACGCTCGCGATGCGGGCGTTGTGTCTAAGGGCATGCGGCCAACGTTGGCCGCACCGCAAACATCAGCATTCCACGATATTGACCGGCACTTCGACGATAGTGACGGCCAGGCCGCCGCGTGCGGTTTCCTTGTACTTGCTGCTCATGTCGCGGCCGGTGTCGCGCATGGTCTTGATCACGCGGTCCAGCGAGATGAAATGCTGGCCGTCGCCACGCAACGCCATGCGTACCGCGTTGATGGCCTTGACTGCCGCCATCGCGTTGCGTTCGATGCACGGCACCTGCACCAGTCCGCCGACTGGGTCGCAGGTCAGCCCCAGGTTATGCTCCATGCCGATCTCGGCGGCATTTTCCACCTGCTCCGGTGTGGCGCCCATCACCTCGGCCAGGCCGCCGGCCGCCATCGAACAGGCCGCGCCGACTTCGCCCTGGCAGCCGACCTCGGCGCCGGAAATCGACGCGTTGAGCTTGAACAGGATGCCGATGGCGCCGGCGGTGAGCAGGAAGCGCACCACGCCATCCTCGTTGGCACCCGGCACAAAACGCGCGTAGTAGTGCAGCACCGCCGGAATGATGCCGGCTGCCCCGTTGGTCGGCGCGGTGACCACGCGGCCGCCGCCGGCGTTTTCCTCGTTGACCGCCAGTGCATACAGGTTGACCCAGTCCATCACCGTCAGCGGGTCGCGCAGGCTGGCTTCCGGCGCCGCCAGCAGTTTGCGGTACAGGTTGGCCGCGCGACGGCGTACCTGCATGCCGCCGGGCAATATGCCTTCGTGACTGCAGCCGCGTTGCACGCAGCGCTGCATCACTTGCCAGATGGCCAGCAGGCCGGCGCGTACTTCCTCCTCGCTGCGCCAGGCCAGTTCGTTCTCCAGCATGATCTGGCTGATGCTCTTGTTTTCTCTTTGACACAAGGCGAGTAGCTCGGCACCGGAGGTAAACGGATGGCGCAGCTCGGTGGCGCCCGGTGGCGCGAAGCCGGCATCCACCGCCGCCTCGTCCACCACGAAGCCGCCGCCCACCGAGTAGTACGCCCGCTTGACGATGACGTCGCCGCGATCGTCGCGGGCTTCGAAGGTCATGCCGTTAGGGTGGTAGGGCAGCGATTTGCGCTTGTGCAGCACCAGATGCTCGCCTTCAGCAAACGCCACCTCGTGGCTGCCCAGCAAACGCAGGCGCTTGCTGCTGCGGATGGCGGCCACCATCACCGGCACCGCGTCGGTGTCCACCTCGTCCGGCAACTCGCCCTGCAGGCCCAGCAGTACGGCGATATCGGAGCCATGGCCCTTGCCGGTGGCGCCCAGCGAGCCGAATAGCTCGCAGCGCACACTGGCGACCGCCGGCAACTGGCCGTCCTTTTCCAGGCGGGCGACAAACTGGCGTGCGGCGCGCATCGGGCCGACGGTATGGGAGCTGGACGGGCCGATGCCGATCTTGAACAGGTCAAAAACGCTGATAGCCATGATGCTTCTCTTGTCAGGTTGGCATGCCGCTGTCGATCAGCGGCATGTAACGGCGGGGCAAGCCCCGCCCGGATGACGGTAGCGTTGCGGCCAACGTTGGCCGCAACGCAAGCAGGGTTAACGGTATACCGGGAAGGCGGCGCACAGCTCTGCCACCTGGCGTTTTACCCGTGCGCTGACTTCCGCATTCTCGATGTCGTCGAGGATGTCGCACACCCAGTGCGCTACCTGGCGGGCTTCGGTTTCCTTGAAGCCGCGGCTGGTGATCGCCGGGGTGCCGATGCGGATGCCGCTGGTCACGAACGGGCTTTGCGGATCGTTCGGCACCGCGTTCTTGTTGACGGTGATGTGGGCGGCGCCCAGCGCGGCATCGGCCGCCTTGCCGGTGAGGCCTTTGTCGATCAGGCTCAGCAGGAACAGATGGTCGTCGGTCTTGCCGGACACGATGCTGTAACCGCGGCTCTGGAACACATGCACCATGGCGCGGGCGTTGGCCAACACCTGTTTCTGGTAGTCGACGAACTCCGGCTGCAGCGCCTCCTGGAATGCCACCGCCTTGGCGGCGATCACGTGCATCAGCGGGCCGCCCTGAATGCCGGGGAACACCACCGAATTCAGCTTCTTCTCCAGCTCCGGGTTGGCCGCCGCCAGAATCAGGCCGCCACGCGGGCCGCGCAGGGTCTTGTGGGTGGTGGTGGTCACCACATGCGCGTGCGGAATCGGGTTCGGGTACAGCCCGGCGGCCACCAGGCCGGCCACGTGGGCCATGTCCACGAACAGGTAGGCGCCGATGCTGTCGGCGATCTCGCGCATGCGCTTCCAGTCCACCACCAGCGAGTAGGCGGAGAAACCGGCCACGATCATCTTCGGCTGGTACTCATTGGCCATGCGCTGCACTTCGTCGTAGTCGATCTCGCCGGTTTCCGGATTCAGACCGTACTGCACCGCGTGGTAGATCTTGCCGGAGAAGTTGACCTTGGCGCCGTGGGTGAGGTGGCCGCCGTGGGCCAGGCTCATGCCCAGCACGGTGTCGTGCGGCTCTAGCAGCGCCATGTACACCGCGGCGTTGGCCTGGCTGCCGGAGTGCGGCTGCACGTTGGCGTAGTCGGCGCCGAACAGCTGCTTGGCGCGGTCGATGGCCAGTTGCTCCACCACGTCCACATGCTCGCAGCCGCCGTAGTAGCGCTTGCCTGGGTAGCCCTCGGCGTACTTGTTGGTCAGCTGGCTGCCCTGTGCCTGCATCACGCGCGGGCTGGTGTAGTTCTCGGAGGCAATCAGCTCGATGTGGTCCTGCTGGCGCTGGTCTTCGGCCTGCATGGCGGCCCACAGGGCGTCGTCGAAACCGGCAATCTGCATATCTCGGGTAAACATGGCGCTCTCCAAACGGGTGGGCGGCGGCCAACGTTGGCCGCCAGCCCGATACACGGGGTGGGTGGTCGCTGGCGACCGTGCGTGCCCCCTCTGTCCGTTTGCCTGAGAGATTGGGCGCACCGTGTTGCCGGTACGCCGTGCTGCCTTCGGCGAGATGCGCGGGCGCGCACCTGCTCTCCAGAGAGCCTGGGCAGGACAGTTCTTTTGCCTGAGAGTTTTCGGGGCGATTCCCCTTCGGCGCCGCCGCTGGGTGGTTACCCGGGCGATCTCTCCTGTCTGCCTGACATGGCTGTCAGTCAATCTAGAGAGCGCCTCGCGGAGCGTCAATGCATGTTGCCGGCGGATTTTTGGCGTCTGGCGGACGCTGGCTGCACGCCCATTGCCGTAGCGGCAAAAAGGGCTGCAATTGCGTCGGTCATGGCATGAAAGCGGTCGGCTATGGCAATGCCACGGGTGCGGCTGGCGGCATGGGCGAGCTATTTCTAATGTGCTGATTTTTATGAGTAATGCGGCTTTTTTGCGACAGTAAGGTAGTGCGGTTGCCGGCAGCTGTGCCTGGCAGCTGATTTTTCGTTATCGACTGTAATCAGTTCGTAAAAATACATTTATATGATCAGTATCGAACATTGATGTCGCAATCTTGATGTTGCAACGCACAAGACGGCGCTACAATTCCGGCGTAGTTTGATCACTGAAAACATATTGGACATTGAAATGAAATACATTATCTCTAGCCTGCTGGCACTGCTGCGTGACAAGAACATTCAACTGGAACCGGGCCTGCGCGTGAATTACGCCCCGCATGGCTATGCAAAGAAATTCGATGGCACCGTGGTTGCCTTTGACAATGCACGCGGCGTGCTGGTGGACTGGCCGCGTGGCGGCAGCGACTGGCTGTCGAAGAAAGATCTGGCTGTAATCAGCTGAAATATTCGGATATGAAAAAATGGCTCGCCTTGGCGAGCCATTTTTGTTTCTGCAGCGGCGCTGGCGGCAATAAAAAACGCGCACCGCGGTGCGCGTGACAAGTGCAGAGCAGGATCAACGAACGGTTTCGGCCTTGGGCGGGTACCACAGCAGCGCAGCCTGCGGATCATGCGCGGCGGCCTCGGCCAATTTCACCGGCTGGCGGCCGGCGACAAAGTAGGGTGCCTGCGAGCGCGGCAGCGGCGTGCGGCCACGGATTCGGTCGGCGATCTTCTCCGCCATCATGATGGTGGGGGCGTTGAGGTTGCCGGTGGTGACCTGCGGCATGATAGAGGCATCCACCACCCGTAGCCCGCTCAGGCCGTGTACGCGGCCTTCGTTGTCTACCACCGCCATCGGGTCGCTGGCGTCGCCCATCTTGCAGGTGCAGGACGGGTGCAGTGCGGTTTCGGCGTGTTCGCGCACGAAGGCGTCGATCTCGGCATCGCTCTGGATCATCATGCCCGGCTTGATCTCCTTGCCGCGGAACTGGTCCATTGCCTGCTGCGCGATGATCTCACGGGTGATGCGCACCCCGGCACGGAACTCGCGCCAGTCGGTGTCGTGCGCCATGTAGTTGAAGCGCAGGATCGGATGGTCGCGCGGGTCGCAGCTTTTCAGCTTGACGCTGCCGGTGCTGGGCGAGCGCATCGAGCCGACATGGCACTGGAAACCGTGTGCTTTTACCGGGTTGCTGCCGTCGTAGTTCATCGCCAGCGGAATGAAGTGGTACTGCAGGTTGGGCCAGGCGAAGCTCTCGTCGCTGCGGATGAAGCCGCCAGCCTCGAAATGGTTGCTGGCGCCGATGCCGGTGCCGCGCAGATACCACTCGATGCCGATTGGCGGCTTGTTCCACCACTGCAGCGCCGGGTAGAGCGATACCGGCTTGGTGCATTCGTATTGCAGGTACATCTCCAGATGGTCCTGCAGGTTTTCGCCCACGCCCGGCAGGTGTGTCACGCTGGCGATGCCCATCGCGCGCAGTTCGTCGGCGTTGCCGACGCCGGAGCGCTGCAGCAACTGCGGCGAGGCGATGGCGCCGTTGCTGACGATCACTTCGCGGCTGGCAAAGGCTTCGTGCCAGCGCCCGCCCTGCAGATAGCTGACGCCGATGGCGCGCTTGCCGTCGAACAGGATGCGGTCTGCCAGCGCGCGGGTCTTCACCTGCAGGGTTGGCCGCTTGCGGGCGGTGTCCAGATAGGCCAGCGAGGTGCTGCAGCGGCGGCCGTCGGCGGTGGTGGTGCGATCCATCGGGCCGAAGCCTTCCTGGCGATAACCGTTCAGGTCGTCGGTGCGCGGGTGGCCGGCCTGCTCGCCGGCGGCGACGAAGGCGGCAAACAGCGGCGAGATATTGGCTTTCGGGGTAGTAACGTGCAGCGGACCGTCACCGCCGTGGTAGTCATTGCCCCCCTTGTCGTAGGTTTCGGCCTTGCGGAAATACGGCAGACAGTCGCGGTAGCTCCAGTTTTCCAAGCCTTTCATGCTGGCCCAGTTGTCGTAATCCATGGCATTGCCACGGATGTAGACCATGCCGTTGATCAGTGAGGAGCCGCCGAGGCCCTTGCCGCGGCCCTGGGTCATGACGCGGTTGCCCATGTGCGGCTCGGGCTGGGTGGTGTAGGCCCAGTTGTAGGTGGTGCCCTGTAGCGGGTAGGCCAGTGCCGACGGCATTTGCGTGCGCCAGTCCAGCCGCCAGTCCGGGCCGCCGGCTTCCAGCAGCAGCACGCTCACGCCCGGGTCTTCGGTCAGTCGCGCCGCCAGTACGCAACCGGCGGAGCCGGCGCCAACGATGATGTAATTGAATTCCTGTTTCATGACCGTTCTCTTGCGGCAGGGCCGCGTTCAGGGTGGGCATAAGGACGTGGCCGACAAAACCGCGCAGCGTACCTGAGCCAAGGCGCGCCGACGCAGACAGTACAAATCGTACGGCAAGGCGGCGCAACGCAGGATCAGGGGTTTTGTCTGCTACGTGTTACTCGTACGGGCAGGCGACGCCGCTCAGCTCCACATACACGCTCTTGAGCTGGGTGTAGTAGTCCAGCGTCGCCAGGCTGTTCTCGTGGCCGATGCCGGATTCCTTCAGCCCGCCAAACGGCATTTCGATCGGCGTGATGTTGTAGTTGTTGATCCAGCACACGCCGGCCTGCAGCTTGTCCACCATGCGGTGGCCGCGGGCCAGGTCGCGGGTGAACACCCCGGCGGCGAGGCCCAGACGAGTGTTGTTGGCGCGGGCCAGCACTTCGGCCTCGTCCTTGAATTTCAGTACCGACATCACCGGGCCAAAGATTTCCTCGCGCACGATGGTCATGTCGTCGTGGCAGCCGGCAAAGATGGTGGGGGCGATGAAGTGGCCACCCTCGCAGCCTGGTACTTCCACCCGCTGGCCGCCGGCCAGCAGGCTGGCGCCTTCGGCGACGCCCAGCTCGATGTAACGCAGTACGTTGGCCGCGTGGTCGCCGGAAATCTGTGCGCCCACCTGGGTGTCCGGCAGCATCGGGTCGCCAATCTTCAGCTTGCGGGTGCGGCTGACCAGTTTTTCCAGGAAGGCATCATGGATCGACTCGTGTACAAACACGCGGGTGCCGTTGGTGCAGATTTCGCCCTGGGTGTAGAAGTTGGCCAGCATGGCGGCAGAAACCGCCTGGTCCAGGTCGGCGTCGTCGAAAATGATCAGCGGCGACTTGCCGCCCAGTTCCATGGTGACGCGTTTCAGCGTCTTGGCGGCATCGGCCATGATGGCCTTGCCGGTTTCCACCGAGCCGGTCACCGATACCTTGGCCACGCCCGGGTGGGCGATCAGCTGTCGAGCCGGCGCGGAGCTGCCGAGGATGACGTTGAATACGCCGTCCGGCACGCCGGCCTCGGTGTAGATCTTGGCCAGCTCGATGGCGCTCATCGGGGTGAGCGAAGCCGGTTTGTAGATCATGGCATTGCCGCAGGCCAGTGCCGGGGCGGACTTCCAGCAGGCGATCTGGATCGGGTAGTTCCAGGCGCCGATGCCCAGGCACACGCCCAGCGGCTCGCGGCGGGTGTAGGCGAAGGCACCCTTGAGGGCGAATTGCTGGCCGTGGATGCTGGCGGCCAGACCGCCGAAGTATTCCACACAGTCGGCGCCGGACAGCACGTCAACTACTTCGGCTTCCTGGATCGGCTTGCCGTTGTCGCGCACTTCCAGCTCCGCCAGCTGGCGGTTGCGTTCGCGCAGCAGCTGGGCGGCGCGATGGAGGATGCGGCCGCGCTCGGCGCCGCTCATTGCCGACCAGATGGCAAAGCCTTGCTGGGCGGTTTCCACCGCCAGTGCCACTTCGGCATCGCCGGCCTGCTGTACGCGGCACAGCACCTTGCCGGTGGCCGGCTCCAGATTGTCTACCAGCGGCAGCGCCGGATTGTCGATGCTGCGGCCGCCGATATAACTGCACAGAATGGGGGTGTTCACGTCGTCTCCTAGCGGGTCGCCTGATGATATGTCGGCATTGGGCCACGTCTGTGGCGGCGATTCCTGTCTGTTTCCGACATCAACCCATGTCGGCCCGACCATGGCCGATGTCCAGAAAAGGCCAGCCGGTGACGGCTGGCGACCAGTGTGCAACGTAGCAGCAGGCTAAGGTTGGCCGCAATGCCCCCAGCGGGCTGGTAATTGAACGGCATGCACAAGGAGACAACACCATGACCGCATCCCACCGTTACACCCTGGCCTGTACCTGCCATAGCGGCCCTGGCCAGGTCGCCCGCATTTCGCAGCTGCTGGACGTGCAGCACTGCTATATCGATGAGCTGGCGGTATTTGACGATCCGGATACCGAGCGCTTTTTCGTGCGCTGTACTTTCCATGCGCTGGATAACACCTTTACCGAAGCCGGCTTGCGCACGGCACTGGCTGGCCTGACTGAACAGGGCGTGCTGGAATGGACGCTGCACGATAGCCACGTGCGCCCGCGGGTGCTGATCATGGTGTCCAAGCTGGATCATTGCCTGAATGACCTGCTGTATCGCCGCAAGATGGGTGATCTGGACATGGACGTGGTGGCAGTGGTGTCCAACCACCCGGATCTGGCGCCCATCGCGCAGGCTTACGACATTCCTTACCACCACCTGCCGTTGACGGCGGACACCAAGCCGCAGCAAGAAGCGGCGTTGCTGGCGCTGATCGAGGAGACCGGCGCCGAACTGGTGGTGCTGGCGCGCTATATGCAGGTGCTGTCGCAGGAGACTTCGCGGCTGCTATCCGGCAAGGCGATCAATATCCACCATTCCTTCCTGCCGGGTTTCAAGGGTGCCAAGCCGTATCACCAGGCGCATGCCCGCGGCGTGAAGCTGATTGGCGCCACCGCGCACTATGTCACGGACGATCTGGACGAGGGCCCGATCATCGAGCAGGTGGTGGAGCGGGTGGATCACGCGCACAGCGCCGAGCAGCTGCTGACCGTTGGCCGCGACATGGAATGCCTGGCGCTGGCGCGTGCGGTGCGCTTCCATCTGGAGCGGCGCGTGTTCATGAATGGCAACCGTACCGTGGTACTGCGCTGAGTAGTCTGGCTGCGGTAGTGACAAGGTTGGCCGCACGCTGCGGCCAACCTTGTTTCAGGCGCCGGCCTGTTGCCGCGGCTGCAGCGGGCACACCAGCGGGATAAAGGCCTTGCCGGCGGCGTCGTAACCCCACAAGGCGCCATCGTTGAGGTCGAAATACCAGCCGTCCAGCACCAGTTCGCCGGCTTGTACCTTGGCGGCCAGCCACGGGTAGGACAGCAGGTTGTCCAGCGACACCATGATGGCGGCCTGTTCGCAGCGGCGCAGGCGTTGCGCTTCGTCCTCGTGGCCGTAGCTGCGGTAGACAAAGTCGCGCGCCGGCGCGGCGATGTCCAGCCAGCGCGTCAGCGCACTGTCCTGCGGGGTGGAGCGCTGCATCAGCGCGCGGATGCCGCCGCAACCGGCGTGCCCCATCACGATGATGCGTTCCACCTGCAGGCTCAGTACCGCGAATTCCAGCGCCGCCGCCACGCTGGCGTGCTGGTTGCCGGCATCGTACGGCGGCACCAGGTTGGCCACATTGCGCACCACGAACATTTCGCCAGGCTGGCTGCTCATCAGCGCCGGCGGGTGCACGCGCGAATCGCAGCAGCCGATCACCAGCGTGGCCGGCCGCTGGCCGTGGCGCAGCGCTTCGTACAGGTTCTGTTCCGGGGAAAAGTAGTCTTGCTGGAAGCGGCGAAAGCCCTCCAGCAGCGGTTCGACCGAGTTCATGATGCGGCTCGCTTGGTAGGTTCTGGTGCGGCCGGTCTCGCGGGGCAAAACCGGCTGCAGCAGAGCCCGCTGCCGGCCGGGGTTGGCCGCAGGCTTGCGGCCAACGTTGGCGCTTCAGCCGCCGGTCATCGACATGAAGCGCACTACCTGGTTGGGGCGCTCGATGAATTCGTGTTTTTCCGGTTTCAGCTCGATGGCGTGGCGGATGGCAGCCTCCAGCTCGGCATCGCTGCAGCCGGCGCGCAGCAGCGGGCGCAGCTCGAAGCGTTCTTCCTGCCCCAGGCACATATACATGGTGCCATCCACCGACAGCCGTACGCGGTTGCAGGTGGCGCAGAAGTGCTGCGACATCGGGGTGATCAGCCCGAGAGTGAAGCGGCCATCGCGGCTTTCCCAGTAGCGAGCCGGGCCGCCACCCAGCGTCTTGCAGCTTTCCTGCAGTTCGAAGCGCTGGCTGAGGTCGGCCAGCAGGCGGCTCAGGTTCAGGCCCTGGGTGTGCTGGCCGGTGCTGCCCATCGGCATGGCTTCGATCAGGCGCAGGATAAAGCCGTGCTCGATACAGAAGGCAATCATCGCCTCGATGTCGCCGTCGTTGACGCCGACCATCGGCACCATATTGATCTTGATGGTCTTGAAGCCGGCATCACGTGCCGCCGACAGACCGTGCAGCACTTTTTCCAGGCTGTCGCTGCCGCTGATTTCCTGCACGCAGTCGCGGCGCAGTGAGTCCAGGCTGACGTTGAGGCGATTGAGCCCGGCATCGAACAGTGCCTTGGCATGCTTGTCCAGCTGGGTGCCGTTGGTGGTCAACGACAGGTCTTCCACGCCGGGCAGGGCGGACAAGCGTGCGGCCAACGCCGGCAGATTGCGGCGCAACAGCGGCTCGCCGCCGGTAAGGCGGAAGCGGCGGGTGCCCAGGCGGGCGAAAGCGGCGATCACGCGCTCCATTTCGTCGAAGGTCAGCCAGTTTTCCGGCTCTTCGAAGCCCTTGAAGCCTTTCGGGATGCAGTAGCTACAACGCAGATCGCAGCGGTCGGTCACCGAGACGCGCAAGTAATCGATGGTTCTGCCAAAACGGTCGGACAACATACGACACTTTCCGATACGGGTGAATTGCACACAGTGTAGGTCAAAGCAAGCGCCTTGCCAGTTGGCCGGTGGTAGGCCGCCGGCTAGCTATTTTGGTGTAGGGCACTGGCCCTGCTGCTTAGTCGGCGCAACGGCGGCTGGCTGACAGTATGCGATGATTTTTCTGCCGCATGCTTTGCTTATTGCGACATGTATCCGGCGTGCTTGTTCATGGCGGACAAAAAGAAAACGGGCCCGCAGGCCCGTTGTGTCAAGGATTAAGCTGGATCACAGCTTGATCAGGGTCGACTTCAGTTCGGTGTATTTCTCCAGCGCATGCAGCGATTTGTCGCGGCCGTTGCCCGATTGCTTGAAGCCGCCGAACGGGAAGTTCATGTCGCCGCCTTCGTCGTAGCAGTTCACCCACACCGTGCCGGCGCGCAGGCGGCGTGCCACTTTGTGTGCGGTGGTGACGTTGCTGGTCCACACCGCGGCGGCGAGGCCGTATTCGGTATCGTTGGCGATGCGAATGGCTTCTTCCACGTCCTTGAAGGTGATGATGGACAGCACCGGCCCGAAGATCTCCTCGCGGCAGATGGTCATGTCCGGACGCTGGCACACGAAGGCGGTCGGCTCGATGAACAGGCCGGTGTCTTCATGGGCGGCCTTGCCGCCGCAAACCAGCTCGGCGCCTTCGGACTTGGCCTTGTCGATGTAGGACAGCACCTTGTCGTACTGGATGCGGTCAACAATGGCACCCATGCCGGTGGCCGGATCCAGCGGGTCGGCCGGGGTGTAGCCGGCGGCGGCTTTCTTGAACTCGGCGACGAATGCATCCTTGATGTCTTCATGCACCAGCAGGCGCGAGCCGGCGGTACACATTTCACCCATGTTGTAGAAGATGGCGCCGGCAGCGGTGCGGGCGGCACGGGCAAGGTCCGGGCAGTCCGGCAGTACGATGTTCGGTGACTTGCCGCCCAGCTCCAGCCATACGCGCTTGAGGTTGGACTGCGCGGCATCGGCAGCAATCAGCTTGCCCACGCCGGTGGAGCCGGTAAAAGCGATGCAGTCGATGTCCATGTGCATGGCCAGGCGCTTACCCACGTCGCCGGCACCCGGCAGAACCTGGAAAATGCCGTCCGGCATACCGGCTTCCTTGGCCAGCGCGGCGAGGCGGATGGCGGTCAGCGGCGACTTTTCCGACGGTTTCAGGATCAGCGCGTTACCGGCTGCCAGCGCCGGGCCGAACTTCCAGCTGGCCATCAGGATCGGGAAGTTCCACGGCACCACGGCGGCAACCACGCCGATGGCTTCGCGGGTTACCAGACCCACCAGTTTGGGGTCTACCGGTGCCACTTCGCCGCCGATCTTGTCGATGGCTTCGGCAAACCACTCCACACAATAGGCTGCCCCCGGTACGTCCACGGTGGTGGTGTCGCCGATGGGTTTGCCGGCATCCAGGGTTTCCAGCAGTGCCAGCTCGTCGCCATGCTGGCGGATCAGGGCGGCAAAGCGCTTGAGGATGCGGCCACGGGCCAGCGGGGCCAGATCGGCCCAGCCGCCGTTGTCGAAGGCGCGGCGGGCGGCTTTGACAGCCAGTTCCACCTCGTGCTCGCCTGCCCAGGCAATGCTGGCGAGCTTGGCGCCAGTTGCCGGGTTGATGCAGTCGAAGGTGCGGCCATCGGCCGCGTCGACGTAATGCCCGTCGATAAAGGCGCGGCCTTCGATCTTGATGTCGCTGGAAAGGGCTTTCCACTCAGCGTGGGTGCGAGCCATTGTGTTTCTCCTTTGTTGTGTCTACCCGCCCGGTGTCAGAGGCGGTCAGAACGTGGGAGGCGAACTTGCGCTGACAATCTCGCAGGTGTCGCCGCCAACGTTGCGAAAACGGTGCGGTAACTTGCTATCAAAGTAATAAGAGTCGCCTGGCCCCAGAACGCGCACATCATTACCGACGGTAATCTCGATGCTGCCTTTCAGGACCACGCCGCCTTCCTGTCCTTCGTGCATCAGCATTTCCGGGCCGGTGTCGGCCTCGGGCTGATACACCTCGCGCAGGATGGCGATGTCGCGACGCTCGTGGGACGTCCCGACCAGCAGTAGCTGGATCTGGTCGTTGCCCAGGTTGGGGAGCTCGTCGTGGGTGTAGAACACGCGCGGCTGTTGCGGGTCTGCGTCAAAGGTGAAGAAGTCCGACAGGGTCATCGGCATGCCTTCCAGTACTTTGCGCAGCGAACTGATCGATGGGCTGACGCGATTCTGCTCGATCAGCGAGATCGTGCCGTTGGTAACGCCAGCTCTTTTAGCCAGTTCGCGCTGGGAAAGTCCCATGCGTTCGCGAACCATCCGTAGTCGTGCTCCGACATCCATGCTTTCTGTCCAATCCGTATGTTAATAATTTTAGACGTTCAATGATAAGGATTTTGACCGGTTTTGGCTGCTTTGTTGCGTTGCAATAACGAAAAATCTTTGCAACATGTGCAATTTATAGTCAAAATCAGTGTGTGGTTGCAAGCTTGTTGTAGATTTTTTTAAACAACACCTGTACAACAGATCACGACACAACCAAAGGAGACAGCTATGTTAATAGGCGTTCCGAAGGAGATCAAAAATCACGAGTATCGCGTCGGCCTTACGCCGTCCGGTGTGCGTGAAATTGTGACAGCCGGTCACAAGGTGGTGGTGCAGACCCAGGCCGGTCTGGCGATCGGTTTTACCGATGAACACTACCTGCAGGCCGGTGCGTCGATCGCGGCGTCGGCCGAAGCGGTGTTTGCTGCTGCCGACATGATCATCAAGGTCAAGGAGCCGCAGCCGGTTGAGTGTCGCATGCTGCGTCCGGGGCAGGTGTTGTTTACCTATCTGCATCTGGCGCCTGATCCGGAGCAGACCCGTCTGCTGGTGGAGTCCCAGGCAATTGCCATTGCCTATGAAACGGTAACTGACGAGCGTGGCGGCCTGCCTTTGCTGGCGCCGATGTCCGAAGTGGCCGGCCGCATGGCGGTGCAGGCGGGTGCCCATGCGCTGGAGAAGGCGCAGGGTGGTCGTGGCGTACTGCTGGGCGGTGTGCCGGGCGTAGCACCGGCCAAGGTGGTGGTAATCGGTGGTGGTGTGGTTGGCCTCAATGCCGCGCGCATGGCGCAAGGGTTGGGGGCTGACGTTACCCTGCTGGACAAGTCGCTGGGGCGGCTGAAAGAGATCGACAGCATCTATCAGGGGCGCATCAAGACGCTGATGTCCAATGCGGCCAACATCGAGGAGTCGATCCGCGATGCCGACATGGTAGTCGGCGCGGTGCTGATTCCGGGCGCGGCTGCGCCGAAGCTGGTAAGCCGGCCGATGTTGAAGAATATGAAGACCGGTGCGGTGCTGGTGGATGTCGCCATCGACCAGGGGGGCTGTTTCGAAACCAGCCGCGCCACCACGCATCAGGAACCGACCTATATCGTGGATGGCATCGTGCATTACTGCGTCGCCAATATGCCGGGCGGTGTGGCGCGCACCTCCACCATGGCGTTGACCAATGCCACGCTGCCGTATGCTCTGGAGCTGGCAAACAAGGGCTGGTCCGAGGCGCTGACTGCCAATCCGCACCTGCGCAACGGCCTGAACATCTGCCGCGGGCAGGTGACCTACGCCGCGGTGGCGCAGGACCTGGGTTATGACTATGTAGAACCGTTGGCCGCCATCAAGGCCGCCAGTTGAGCAACTGAGGAAATCATGCAGCAACCGATCATCGGTATTCCCTGTGATGTAAAGCAGATCGGTCTGTTTCCGTTCCACGCGGTAGGTGAGAAGTACATCACCGCCGCGGTGGGCGGGGCGGGCGGAGTCGCGATCCTGATCCCCTCGCTGGGCGATCCGGCGCAGTTGCGCGCCATTGTCGAGCTGGTCGATGGCGTGCTGTTGCCGGGCTCGCCTTCCAATGTCGAACCGCATCATTACCAGGGCGAACCCAGCCGCGAGGGCACGCTGCACGATGTGGCCCGCGATGCGACCACGCTGCCGCTGATCGACGCGCTGATCAAGGAAGGTGTGCCGCTACTGGGCATCTGCCGCGGCTTCCAGGAAATCAACGTGGTGCTGGGTGGCGAGCTGCACCAGCATGTGCAGGAGCAGCCGGGTCTTAATGACCATCGCGAGCCCGACACCACGGATGTGGAAGAAATGTACGGCCCCGCCCACGCGGTGAAGTTGGCCGCAGGCGGGCTGCTGCAAGGCTGGCTGGGCTGCGATAGCGTGCTGGTGAATTCCATCCACCAGCAGGGCATCAAGCGCCTGGCTCCTGGTCTGGCTGTGGAGGCAGTCGCCGAGGATGGGCTGGTAGAGGCCTACCGCGTGGCGAATGCCAGAAATTTTGCCTTTGCAGTACAGTGGCATCCAGAATGGAAATACTGGGACAACAAAGTATCCCAGGCGATTTTGAAGGCTTTCGGCGATGCCTGCCGAGAGCGCCGTATGCGCCGGAACCAATAGCCGGCGCGTACTCGGCAAACCATCCGCCCCGGGTCTGACCGCCTGCGAGGCCGGAGAAAAGAGGAAAGCATCATGAGTCACCAAATGTTCGAATGGTTGCGAGAGCACAGAATCACTGAAGTGGAGTGCATTGTTCCGGATATGACCGGCGTTGCACGCGGCAAGATTGTGCCGAAGGACAAGTTTGTGTCCGAGGCCGAAATGCGCCTGCCGGAGGCAGTGCTGATCCAGACGGTTACCGGGGATTACCCGGATGACAGCATGCTGGATCTGACTGATCCGGATATGGTGCTGAAGCCCGATCCGGAAAGCCTGCGCTTCGTGCCGTGGGCCACCGATCCGACCGCTCAGCTGATTTTCGACGCCTTCCGTGCCGACGGCACACCAGTGGAAGTGGCCCCGCGTAGCGTGCTGCGTCGCGTGCTGCAGCTGTACACCGACAATGGCTGGGCTCCGGTAGTGGCACCGGAGATGGAGTTCTACCTGCTTTCCCCGAATCCGGATCCGGATATCCCGCTGGCCCCGCCGATCGGTCGTACCGGTCGTGCCGAATTCGGCCGCCGCTCCTACGCCATCGATGCGGTGAACGAGTTCGACCCGCTGTTCGAAGACATTTACGACTACTGCCATGCGCAGAATCTGGAAGTAGATACGCTGATTCACGAGATCGGCACCGCGCAGATGGAGATCAACTTCCTGCACGGCAATGCGCTGGATCTGTGTGACCAGGTGTTCCTGTTCAAGCGCACCGTGCGCGAGGCAGCGTTCCGCCACAATATGTACGCCACCTTCATGGCCAAGCCGATGGAAGGCGAGCCGGGTAGCGCGATGCACATTCACCAGAGTGTGACCGACATCAACACCGGCAAGAACCTGTTCAGCAATCCGGACGGCACCCCGTCCGAGATGTTCCTGCACTTCATCGGCGGTCTGCAGCATTACTTGCCGGAGTGCATGCCGTTCTTCGCGCCGTATGTGAACTCCTATCGTCGCTTGTCGCGCTACACCGCGGCACCGACCAACGTGGAGTGGGGTTACGACAACCGTACCGTTGGCCTGCGTGTGCCGCATTCCTCGCCGGCCGCGCGCCGCGTGGAAAACCGCGTGCCGGGCGTGGACGTGAACCCGTACATCGCCATGGCCGCGACGCTGGCCTGCGGTTACCTGGGTATCGTCAACAAGATCAAGCCGCGCGATCCGCTGGCCAGCGATGCCTACGAGTTGCCGTTCCAGTTCCCGCGCGGTACCGAGGAAGCACTGGAGCGCCTGTCGCGCTGTCACGACCTGGCCGAGGTAATGGGTCCGCGTTTCGTGAAAATGTTCATCGGCATGAAAGAGAAAGAGTTTGCCGAGTACTTCCGCGTGATCAGCCCGTGGGAACGCCGTTTCCTGCTGCTGCACGTGTAAGCGCTGACGCGAGATAACAAGCACCGCAGCCCGACGGGCTGACTAATCCGGTGCGCGAGCCTGCGGCCAACCTGGTCGCAGGCGGTCTTACCCTGGAGAGTAGAAATGACGCAGCAACAACGCAGCACCGCTCAGTGGCGCGAATTGGACGCCGCCCATCACCTGCACCCGTTTACCGACACCGCCTCGCTGAATGAGCAGGGCGTACGCATGATTACCCACGCCGACGGCATCTATCTGTGGGATAGCGAAGGCAACAAGATCACCGACGGCATGGCAGGCCTGTGGTGCGTGAACATCGGCTATGGCCGCAAGGATCTGTCCGAGGTGGCCAAGCGCCAGATGGATGAACTGGCCTACTACAACACCTTCTTCAAGACCTCGCATCCGGCAGTGGTGGAACTGTCGCACCTGCTGGCCGAGGTGGCTCCAGCCGGTTTCGATCACGTGTTCTATACCAACTCCGGTTCCGAGTCGGTAGACACCATGATTCGCATGGTGCGCCGCTACTGGGACGTGAAGGGCAAACCGCAGAAGAAAACGCTGATCGGCCGCTGGAATGGCTATCACGGCTCCACCATCGGCGGCGCCTCGCTGGGCGGCATGAGCTATATGCACGAGCAGGGTGACCTGCCGATTCCGGGTATCGCCCACATCGAACAGCCGTGGTACTACAAACACGGCAAGGACATGACGCCGGAAGAGTTCGGCATTGCCGCCGCGCACTGGCTGGAAGAGAAAATCCTCGAAATCGGTGCCGACAAGGTGGCTGCTTTCGTTGGCGAGCCGATTCAGGGTGCTGGTGGCGTGATCATTCCGCCGTCCAGCTACTGGCCGGAAGTTGAACGCATCTGCCGCAAGTACGACATCCTGCTGGTGGCGGATGAGGTGATCTGTGGCTTTGGCCGTACCGGCGAGTGGTTCGGTCACCAGCACTTCGGCTTCAAGCCGGATATCTTCACTACCGCCAAGGGCCTGTCTTCCGGTTATCTGCCGATCGGTGCGGTGTTCGTCGGTAACGATGTGGCCGCAACGTTGGCCGCCGGTGGCGATTTCAACCACGGCTTTACCTATTCCGGTCATCCGGTGGCCGCTGCGGTGGCGCACGCCAACGTCAAGGCGCTGCGTGATGAAGGTATCGTGCAACGCGTGAAGGAAGAAACCGGCCCGTACATGCAGCAGCGCTGGCGCGAGACTTTCGGCCAGTTCGAGCATGTCGACGATGTGCGTGGCGTGGGGTTGATCCAGGCATTCACGCTGGTGAAGAACAAGGCGACCCGCGAGCTGTTCGATAACTGGGGCGAGATGGGCACCATGTGCCGCGATATCTTCTTCGGCAACAACCTGATCATGCGTGCCTGTGGCGACCACATTGTGTCTGCGCCGCCGCTGGTAATTACCAAGGCCGAGATCGATGCCACGCTGGCAACGGCGGCGCGTTGCATCGAAACATTCGAGAAGAAACTGCGGGAGCGCGGTCTGGCCTGATCCGGCGGTCAAGCTTGAAGCAGTTGAAAGCGGGTTTTGATACAATCAAGCCCGCTTTTTCTATTCTGGAATAACCGCAGGTGGTGGCGCAGCGCGCTGTTGGCCGCTACGTTGCTACACTTCCTGGCCGCCCGTACCAGCTGCCACCACCAAATTACGTTGTGGTAGTTGCAAATGAACAAAGGTAGACAGCATGGCTGACGAATCGCAGCGCCCCATTGTCGTCAAGAAAATCAAGAAGGGTGGTCACGGCCATCATGGCGGGGCATGGAAGATCGCCTACGCCGACTTTGTGACCGCGATGATGGCGTTCTTCCTGCTGATGTGGCTGCTGGGCTCGACTTCTTCCGGCATTCTGGCCGGCATTTCCGATTACTTCCGTACTCCGCTGAAGACGGCGTTGCAGGGGGGCGAGGGCACCGGTGCCTCGACTTCCGTGATCAAGGGTGGTGGCACCGATCTGACCAAGTCGACCGGGGTGGTGGCAAAAGGCAGCCCGCGCGAGCAGACGGAGAAGGTGAGAAGCCGTGGCGAGCAGGAAAAGAAAATGCGTCAGCTGGAGCAGCGCATCAAACAGCAGCTGGATATGACGCTTAGCAAAAACGAGGCATTAAAGGCGCTGGAAAACCAGATCCGCATGGAAATGACGCCGGATGGCCTGCGCATCATGATCATCGACGAACAGAATCGCCCGATGTTCCAGTCGGGTGGCTTTGTGCCGCTGGATCATACCCGCCTGATCCTGCAGCAGATCGGCCGCGAGCTGAATGGTATTGATAACCACATCAGTATTTCTGGCCATACCGACGCCAATCGTTTTTCCGGCGGGGGCGCCGGTTATACCAACTGGGAGCTGTCCGCTGACCGTGCCAATGCTGCTCGGCGCGAGATGGTTGCCGGCGGGATGGCAGACGAGAAAGTGCTGCGCGTGGTGGGGCTGGGCGCTGCGGACCCGATCAATAAGCAGAATGTATTCAGCTCGGAAAACCGCCGTATCGCCATTGTGATCCTTACCAAAGAGGCCGAAGAGCGTATCCGCACCGACGGCGTTTCTGACCAGACGGAACAGGTGCCGGCGGCCCCTGTCAAGGAAGGGCAGTAAGTGCGCTGGCGCGCCATTGCGCGATCGTTACTGATACAGCTGCTGGCTAGCGTACTGGCATGGACGTTGGCCGCACCGCTTGCTATGCCATGGCGCTGGGCATTGCTGCAGGCACTGATGGCGGGGCTGCTGGCTCGTATTGCCGGAGTACGTGGCTATGTGCTCGGGCTGCATGTGCTGTTCATGCCGCTGGTGCTGCTGGCCTTGCAGTTGCAGTTGCCGGGCTGGGTTTATCTGCTGGCACTGCTGCTGACGTTCGCATTGTCACGCAACGCACTCACCGAACAGGTGCCGCTGTATTTGTCTTCGCAGGAGAGTATCGCCGCGCTGGCAGGGTTCCTGTCACCGGGGGCGCGTGTACTGGATCTGGGAAGCGGCGACGGCCGCGTGGTATTGCAGTTGGCCGCATTGCGGCCTGATGTATCGGTTTGCGGCATTGAAAACGCGCTGCTGCCGTGGTTGTGGAGCCGCTGGCGTTACTGGCGGGCTGGGTGCCCTGTTAATGCGCGTCTGCAGTTTGGCAGTTTCTGGCAGCTGGACTGGCAGCGGTTTGATGTCGTGCATGCTTTTTTGTCGCCAGTGCCGATGTCACGGGTGTGGCAGCGCTTCCGGCAGGATTGCCATCCAGAAGCCATACTGATTAGTAACACTTTTATGATACAAGGGATGGTGCCGCAGCAGCGCTTACCCCTCTCAGGCCCACTGCAAACCGAACTATTGATCTGGCGTCATCCGCATGGAACTTGCTAACTGGCTGTCCTCGCTGTCCGAAAATCGTTGGCCGGTATTGTCCGATACCGCTACCGAGGTGCGGCGCATGATGCTGCGCAACGCTGACGATATCGTCTTTTCCGAGCTGGCCAACCTTACGTTGTCCGATCCGTTCTTGCTGCTTGACCTGTTGCGACTGGTTGGTGCTTCCAGTGCGGTACAACGTAGCGAGTCCAATCCGACCGTCGAGCAGATGCTGATGATGCTGGGGCTGGAAGCGGTGAAAAGACGCTATGCCAATGTGCAGGCATTCACCGTCAGCCGCGGCAAGCTGGACCCGGAGGTGCTGGATGCACTCGGTGGCTGGTTGGGCAAGAGCAGGGTTGCAGCTTTCCTGATCAAGGACTGGCTGGCCATGATTGGCGAAACGCGAGTCGAGGATTGCTTCCTTGCCGCACTGGTTTATAACCTGCCGGCTTGCCTCTACCTGATTTATCGTAATCGGGTGCCACACGGGCCGCTGCTGCAGGAAGTGTCCGATGTCTTCGGGCTGGATTATCCCAAGCTGCTGGAGCAATTTATCCAGCGCATGCCGTTGCCAAGTGGTTTGCTGGCGACATTGGGCTCCGGGCCGGTAAGCCGGCGCCGGCAGTTGCTGAAGCTGGCTATTGCCACTGCCAACGGTATCGATCAGGGGTGCTGGCGGTCGCAATGGAGTATCGGTGTGGAGGCGGCGGCACGGCTGATTGGCTGTTCGGTGGAGGTCGCGCTGAAATCAGTGCAGGATGCGGTGCTGCACGTTGCTCGTCATCCCCGCGCTCCCGGCTATACCTATCCGGCTCGAGCCTATATCTGGCGCGAGGGGCCGTTTCCGCAGGTGGCTGTGCAGCATCCTGTCGCCACGCTCAGTGGTGAAGAGCAACTTGAGCTGGCATTGCGGGAGTCCATCCGGCACTTTGCCAATGACCTCAAGCTGGAGCGTATTTTCTTTATGCGCTACGAACAGGCAAGTCACACGCTGAGGCTTCGCTACCAGATTGGCCTGGATGACGGCGACCCGATTCGAAAGCTGGCCGTGACGCTGGAGCCTGGCAGCTTCTTCAATCTGCTGGCCAGCAAGGCGCAGAGTTTTCATGCACCGGCAGGTGCCCGTCCGCAGCTGGCGCACCGTTATGGCGATGAATTTCTGTCATTGCTGGGCAACGGAGCCTTCGCGGCCATGTCCGTTTTTACCGGTCATAAACTGGCTGGTGTCTTTGTGGTAGACAACTACCGCAGCAACAAACCGATTGATGACGATACCTACCAGCGTTTCAAGGAAACTGTGGCGCGGGTATCGCAGATTGCGCTGTAAATGACATTTAAAAAACATATTTCTTCTGCGGCCAACGATGAGATGAAGACGTTGGCCCGCCTGCTCGACACCGCGCGGGAACGTCGCAAGCACGGAGTAGTCGTGCTTGAGGGGATTCATCTATTGCAGTCTGCATTGGCGGCAGGTTGGCAGCCGAAGGCGGTATACGTGAATGAAGGCGCTGCCGGCAACGGCGAGTTGCTGTCATTGCTGGCGCGAATCGATCCGCATGTCTGTCATCTGGTGGCAACAGCGGTACTGACCAAGGTGACAGCGCTTGCCACACCGGCGGAGGTGCTGGCCATTTGCGAGCGCCCCACCTCCCACATTGAGGAGGTGGCTGGTACCTGCATCATGCTGGATGACATTCAGGACCCGGGTAACCTTGGCACGATTTTGCGCTGTGCCGCTGCAGCCAACGTGCGTGAGGTTTTTCTCTCCAAAGGCTGTGTCGACGTGTATTCGCCCAAGGTGATGCGGGCGGGGATGGGGGCGCATTTTTTCCTGAATATCCACGAAGCCCAGGATCTGCCGGCAAGGTTGGCCGCACGTGATGGTCTTAAGCTGGTCACGCACCTGGAAGGCAGTGTCTCGCTATACAGTCAAAACTTGTCCGGGCCGGTGGCTTTTGTGTTTGGCAATGAGGGCAATGGTGTGAGCACTGCCGTGCTGGAACAGGCGGATGTGCGGGTGCGCATCCCCATGCCAGGGCATGCCGAGTCGCTCAATGTGGCGATGGCGGCCACGGTTTGTCTGTTCGAGCGGGTGCGTCAATTAGAGGGCTGATTGCGCGGCCGTCCAGTGGCACGTATCACGTTGCTACGATGGCTGGCTGAAATTTTCTTGTATTGGGGTGTGGTGTGTTCAGTTGGCAACCGATTGATGCTGCCGAGTTTGAAGCGTTGCACCAGTTGCGTCTGGCAGCCATGCGGGACAGCCTGCTGACTGTCGGGCGTTACGACCCAATCCGCTCTCGGGAGCGTTTTGCCCGCCGTTTTTTTGTCGATTCCACACGCTGGATCTTGTGGCAGGGGCGGGCTGTCGGCTTTGCGGCAATGCAGCATCAGGATGATTGCTGCCATCTCGATCACTTGTACGTTGTGCCAGAAATGCAAGGGCAGGGAGTGGGAAGTCATGCCATGCTGCTCCTGCAGCAGGAAGCCGCCATGCACTCGAAAGCCATTGTTCTGTGCGCTTTACGCGATAGTCCATCAAACCGCTTTTACCAGAAGCATGGGTTTGTTAAAACGCACGAAGAAGAGTGGGACATCTGGTATCGCTGGAAAAGCTGAGTCGGAATTGTGGAAAAACGATGCTCTATCTGGAGCATGTGAATATTGGCGGATTCCAGACGGTAAATAGTGCCAGCTTTTTGTAAGCTGCTTTCCTGTGTGCAGGTGTACAAAAATGTGCCGTCGATAGGGTAATCTGCCGCCATGACTGCAAGAGGTATTAACCCTCTGTGCTTTACTGTTGCCACAGCGCTGTGGCGCTAGAGTGTTATTCCTTGGACTCGCGCTCTATCCGGCGTCGTTCGATTTCTCTGCGGGCATTGGCATTGCGAATATCTTCAGGACGACTGCGAGGCATCGGTTTGCCAGCCAGAATATTGCTGCGTACTTCGGCGCGAATCTCAAAGTAGGCTGTTTTGGAGTGGTAGTGCGACATGGCGGCTGCTCCTTGATGAGGAAACGGCGACAAGCACTGCGAGTCTAGCGCGAGGTGTAACGCACTACATCGCAGACTTACCAATAATCCTGTATTACGCCGCTACTCGGAGGAATGCAATACAAAATGGTGTCGGTTGTCCTTGAGCGGCCACCAGATGTCGTACAGTGTGGTAATGCAGCAAACCCTATGTGAGAAAAAGTAGTTCGACCCGTAACATGGCGTAGTGGTTATTGCCCTCGAATACAGACGCAAAGTAAACAAAAAGCCCTCCGAGTGGAGGGCTTTTTGTTCATGCTGACAGCTTACTGGATCTTGGCCTTGGCTTTCAGGTCTTTGATCAGAGCTTCGATTCGTTGCGACTGGATGCGTTGTTCCAATTGCGGGCGCAGCTGGTCGACAGACGGTGCTGCTTCGGTTTTTACATCATCCAGCTTGATGATGTGGTAGCCGAACTGGGTCTTTACCGGCGTAGCGGTGACTTGTCCTTTGGCCAGCTTGACCATGGCTTCGGAGAACGGTGCTACGAAAGTAGCTGGTTCGTTCCAGCCTAGATCGCCACCATTACCCTTGCTGCCCGGATCGATGGATTTTTCCTTCGCCAGGGCGTCAAACGGTTTGCCCTTCTTGAGGGCGTCCAGCAGTGCCTTGGCTTCGGCTTCGGTTTTTACCAGGATGTGACGGGCGTGGTAACTCTTCTTCTCCGGGAACTCGGCTTTTACCTTGTCGTACTCGGCGTTCAGCTGGGTGTCGGTAACCGGGTTGGTGCGGATGAATTCCTTGATATAGCGGTTGGCCAGCGACATGGCTTGGGCGTTTTCCATCTCGGCCAGGAAGTCGACCGATTTATCCATGCCCTTTTTTACCGCTTCCTGACGCAGTACTTCAGCAGTAACCAGCTGGTCTGCCACCATGTCCGCCATCTGCGGATTGGCTTGCTGACCCTGAGCTTCCATCATTTTAACAACTGCATCGATACGCTGCTGGCTGATGGCAACGCCATTAACGGTCGGCGTGGCCAGAGCGGCGGTGGCGACGGTAGCCAGTGCGGCGGCAATCAGGGTCTGCTTGAAAAATTTGCTCATTGCTGACTTTCTTTTGGTTACTGGATGTTGGCCTTTTGGCGAAGTTCGCCGACGGCTTGCTGGATTACCTTGTTCTGCAGGTCGTGTGCAATGCGTTGTTTGATCGCGTCCAGCGGGGCAGGTTTGGCATCGCGAATGTCATCGATACGGAAAACATGCCAACCCATGGAGGACTTCAACGGTTTGGTGCTGATCTGGCCCTTGGGAATGGCTTGCAATGCTGCCGCCAGTGGCGGTTCCATCGTGGCCAGATTGCCCCAGCCCATGTCGCCGCCGCGGTTACGGCTGTTGGGATCGATGGATTGCTTGACCAGTACATCGAATTTGCCGCCTTTTTTCAGTTCGGCAATGACCTTGTTGGCCGCTGCTTCATCGGCCAGAACGATCTGGTGTACTTGAACTTCCTTGGTGCCGCTGAACTGGCTGGCGTAACGGTCGTACTCTGCTTTGATCTGTGTGTCGGTAACCGGGTGATTTTTTACCGCGGTGGCAAAAAATGCCTGCTGCAGTAGGTCCTTGCGTGACTCTTCCATTGCGCGGATGAATTCCGGGCTCTTGTCCAGCCCGCCTTTGGTGGCAGCCTGTTGCACCAGTTCACGGGTAATCAGCGTCTGGCGCAGCTCTTCGCGCAGGGCGGGGGTGTCTTGCAGGCGGCCATTGTTTTCGCGCAGTACCTGAGCAACGACTTTATCCAGGGTGTCCTTGTCAATGACAACGCCGTTGACGGTGGCAACCGGTACGGCTGCAGCCAAGTTGGCCGCGGCTACCAAGGCGGCAGCGGCAATGAATTTGCTAGTCAGTTTCATCGGGTCAGATTTCTTCTGGTGTAAGGGTGCGCATGGATAACGCATGAATGCCATGATGCATCAAATCGCCAACCGCATCGTAAACCATGCGCTGGCGCTGCAGCCGGTTTTTGCCGTTGAACGCAGCAGTGACAATAACCACATCAAAGTGGCCGCCTGATTTGGCGCCGGCATGACCTGCATGTGCGGCACTGTCATCCGTTACTTGCAGGTGTTCCGGTTCCAGGCTTTGCAGGCGCTGCAGCAGCAGGGCGGCAATATCGCTCATGCCGGAAATACCTGTTTGAACGGTTTGACCGTTACTTGCGAATATACCCCGGCGGCAACGTAGGGGTCAGCATCGGCCCAGGCTTGCGCAGTTTGCAAGCTGTCGAATTCTGCCACGATCAGGCTGCCGCTGAAGCCGGCTGGGCCAGGATCGTTGCTGTCGATCGCAGGGAATGGTCCGGCAAGCACTAGCCTGCCTGCAGCTTGCAGCGCCTGCAGGCGCTCGAGATGGGCAGGACGAGCCGCCAAGCGCTGAGCGAGGGAGTCTGCGACATCTTGGCCGGTAATGGCATACAGCATCAGGAGGTTTCCTCGATATATTTGGACAGGTACAGGCTTTGGGCGATTACGAAAACTATCATCAGGCCAAACCCGCCAAACAGCTTGAAATTTACCCAAACTTCTTCGCTGAAGTTGTAGGCGACAACAAGGTTGACCGCACCTAGCAGCAAGAAAAATACGCTCCAGGCAATGTTGAGTTTTTTCCAGGTGGAATCCGGCAGCGTCATCTGGCTACCCATCAGCGACCGCATTCCGATGCGGCCAGTCAGTTGCCCGACCAGCAGGCCGCCGCCCATCAACCAGTACAGTACGGTGGGCTTCCACATGATGAAATGCTTGTCGTGTAGCAGGAGAGTGGCGCCGCCCATTACAACGATCAATGCCAGACTGACCCACTGCATGGTGTCCACTTTGCGGAATCTGAGCCAGGTCAGCGCGACAATAACTACTGTGGCGCCAATAGCAATTGCGGTGGCAAGAAACATGTCCCTGGTCAGCCAGTAGGCTGCAAAGAACAGGATGACGGGAAACAGGTCGGTAAGAAATTTCATGAAACAGATTATGAGGTCAGGTCATGGGTAGCACAAGTGTGACAGGGCGGGGCCGTGTTTGTTCACTGGGGGTGGTTTGTGGCCGGTATTAACCTTCTTTTGCGGTTCGATAAAAGTAGTCGCACTGACTATGATGAATGCACCCAATGACGACAATAAGTGGAGAAAAGCATGTCCAGCGAGAAATACCGCTTGGTAACCCGTAGTGATTTTGATGGTTTGGTTTGCGCGGTGCTGCTAAACGAATTGGATTTGATCGATGAAATCAAATTCGTGCATCCCAAGGACATGCAAGACGGCAAGATCGATATCGGTCCGCGCGACATCACCACCAACCTGCCTTATGTGCCTGCCGCCCATCTGGTTTTCGATCACCACTTTTCAGAAACGCTGCGTAACGAAGGTGAGCTTCGTAACCATGTGATTGATCCCGCATCCCCTTCTGCTGCACGGGTAGTGTTTAACTATTATGGCGGCAAGGAGCGCTTTCCGAATGTTGCGGTCGATATGATGACCGCCGTGGACAAGGCCGACTCCGCCCAGTTCAGTATTGAGGATATTCTTAACCCCAAGGACTGGGTGCTGCTCAACTACTTGATGGATGCCCGTACCGGGCTGGGCAGGTTCAAGGATTTCCGCATTAGCAATTACGCGCTGATGATGGATTTGATCCAGTACTGTCGCAATCACACGATCCAAGAAATTCTGGCACTTCCCGACGTGCGGGAGCGGGTTGATCTTTACTTCGAGCATGAAATCCAGGCCAAGGAGCAGCTGCGCCGGTGTGCCAGTATGCATGGCCATGTGGTGGTGCTGGACTTGCGCGATGAGGCGCAGATCCATCCAATCAATCGCTTTGCCATTTATGCCATGTATCCGCAGGCCAAAGTCTCGATTCATGTGATGTGGGGGCTGAACCAGCAAAATACTGTTCTTGCCACCGGCAAGTCGATTATTGATCGTAGCAGTCGCAGCAATATCGGCGCCCTTATGTTGGAGTATGGCGGCGGTGGTCATGAGGCCGCGGGTACTTGCCAGGTATCCAATGATGCCGCTGCTGAAGTGCTGCAGAAACTGGTGGCGCGTATCAACGCGGAAGGTTGAGAAGCTGTTGCAGTAGCGTCGTGGCAGCAAACAGGTCCTGGCATACCGCCAGCGCCTGTTTTGCTATTTCGGCAGAAGGCTGCTGCAAGTCCGGTACCACAACCACGCGCATGTTGGCCGCAAGCGCGGCCTGCGCGCCGTAGCAGGAGTCTTCCAGTACGATGCAATTCTCTGGTGCGACCTGCAGTCGCGCGGCGGCTTGCAGATAGACGTCTGGTGCCGGCTTGGTGCGTGCGACTTCGTCGCCGGCTATCGAATGTTCAAAATAGCGGGCAAGTCCGGTGCGCCCGAGCTTGATATCTGCCAGTTGTCGCTGGGTGGCCGTTCCTACTGCGCGAGGTATCTGCTGCTGTACGCACCAGTTCAATAGTTGGGTGATGCCAGGTTTGAGTGGAATGTCCTGCTGATGCAGTGCATGGTGATAGCGTTGCCGGCTGAGGTTTTCCAGCTCGCGTGCCTGTGCTTCGTCGCCCAGCGCGGTAATCAGATAGTTCAGGCACAAGGGCATGGCGAGGCCGACCATGGCGTCGATATGTATTTGCGGTAATGGCACGCCCAAGATACTGGCGGCGTCGCGCCAGGCGTTGGCTGACAGACTTTCCGTGTCGATCATCAGACCGTCCATATCGAAAAGCAGGGCGGCAAAAGAAGTGGGCGTGTTACATTGCATGTGATGTGGAATGCAGGACATTGAGATAAAAAAGGGCAGTATGGCGTATTCAATCCTGATTGCGAATCCCAAAGGGGGGAGTGGCAAATCGACGCTGGCAACCAATCTGGCCGGTTTTTATGCGGCGCAAGGGTCGCGGGTCATGCTGGGCGACGTCGACAAGCAGCAGTCAGCCCTGTCTTGGCTTGCGTGCCGACCGACACCGCTGCCATATATCGATGGCTGGCAAGTGTCACCAGGCGAGCCGGCCAAACCGCCCAAAGGCACCCAGGTGGTGGTGCTGGATAGTCCTGCAGGCTTGCAAGGCAAAAAGTTGGCCGCATTGCTGGCGCGGGTGGATCGGGTGATCGTACCGATTCAACCTTCTCCGTTCGACATGTGGGCAAGTCGCGAGTTTCTTGCGCAGCTGTTGCAGGAAAAGGCGATCCGCAAGCAGCGGGCCTTTGTTGGCGTAGTAGGTATGCGGCTCGATCCGCGTACGCGGTCTGCCCGCGACCTGCAGCAGTTTCTGGCGGAGCTGAATGTGCCGGTGCTTGGTTGGCTGCGGGATACGCAGCTTTATGTGCAGGCGGCTGCTAACGGGATGACCTTGTTCGATCTGCCGGCGTCACGTGCCGCCCGCGATCTGGAGGCGTGGCGTGGCATTCTGCAGTGGCTGGATAACTGACTATTTGCTGCTTGACTGCCAGCTTTTGCTTGGATAGATTGGTCAGGTTTGTGTGCGAAGCTCGGTTGAGCGGGGCGCAGGAGAGATTGCAAGCGGGAGCCTGGTGGCTTCCGCTTTTTATTTGGGGCCCCCAGTTTTATGTCGCTATTCCGGAACGGCGGCTTACCACACTGAATACACATGGAGCACACAAATGTTCAAGACAGAACTCAACTACGGCGATGTTTATCTGGTTCCCAAGAAAACCGTCGTTGACAGTCGCAAGGAATGCGATACCTCGGTCCAGTTTGGTCCGCGCCGCTTCGATATGCCGCTGTACGCCTCCAATATGAAAAGCGTGGTGGATGCCGAAACCTGCGAATACTTTGCGCGTCATGGCTGGTTCTACACCATGCACCGCTTCAATATGGACACCGTGGGTTTTGTGCGCGACATGCAGGCGAAAGGCTTGTTTGCCTCGATCAGTATCGGTGTCAATGACGATACGCTGGAGCAGTTGGCCGCATTGCAGGTGGCTGGCTTGGTGCCGGAGTACATTACGCTGGATGTGGCCAATGCCTGGTGTGTAAAGGCTGAGCGCATGATTCGCCATGTCAAGCAACACTTCCCTGGGAGTTTCCTCATCGGCGGCAATATCGCCACGGCTGATGCCGCGCGCGATCTTGAAGCCTGGGGCTGCGATGCGATCAAGGCAGGGATTGCCGGTGGTCGCGTCTGTATCACCAAGAACAAAACCGGTTTTCATCGGCCAATGATTTCCACTGTGCGTGATTGTGCTGCCGCTGTGAAAGTGCCGGTGATTGCCGATGGCGGCATTGTCGAGCATGGTGATGTGGCCAAGGCGCTGGCGTGTGGTGCCTGCATGGTGATGGCGGGCTCGCTGTTTGCCGGTTATGACGAATCGGCTGGCGAGATCGTGGAAATCAACGGCAAGCATTACAAGGAATATTTCGGAAGCGCGTCGCAGTTCAATAAGGGCGAATACAAGAACGTCGAGGGCAAGAAAATCCTGGTCGAATACAAGGGCACCATGGCGCGTTTGCTGGTTGAGTTGAAGGAAGATTTGCAGTCTTCGATCAGCTATGCTGGCGGTACGGATTTGGCAGCATTGCGCAGCGTCGAAATGATCGTGGTCGCCCGCTAAGAAAAGGTTGGGCGCATGCGGCCAACCTTTTTTGTTGCTGGTCATGTGTTGCCGTGTCGGGTACTGCTGGTGAGTCGGTTGCTTGCAGCCAAGGTGCATTATGCGGGGTCGGTATGGCGGTTATCTTGTATTGCGGGTCGTAATCAGACTTGCTTTGAATGTTCCGGTATTTAACAGTGGGCTTGATTAGCGTTGTTTGATAATCTTGCCGCCAGCACGCACACATCATTAAGTAAAAGTTATGAAAATAAATATGCCGGTGACAGCTAACGAGCTGTTTCTTGATCCTGCCCGCCCGATTGTTACCAAGACCGACCTGAAGGGCGCCATTACTTACGCCAACCGCGCCTTTATTGATATCAGCGGTTATACGGAAGATGAGTTGCTTGGCCGCAACCACAATATCGTGCGCCATCCCGATATGCCGCCTGAAGCATTTGCCGACTTATGGGACACCATCAAGGTTGGCAAACCATGGCGCGGCCTCGTCAAGAACCGTGCAAAAAATGGTGATTTCTACTGGGTGGAAGCCTATGTCACCCCGTTGACCGAGCACGGCAAAATTGTCGGTTACATCTCGGTGCGCAGTACACCCAAGCGTGATGAAGTTGCTGCGGCAGAAACGTTTTACCAGCAGATGCGTAACAAGCAGGTGGCGATGCCGTCAACGCTGAAAGCACTGCAAAAGCGGCCGGATTCCGGTCGGGCCGGTTTTGTACTAACCGGGGTCTTCAGCGCCGGCATGTTGTATGCTGCCGTGTGGCCGGGGCTGGAAGATCTGGTGCGTCAGGTAGTCGGTGCGGTTAGTTTTGTCGGGTTGGGCGCGGCTTCCTACTGGTGGCGTCGTCGCGAAGGTGTTGTGATGCAGCGTATCCACAACGGCTTCCTGACATTGTCGGAAGGGCGGCTTGATCACCCGTTGCATACCCATCTTGGGGGGCAGCTGGGGGCGATGATGGATAGTCTGGAAGCGCTGCGGCTGCATCTGCGGGCACTGGTGGCTGATAGTCTGTCTGCCGGTGGTCTGACCTACCAGCAGGCGCGTACGCTGAGTGGCGAAGTGGAAGGGCTGGTGGCACGGGCTCGAGAACAAGGCGCCGGTCTGCATCACATTAGTACCAGTATGGAAGAGATCAGCGGCAGTGTGACCCAGGTTGCCAGTATGGCCGAGCAAAGCGAGCAGGGTGCCGATGCCACGCGCGAAGCGGCAACGACTGGCCAAGCGGTAATGCAGCTGGCAGCTTCGGCGGCACTACAGGCCGTCGATTCGGTGCATCGCTCCAAGTCCGACCTGCAGCAACTGGAGCAGGCGATGGGCAAGATCAGCAGCATGACCGAGCTTATCCACGACATCGCCGAACAGACCAATTTGCTGGCATTGAATGCCGCCATTGAAGCTGCGCGTGCCGGCGAGATGGGGCGTGGTTTTGCCGTGGTGGCGGATGAGGTGCGCAAGCTGGCCGAGCGTACCGCGCAGGCGACCGATGGTATTACCGAAACCGTGAAGGAGATTGTTGCCATCACCGACAGCGTCAGCGGCAACATGGATCAGTCGGTTACCGAAGTGGGGCATGTCAGCGAAGAGATTCGCCAGTCCGGCGAGCATTTGCAGAACCTGCTGGTCATTGCCGATCAGGCGCGTAGTTTTGCCCATACGCTGGTCGAGCAGATGGCACAGCAATCATCTTCGGTGCATCAGGTGGCGGCATCGGTAGAACAGCTGGCCATGCTGGGTGAGCAGAATATTGCTACCGCTGATGCGGTGCTGGGTAGTTCACAGCACCTGGAGTTGGCCGCATCGGATCTGGACAAGCTGACCCGCGATTATCGCAAGTGGAGTGGCAACGGCGGTTAAGCCGGATCTTGCCTGTCGGCAATCAGGGGTGGCGCAAGGCCACCCAGATTGCCGATTCCAGTGACATCACTTCTTCTTGGTGCTGGTTGCGTGTCACCCAACGCAATTTCACAACGCCATACTCGGGCCGAGTGCTGGAGCGCTTGCCTGATAGCACCTCCACGCACGCTTGTAGTGTGTCTCCCGCCCGGGTCGGTCGCGGCCAGCGCATCTTGTCTACGCCCATGCCGATCAAGCCATTGGCTACACTGCGGCCGAACTCACTTTCCACCACCAGTTTCATGGTGACACTGCTGGTTTGCCAGCCGCTGGCCGCCAGGCCGGCAAACACGCTTTGCTCGGCGCGAACATTATCGATGTGGAAGTACTGCGGGTCGTATTGCTTGGCGAAAGCGTGAATATCCTGCTCGCTCAGCGTGATGCTGGCAGTGGCAAAGCTCAAGCCAGGGGTAAGGTCTTCAAAGTAGAGCATGGTGAATCTAGATGCGTAGGCTGTTGATCAGGTCGTTTTCCAGTGCCAGCAGAGTCTTGTCTTCACCCAGGCAGGCGGACGAGAGCAGGAACGAGTCCTCCACCCGTCCGCCAAGGGTCATGATCTTGGCCGAGTCGACACTGACCCGATAGTCCGACAGTACCTTGGCAATGCGGGCAAGCAGACCGGGAGAGTCGGCGGCAGTAATCGACAGTACATAATGGCGGCCTTTGTCGTCCGGACGGATAAGCACTTGCGGGCGAATCGGAAAGTGTTTCTGGTGGCGGTTGAGACGCCCTTTGGGGGGTAACTGGATCGGGTCCTGGCGCTGCAAGGTGGCAGCCAGTTCAAACTCGATGAAGTTGATCAGGTCGCGGTAGTTGCTGTCGTGGAATTCCGGCAGGAAGACGTGGAAAGTGTCCAGCGCATAGTTGTGGCGCGTGGTGTAAATCTTGGCATCGGCAATGCTGTAGTTGTGGCGGCCAAGAAAGGCGCAGATGCGGGCGAACAGCTCCGGCTGGTCCGGGGTGTAGACCAGTAGTTGCAGGCCATCCTTGTTGTCGTCAAGCAGGCGGGCGCGCACCACCGGCTCTGTGGTATGCAGGCAGCGGTTAAGCAGCCGGGTGTGCCAGGCGATCTCGCGTGGCTCGTGGCGCAGGAAGTAAACCATGTCCAGCTGGGCCCAGAATGCCTGTTCGGCAGCTTCCGGTACGGTATTCAGGCGCAACAGCTTGCGAGCCGCCGCCTTGCGTTCTTCCAGCTCGGAGTCGGCATCGATCTGGCCGCCACGGGTCAGGGTGCGTAGCGTGGCGTGGTACAGGTCTTCCAGTAGCTTGGCTTTCCAGGCATTCCACACCTTGGGGCTGGTGCCGCGAATATCGGCAACAGTCAGGATATAGAGTGCGGCCAACCAGCGCGGTTTGCGTGCCAGATCGGCAAATTGCTGGATGGTGGCAGGGTCATAAATATCCTGCTTTTGTGCAATGCTGGACATGGTGAGATGGTGTTGTACCAGCCATATCACCAGCTCGCGATCCTCGCCGGTAATGCCGTGGGTGTCACAAAACTGCCCGGCATCGCTCATGCCCAGTTGTGAGTGGTCGCCGCCGCGGCCCTTGGCAATGTCGTGAAGCATGCCGGCGATATACAACAGCTCCGGTTTGTCAAAATCGTTGAGCAGTCGCGACAGGAGCGGGTACTCGTGATTGAATTCCGGAACGGCAAAGCGCCGCAGGTTGCGCACCACCATCAGGATGTGCTCGTCCACGGTGTAGACATGGAACAAGTCGTGCTGCATCTGACCGATGATGCGGCCGAAGGCAGGCCAGTATTTGCCCAATACGCCATACAGGTTCATACGACGCAGGGTGCGTGTCAGGCCGCGTCCTTCGCGGAACAATTGCATGAACAGCTGCAGGTTTTGCGGGTCGTGGCGGAAGCGCTCGTTGATCTGGCGGCGGGCGTGCCACAGGGCGCGCAGCGTGCGCGGCGCCATGCCGTTGAGGTCATGGCGCTGCATGTGCAGGAAGGCAAGCAGGATGGTAGACGGCTCGCGATCGAACACATCGTTGTCGAAAATGCCCAGCATGTTGTTGACGCTATAGAAGTGCTCGTCAAGCTGCTGGGTGATGCGTGGTACGTCGCACAGCAGGCGTGCCCGCAGATTGGGTAGCAGGATGCCGTTCAACTGGCTGACGTTCTTGGCTGATTTGTAATACAGCTGCATCAGCTGCTCGCTGGCGCGTTTGGCCTTGTTGTCCTGCAGGCCGTTCATACTAGCAACCTGCTGCTGCAGGTCGAAAATGAGCCGGTCTTCACGGCGGCGGGCGGCCAGGTGCAAGTCGATGCGGATCTGCTCCAGCTGGCGCTCGCTATAGCGGATCAGGCGTGCTTCCGAAGTAGTCAGGATTTCATTGCGGGTCAGTGATTCCCAGTTCTGCCCCACGCCAATGGCCTTGCTGATCCACAGAATGGTGTGCAGGTCGCGTAGTCCGCCCGGGCTTTCCTTGACGTTGGGCTCTAGGTTGCTGGTGACGCCGAAGTGCTTGGTGTGCCGCTGCTGCTGTTCCAGCAGCTTGCCCTCCAGAAACGCCAATGGGTCGCGGTGCTTTTCTACGGCGGCATTCAGCTGCTGGTACAGCGCTGGATTGCCAGCCAGCAGGCGGTTCTCCAGTAGCGTGGTTTCAACCGTGATGTCTTGTGCCGCCTCGCTAAGGCATTGCGGCACGGTGCGTACACTGTGGCCAACCTCGAGGCCGATATCCCACATTGCCCCGATAAAGTCTTCGACAAAACCGTTCAGGCTCTGCGAAGTGGTTTCCGGCAAAAGCAGAAGCAGGTCGATGTCGGAATAGGGGAATAGTTGGCCGCGGCCATAGCCCCCGACCGCCAGCAACGCCGCACGCTGCCCCATGCCCAGCACCTCCCACGCGGAGCGGATGATGCCGTCCACCAGCTGGCCATGCCGTAGCAGGTAATCGCGGGCATTGCGGTTGCTGCGGTAGTCATCAGCCAGTGTCTCGCGGCCCTGTTGCAGGGACTGACGCCAGCGCTTGCAATGGGTGGTGCGGCTGTCCGGGTTCATCTTCGTTCCTGTCGCGAGATGGCAACCACCCCTGCGGCAAGAAAGAGCAGAGTGGGCAGTGTGGCCGAAATAATCGGGTTCCAGTTGTAAAGCAATCCCATATGCCCAAACAGCCGGTTGCTGAAGTGGAAGGCAATGCCAATACAGATGCCGGCAAACAGCTTGATGCCCAGGTCGTTATGGCGCCCATTCAGCGGCGTAAACGCCAAGGCCACCATCGCCATGGAAATGCAGGCCAAGGGGTAGAAAAGCTTGCTCCATAGTGCAATCTCGTAGCGCTGGGTTTTCTGGTTGTTATTGCGCAGGTGCTCGATGTAGGTCATCAGGTTCAATGCTGACATCTGTTCCGGCACCACCAGCAACACCGACAGCAGGTCTGGCTGCAGGATGGAGTGCCAGTTCATTTCGGCAATGCGGCCAATCTTGACGCTGTCGGTGCCGATGTCCGACTGACGGACGTTCTGCAGGCGCCATTCCTTGCTGGCCGGCAGGTATTGGGCGCGCTCGGCGTAGCGCACCCGGGTCAGGCGATAGTCCTGATCATAAGTCTGGATGCGAATGCCGAGCAGGGTGTTGTCCGGCAACATTTCACCGATATTGATGATGTTGTTGTCGTCCTTCACCCACAGGCCGGAGCGAAACTCCTGTGCTACCAGCGAGTGGGTGGCACGCAGTTTGATGCGCTCGGCCTGCTGTTCCGCATATGGCGCACCGAATTCGCCGAGCAGCAAGGCGATGATGGCAATGGCGCAGCCGAATAGCAGTTTGGTGCTGGCGATGTTGCGCAGCGAGACACCGCTGGTACGGATGGCGGTGTACTCCGAGCTGCCTGCCAGTTGCGACATGGCGACCATGGCACCGATCAGAACCGCCAGCGGCATCAGTTCGTACGCGTGGCCGGGGGTCTGCAGCAAAATGTAGGTCAGCAAGGTGCCGGCATGGAAATTGCCTTTGCCTAGGCTTGGGAGTTGCTGGATGGCATCAAAAAAGCCGTACAGCCCCAGCAGGCTGGCCAGTACGAAGACGGTGGCAAAAGTGAAGCGGCGCAGGAGATAGTTGCGGATCAGTTTCATGTGGACTGTCTCCGCAGCAGAATTTTCAGGCGTTGCAGCATTGGTCGGGCGGGTCGGTTGTGATAGTGCAGCAATAGCAAGGCCAGTGCCAGCATGAGCACATGGGCGGGCAGAATGCCGAGTGCCGTCGGAATCTTGCCGCTGGAAATGCCGTCGCGCAGCAGCCACAGCAAGTTCTGATAGAGCAGGTAAGTGCCCAAGGCAAAAATCAGGTTGTATGCGTGGCCGGAGCGCGGGTTGTAGTGACTTAGCGGAATGGCCAGTAGCGCCAGAATCAGGCCGCACAGTGGTAGCGACAGTCGCCAGGCCAGCTCAGCCTTGTCGGCGGGGTCCTCACTGCCGAACAATTCCAGCGTTGGGCGACTTTCGCTGTTGATGGTTGGCCGCACCAGTTGGCTGGCTTCGGTAATTTTGACCGAGTAACGCTTGAATTCCATGACTTCGAAATTGCCGCTGCCGGGTTCTCCGGTGTAGCGGCGACCTTCCTGCAGCACCAGGGTGCGGTTGCCCTCCTCATCGGTGCTGACCAGCCCTTCTTTGGCGAAGATCGATGACACTTCGCCATTGCGTGTGGTTTGCACGAATACGTTGCGCGTGGCGCCGGAAAGCACGGAGTAGCTTTCGATGAAGTACACGCGATCGCCGCTTTGTGATTCTTTGAATACGCCGGGAGACAGTGCGGTCATGTCTTCGCGCTGCTTCATGGTCTCGGCATATTCCTTGCTGCGCTGGGTGGCCCACGGTTCGACAATTGTGGTGCCGGCGGCAATCAGCAGGCATAGCGGCAGGGCAAAGCGCAGCACTGGCGAGACCCAGGAAGTCAGCGACTTGCCACTGGCCATCCAGACCGCCATTTCCTGTTCGCGGGACATGCGAGTCAACACCACAATGACACTGACAAAGATTGTCAGAATCATCAGTACCGGGAAAAAACCGATAGACCAAAAGCCGATCATGGCAAAAATTGTATTGCTGGCAATCAGTCCCTGGGCTGCTCGCCCCAGCATATTAATGGTCTGGGTCGAGAGCAAAATCGCAAATAAAACGGAAAAAACACCGATACTGGTATAAGTCAGCTCGCGGCTGAGGCTTTTTTGAAAAAGCATAAAACGGGCCTGTTTTGACAATCCGTCGGTAGGGTAGTGATAATTGGAAAGGTTTCAATCGATTGATTGCCGGCCAGGAATCTTGGCATGGCGGCCGGTTCCGAGTGGGCCACAAGCCTGCAGGAATGCGCCTTGAAGAACCCAACACACACGGTGGAGCATCTATGGAGTTTAACATCAAAAGCGGGAGCCCGGAGAAGCAGCGCGTAGCATGCGTTGTGGTCGGCGTTTATGAAACCCGCAAACTGTCTTTTGCTGCCGATCTGCTCGATCGCATCTCCAATGGCTTCATCGCTGACGTCCTCAAACGCGGTGATATGGATGGCAAACTGGGCACTTCCCTGATCCTGCATTCTGTGCCGCACACGTTGTGTGATCGGGTCATGCTGGTTGGTCTGGGCAAGGAGCGCGACTTCCGTGCCAAGGAGTATCGCGAAGCGATCCGTGCCTCGGTAAAAGCCCTGGGCAATACCCAGGCCAACGAGGTTGTGAGCTACCTCACCGAACTGCACGTGAAAAAGCACGACGTCGAGTGGATGATTGAGCAGGCGACTGTCGTTACGCAGGACGCGCTGTACCGCTTTGATCGTTTCAAGTCCCGTCAGGAAGAAACCAAGGAACCGCGTAAGTTTACCCTGGCGGTGCCGCGGCGTAGCGATCTGACCGATGGCGAGCGTGGTCTCGCTCGTGGCCTTGCCATTGCTGCCGGCATGAAGCTGGCCAAGGATCTGGCCAATATGCCCGGCAATATCTGCACTCCGAGCCACCTTGCCGAAACTGCCCGCGATATGGCGGTGTCTTTCGGTGCCGAGGCCGAGGTGATGGGGCCGGCCGAAATTGCCGAACTCAAGATGAATTCCTTCCTGTCGGTGGCCAAGGGCAGTGAAGAAGAACCCCGCTTTGTGGTGCTCAAGCACTTCGGTGCCAAGGATAAGGGCGATCGCCCCCTGGTGCTAGTGGGCAAGGGCCTGACTTTCGACTCGGGCGGCATTTCGCTGAAACCGGGTGAAGGCATGGATGAAATGAAGTACGACATGGGTGGTGCCGCCGCCGTGATCGGCGCCTTCCGTGCCGCGGTAGAAATGAAGCTGCCGCTGAACCTGATTTGCGTTGTGGCTACCTGCGAGAATATGCCGTCCGGCCGCGCGTTGAAACCGGGTGACATTGTGACCACCATGTCCGGTCAGACTGTCGAAGTACTGAACACCGATGCCGAGGGTCGCCTGGTGCTGTGTGATGCGCTGACCTATGTCGAGCGCTTCAATCCGGCCACCGTGGTGGATGTGGCTACCTTGACCGGTGCCTGCGTAATTGCGCTGGGCAACGTGGCTACCGGCTTGTACAGCAATCAGGACGGTCTGGCCAAAGAGTTGTGGCAGGCTGGCGAGGAAGTCGGCGATCGTGCATGGCATATGCCGTTGTGGGGTGAGTATCAGGAACTGCTGAAGAGTCCGTTTGCCGATATGGCGAATATTGGCGGCCGCCCGGGCGGCAGTATCAGTGCCGCCTGCTTCCTGTCGCGTTATGCCAAGGCATACGATTGGGCACATCTGGACATTGCCGGCACCGCCTGGCGCAGTGGCAAGGAAAAGGGTGCCACGGGCCGTCCGGTACCAATGTTGGTGCAGTTCCTGCAGGATCGTGCCGACATCGCACTGGGTAATGTCGTACGCCGTGGTCGTCCTCGCCGTGAAGTAGTTGAAGCGGCCGAAGATGACGCGGATTGATTTCTACACCCATGTGGCGCAGCCCCGGCATTTTGCTTGCCGGGCGGCGCAGACGGTGTACCGCAAGGGTGAACAACTGCTGATTGTGTTGCCGGATGACGCGTCCTTGCAGGCATTTAGCCTGGCATTGTGGTCGTTCGGGGACATTTCCTTTATCCCGCACTGCCAGTGGCAGCAGCCGGAAGCCGACATGACGCCGATCTGGTTGGCAGCAGGCTGCTTTCCCGAGGTCGCGGCGGGGCGAGTGATGTTGAACCTGTCGCCGGACATGCCTGCCGATCCGGCAGATTTTTCCCGTATTCTGGAAGTGGTGGGCCTGGACGAGGCATCCACGGCGGTGGCGCGTAATCGCTATCGCCGCTACCTCGACTTAG
This sequence comes from Vogesella oryzae, assembly GCF_902829295.1. Lineage (GTDB taxonomy): Bacteria > Pseudomonadota > Gammaproteobacteria > Burkholderiales > Chromobacteriaceae > Vogesella > Vogesella oryzae. The sequence goes on from NZ_CADEPL010000016.1 coordinate 116,843, forward strand.
GCTTTGACATTCACCATCACAATATGAGTGATGCGGCATGACTGATCCCAAACAAAGTGCAAGCGACTGGAATCTGCAGGATCTGCCGGTACTGACCGAGGTTGTCGACGGCGAAAACGCCGATACCCTGGATGTGCCGGCATTTGACTTCAGCGCAGAACTGGATGAGCTGGCCCGTAGCCTGCCGGCCGAAGAAACCCCTGTCCTGGAACTGCCGCCAGAGTTGTCGCTTGACGACGTACTGGGGGTGGAAGGTGTCGGTAGTGGCGACGCTGTGCCGGCACTGGACGCCAGCAGGCTGATCGAGAGTTTGCCATCGCTGGATCTGGACGTGGACATGCCGGATGATCTGGCGCTGGATGAGGTTCTGCCGGGCATCGCACCGGCAATGATTGACGAAGAGGTCTCGTCTGAAGAAACCGATTTTCCGTTCCAGTTGACTCCCGAGGGGGAGCCTGCGCCAATCGGGCCAGCCGAGGCTGGTCTGGATGCCTTGTTTGCATTGGCAAGGTTCGAGCCGGTACTTCCGGAGGTTGCTTCCTCGGCAATTATCGATTCCCCGATTGCTGGCGACGATGAGGCGGCCGTTGCCGCGCTGGCCGCACAGCTTGATCAGTATGCCGCACCGGCTGAACTGCCGGATCTGCCTGCGGATGCTTTTCTGGCCACGGAGCAGGCAGATGGGCTGCCGACCGCCGGCGAGCTGATACCGCTATGCCCAGTTGCTGGGTCGCGTGCAGCATTGGCGCCGGATCCGGTTTGGCGACGCCGACGGTGTCGCCGCTCACCACCACCGCCGGCTTGCTGGCAAACGGCAGCGCCGGTACCAGGCGGTCGGTAAAGCGCATCGGTTTGTTGGTGATGATGCCCCACTGCAGGTTGCGCGCCTGCAGCGCGTCGATCAGCGGGTTGATGTCGTCGAACAGCACGGTCTTGTCGGCGAAGCTGTGCTCGTAATGATCGAGGAAGCGCAGCCGGTATTCTTCAAAACGCGGGTGATTCTTGTCGATGCCGAAGCCCAGGCTTACCAGGCCGCGGGCGCCGTGGCTGGCAATCGGGCGTACCGCTTCGTACGGCTGCGGCGGCAGTCCTTCTTCGGCCAGCAGGCGGTTGAGGGCGGCGCCCAGGTCGCGGGCGGTATCGGCCAGGGTGCCGTCAAGGTCAAACAGTACGGCCTTGATCATGTTGCGCGTTTCTCCGGAGGGTAGCGACAAAATAAATGCGGCCAACCTTTGTACGGTTGGCCGCATGATTTTACGTCACGCTCAGCGTAGTGTCTTGCCGAGGAATAGCTTGTAGGCGGGATTGTCGGTCTCTTCCGCCCACGGGTAGCCCAGATTGTCGAGGAAGGCGGTGAAGGCGGCGTTGTCTTCCGCCGGCACCTGGATGCCGATCAGCACGCGGCCATAGTCGGCACCGTGGTTGCGGTAGTGGAACAGGCTGATGTTCCAGTCGGTGTGCATCGCTTCCAGGAAGCGCATCAGCGCGCCCGGGCGTTCCGGAAATTCGAAGCGCAGCACGCGTTCGTCTTTCAGCTGTGGCGCATGGCCGCCGACCAGGTGGCGGATATGCAGCTTGGCCAGCTCGTTGTCGGTCAGGTCGAGGCCATCCAGCTCGTTGGCTTTCAGGTCCTCGACGATGCGGCCAACCTCGTCCTTGCCGCTGATCTGCACGCCGACAAACACATGCGCGATGCTGGGGTCGGCAAAGCGGTAGTTGAACTCGGTGATGTTGCGGTTGCCGATCACGCTGCAGAATTTCTTGAAGCTGCCCGGCTTCTCCGGAATGGTCACCGCGATGATGGCTTCGCGGCGCTCGCCCAGTTCGGAGCGTTCCGACACGTGACGCAGGCGGTCGAAGTTCATGTTGGCGCCGCAGTTGATCGCCACCAGCGTCTTGCCGCTGCAGCCTTCACGTTCCACATAGGCTTTGGCGGCGGCCACCGCCAGCGCGCCGGCCGGCTCGGTAATGGAGCGGGTATCCTCGAAAATGTCCTTGATGGCGGCGCAGATGGCGTCGGTGTCCACCAGCATGATCTCGTCCAGCAGCTCGCGGCAGATGCGGAAGGTTTCCTCGCCCACCAGCTTTACTGCCACGCCATCGGCGAACAGGCCTACGTCTTTCAGCTCCACGCGGTGGCCGGCTTCGATCGATTGCTTCATGGCGTCGGAATCTACTGGCTGCACGCCGATGATTCTGGTCTCCGGGCGCAGGCGCTTGATGTAGCTGGCCACACCGGCGGCCAGGCCACCGCCGCCGATGGCAACGAATACCGCATCGATGGGGCCGGGGTGCTGGCGCAGGATCTCCATGCCGATGGTGCCCTGGCCGGCGATCACGTCCGGATCGTCAAACGGCGGGATGTAGGTTTTGCCGGTTTCGGCTACCAGCGTCATCGCGTGCTGGTAGGCATCACTGAACGATTCGCCGGACAGCACCACCTTGCCGCCGCGACGGGTAACGCCGTCGATCTTCACCTGCGGGGTGGTCACCGGCATCACGATGATGGCTTCGCAGCCAAGACGCTGCGCCGACAGTGCCACGCCCTGGGCATGGTTGCCGGCGCTGGCGGTAATCACGCCTTTTTCGCGCTGCTCGGCGGTAAGCTTGGACATTTTGTTGTAGGCGCCGCGCAGCTTGAACGAGAACACCGGCTGCAAGTCTTCGCGCTTGAGCAAAATGGTGTTGCCGGTGCGGCGGCTGAGGTTGGCCGCAAGGTCCAGCGGACTTTCGATGGCCACGTCGTAGACGTTGGCGGTCAGGATGCGTTCAAGATAATCCTTGGGGTGCGACATAGCTGGTGATTCCGTATTTTTTGTCCCTGAAGGGGCAGAGTAGCAGGAAGCACCGGCACGGGGAATGCCTGATCGGGACGGATTATTGCAGTGCAGCGTCAGTGCTGCCTGCCCCGGCAGTGGCCAGGGCAGGCAGGCCCGGTGTTACTGTCCGCTCTTGCTCAGTGCGGACTGCAAATCGGCGAGTACGGTAGCACCACCGGCGGCGGCAAATTTGTCGAACGCCGGCTTGGCCTTGTCGCGCATGCGCTTGAGTTCGGCGTCGCTGACGTAGTTGATCTGCATGCCTTGCTGGGCCAGGAATTTCACGCTGCGCATCGCTTCGGCACGGGAGTCCTTGCGCTCGAACGCACGTGAAGAGTTGGCCGCATCCTGCAGTACTTTCTGTTCGTCACGGGACAGGCCATCCCACCACTTCTTGCTGACGGTAACGACCCACGGACTGTAGACGTGCTTGGTTACCGACAGGTATTTCTGCACCTCGTAGAACTTGCTGGACTGGATGGTGTTGACCGGGTTTTCCTGGCCGTCTACGGTCTTGGTTTCCAGCGCGGTAAACAGCTCGGAGAAGGCCATCGGCACCGCGTTGGCGCCAAAACTGTTGAACATGTCGATGTACACCGGGTTCTGCATCACCCGCAGTTTGATGCCCTGGAAGTCTTCGAAGCGGTTGATCGGATGCTTGGTGTTGGTCACATTGCGGAAACCGTTTTCCCAGTAGGTGAGGCCAACCAGTCCCTTGGCCGGCAGGCGACCGAGCAACTTGCTACCGAAGGTGCCATCCAGCACGGTATCGGCTTCGCGCTCGTTGCTGAACAGGAACGGCAGGTCATAGACACCGAAGTCCTTGTCGACACCCACCAGGGTGGCGGTGGAGCCAACCATCATCTCCTGCGCGCCGCCGATCAGGGCATTCTGCATCTGGATGTCGTTGCCCAGACTGGCGGAGCCGAAACCTTTGACCTTGAGCTTGCCGCCGGACAGCTTGGCAACTTCCTGGGCGAACATTTTCACGGCGCGGCCCTGGTTGCTGTCTTCGGCCAGACCGTAACCGAAGCGGATGATGCGCGGCTTGATGTCGGCGGCGCCCGCCAGCGGCGACAGCAGTACGCCGGCGGCAATCAGGCTGAACAGCACGGGTTTGATGGTTGTTTTCATGTCTCTCTCCTTGCTTGTGTGGGTTGCGGCTAAAACGTGTGGTGCGGGGTTAGCGGAAAAGATGTGCCGGCAGGGTAACGATTTCCGGCACTGCCACCAGCAGGCCCAGCAGGCCGACATAGGTGAGCAGGAACGGCCATACCCCGCGGGAGGCACTTTCCAGTGAAATACGGGCAACGCCGCTGACGACATTGAGTACGGTGCAGACGGGCGGCAGGATCAGGCCGATCGAGCCGACCAGGATGAACATCACGCCGAAATAGGTGGTGTCGATGCCGGCTTGTTGTGCCAGCGGCATCAGTACCGGCCCCAGTACCAGGATGGTGGGCGTCAGATCCATCACCGTGCCGATGACCAGCAGCAACAGCATCACCGCCGCCATCAGCAGGCGTGGCGACTGCATCAGCGGGCCAAGCAGCTCTGCTACCTGAGCGGGCAGGTCGGCAAGGGTAACCATGTAGGACGACACCATTGCCGCGGCGCACAGAAACATGACGGTGGCAGTAGTGCGGGCAGCATGGGCGAACACCGGGTGCAGGGCCGACAGCTTCAGCTCGCGATAAACGAACAGGCTGATCACCAGCGAATACATGGCGGCCACCACGGCGGCCTCGGTCGGCGTGAACAGGCCGCCGCGCAGGCCACCGATGATGATGACCGGCAGCAGCAGTGCCCAGACGCCATCCAGCAGGGCGTGGCGACGTTGTGCCCAGCTTTGTTTCGGCTGCGGTACTACCTGCATGCCACGCGACACCAGCAGCCAGGTGATGACCAGCCCGATGCCCATCATCAGTCCCGGTACGATGCCGGCCAGGAACAGGGCGGTAATCGAGGTGTTGGTGGTGACCCCGAAAATGATGAACGGCATGCTGGGAGGGATGATGGGGGCGATGATGCCGCCGGCCGCAATCAGGCCGGAGGCGCGGCCAACCGGATAGCCGTTATTGCGCATCATCGGGATCAGCAGTGTCGCCAGTGCGGCGGTGTCGGCAATGGCCGAGCCGGATAGACTGGCCAGCAGTACGGAAGCCGCGATGGCGACAAAACCCAGGCCGCCGGGAATGTGGCCGACAAAGGCCACTGCCAGGTTGATGATGCGGCGGGACAGGCCGCCGGCATTCATCAGTTCGCCAGCCAGGATGAAGAATGGCACCGCCATTAGTGGAAAGTTGTCGGCGCCGGCCAACAGGTTTTGCGCCACCAGCTGGGCATCGAAGAAATCCAGGTGGAACATCAGGGCAATGCCGGTCAGCATCAGGGCGAAGGCCACAGGCATGCCAAGCGCCATGCAGGCAAACAGGACGGCCAGAAAAATCGCGATGGTCATGTTGTCTCCTTAGAGGTCCTGGCCGCAGTGTTCGCCCGGGGTGCCCGGGATGTGGGCATCGGCCGGGCGCAGCATCAGGCGGAACAGGTTGCCGGCCACCAGCCCCAGCATGGCGGTGGCTGACAGCAGTCCGGCGGCCGAGAACAGCGCCATCGGAAAGCCGAGTACGGTAGAGAAGGTGTGCAGGCCGATCTGGGTCTGGTTCCAGCTGCCCTGCAGGAAGAGCCATAGCGCGTACAGCATCAGCAGGTGGCTGACGATGGCGCAGAGACGGCGCAGCGGCGCCGGCAGGCGCGCCTGCAGCATGTCTACCCCCAGGTGGGTCTGCTGTCGCAGTGCGAGTACAGCGCCGAGAAATACCAGCCAGACAAACATCAGCCGCGAGACTTCCTCGGCGGCGGCAAAGCCGGTGTTGAAGGCGTAGCGCAGTACCACATTGCCGAACACCAGCGTCACCATGGTGGCGAGGGCGAGCGTCATCAGCCATTCCAGCAGCCGCTCCAGCCGGTTGAGTGCTTTAGTCATGGCAACTCCTTGTCTGGGCGAGTTGTTGCAGCAGGGACTGCAGCAACTGCTCCACGGGTTGGTCGATGTCTATCGTTATTGCCGGCTCGTCAGCGGCAGGCGGCTCCAGGTCGGCCAGCTGGCTGTCCAGCAGGGTGGTTGGCATGAAGTGATCGGCGCGTGCCTGCATGCGGGTTTCTATCAGTTCACGCTTGCCATGCAAGTGGATGAACAGCAGCGTCGGGTCGCCGCTCTGCAGCAGCTGGCGGTACTTGCGTTTCAGTGCCGAGCAGGACAGCACCATGGGCTGCTGTTGCTCGCGTGCCCGTGCTATCTGGTCGCGCAGCGTTTCCAGCCATTGCTTGCGATCTTGGTCGGTAAGCGGGGTGCCGGCTTCCATGCGCTGGATGTTGGCCGCAGGATGGAAGTTGTCGCCTTCGACAAAGCTAAACCCGAGCATCTGGGCCAGCTTTTCGCCGATGACGCTTTTGCCGCTGCCGCAGACACCCATTAGCACGATTGTCGTGATTTTGTTCATGTTAGCGTTAACATCGGTTGTTTTAAAAAAACCGCTGATCGGCGGTGGTTGCCATCTGCGGGGCAGATGAGTGCTTGGTTGAAATTCAGGTTAGCGCTAACATTGGGTGCCGTAAAGAACATTACATCGTGCAATGCAGCATGGTGTGACGTTATCACCACCTCCCAGCTAGAATGCCAGTCATGACTGCACGCAAACCCCGAATCGGCCAGAGCCGTGCCACATTGAGCGACGTTGCCGCCCATGTTGGCGTCAGTGCCATTACCATTTCCCGCGCGCTGAACAAGCCTGATCTGGTGAGTGAAGCCTTGCGGCAGCGTATCGATGAGGCAGTGCGCTTGTTGGGGTATGTGCCGAACCGTGCAGCGAGGGCGTTGGCTTCCACCAAGTCCAACAGCATCGTGGTGCTGGTGCCGTCGCTGTCCAACGCGGTGTTTGTCGATACTCTTGCTGCGGTTCATGACAAGTTGTATCCGGCGGGCTACCAGATGCTGATCGGTGATACGCGCTATTCGCCCGAACAGGAAGAAAAGTTGCTGCGCACCTATCTGGAGTACAACCCGGATGGCATTTTACTGACCGGCTTCGACCAGACGCCGGCTGCGCAACAGCTGTTGGCCGCAAGCAATATCCCCACCGTGCACATGATGGAACTGGATGAGGGGGGGCGTCCTTGCGTCGGCTTTTCCCAGTTTGATAGCGGCTATGCGTTGACATCGCTGTTGCTTGCCAAGGGGTATCGTCGTATCGCGTTCCTGGCAGCGCAGCTGGATCCACGCACACTGAGGCGTGGTGACGGTTATCGGGCTGCGCTGCAGCAGGCCGGGCTGTATGACGCCAGTCGGGAGTTGACCGAGCCGAATCCGTCGTCGGTGGGAATGGGGGGCGGCTTGCTGGCACGTTTGCTGGCGCAGGCGCCGGATTGTGATGCCGTATTCTGCAATAACGACGACCTGGCCGTCGGTGTGCTGTTCGAGGCCCAGCGGCGTGGTATTCGTGTGCCGCAGGATTTGGCCATTGCCGGCTTCAATAATCTGGACATGTCGGCGTGGAGCAATCCGGCCATTACTACCGTGGCAACCCCCCGTTATGCGACCGGATCAGAGGCCGCCGATATGCTGCTGGCGCTGATGGCAGGGCGGCAACCGGCGTCGCTAAAGGTAGACCTTGGCTTCGAGTTGCTGGCGCGTGACAGCACCTGATTGCGACCTGGTGAAACTTGCCGGCGGCAAGGCGGTCTAGCCAGTCGCCGGCGCGTGCTGTGCGTGTCGAATTTTGTTTCCTTCCGTCCCGAGTATCCGCTGTCGATGTGTATAATGGCGGGCTGCTTTTGTGGCATTTCACCACCCGACCCGATGTACCAATGAAAAAAACGACTTCTCTGCTAATGGCTGCGACACTGTCGCTGGCCTCTCTGGCGCATGCCGCTACCGCTTTCGTTCCGCCGGTCCCAGAAATTGCCGGTAAGGCTTACTTCCTGACTGATTTCCAGAGTGGAACCACGGTTGCCTCGCTGGATGCGGACTCCCGCATCGAGCCGGCCTCTCTGACCAAGCTGATGACGGCCTACCTGACGTTCAAGGCGATCAAGGAAAAACGCCTGACGCTGGATCAGACGCTGACCGTGTCGCACAGCGGCTGGCAGGAAGAAGGCTCCCGCATGTTCCTGGATCCGAAGCATCCAGCCAAGGTGGATGACCTGATCAAGGGCATGATCGTGCAATCCGGTAACGATGCCTGCATCACGCTTGCCGAAGCCATCGCCGGCAGCGAACAGGTATTTGCCCAGCTGATGACGGCAGAAGCCAAGCGTCTGGGTATGGTGAATACCCAGTTCCGCAATGCCACCGGCCTGCCGGATCCGGAGCACTACACCACGGTGCATGATCTGGGCATTCTTGCTGCGGCCATCATTCGCGATTTCCCCGAGTTCTATCCGATTTACTCGATGAAGTCGTTCACTTACAACAACATTACGCAGCCTAACCGTAACCTGCTGCTGTTCCGCGATCCGAACGTGGATGGCATGAAGACCGGGCATACCGCCAGTGCAGGTTTCAACCTGATCGCGTCTAGCCATCGAGATGGGCGCCGCGTGATTTCGGTTGTGGTCGGTACGGCAAGTGAAGAAGCGCGCGCGGTAGAGAGCTCCAAGCTGCTCAATTACGCGCTGCAGTTCTTCGAGACGCCCAAGCTGTATGCAGCCGGCAAGGCGGTGAAAGAAATTGCGGTGTACAAAGGTGCCAGCAAGCAATTGCCGGTCGGCTTTGCCAGCGATGTTTACGCGACTGTGCCGCGTGGCCAGTCCGGGCAGCTGAAGGCGGAGCTGAGCACCGTACAGCCGCTGATCGCGCCTATCAAGCAGGGGCAGCAAGTCGGCAAGCTGACCATCTCGCTGGATGGCAAGGTGCTGTCGGAAAAACCGGTGGTGGCGTTGCAGGGCGTGGAAGAAGGCGGCTTCTTTAGCCGCCTGTGGGACAGCATCAAGCTCTGGCTGGGCTGGTAATTCCCGTGTTGGGCCGCATATAGGGCAGATAGCTGCCCAGTGCGGCCAACATTTGCAGTAATGGATGTGATATGAGCAAGCAAGTAACCGATATTAACGACGTGCTGGAGTTTCCGTGCCGCTTTCCCATCAAGGTGATGGGCGAGAGCCATCCGGATTTCCAGCTGATCATGTTTGAAGTGGTGCGTGTGCATGCGCCCGATCTGGAACATGCGCACATCAGCGCGCGTGACAGCTCCAGCGGAAAGTATGTGTCCCTGACCATTACCGTAACCGCCACCTCGCGTGAGCACCTGGACAACATCTACCGCTCGCTGACCGGCCATGCGCTGGTGAAGTGGGTGCTGTAAGGCTGTCATGAGTCGTATTGTCAAATACCTGGGGCAGGTGGACTACACGCCCACCTGGCAGGCCATGCAGGCCTTTACCGACCAGCGCACGGTGGACACGCCGGACGAGTTGTGGTGTCTGGAACATCCACCGGTGTACACATTGGGCCTGGCCGGCAAGCCCGAACACCTGATCATGCCCAGCAGTATCGAAGTAGTGAAGTGCGACCGTGGCGGCCAGGTGACCTACCACGGGCCGGGGCAGCTGGTGGTGTATTTGATGATCGATTTCAAGCGCATGGGGATTGGTGTGCGCGAGCTGGTGCGGCGCATCGAACAGTCGGTAATCGACTTGCTGGCCGAGCTGGGCATCGAGGCCTATGGCGACGTGAATGCGCCAGGCGTGTATGTGGCGGGTGAAAAAATTGCCTCGCTGGGGCTGAGAATCAAGAATGGCGCGGTGTATCACGGGCTGAGTCTGAACGTGGACATGGATCTGACGCCGTTCAGCTGGATTAACCCTTGCGGCTATGCCGGCCTCAAGGTGACGCAATTGAAGAATCACGGTGCAACGCTTACCGTGACGGAAACCGCCGAGCGGTTGCTGCCCCATCTGGAGCGCAATCTGACGGTGATGAAGGAGACCGCATGAAACTGGACAACCAGGCTGGTGTAAAGCATAAGGGCGCCGACAAGACCGCACGCATTCCGATCAAGATTGTGCCGCTGGACGAGAAGCTCAAGAAGCCGGAGTGGATCCGTGCCAAGCTGCCTAATGGCCAGCGCTTTAACGAGATCAAGCAGATTTTGCGCGATCAGAAGTTGCATACCGTATGCGAGGAAGCTACCTGCCCGAATATCGGCGAATGCTTCAGCAAGGGCACTGCCACCTTCATGATCATGGGTGATATCTGCCCCCGCCGCTGCCCGTTCTGTGACGTTGGCCACGGTCGCCCGAATCCGCTGGATCCGAATGAGCCCAAGCATCTGGCCGAAACTGTTGCTGCGCTCAAGCTCAAGTATGTGGTGATTACCTCAGTGGACCGTGACGACCTGCGTGATGGTGGTGCCCAGCACTTTGCCGATTGCATCAGCGAGATTCGCAAGCTGTCACCTAACACCCAAATCGAGGTGCTGGTGCCGGACTTCCGCGGTCGCCTGGAGCTGGCGCTGGAAATTCTCAGTAAAAACCCGCCGGACGTCATGAACCACAATCTGGAAACCGCGCCGCGTCTTTACAAGCAGGCGCGGCCGGGGGCTGACTATCTGCACTCGCTCAAGCTGTTGCAGGAGTTCAAAAAGCTGTGTCCGGAAGTGCCGACCAAGTCCGGCATCATGGTTGGCCTTGGTGAAACCGATGAGGAAGTGTACGAAGTCATGGCCGATATGCGGGCCCACGATATCGACATGATTACCATTGGCCAGTATCTGCAGCCGACCGACGGTCACCTCCCAGTATTGCGTTATGTGCATCCGGACCTATTTAAGCAATTCGAGAGCAAGGCCTACGATGTCGGCTTCAAGCATGCAGCTGTAGGGGCTATGGTTCGATCCAGTTACCATGCCGACGTTCAGGCGCATGAAGCCGGGGTGGTGTAGTCATTCGGACATCGAGATAAAAAAGCCGGGTTTCCCGGCTTTTTTATTGGTGCCAACTCAGGCAAAGGTTGGCCGCAGACTGTCCTGTTTGCTGCTGGCTTCCTGCGGTAGACACTGGTCCAGTATCAGCTCCATATAGCTATAGCTTTTACAGATGGCTGCTTGCAGCTGTTGTTGCAGCTGGCGGGCTGGCTGTGTGCCTGCCAGGGTGCAGATGATCTCCAGTGCTTCCCACGGGTGATCGTCATCGTAATGCGCGTGCACCTTTAGCCATTTCATGGTGCGCTTGCGGCTAGCTTCCGGCAACGATGCCTCGTAGCGGCCCGCGGCACAGACATATTGCGACCATTCTCCGGTCGCACCCTCAATGGCGTAGTTGGTGGCTGCGATGGCCAGCAGTAGTTCGCTATTGCTGCAACAATGCGCACACCAGTGGCTGAGTGCGTGCATTTCGACTGGTACGCGCTGAGCGTGCAGGTCCATCAGGGTTATGCCATAGCTTGCTGCCCATGCTTGCCAGTAGTCGGCATGATTTTGTTCGACCCGGATGTTGCGTACCAGATAGCGGCGTGCCATGTCTTCGCCGCGGTGTCGTCCGACACGGGTCTTGAGCAAGCTCTGCGCCATATACAGCGGAAACTGTTCTATAACCGGCCAGGTGCCGGTCAGAAACAGGCGCATGGCGGACGGTTCCAGTCGTCCTTCGGCCATGCGTTGGAATAGCTGATGTTCGACAACTCGTTGCTTGGCAGGCTGGCATTGTTCTAATAACTGCTGCGTCCATTGCGGGTAGCTGCTGGCTTCACGAAGCGGGCCTTGTCGCTGGAAATCGGTCACTAAGTGCTTCCTTTGCTGGCAATCTGGATGTCCTGCTGCATGGGGTCGGTCAGTGGCGTGGCAGTGGCGGAGGCGGGTATCTGGCACCTGCGCGGATGTTTCATCTCGCATTCGCAGGTAAACGGTTGTGGTCGCATGACGGCATAGCCTTGGGCGTAGTCGATACCAAGGGCGGCGACCGCCTGCATGATCTGCGGTGTTTCCACAAACTCGGCTATGGTGCGTTTGCCCATTACATGGCCGATGTGATTGATGGCAGAAACCATGGCGTGATCGATAGGGTCATCCAGCATGTCTTTGACAAAGCTGCCGTCAATTTTCAGGTAGTCCACCGGCAGGTGTTTCAGGTAGCTGAACGATGACATGCCGGAGCCAAAGTCATCCAGCGAGAAGCGGCAGCCGATCTTCTGCAGTTCAGTGATGAAATGGATGGCATCACTGAGATTGGCGATGGCACTGGTCTCGGTAATCTCGAAGCAGATCGATTGCGGTGCCACTGCATGGCGCCGGAATTGCTCTTGCAGGAAGTCGAGGAAGGCGTCATCACCGATGGTCGTGCCGGAAAGATTGATGGCACAGGTAGAGATCGACTCCGGTTTGCCGCAGCGCTGCCGGCCAGCAAGAATGGCAAAAGCATTCTCTACCACCCAGCGATCGATCAGTGGCATCAACCCATAGCGCTCAGCGGCGGGAATAAAGCTGATAGGTGGTACCAGCAGGCCGAATTCGTCATGCAGCCGCAAAAGCAGCTCGATATGGGCGCCGGAGTCGGTTGTATCGCCGAGCGGAGCAATCTGCTGGGCATACAAACAAAAGCGGTTTTCTTCCAGAGCCAGGTGGATGCGTTGCACCCAGGCCATCTCGCCAAACTTCATGGAGAGCTCGGCGTCGTTGGCATGGTAAATCTGCACCCGATTGCGGCCTTTTTCCTTGGCCATGTAGCAGGCCACATCAGCGGCGCGCAGTGCTTCGGCCAATGTGGTCATGGCCTCGGTGATATGTACCAGCCCGACGCTGATGCTGACGTTGAACGGATGGCCCTGCCACATGAAATGCAGGTCCTGCACGGTCTGGCGGAGCGACTCGGCGATTCGCTCTGCTGCGGGTGTCGGACAATGCTCAAGCAGAATGCCGAATTCATCGCCACCCAGCCGGGCCAGCGTGTCGCCCTCGCGTAGTTGTTGCTGCAACAGGGTGCATATCTGGCGGAGCAGCTCATCCCCGGCGGCGTGGCCGCAGGTGTCGTTAACGACTTTGAACTGGTCCAGGTCCAGGAACATTAAAGCGTGTTCGGCATGCGAGCCGCTATGTTGCGCCAGCTTGGTCAGCGCTTGCTCGAGGCGGCGTTCGAATTCGCGGCGGTTGGCAAGGCCGGTCAGGGCATCATGGCTTGCTTGCCATGAGAGGTTGGCCACGTATTGCCGTTCGCGCGTCATGTCGTGCAGGACGAGCACCGCTCCGGTAATGCGCTGCTTGCTGTGAATCGGGGCGGCGACCAGAGATACCGCGATGGCGCTGCCATCCAGTCGTACCATCAGCTGGGTGTGCAGACTGTCTTCGCTGCACTCGCCAGCCAGGATCTGGTCGATCAGGCGCCAGTCACTCTGTGGCGAGTGTTCATCGATAATGCGGAAAATCGAGTTCAGCGGCAGGCCGCGTGCCTGTTCATCCAGCCAGGTGGTGAGTTGTTCGGCTGCCGGGTTCATGTAGGAAATGAAGCCGGTTTCATCGGTGGTAATTACGGCATCGCCAATTGCGGCCAACGTGACTTGCGCGCGCTCTTGCTCGGCATGCAGTGCGGATTCGAATGCCTGGCGTTGGGCGAGTAATTTTCCGGTGCGCAAGGCGGCCAGTAATATCAGGATGCTGGCTGTAATCAGGTTAACTGCCAGTAGCAGCTGCTGGATAAAGCGGGAGCCCTCTCCCAGGGTGTCGGAAAATGCCTTTTCGATCGGAGTGACTTGCTCGTTGATCTGCTGGATTTGTGCTTCCCAATTGGCGATCTCGCTTTCGCTGGCTTGTTGCCGGCTAAGTTCGCGGTGCATCTGTTCGGCAATCTGGGTGAGCTGTAGTACGTAGCGGTCGCCCGTGGTCCAGTGGCTGATGGCGGTTTCCAGATAGCTGAAATGGCGGAAATAGCGGAACAGCCAGATCAGCCCCTGGATATCCTGGGGGTGATTGCCGCCTTGCAGGAAGCCCGCTTCAGCGCGAGCCAAGTCCGGTTCCGGGCGGTCCAGCGCCAGCCGAGCTTCGTGGTCGCCCAGCGGGATGGCGATCGCACGCTGGTACTGCCGGTAATAGTTACTGTCTCGGGTTTCCGTGTATTGCTCAAGGCTATAGATGGCGTCTTTTTGTCCCTTTGACCATAGGCTTTCTCCGCTGATATAGGCGCGCACGCTGGACATCACGTTCAGGCTTACGCCGCTGATCGCCGCTTGCAGTAAGGCCACGACGATAAATGGCCAGACGATACCCAACAGGTGCGTTGGATTGCGGGTAGGGGCTTGGCGCATGGGTCGAATCACCTTTCATGTAGCAAGCTCCGGCTGGGGTTGCCAGAGTTCTGGTCGTTCCGTATCTGGTTGCACGAGCTGCTGCTCCGGTAACGAAAAAGGCAATGTGCTTTTAATGCATTGTTGCCTATGTCATTACGGGTTATAGCTGCGTGCCGACAAATTGAATAGTGGCTTTTCGGACGGTAAGGCCTGGTGTTGTATGCGAGTCACCAATGCGGGCGCAAAGGGTCTGGCGACGGGTTGTGACGATGCATTTCGACTGGCAAAGAAAAAAGGCAAGCCGGGTGGCTTGCCTTGTGGAGTCGCGGCTAACGTGGGTCTGACCGATATTATTGCCAGCAAATCAGGGTGTGATTTTTCTTGCCGCGCTTGAGTAGGCTGTACTGGCCAAACAGGCGCTCGCCATCGGCAATCTGGTGTTCCAGACTGTCGGCTTTGTTGCCGTTGATGCTGACGGCTCCGCTCTGGATGAAGGTGCGCGCTTCCGATTTCGACTTGGCGAGTCCGCCGGCAACCAAAGTGTCGATCAGGCCGCTTTGTGCGCGCGGCAATTGGATGCTGGGCATGCCGTCTTGCGCCAGTTGTGCCAGGTCGGACTCGGTAAGGTCGGTCACACTGCCTGAGAACAGGCTTGCACTGATGCGCTGTGCCGCGGCAACGGCTTCCTGGCCATGTACCAGCGCGGTAACCTGCTCGGCCAGGATGCGCTGAGCTTCCGGTTTGCTGCCGCTGGCCTTGTCGTTTTCCTCAATCGCGGCAATGTCGGCCACGGACAGGAACGAGAAGTAGCGCAGGAACTTGTAGACGTCGGCGTCTGCGGTATTCAACCAGAACTGGTAGAAGGCGTACGGCGAGGTCTTCTTGGCATCCAGCCAGATGGTGCCGGATTCGGTCTTGCCGAACTTGGTGCCATCGGCTTTGGTAACCAGAGGCATGGTCAGGCCAAACACCTGTTGTTGGTTCAGGCGGCGGGTCAGGTCGGTGCCGGCGGTGATGTTGCCCCACTGGGCAGAGCCGCCGATCTGCAACTTGCAGCCGTTGCGCTTGTTCAGTTCCGCAAAGTCATAGCCTTGCAGCAGGCTGTAACTGAATTCGGTGTAGCTGATGCCTTGGTCTTCACGGCTGATACGCTGTTGTACCGCTTCTTTCTTGATCATCTGGTTGACCGAGAAATGCTTGCCGATATCGCGCAGGAATTCCAGTGCCCCCATGCCGCCAAACCAGTCGTAGTTGTTGGCCATCTGGGCGGCGTTTTCACCTTCGAACGACAGGAAGGGCGACACCTGGGCGCGAATCTTGTCTACCCAGCCGGCAATCACGTCCGGCGTATTGAGTTTGCGTTCGGTGGCCTTGAAGCTAGGGTCGCCGATCATGCCGGTGGCGCCGCCAACCAGGGCGACCGGGCGATGGCCGGCCAGCTGGAATCGGCGCAGCATGAGGATGGGCACCAGGCTGCCGATATGCAAACTGTCTGCGGTCGGGTCGAAGCCGCAATACAGGGTCACGCTCTCCTTGGTCAGCAGTTCGTCGAGGGCTGCCGCGTCTGTTTGTTGCGCGATCAGGCCACGGGCTTGCAGATCCTGGATAAGGGCGGACTGGTGCATCTTGAAAACTCTCCTGGGGTTGGTGCGGTGCTGGCCCTGATGGGCGCTGGCGACAAAGGGGCTATTCTAGCCGATTTTGCCATTTGGCTGCCCCGGCTTTTGCCTTGCAACATTCGTTAATGCATTGCTGTCGGCAGCCCAAGTGGCGCGGGTAAAATGATGCGGTTTGGTTGTGCGATGGGGCGATAGATGAATTATCGGGTGAAGGTCTGGGATCTGCCGACGCGGCTATTTCACTGGTCGCTGGTGATATTGTTTGGCGTGATGTGGTGGAGTGCCGAGAGCGGGCAGCTGCAATGGCATATCCGTAGCGGCGTGACTTTGCTGGTGCTGGCGCTGTTCCGTTTGCTGTGGGGTGTGCTGGGTAGTCAGACATCGCGCTTCGGCAGTTTTGTGCGCGGACCGGCGGCAATCCGGGCTTATCTGCGCGGTGAGCATGATGGTCTCGGCCACAATCCGCTGGGTGCCTTGATGGTACTTGCAATGTTGGCCGCACTGCTGCTGCAGTTGGGGCTGGGGCTCTTTGCCGCCGATGTCGACAGTTATACTTTTGATGGGCCGCTGGCCAAACTGCTGGACGGCGGCTTGGCCGAACAGGTCACCGAGTGGCATGGCTTATGGTTCAATGTATTGCTTGGGCTGGTCGGGGTGCATGTGACGGCAATCATTGTGTATCGGGTTTTGCATCGCGAGAATTTGGTCAAGCCGATGCTGGTGGGGCACAAAAAAGTGGCAACACCAGTTGCCGAGCCGCGGTTCGCATCTTCCTGGTTTGCTGTGTTGCTGCTGTTCGCCGTGGCCGGCTTGGTGTTGGGCGGTCTGTCCTGGGTGTGATGGCGAAACAAGAAAGCAAAAAAGGCATGCTGGAGAGCATGCCTTTTTGTTTGCCGCTGTTGGCTTAGCGTTTAGGGCCGCGGAAGCTGTCGTGGCAACTTTTGCAGCTCTGTGTAACAGCTGCGTACTTGATGCGCACGGTTGCCAGGTCGTCACTACGCGCCCCGGCTTGCAGGGCACTGACCGCGGCCAGGAATTTATCCTGCTCGGCTTTGAATTTGGCCGGCTGGCTCCAGATTTCCGGCTTGGCGCGGCTGACATCATCGATGCTGTTCGGCTTGAAGAGGGTAAATGGCACCGCGGCAGCAGCCTTTAGATCATCCGCATGCTTGATGAACTGGTCCTTGCGGAAAGGGCCGTCGCGCAGCATGACGCCAATCGGTTCAAAGCTGAGCAAAACTTTCTTGAAGCTTTTCTGGCGATCTTCGCCGGGGCCGGCAAAGGCGGTGCTACACAGCAGGGCCAGCAGCAAGGCAGTGCTTAATTTTTTCATGATGGTCGTGAGAGGCTGAAAGCGCTTTTTGACTGCGCGAAAGTGATAAGTTTCCAAGCTAAAGCAAACCGGACCACGCTGGCGTAACCGTCTGTTGTTTCAGTCAGCGCGGAACTGGTTGTGGCAGGCTTTGCACGTCTGTTGCATGGCGCCGAATGGCGCTTTTACATCGTCGACGCTGCCGGCGCTGGCTGCGGCAGTTTTCAGCTTGGCAACGGCCGCTTTGTGCTTGTCGGTAGCGTCCTTGAATTCGGCCGGCTTGGACCAGATTTCCGGGCGGGCTTCGGTCTTGCCTTTGTCGCTGCCCGGGGTGAAATACTGCCATGGCTGTTGTGCCAGCTCGTCCATGTGTGCGGCCAACTTGGCAAACATCTCCTTATCAAATGCCGTGTCGCCATTGACCATCTTGCCCATGCTGCCAACGGTTTGCTTGTATTGCTCGAATACCTGCTGGCGAGACTTGATCGGATCGGCGGCAAAGGCGTGAGATAGGAAGGCACAGCACAGGGCGATTGGCAGGAGTTTCTTCATGGCGTGGGTCTGGGCGGAATGGCAGGCAAATGTTGGCGGCAGCTTAGCATAGCCAGGCAACAGTTATGCCGGCAGCTTGGTTAACGCTTGTTAAACGTTCTGTTATACCGTAACATTCTTGGCTGTTTCTTATTTGAAGTGTCCGTCAATCATGGATGCAGCGTGTTTCCTCAATGCCGCCGACCGGCATTGCCAGCAACAAGGGGCAAAGCTCACCAGCTTGCGCCGTCAAGTGCTGGAGCTGGTGCTGGGCTATGACGGGGTGGTCAAGGCCTACCAGGTGCTGGCTGATTTGCAGCGGCAGCGGGGCATTGCCGCGCCGCCAACCGTCTATCGTGCCCTCGATTTTCTGGTCGCGAGCGGTTTGTTGCACAAGGTGGATGCGCTGAATGGTTACATCGTGTGTCGCCATGTGGGCTGTAATCACGAAGGGCTGATTCTGGTGTGCAGCCAGTGCGGGCGGGTGCAGGAGCTGGACGCCACCCCGATGCTGGCGCTGTTGCGCGAACAGGCGGGGGGCGAAGGGTTCGCCATCGCGCCACAGAACCTGCTGCTGACGGGACATTGCCAAGGATGCCAAGCATGAAAAAAACCCGCGTCAATGTACTGACCGGCTTTCTGGGGGTGGGCAAGACCACCGCACTCCGCCACCTGATCAGCCACCGTCCGCGCGAGGAAAAGTGGGCGATTATCGTCAACGAGTTCGGCGAGATCGGCATCGATGGCGCGGTGCTGGACGACGGCGAGTTGCCGGTGGCCGAGATCGCCGGCGGCTGCCTGTGTTGCGTGGCCGGCCCGCAGATGACGGTGACCGTTGCCAACCTGCTGCGTCGTGAACGGCCGGATCGGCTGATCATCGAGGCCAGTGGTCTGGCGCATGCTGCCGGGCTGATTGACGAACTGCGTACCGAGCCGCTGGGCAATGCGCTGGAGGTTGGCGCCGTGCTGACGCTGGTCGACCCGCGCCAGTTCGTCAATAACGACTACTTCCGCCAGCCGCTGTACCGCGATCAGGTCATGGTGGCTGATGTGCTGCTGGCGACCAAGAGTGACCTTGCCGACGCCGAAACGTTGGCCGCCTACCGCGACAAGGCCACCGGTCTGTTCCCGCCCAAGTCGCTGGTGGCGGAAATCCACCACGGTGCGGCCAGCACGCAGTGGCTGGATGCCGCGCTGGCGCCAAAGCCGCAATATCGCCCCGCCGTGCGCAAGGACGATGCGCCGGGCTGGCAGTCGCAGGGCTGGACCTTTCCGGCCGGAACGACATTCTCCGGCGAGGCGTTAACCGATTTCTTCGACACCTTGCCGCAGCGGGTGGATGGCCTGGTGCGCGCCAAGGGGGTGTTCCAGGTGATGGATTCCTGGCTGTGGCTGAACTGGACCGAGGGGCGCTGGGCGGCCAACCAGGTGGCATGGCGCCGTGATAACCGCTTCGAGCTGATTGCCAGCGGGCTGGATGCCGCCGCGATCGAGGCCGCGCTACGAGCCTGCATCGAACCGTGGTCACAGAGCTGATATGACACAACATCACCACCATCACGAGCATGAACACGAGCATGCCCACTCCCACCCGCATCCGCATGGCGCCGGCGATGACAGCCATCTGCCGCGCTGGCGTTTGCTGGCCATGTCAGCCGGGCAGCGCCTGCTGCTGGCTTCCGGCCTGCTGCTGCTGTTGTGGGCAATGGTGCTGTGGGCCTTGGGAGGGGAAAGTTGATCTCGTTACATAACCTTACGGTTTCCTACCAGCGCCATCCGGCCGTTCACCATGTGAGCGGCCGCTTTGCTCCGGGCCAGGCGACCGCCATTTTCGGCCCCAACGGTGCCGGCAAGAGCACGCTGCTGAAAACCATCATGGGTGCCATTCGGCCGGATAGCGGCGAAGTGCAGTTTGACGCCATCAGCCGCAAAGACATTGCGTACCTGCCGCAGCAATCCGAAATCGATCGCAGCCTGCCGGTGTCGGTAATCGATCTGGTCAGCAGCGGTCACTGGCGGCGCAGCGGCCTGTTCGGCAATGTTGGCCGCCAGCTGGATGATGCCAGCTGGAATGCACTGGTGACCGTCGGGCTGGAAGACTTCGCGCTGCATCCGGTGTCGGCACTGTCCAGCGGCCAGTTCCAGCGCGTGCTGTTCGCCCGCATCCTGGTGCAGGACGCCCGACTGATCCTGCTGGATGAACCCTTTAATGCGGTGGACGCACGTACCACCTTCGATCTGCTGGCGCTGGTGCGCCGCTGGCAGGAGGAGGGGCGTACGGTGATTGCGGTACTGCATGATTACGAGCAGGTGCGGGCGTTTTTCCCGCAAACCCTGCTGATGGCGCGCGAGGTGGTGGCCTGGGGGGCGACCGATACCGTGCTGACCGATGACAATCTGAAACGTGCTACCGAAACCGCCGCCCACTGGCAGGCCAATGCGCCTGTGTGTGCCGTGGATGGCCAGGGAGTTCGCTCATGACGTTGCATGAAATGCTGGTGTCGCCGTTTGCCGATTTTGCCTTCATGCGCCGGGCGCTGGTGGGTTGCCTTGCGCTGGTGCTGGGTAGCGCGCCGGTGGGCTTGCTACTGGTGATGCGGCGCATGAGTCTGATGGGTGACGCTATGAGCCATGCGGTATTGCCGGGCGCCGCGGTGGGCTATCTGCTGGCGGGTCTCAGCCTGCCGGCGATGAGCGCCGGCGGCTTTGTTGCCGGGGTACTGGTGGCGCTGCTGGCCGGTCTGGCTACCCGCTATACCGAGGTGAAGGAAGACGCCAACTTTGCCGGCTTTTATCTGCTGTCGCTGGCGCTGGGCGTGCTGCTGGTGTCGAAGAGCGGCAGCAATGTCGACTTGATGCACCTGCTGTTTGGCTCGGTGCTGGCCGTGGACGATGCCGCGCTGTTGCTGGTGGCAAGCGTTGCCAGCATCACTTTGCTGGTGCTGGCGGCAATCTACCGGCCACTGCTGCTGGAAAGTCTCGATCCGGTATTCATGCGTGCCATCGGCGCTCGAGGCGGCGTGTGGCACCTGCTGTTCCTGCTGCTGGTGGTGATGAATCTGGTGGCCGGCTTCCAGGCGCTGGGCACCCTGATGTCGGTAGGGTTGATGATGCTGCCGGCTATCGCGGCCAGACTGTGGGCGGCCTCGGTGGGTGGCATGCTGCTGGTGGCATTGCTGATCGCCAGCCTGTCGGCCGTCGGTGGCTTGTTGCTGTCTTACCATGCCGAGTTGCCATCCGGCCCTGCCATTATTTTGCTGGCTGGTGTCGCCTATTTGTTGTCGATGCTGCTGGCGCCGCGCGGCGGCCTGTTGCCACGGCTGTTCCGTTCCCGCCACCTGACCAATTAGGAGTTTTCAATGCGCAAGTTTTTTGCGATGGCACTGCTGCTGTCGCCGTTGTTCGCCGTTGCCAAGGTGCCGGTAGTGGCCAGCTTTAGCATCGTGGCCGATATCACCCGCGAAATCGGTGGTGACCAGGTCGAGGTGCAATCACTGGTCGGGCCGGATCAGGATGCGCATGTCTTTCAGCCGGCGCCGGCAGATGTGAAGAAGCTGGCCGCTGCCAAGGTCTTCGTGGTCAGCGGTTTGGGGTTTGAAGGCTGGATGCCGCGCATGTCGCGGGCGGCCAGTTTCAAGGGACTGACTGTGACGGCTGGCGCCAAGGTAAAACCGTTGGCTGCGGCAGAGGAGGGGCATCACGAGGGTGATGGTCATGATCATGGCAGTATCGACCCGCATGCCTGGCATAACCCGCAAAACGTCATGCTGTATGTTGATGCCATTGCTGATGGTTTGAGCAAGGCCGATCCGGCTGGTGCCGGCTACTTTCACCAGCGTGCGGATGCCTACAAGGCCAAGCTCAAGGCGCTCGACGGTTGGGCTGCCCAGCAATTTGCCGCCGTGCCGCTGGCCAAGCGTAAGGTGCTGACCTCACACGAGGCATTTGGCTACCTGGCAGCCCGTTACCAGATCCGTTTCATGGCGCCGCAAGGCATCAGCACCGAAGCGGAGGCTTCGGCGAAGGCGGTGGCACGTCTGATCCAGCAAGTAAAGAAGGAGCAGGTGAAGGCGGTGTTCTTCGAGAACATGGCTGACAAGCGTCTGCTGCAGCAGTTGAGCAATGAGGCCGGGGTGAAGGTGGGCGGCAAGCTGTATGCGGATGCCTTGTCCAGCGATGGCAAGGCGGGCAACTATCTGCAACTGTTCCGCAGTAACGTCGAGACCCTGCTCAGTGCGATGCGCTAAATAGTTGTAGCAAGTGCCATGCACCCATGGCGGCAACGGCCAGACCGGCAATCAGACGGACTGGCCGTTGCTGTTTCCACTGTGCCAGTTTGCTGGCAAAAGCCCCCATCAGCAGCAGGTTGGGCAGCGTGCCGAGGCCGAAGCTCAGCATCACCAGCGCGCCACTGGCTACGCTCTGGCTGGCCAGTGCGGAGAGACTGGCCGTGTAGACCAGGCCGCAAGGTACCCAGCCCCACACCGCGCCGACCAGTAAGCTTTGCCAGCCGTGGCGTAACGGCAATAGCCGGCGCGTGAGCGGTTGCAGCTTGTGCCAAAGCGGCTGCCCCAGTTTTTCGATCTGCGTCACCGCGCTGGAGAGGCCCGCAAGATACAGGCCCAGCAGAATCAGCAGCACGTTGGCCGCAGCAAATAGGCCGAGCTGTAGCGGCCGGAAGTTGGCCTGTGCGATGCCCCATTGCGCCAGCCCGCCGAGCAGCGCGCCGATGGCAACATAACTCGCCAGCCGTCCCAGGTTATAGCCCAGCAAGAGCAGTGGCTTGCGGCCCTGGCTGGTCACCGAAATGGCGGCCACGATGCCGCCACACATGCCCAGACAATGCACGCCTCCCAGCAAGCCGGTAAGAAAAAGTGAAAGCAGACTGATCTCGAGCATGATGAAGGCGTGACGGGGAAAAGCGGCATTGTAACAGTCGTGCCGAGGGTGGAAATTTTGGCAACAGGCTGGCTGGAAAATATGTTAACGGCTTAGCGGCGGCTTAGGCTTTATTTCCGGGTAATGGCTTGAAAAAACAGTGGGATAGTCCATCGTTATTAGTAGTTAACCTTGTCATCAAGCCGGCAGGGGGCAGGAAGCTGCTGTCGCAAAATTTACGGTGATCGTCTTCTGGCTATGTCAGGCCTGGCCGGGCAGCAAGGATGGGAGCAATAACGAATGAACAAACAGATCGTGATCGAGCATCTTGGCCACTCGGCGATTGTGACAATCGACAATCCGCCGGCCAATGCCTGGACGCTGGAATCCTTGCAAGCACTGGCCTCCGCGATGGAGCTGCTGGGGAGCGAGCAGCAAGTAAATGCGGTAGTGCTGACTGGGGCCGGCGAGAAATTCTTTTCTGCCGGCGCCGATCTGCAACAGTTCGCCGCTGGTGACGAGACGTTGGCCGCACAGGTTGCAGATGCCTTTGCGCTGGCGTTCAACAGCATCCGGCATTTTCATGGCGTTACAGTGGCGGCCGTTAATGGCTATGCACTGGGCGGAGGGCTGGAGTGTGCGCTGGCCTGTGACTATATCGTGGCCGAACGTGGTGCTCGGCTCGGTTTACCGGAAGCATCAGTGGGGCTGATTCCGTGTGCCGGCGGGACCAAGGCCTTGGCCGATCGCGTCGGAGTGGCGTGGGCAAAGCGCATCATACTGGGGGGCGAAACTGTGGATGCCGACCTGGCACTGCGTATCGGGGTGGTGGAAGAGGTGGTGGATGCCGGGCTGGCCAAGATCATGGCGGTAAGCCTGGCCGGCAAAGTGTCGCGGCAATCGCGTTCGGCCGTGCTGGCCGCGCGGCGCCTGATTGATGGTAGTCCGCAAAGCACGCTGGACAGGCAGTTGCTGCTAGAAAAGGCTGCTTTTCTGGAGCTGATGGGCGGTGCGGAGCAGCTAGAAGGGGTAAGGGCGTTTCTGGAGAAGCGACAGCCATCATGGCTGGCGGATGATGACGATTGATCTGTTGGCCGCAATAAACAAACCCGGGCATGCCCGGGTTTGTTTATTGCCTGCAGCCTAGTTGCGAGCAGTGCGGAAACGCGAAGCCAGCGTGTGCAGCAACACTAGCAGCAAGCCTGCCAGCAGGCCGAGCAGACCGTTGAGCAGCCCCGAGGTGATGCCGCCGGGAAGGTGGCTGGCGTTGCCGGCGGCAAAGCCTTCTATGGCGTGGTAAACCACTGGCAGGCCGTGGGCCAGAATGCCGCCGCCGACCAGAAATACTGCTACCGTACCGGCTACCGACAGGAAACGCATCAAGGGCGGTGCCGCATTCAGTAGCAGGCGGCCAATTACCTGGCTACTTGTCTGAGGTTTTTGCGCCAGATAGAGGCCTACATCGTCCAGTTTGACGATGGCGGCAACCAGACCGTACACGCCAGCTGTCATCAAGACGGCAATGCCGGTCAGTACGGCCAGCTGGCTGACAAATGGTTCTGCCGCCACGGTTCCAAGGGCAATAGCGATAATTTCCGCCGAGAGAATGAAGTCGGTGGTAATGGCGCTTTTGATGCGGTCACGCTCAAAGGTCACCATATCCATTTCCGGGTTCTGGAGTGCCTGCAGCCGTTCGTCGTGCTCCTGTGCTTCATCGGATGCGTGCAGATATTTATGGACCAGTTTTTCTGCCCCTTCAAAGCAGAGGAAGGCGCCGCCAATCATCAGCAAGGGGGTGATCAGCCAGGGTAGAAATGCCCCGATGGCCAGGGCGAGTGGTACCAGGATGGACTTGTTGCGCAATGAACCAACCGCTACCGCCCAGACTACGGGGAGTTCGCGCTCGGCACGGATGCCGGTAACCTGCTGTGCGTTCAGCGCCAGATCGTCCCCCAGCACGCCGGCAGTTTTCTTTGCCGCGACTTTGGTCATGGCGGCCACATCGTCAAGCAGGCTGGCGATGTCGTCGATCAGCATGAAAAGGCTACTACCCGCCATTGCTACTCCTGGAATGAATTTGCCGTACGGCATGAGAAATGGCCGCCACACTAGCAAGCCTTGTTGTACGCGGCAAGTTGTTTGTCAGCCAGGAGCTGGCGCGAGAAATTGCTGGCAAAGCCAGTCGTCTACGGCTTGCGCGGCCTGTAACCAGCGGCGGTCCAGCATCAGCATGTGCCCCATGTCCGGCAGTACGACGGTGTCGATGCCGAGCAGTTGGCCGCCGGAGCGCGCTTCCATCGGACTGACCAGTAGATCGTTGCGGCCAACCAGCGACAACACCGGACAAGGCAGGCGGCGGGCAAAAAGGGCTGTGGTCAGCGTCATGTCCAGAATGGCGCGCTGGCTTTCTACCTGGCAGTGTTGCGCGAGCCATTCCGCCGTAGCCTGCTCAACGTCGGCAGACAACAGCATGCGGCGGACTTCGTCCGCCGTGGGGTGATACTTGCCCTGCTGAAACAGGTTTAGCCCCAGCAGGATGTCCGGTGCAGTCAGGCCAAGGCGCCAGGTGGGGAGAGCCAGTCCTCCAGGTGGCACGCTGGCTAGCAGCACTGCGGCCGGTGCGGGGTGCTGGCGCAGATACTGCTGGATGACAAAGCCTCCCATCGAGTGCCCGAGCAATACCGGCTGGCGGGGTAGTTGGTCGCAGGCCCAGGCGACATCGTCGACGTAGTCGGCAATGCCGTAATCGTGCAACTTGTCGCGTCCCGGGCTGTTGCCGTGGCCACGCAGGCTCAGTGCCCAGCAATCGTAGCCTTGCTGGCTGAACCAGGGCAGAAACTGCTGCTGCCAGCAGTTGGCCGCGCTGTAGGCGCCATGGATGAACAACAGCGGCGGGGCCGCACGGGCCTCGCCGCTGTTGCTGGCGTGCAGTAGTTCCAGTGCCACCCGGCTCACAACACTTCTGCCGCGTAATCGGCCAGTCGCGAACGCTCGCCGCGCTGCAGGGTGATGTGCCCGGAGTGGTCCCAGCCCTTGAAGCGGTCAACCACATAGGTCAGGCCCGAGCTGCCTTCGGTCAGGTACGGTGTGTCGATCTGGCTGATGTTGCCGAGACAAACCACCTTGGTGCCGGGGCCGGCGCGGGTGATCAATGTCTTCATCTGCTTGGGAGTGAGGTTCTGTGCCTCGTCGATGATCAGGTACTTGTTGAGGAAGGTGCGCCCGCGCATGAAGTTGAGGGACTTGACCTTGATACGACTGCGGATCAGGTCACGGGTGGCGGCGCGGCCCCAATCGCCGCTGTCCTCTTCGGTTTTGTTGAGGACGTCGAGGTTGTCTTCCAGTGCGCCCATCCAGGGCAGCATTTTTTCTTCCTCGGTGCCCGGCAGGAAGCCGATGTCTTCACCCACCGGCACGGTGACGCGGGTCATGATGATCTCGCTGTATATCTTTTGCTCCAGCGTCATTGCCAGACCTGCGGCCAACGTCAGCAGGGTTTTGCCGGTGCCCGCCTGACCGAGCAGGGTGATGAAGTCTACCTCCGGATTCATCAGCAGGTTGAGGGCAAAATTCTGCTCGCGATTGCGCGCGGTAATGCCCCACACGTTGTTCTTCTGGTGGCTGTAGTCGCGCAGCGTTTCCAGTACCGCGGTCTTGCCATCCAGCTGGATAACGCGGCACTGCAGCAGCTGCTCGCCCTGCTGCCACAACAACTGGTTGAGGATCAGGCTGGGTACGTCCGGGCCTTTCAGCTGGTAGTAGGTGCGGCCATGCTCCTGCCAGGACTTGAGATCCTTGCCATTGCGATCCCAGAAGCCCTGGTCGATCTCGCGCATGCCGGTGTACAGCAAGTCGGAATCTTCCAGCACCTTGTCGTTGAAGTAATCCTCTGCTTCCAGCGCCAACGCGCGCGCTTTGATGCGCATGTTGATGTCTTTGGACACCAGAATCACATTGCGCGACGGCTCCAGTTGCTTGAGCGCCATCACGATGCCAAGAATCTGGTTGTCCGCCTTGCCTACCGGCATTGAGGCCGGCAAGGTGGCGTGGATGGCCTGGGTTTGCAGTAGTAACCGGCCGGTGGCAGCTTCGCGGCTGGCATTTTTCAGTTCGATGCCATCGGTGATGTCTGCACCGGCCTGACTGACAATCTCATCAAGGAAGCGGCTGGCCTGGCGGGCATTGCGGGCTACTTCAGACATGCCCTTTTTATGGGTGTCCAGTTCTTCCAGCGTGATGATGGGGATGAAAATGTCGTGTTCCTCGAAGCGGAACAGGCAGGTGGGGTCATGCAGCAATACGTTGGTGTCGAGAACGAAAAGTTTGATGTTCTTGCTTTTCTTGCGGCTTGCCATGATAGGGCCCCCTTGGCTGGCAGGGCCCACCCCATGTGCGCCCCGCTTAAAGCGTGTTCACGAACGCAAGCACTTCTTCAACATGGCCCGGCACTTTCAAGCCGCGCCATTGGCGAAGGATGTTGCCAGCACCGTCAATCACGAAGGTGCTGCGTTCAATCCCTCTTACCTGTTTGCCGTACATGTTTTTCAGCTTCATGACAGCAAACAGATTACATACAGTTTCCTCCGGATCGCTGATCAATTCAAATGGCAATTCGAACTTGGCTTTGAAATTCTCATGCGATTTGAGGCTGTCGCGTGACACGCCAACGATGCGAGCGCCGGCGGCAACAAAAGCGGCATGCTGGTCACGGAAACCTTGTGCTTCCGTGGTGCAGCCGGGGGTGTTGTCCTTGGGGTAGAAGTACAGCACTGTTAACCGGCCATCGGGCAGGGTGAGCTGTTGGCCGCTGGTGGCGGGTGCGGTGAAGGTCGGGCAGGTGTCCATGTTTGTTTTCCTTGTCACTTTGGGCGCTTGAGTAACGCCAGTACGGCGCCGCTTCCACCCTGGTGGCTGGCGGTTTCGCAAAAGGCCAGTACGTCGGGATGGTGGCTGAGCCAGGCTCTGACCATCTTGGGCAATACCGGTTCGCCGCGAGAGCTCAGGCCTTTGCCATGAATGATGCGCACGCACTGGCCGACTTGGCGGGAGCGGTGCAGAAATAGCGCCAGCCGTTCGTGTGCCTCGAAACGGTCCAGGCCATGCAGATCGAGTTCGGCGCATACCGGCCAGTGGCCGCCGCGCAGCTTGCGCAGCGTGCCGCTGGGCATGCCGGGGCTGCGGTGTTGATGCTCGACTTCGGCTGGTTCGAACCAGCCCAGCATTTGGGCGAACAGATTGTTGTGTTCGGCTTCGCCTTGACTGGTGACTGGCTGACGCAAGCGGCGTGGCTTGGGACGTGGCAGCGGATGTTGCACGCGACCGTCGGGCTTGAGTGGCAGAACGTGTCGCATCAAGGTCGGGAAGTCAGGTTCTGGCTCGGGGTTGGCCGCAACGGCAACAGGCAAGACCCTTGCGGGCCTTGCCTGTGCTTTGATCGGCTTGAGCTGATCCTTGAGCGACTTCAACGCGGGGATCGCTTAGTGATCCAGGAAGCGCTCGACGTCCAGGGCCGCCTGGCAGCCGGATGCGGCGCTGGTAATGGCCTGACGGTAGATGTGATCCTGCACGTCGCCGGCAGCAAATACGCCCGGAACGCTGGTGGCAGTGGAGTTGCCCTCGCGACCGCCGCGGGTCACGATGTAGCCGGTTTCGTCCAGCTCCAGCTGTCCTTTGAAGATGTCGGTGTTCGGCTTGTGGCCGATAGCGATAAACACGCCCATTACCTTGATATCTTCGGTGTGGCCATCGTTGAACTTCAGGCGTGCGCCGGTTACACCACTGTCATCGCCCAGGACTTCGTCCAGGTTGGCATTCAGCTTCAGGGTGATCTTGCCTTCTGTTACGCGAGCATTCAGCTTGTCGACCATGATCTTTTCGGCACGGAAGGTGTCGCGACGGTGGATCAGGGTGACATGCTTGGCGATGTTGGCCAGATACAGCGCTTCTTCGACGGCAGTGTCGCCGCCGCCTACTACTGCCACGTCCTGATTGCGGTAGAAGAAGCCATCGCAAGTGGCGCAAGCGGATACACCCTTGCCGGAGAATGCCTGTTCGGAGGGCAGTCCCAGGTATTTGGCAGAGGCACCGGTAGAGATAATCAGCGCATCGCAGGTGTACTCGCCGGAGTCGCCAATCAGGCGGAACGGCTTTTCATCCAGCTTGGCGGTGTGGATATGGTCGAAAATCATCTCGGTGCCAAAGCGCTCGGCGTGTTGCTGGAAGCGCTGCATCAATTCTGGGCCTTGCACGCCGGCGACATCTGCCGGCCAGTTGTCCACGTCCGTGGTGGTCATCAGCTGGCCGCCCTGTGCCATACCGGTGATCAGTACCGGCTTGAGGTTGGCGCGTGCGGCATAGACGGCTGCAGTGTAGCCAGCCGGGCCGGAACCCAGGATCAACAGCGGGCTGTGACGAGTTTGGCTCATGTTCATTTTCCTGTGCGTCGGTGAATGGCGCTATTTTAGCAATAATGTGAGGGGCAAGCTTATTGAGCGTTGCTAATGACGAGATAGTTTTGAACTAACAAGAGGGGGGTGGTACAGATGTGCGCCATCTGCAATGGCAAGGTATGGTCTTCACTCATTGCTATAGTGTTGGGCGGGGGGGGGGAGATGCCGCATACGTCGCAGCACAACGGCTGAAAATGCTAACCCCCTGTTATGTGTGTTGATTACGCGCTGGTGCGAACCTGCTTGCTGCTACCGGCATCCTGCAGGAGTGATTGGCTACTCTGGTACTGGGCAACAGCATTCTGCTGGCTGTAGGCATTCAACTCGGCTCGGCTAGTGTCCTGCTTTTGTTGTTGCTGGGTATTGGCTTGCTTGTTTGGCTGCGTCTCATTGCTTGCGTTGCTTGTGGTACTGGAGTTGTTGGTTTGTTGGCTGGGCGGCGTGTTGTCTGAAAGTTGTGCAGCTCGGGAGTTCAGTAATTGCGCTTGCAGGCTATTTTCCAGCTGCCTGGAAGATTGGTTGCTGGTGCCATTACGAGTGGCTGAGGCCGATTCGCTTTCACGTACCGCTTGGGCTGTTTGAACAGCGCCACTTTGCTGCTGGGTGTTTGCCTGTCGCGCTGCTGCTGCGGCTGCCTGTTCATCCTGCAGGCGCTGGCGATCTTGCAGCTGTCGTTGCTGCTGCAGGCTGTTGCCAGCGTTATTTACGCTGCTGTAGCTGTTGTTGCTGATATCCATCTCAATGTTCCTCAGGCAGGGAGTCCAGCTTGCGAAGCGTGCATTGCGGCATAACGGTCGATCTAAACTGCTGGTTAGCCGACAGGGTGGGCAAGTGAAGTATCCATATGCTCAATCCAAGCCATAACAGAACCAGAATGGCCTGTATATAGGGCAGATGGCTGCTGAAGACGATACTTGCCCCGAAGGAAACCAACATGCTTCCCTGCGCCAAAAACTTGGTGCGACGTTGCATGCCGCGATATAGGCGCCAGTCACGTATGACCTTGCCAAAAACAGGGTGTTGTAACAGCCGCTGCTCCATATTCGGGTGGCTGCGGGCGAAACAGGCGGCTGCCATCAGAATGAATACTGTTGTCGGCAGTAGTGGCGTGACGGCACCAAGTATACCCAAGGCCAGATTAAGGTAACCAAGTAGCAGCCAGACGGGTTTTCGGAGCTTGCTCTTGCGCATGCAGGACTCCCCTATAACGTCTTCATTCAAGATGATATGGCAGCCGTTGGCAAGTCAGTTTTCCTGTATGACTAGTGCCAGCATACGTTCGGCCAGTTGGGCCACACTAAGTTCACCATCGTTACGGTACCACTGTACGGTCCAGTGCAGGCTGCCAAGCAGGGTGCGGCGCAGCAATCGGGTATCCTGTTTGACTAGCCCCTCGGTTGCGGCCTGGTCCAGCACTTGTTGCCATAGTGCTTCGTATCGATCGCGCAGTACGATCAACCCTGGTTTGGCGGCCGCCGAAACGCTGCGCCACTCGTATAGCATTACTTCCAGTGCCGCCTGGTTGTCCCCCAGTAGCGAATGCAGATGCACATGAAACAGTGCGGCCAACTTGCTGCGAGTGTCGCCGGCTGCGGTCAAGGTGGCTGCCAGCTGTTCGGTGGTGGCGGTAATGCCGAGTGCCATGACGGCAACCAGGATTTCTTCCTTGGTACGGAAGTGATAGAACAGGCTGCCGGATTGCAAGCCTACGGCATTGCCAAGGTCGCGGACGGTGGTGCGCTCGTATCCCTGGTCGCGGAACAGCCGGGCGGCGGCGCGAACCAGTTCCATGCGGCGGCTATTTTCTTCCGGGGTGGCCGGTAGTTCGTTGCGCTTCATGATCTTATTCTTGCGATTGGGTTGCTGGTGGCGGCGATTGCTGCAGCATGCTCTCTGCAGCTTGCCAGACCTGCGCCGGGTGAAGGTTTTCCAAGCAGAGCGTGTGCTTGTACGGGCAGTTGCGCTCAAAACATGGGCTGCAGTCCATGTTTAGCGACACGATCACCGATTTGTTGCTCAGCGGCGGTGTGAAGTCAGGGCTGGACGAGCCGTAAATGCCGACCAGTGGCACATCCAGCGCTGCAGCCACATGCATCAGTCCGGAGTCGTTGCAAACGGCAAGCTTGGCAAGGCCGATCAGGTCGATGGCTTCTTCCAGGCCGGTTTTGCCACACAGGTTGGCCGCAGCCCCTTGTGACAAGCTGGCGATTTCTTCGCCGATTTCCTTGTCTTTGCCGGAGCCGAACAGGCAGACCTGATATCCGGCGGCGTGGTAGCGACGGGCGAGCTCGGCAAAGTGTCGTGCCGGCCAGCGCTTTGCCGGGCCGTATTCGGCACCAGGACACATGGCAATCAGTGGTTGC
Organism: Vogesella oryzae; assembly: GCF_902829295.1. Taxonomy (GTDB): domain Bacteria; phylum Pseudomonadota; class Gammaproteobacteria; order Burkholderiales; family Chromobacteriaceae; genus Vogesella; species Vogesella oryzae. The sequence continues at coordinate 148,083 of NZ_CADEPL010000016.1, forward strand.
TGCAGGTCGATGCCTAACTTGCGGGCGGTATCCTGTTGCTGTTCCAGTTTCGACGACAGGCTGGGGTGCGGGATCGGGCGCAGCACAGGCATGCCGGACTCTTCAGCCAAGGCGCAGAAGCGCTCCACCATGGTGGGAAGCTCCTGCTCGTCCAGGTCTCGGGTGTCGTTAAGCAGGCCATAGCGCAGTTCGCCGGTAAAGCCGGTGCGAAGCGGGATGCCACTCAGGAATGGGATGAGTGCGGCTTTGAGCGAATTAGGAAGCACCACAACCTGGTCGAAGTGCTCGGTACGCAGTTGGCGGGCAACTTTCCAGCGCTCTTTCAAGCGTAACTGGCCATGGCCAAAGGGGTTGAGGTGTGCCTTGGCCACCTCCGGCATGCGCGAGAGCAGCGGCAGTGTCCATGCGGGGGCGAATACGTGCAACTCCAGTCCAGGGTGACGTTCGTGCAGGCGCCGATAAAGCGGCTGGGCCATTACGCTATCGCCAACCCAGGAGGGGCCGATTACCAGAATTTTCTTGATCATGTACAGAAGCAAAAAAGGTGCAGCAAGGCTACACCTTTAAATCAGATGATTGAGTGCGTGGCTTAGTGATGGCCATGCGGCACCGGGCCGGTAAATTTATAGAGCGTGCCGCAGTACGGGCACAGAGCCTCTCCGCCGTTCTTGAGGATCGGCAGGAACACGCGCGGGTGAGAGTTCCACTTGATCTGGTTTGGCGTCGGGCAATGCAAAGGCAGATCCTTGGCGGTAACTTCGATGACGCGGGCGGTGTTTTCTTTCAATTCAGCCATGCTAGCTTGCTTTCAGTATGGTCGATGATCGGCGGTGGTTGCCGCCGGTTGTGGTGGTCAGCCGACGTAGGTCAGCCACTGCTGTTTGCTGCTGTCGAGCCCTTTTACGCAATCGAAGTAACGCTTCTGGATCTCGGCGGTAACCGGGCCGCGCTTGCCTTCGCCGATGCTGCGGCGATCCAGTTCGCGGATCGGGGTTACCTCGGCAGCGGTGCCGGTAAAGAAGGCTTCGTCGGCACTGTAGACTTCGTCGCGGGTGATGCGCTTCTCGACGATCTGCAGGCCCATTTCGGTGGCAATCTGTACCACGGTGTCGCGGGTGATACCTTCCAGCGCGCTGGTCAGGTCCGGGGTATACAGCTTGCCCTTCCGGACAATAAAGATGTTCTCGCCGGAGCCTTCGGCCACGAAGCCGTCCACGTCCAGTAGCAATGCTTCGTCGTAACCATCGGCGGTGGCTTCGTTGTTGGCCAGAATGGAGTTCATGTAGTTGCCATTGGCCTTGGCCTTGCACATGGTGATGTTGACGTGGTGGCGGGTGAAGGAGCTGGTCTTCACGCGAATGCCATTCTCCAGGCCTTCTTCGCCCAGATAGGCGCCCCACGGCCAAGCGGCCACAATCACCTGCACGTCGTCCTGCTTCGGTGCTACGCCCAGCTTGCCGGAGCCGTAGAATGCCATCGGACGGAAATAACAGGATTTCAGCTTGTTGGCCTTCACCACATCAAGGTGCGCCTGATTGATCTGTTCTTTGCTGAACGGCAGGTTCATGCCGAGAATCTTGGCAGAGCGGAACAGGCGGTCGGTATGGTCTTGCAGACGGAAAATTGCCGGGCCGTTGGCGGTTTCGTAGGCGCGGACCCCTTCGAATACGCCCATGCCGTAGTGCAGGGTATGGGTCAGTACGTGGGTGGTGGCGTTGCGCCATTCCACGAGTTCGCCGTTGTACCAGATGTATCCGTCGCGATCTGCCATCGACATGGTGGGTTCTCCGTCTAGTCCTGTTTTCAATTATGCGGCGATTATACAGTCGCCATCCTGCAAAGTGTTATGGCTTTCATGGAGAGTCTGCGGCACAGCCGAATACCTGCTGCCACAATGCCTGCACTTGCTGATAGCACTCCAGCGGGGCATGGCTGACTTTGCTGCTGTCATTGAGCCGGCTGGCATGCTGTAGTCGGCGATAAGTGCGGTAGGCATCACGGGCCTGGTTGGCTAGCGCCGGGGAAATCAGGCCGGCTTCGGCTGCCGTTGCCAGCAGTGCGATATTGCCGCTGTTGGCCAGCAAGCCCGGTACCTGACGGGCATGAGCCAGGATAAGGAATTGCACGATGAATTCGACATCGACAATGCCGCCACGCGCATGTTTGACGTCATCCTCGCGTGACGGGTGGGTTTCCAGCATCTTGCTGCGCATGGCGATGACTTCTGCGGCCAACGTTGCCGGTTCGCGCGGCAGTGACAGCACTTCTTCGCGGATGGACTCGAAGCGCTCGCCGATCTCGGTGTTGCCACAAACAAAACGGGCGCGAGTCAGGGCCTGATGCTCCCACAACCAGGCATCATGATGCTGGTAATGACGGAAGGCCTCGGTGGTGCTGACCAGCAGGCCACTGGAGCCGTTCGGTCGCAGGCGCAAGTCGATGTCGTACAGCACGCCAGCAGAAGTGGTGCTAGTAAGCCAGGTGGTCATCTTGCGCGCCAGTCGCGAATACAGGTCCGCGGCGTCCGGATGCTCGTCGTCGTAAAGGAAAATCACGTCGAGGTCGGAGGCATAACCCAGCTCTTTGCCGCCGAGCTTGCCGTAGCCGATGATGCTGAACAGCGGTACTTCGCGGTGGCGCTTGGGGATGTCTAGCCAGGCGTGCTGCAAGGTGGCTGCCAGCACCAGGTCGGCGAGGCGAGACAATTCGTCGGACAGCGCCTCCAGCGTCCACATGCCGGCCAGGTCCTGAGCTACCAGGCGGAAGGTCTGGGCATGCTGGAAGTGGCGCAGGGTATCCATCTTGGCTTCGACGTCGCCCTGGCAGTCTGCCAGTTGCTGCTGGAGCTGTGCGGCCAACTGTGGCCAGTCGGGGCTGGCGTACAGTACGCGGGCATCGAGCAGTTCGTCCAGCAGGATGGGGTGGCGGGTGAGGTAGCCGGATACCCAGGCGCTGGCAGAACACAATGAGGCCAGTCGTTGCAGGGTCTGCGGGTATTCCTGCAATAACGATAGATAGGATGAGCGGCGACTGATGGCTTCAATCAGTGTCAGGACGCGCGACAAGGTGGTGTCCGGGTTTTCGAAGCCGGCGGCCACCTCGATCAGCGGCCCCATCAACGCATCCAGTTTTTTGCGTCCGCCATCCGGTAACTGCTGATAGCGCTGGCTGGTCTTCAGGCTGCGCAGTTGCGACTGGATCGCGGCCGCATCCTGATAGCCCAGCGTGGCCAACTGGCCGTCGATGTCGGTGTCGCTGATATCGCGCCACAGACTTTCCAGTGGATGTGCAGGCGCACCTTCGGTTGGCAAAAAGAACACCTGTTCGAAGTGACGTGCCACCTTGCGGCGATGCTGGTTCAGCTCGTCCATGAAGCTTTGCCAGTCGGCAAAGCCCATGCTGCGGGCAATGCGCTGTCGGTTGTCGTCGCTGGTTGGCAGGTTCTGGGTTTGCTGGTCGTCGAGGTATTGCAGCCGGTGTTCCAGGTTGCGCAGGAAAGTGTAGGCCTGCAGCAGCTCGTCAACAGTGTCCGGCTCCAGGAGGCGCAGCTCTGCCAGCACGGCATAAGTGTCGCGGGTGCTCTTCAGCTGCAGGCGGCGCTCGCGGCCGCCGCGAATCAGCTGGAACACCTGGGCGATGAATTCCACCTCGCGGATGCCGCCAGGCCCTAGCTTGATGTTTTCCGCCATGTCGCGGCGGGCAACCTCGCGGCGAATCTGGGCGTGCAAGTCGCGCATCGCACCATAGGCGCCGTAATCCAGATACTTGCGGTAAACAAACGGGCGGGTCAGTGGCTCCAGCTGGCTGGCGTCGCCGGCGATTACCCTGGCCTTGATCCAGGCGTAGCGCTCCCACTCGCGGCCCTGGGTCAGCAGGTAGTTTTCCAGCGCCGCCAGGCTCATGACCAATGGACCGGAGTCGCCGTAGGGACGCAGGCGCATGTCGACGCGGAATACCTGGCCATCAAAAGTGATGTCATTGAGTGCGCCGATCAGCAGCTTGCCGAGCCGGGTGAAGTATTCATGGTTGGCCAGCTTGCGGCTGCCGTTGGTGTCTCCACCTTCCGGATACAGGAAAATCAGGTCAATGTCGGAAGAGACATTCAGTTCATGGCCACCCAGTTTGCCCATGCCGACAACTATCAGTTCCTGGACTTCGCCGCTGTCTTCACCGATAGGGTCGCCAAAGTGCGCCAAGGTGCGCTTGGCAATGGGCAGGGTGGTGTTGATGACGAAATCTGCCAGCAAGCTGATGGTAGTGACCACTTCGTCTAGGCTGGCAACGCCGCCGACATCGCGGGCAATCAGTCGCGCCATCACGGCGGTGCGCAGCTGGCGCAGCAATTTTTGTAGCACTTCCATGCTGTCCAGACTGTCCCAGTCTGCAAAGGCCTGCATTTCCGCCAGATCGAACGGCTGTTGCAGTCGTTCGGTAAGCAGGGCGAGCTGATCCGGGTTGGCGGATAGCTGGCGGTCTAGGTAGTAACTGAATGTTCTGGCTGCTGGGATGACGGCGGTGTTTACTGGCATAATGCGCCTTCAACGCTATGACGAAATCGTGACTCCTCATTCTACCTCTTCTCCCGACACGAACGCAGCGCGCGATGACCGCAGCCTGCGGGTGGTGTCCTTGCTGCGGCGCACGCTGCGGCTGGTGCGCCTGCTGTTGCTGCTGCTGACGCTTGCACTGACCGTTGCTTTTCTGCTGTTCCGCTTTCAGTTTTTGCCCAATCTAGATCGTCTGCGTCCTGACATCGAGCGTTGGGCCAGCAACAGTATTGGCATGCCGGTGACGGTTGGCCACATCTCCGGACAATGGCTGGTATGGGCGCCGCAGATCACGCTGGAACAGGTGGCTATCCGTCCGCGGCCGGATGCGCCGCCGATGTTGCTGCGCGAGGCGCAACTGGTGCCGGCTTGGAAGAGCCTGTGGAATCTGGAGCCGCGCCTGGCACGGATTACCCTGCGTGGTCTGGCACTGGACTTGCAGCGCATGCCGGATGGACGCCTGCGGCTGAACGGGGTGGCGCTGGACGAGGGCAAGGGTGATGGTTCGGCCGCTGACTGGTTGATGCGGCAGGACGAAGTCGATGTTGTGCTGCAACGCTTCACCTGGCTGGATCAGCAGTTGGGCTTGCCGCCTTTGTCCGCGCGCGACATGCATTTGCAACTGTTTGCCGGTCTGTTTGGCCATCGCTTGCAGGTGAGGGCAAAACCGGAAAGCGCGCTGTTATCGCAGCTGGATCTGGAAGGTAGCTGGCGTGGTAGTCGAATGCGCGACTGGCGAGACTGGACGGGTGAGGTGTCACTCAAGGCCGATGCGCCACAACTTGGCTGGTTGCAACGCTACTGGCCGGATGCGCCATTCTCGGTAGGCGGGGCGGCCTCCTCGCAATTGCGCATGCTGTTTGCCGAGGGGCGTGTCACCACGCTGGCCGGTAAGTGGCAGGTTGAAAAGGTTGCCTTGTCGCTGGCCGGCAAGGCGGTGCCATTGCCGCATCTGGCTGGCGAGGTGGATTACCAGAGCACGCAATCAGGCAGTCATGCATTGCAGGCCAGTCACCTGGTGGTTAATACCCAGTATGGCAAGCTGCTGGCCGATGCCGCTATCAATGCGCGCTGGCAGGAACGGCAGGGCGGTAGCGTCCGCGTTAGCGGCTTGTCGCTGACACCGGCGTTGCCTTTGCTTGCGCCGCATTGGCCGGCGTTGGCGGAGAGTCAGTTGGCCCGGGTGGACGGCCAGTTGCAGCAACTGGATTTCAGCTGGCATGGTCCGGTGCAGCAACCGCATGATTACCAGTTCGCCACCGTTTTTAATGGCCTGGCACTGCAGTTACATAACGACATCCGTCTGGCCGGCGGGATGTCTGGCCGTGTCAGTGCCTCTGCCAATGGCGGACAGCTGGTGCTGGATGGCAGCAGGATGCAGCTGGCGGTTCCTGGCCAGTTGCCGCAGCCGGTTGCGTTGCAGAAGCTTGCGGCCAACCTTGAGTGGCAGCGTAGCGGCAGCGGTTGGCAACTTGCTGTGCCAGCCGTAAAAGTGACGACACCTGACCTGTCTGCCCTTATCAAAGGCAGCTTGCAATTGCCGCTGGATGGGTCGGTACGCAGTGACCTGACGCTGGCCGCAGATAGTGTGCCGGCCAATCGCGTGCCAGCCTATCTGCCGGCCTTGATTGGTACCGATACTGTCCACTGGTTGCGTGCAGCGTTGCAAGGGGGCGAGGCGCGTCAGGTACGCGCCAGCCTGCAGGGAAATCTGGCCGCGTTCCCGTTTGCCGACGGCAAGCAGGGGCGGTTCGAGGTGGCTGCCGATATTCACGATGGCAAACTGCAATTCGAGCCGGACTGGCCGGCGATTAGTGCCATCCAGGGGCGGTTCAGCATGCGCAACGACGACATCCGTATCGATGCCCGTACCGCGCAGACCGCGGGCGTGGCGCTGGATGGCGTTGTTGTCAGTCTGCCGGCGGTGACTCGAGGCGATGCGCGTCTGCTGATCAATGGCCATGCCCAGGGTGAACTACCCAAAATGCTGGCCTATACCCATGCCAGTCCGGTAGATGGCTGGCTGGATGGCTTTCTTTCTACTATCGACAGTGCGGGTGGTGCCGGTTTGCAGCTTGGCTTGAATATCCCGCTATCCCGCATCGCTGATACCAAGGTGGATGGCAAGCTGGCATTGGGCGGTAACCGGCTGCAGCTGCGCAGCTTGCCATTGCCGGTGTTGACCGATGTCCGTGGGGCGTTACATTTCAACGAGCGCGGGGTTTCCAGCCCTGGTATTGACTACAGTGCCTTTGGTGGCCGCAGTCACCTTGCTGCGTCACTCGATGCAGCCGGCAAATCGCACTTTACCAGCAGTGGCGAGCTGGACTTGCCGCAGGTAACTGCCCGATACGTACCGCTGCTGACGCGGTTTATCAATGGTCATACGCCCTATCAGGCCCGCTTTACCGTGGGGAAAAACCTGGACGAGCTGACGGTCGAGTCCTCGCTGCAAGGTATCAGCAGTGCGGCGCCGGTGCCGCTGGCCAAGGAGGCACAGGATAGCTGGCCGCTGCTGCTTTCCCTGCGGCCGGCAATGCGTGGCTGGCGACTGGCCTGGCAACAGCAGCAGCGCGCCGCCGGCGTGGTGACGTTGGCCGCGAATGGCAGCCTGCAGGGGGTCGGGGTTGGTGTGGGTGTCACCTCGCCCGAACCGCAGAACAATATCGCAATCTACGGTCGCGTGCCGCAATTGAAGCTGGAGCCGTGGCTTGCTGCAGTGAGTGCAGTGGAGGGGGGAGGTAATGCAGTCGTGCCTCCGCTGCAGCTACGGCTCGACACCCCGCTGTTACAGGCGGGGGGCAAGGGTCTGCACGATGTTGCTGGTCAGCTTGACTGGCAGGGCGGCGCCGCGCCTTTCGAATTGCAGATGCAATCGCGGGAGCTGCAGGGCCGGCTTGATTACCAACCGGCGGGCGAGGGGGTATTGCGTGCCCGCCTGCAGCGGCTGGCCGTTCCATTGCCGGTGGCGGAAGGGGCAACAGACAACGAATCGCCGCAGACCATTCCGGCACTGGATGTGCAGGTAGATGCCTTGCAGGTGTCTGGGTACGAGTTGGGCAATTTGCGCCTGCAGGCCCACCACCAGCCGCAACTCTGGTTGCTGGACGAGGTGGTGTTGCAATCGCCCGAGGCCGTGCTGCAAATGAAAGGTGCGGCGCCGGAAGGTACCGGCAGCGGTGGGCGGCGTACCGAGCTGGAGTTCAAATTGCAGGCCAAGGATGCTGGCGCCTTGCTGAATCGAGTCGGTATGGTTGGTATGCTTAAAGGCGGTAGCGGCGAAATGTCCGGTTCCTTGCAATGGCTGGGGCAGTTGGCCGCATTCGATTTGTCGCGGCTTAGTGGCAACGTGAAGCTGGATATGGGCAAAGGGCAATTTGCGCAGGTGGACCCGGGCGCCGGGCGCCTGTTGGGTCTGCTGAGCCTGCAATCGCTTAGCCGGCGCATCCGGCTCGACTTTACCGATGTATTCAGCAGTGGCTTTGCTTTCGATAACTTGCGCGGTACTGCCAATATCGATTCAGGTGTCTTCCGCTCGAACGATGTGCAAATCCAGGGGCCGGCCGCCAGGGTGGCAATGAGTGGCGAGGCCGATCTGGCTAACAACCGGCAGCAGGTGCTGGTGCGGATAACGCCGGCGTTATCGGAAAGTGTGGCGGTCATCGCTGGCGCGACCCTGCTCAATCCGGTGGCGGGTGCGGTAGCACTGGCGGCACAAAAATTGTTGCAGGATCCTGTCAGTCAGATACTGTCGTACGAATATGAAGTCACAGGCAGTCTGAACGATCCGCAAGTACGCAAGGTTGGTCAGCGCGTCGAAAAGCAATCCGAAACGAAACCGTAGCCGGAGAAACCAATGAAAAAAGCATTCAAGGCCGCGGCAGTGCAGATGGTATCCAGCCCGGATCCGCAGCGTAATTTGCAGCGTGCGGCAGAACTGGTTGCCGAAGCTGTCGCCCAAGGGGCCGAGCTGGTGGTGTTGCCAGAATACTTTTGCATGATGGGCCACCAGGATGGCGACAAAGTGGCGATCCGCGAAAATTTCGAGGCGGGGCCGCTGCAGCAGGGGTTGGCCGCTATCGCGCGTGAACACGGCGTTTGGCTGGTAGGTGGAACGGTGCCACTGGCCTGTCCGGAGCCCGGCAAGGTGTATAACACCTTGCTGCTGTTTGCACCGGATGGCAGTGTTGCCGGCCGTTACGACAAGATCCACCTGTTTGGCTTTATTGGACAGGGTGAGCGTTATTGCGAGTCTGACAGCATCCTTGCCGGTACGGAGCCGTTAAAAGTCGGGACTCCGCTGGCAGATATCGCGTTCGGCATCTGTTACGACCTGCGTTTCCCCGAGTTGTTTCGCCGGCTGTCACCGTTTGACCTGCTGGTGCTGCCTGCGGCGTTTACTGCCACGACGGGGGAGGCGCACTGGGAGGTGCTGCTACGGGCGCGCGCCATCGAGAACCAGTGCTACGTGCTGGCATCAGCGCAGGGTGGCGAGCATGAAAATGGTCGCAAAACCTACGGCCAGAGCATGATTATCGACCCATGGGGCCGTATCGTTGCCGAGTTGAGCAAAGGCGAGGGTGTCGTAATCGCCGAGATCGACCCTGAAGTTATCCAGTCGGTGCGGGGGCGCTTGCCGGCGCTGGCGCATCGCGTGTTTTCCTGAAAGAACAAGATATGAGCAACGCATTAGCCATTGCAGACAACCTGTTGCTGGCCCCGTATGGCGTGGACGAGCGTGTGCTCGATGCCACGCTGGGCCGCATGCTGGCCCATCAGGTGGATTATGCCGACCTGTATTTCCAGTACACCCGTACTGAAGGCTGGAGCCTTGAGGAGGGTATCGTCAAGGCTGGCAGTTTTAGCATTGATCAGGGCGTAGGAGTGCGTGCGGTGTCGGGCGACAAGACGGCATTCGCCTATTCCGACGATATCAGCGCCTTTGCGCTTGGCGAGGCGGCTGATGCGGTGCGTGCCATCGGAGCCGCGGGCGGGCATGGCAATGCGGGTGTGGTGCAGTCGCGTCAGGCGCTGGCACTTTATCCGGCGCTGGATCCGGTAGATAGCCTGCCGGCCGAGGCCAAGGTGGCGTTGCTGGAGAAGGTGGAACGGCTGGCTCGAGCCAGTGATCCGCGCGTTATTCAGGTTATGGCAGGTCTGGTGGCCGAATATGATGTGGTGTACATCGCGCGTCATGACGGTGTGCGAGCGGCAGATGTGCGACCGCTGGTGCGCATGTCGGTTACGGTGATTGCCGAGCAGGATGGCCGCCGGGAGATGGGAAGCAGCGGCGGTGGTGGCCGCTTTGATCTTACCGGTTTCAGTGATGAGTTTATCGCGCGCCACGTTGACAAGGCGGTGCGGCAAGCGCTGGTCAATCTGGAGTCTCGTCCGGCGCCGGCTGGTGCCATGACCGTGGTGCTGGGGTCCGGCTGGCCCGGTGTGCTGCTGCACGAGGCCATCGGTCATGGTCTGGAGGGAGACTTCAACCGCAAAGGCACGTCGGCCTTCAGTGGCCGTATCGGCCAGCGGGTGGCTGCGCCCGGCGTGACGGTGGTGGATGATGGCACCCTTGCGGGGCGTCGTGGCTCGCTGGCGATCGATGACGAGGGCAATGCCACACACTGCACCACGCTGATCGAAGACGGCATCCTGAAGGGGTATATGCAGGATGCAATGAATGCGCGTTTGATGGGTATGGCGCCCACCGGCAATGGCCGGCGTGAATCCTATGCCCATCTGCCCATGCCGCGGATGACCAATACCTATATGCTGGCGGGTGATAAGGCGCCAGAAGAAATCATCGCGTCGGTAAAGGACGGGATTTATGCGGCCAACTTTGGTGGCGGACAGGTGGACATTACCAGTGGCAAGTTCGTGTTTTCAGCTTCGGAGGCATGGAAGATTGAAAACGGCAAGCTGGCTTATCCGGTCAAGGGTGCCACGTTGATTGGCAATGGTCCTGACGTGCTGAATTATGTGGCGATGATCGGCAACGATCTGGCGCTTGATGAAGGCGTTGGCGTTTGCGGCAAAGAGGGGCAAAGTGTGCCGGTCGGAGTCGGGCAACCAACACTGCGAATTGATGGCGGCTTGACTGTGGGCGGTACGGCAACCTGATCGTGGCGCGGCCCGTTCGGTTTTGCTGCTCCTGGTGGGTGTACAAATGGTGACCTCATGGTAGGTGCGCCCGCTGCAGACCTGTAATAGTCTTGCGGGCGTTTGCTGAATGGATAGCAGGTCATTGGACATTGCGGCGGCTTGTGCGGCCGGGTTGTGTATGCAGAGAAAGTTTGAATTACCGAGTTTATGACCAACACAGAAATTTCGGACATGCCGCTTGAAGTACTCAAGCAGTTCCGGGTGGTATTTCGGGCTGCGCAGCAGCATTCCTCCGATATCGAGAAACTGCTGGGAATTTCCGGGGCTCAGGCATGGTTGCTTGTAGAGTTGCGGGACAACGGGTCTTTGAAGGCTGGGGAGTTGGCCGCACGCATGTCCATCAAGCCGGCAACATTAAGTAATATGCTGCTGCGACTGGAAGAGCTGGGGTATTTGCAACGTCAGCGCAATGCGCAGGATATGCGGGTTGTTGAAGTGGCATTGAGTGATGCCGGTCGAGAGCTGGTTGGTCGCGCTAACTACGCGCCACGCGGGTGGCTGCCAGAGGCCTTGTCGCGGATGTCGCCGCAGCAACTGTCTTCTCTGTCCGAGGGGTTGGCCGCATTGCTATCGGTAATGAATGTGGATGCCCGTACGGGCGCGAATAGTCCGCTGCCTTTTACCGAATGATGCAGTTGCAAGTAGTGTGCTACCAATAAAAAAACCGGCTTAGCCGGTTTTTTTATTGGTTATTACTTAGCCTTGTGTGGGCCGACGTCTAGCGCCTCCCAGCCGGCGCGGCCAAGCTCCTCCATGACCTCGATGTTGCGCTCGTATATCGAGGCCGGGTCGGGGAAGGCTTCCACGGCGCGGGCAATGCTGCTCTCGCGCAACAAGTGCAGGGTGGGATAAGGCGCGCGATTGGTGTTGTTGCTGACGTCATTAATGGTTGTACCGTCAAACTGGAACTTGGGGTGGAATTCGGCAACCTGGAGTTCTCCTTCCAGCTTCATTTCCTCCAGTACCGCATCCACCACACCAAGAAACTCGTTGAAATCGAGAAAGCGCTGCAGCACAAACGGATGGACCAGCAAAGTGGTGTCGATTTCTTCCGGATCACTGTCGGCCAGTAGGCGTAGCTCGGTGACCAGGTGCTCCAGTAGTGCGTCAGGGGATTCGGCATCGCTGACAACGATGCGTACTTGATCTTTGACGTAAACTGCCTTGGCGAACGGGCATAGGTTCAGGCCGATGACGGCTTTCTCCAGCCAGTTGCGGGTGCTGGCGATAATGTCGTCGTGCGAGGTTTCCATGAGGCGACTCCTTGCATGGGTGGTGTGTTGCGAGTGCTGCAAAAGCAAAAACCCGGATGCAAGCATCCGGGTTTTTCAGTTCCAAACCAGTGCTGATATTACAGCGGCTGGATGTTGGAAGCTTGTTTGCCCTTCGGGCCATCAACGATGTCAAAGCTTACGCGCTGGTTTTCTGCCAGGGAGCGGAAGCCTTTGGAGTTGATTTGCGAGAAGTGTGCAAATACGTCGTCACCACCATTGTCCGGAGTGATGAAGCCGAAACCTTTAGCGTCGTTGAACCATTTTACGGTACCGGTTGCCATGTTCTATTCCCTTATTGAGAAAGCGTTGAGTATGAGAAAAGCGCATGTCAATCAAGGGAAAAGACAAACTGTGGTACGGCGATAGCCTTTACAACAACTGTACAGATCACGACTTGAAAAACTGCAAGTCGCAGTCTGCCTGCGCTTCAGGGGACAAGCAAGTCTTTTTTGCAGCAAATCCATAAAAAAAATGTGGGCTATGACAACTTGTCATACGGCAAATGGACATTTCTGCCATTACGAATCAGGAGTGGCTCTATAGTGCAGTCACAGAACACAGACAAAGGGAGAGGTATATGGAGGAGACCATTGAACACTATCGCATTGAGGATGAAGAGAGTTTCGGTGATTTCCTCTATGCGCTGAATGAATATGCACCTCGTGCGGCCAACTTGTTGCAGACGCTTCGCCAGCAGCCGGCGGATCAGCTGGTGCTGGCGGAGTTGATGCGGCTTTTTCACACCATCAAGGGGGATGCCGGCCTGTGCCGGTTGTATTTTGTGGAGCCGCTGGTGCATGCCGTTGAGGATACGCTGGCACGCATCAAGGCGGGAGAGCTGATATTTAGCGCGGCACTGGAGCAGGTCATGCTGTTGGCCGTAGACCGGCTGGAATTGTTGATTTCCGAGCTGGACAGTGGCCGGGATATCTCCTTGCGCGATTTCAACTTGCTGATTGCAGAGTTGCAGCAGCTGGGGGAAACGCCTGCCGCGCTGGTTGATGCCCAGGCATGGTTATTGGTCAAGCGGCTTACCGGCTTTGTGCCACAGCAAAGCTTGCCGGCCAAGCCAAGTGCGGCGTCACCGGCGCAGCAGGCCGACCTGGAGTTTTTCCGTTCATTGGCACTGCAGTTCGAGCAGCGCTCCATGCTGTTTCAGGGACGCACCGAACGAAATCTGATGTTGGCCGCAGCGTGCAATCAGGTGTCTGGCTGGTTGGTGGACCCTTTGCAACTGGAGGCTGCGGTCTATATGCACGATATCGGGATGATGTTTTTGCCGCAGGAGCTGTGGTTGCGGCAGGGGCGTCTGAGTGCCGAAGAGCGGATACAGCTTGCCGCGCATCCGGGCTGGGGGGCAGATTTGCTGGGGCGAATGACTGGCTGGGAAATGGCGGCCCGCATTACGCGGGAACACCATGAGCGTCCGGACGGGCATGGCTACCCAGCGGGGCTGCGCGCGGATTTGATTTGTGACGGCGCCAAACTGCTGGCCATTATCGACACGTTTGAGGCCGTGATCTTGCGGCATGGCCAGCGGCATCAGGTGCGCTCACTGCTGCGTGCCCTGGCGGAAGTCAATGCAGGCGAAGCCCAGTTTGACGCGGTGTGGATCGGGCACTTCAATCAGGTCGTGCGCAACATGATGGACGAAGGTGTGGTGTTGCCCCATGTCCGGTGACGTCATTGCAGTAGTGAATCGCCCCTCCTTTCCTAGATACCTCGTGAGCCTCACACTGGCCCTACAAGGAGGTGTCATGAGCAGGCAGCTTTTCCCCGAAGAATTCAAGATTGAAGCCGTCAAACAGGTAACCGAACGTGGCTATCCGGTGGCCAAAGTCGCCAGCCGTCTCGGTGTTTCGGCG
>NZ_CADEPL010000017.1 GCF_902829295.1 Vogesella oryzae
GCGGCGCGGAGTGTTCAGCAGCCGTTGCAGCGCCACGCCGGCACCGGCCCACACGCTGATGCACGGCATCATGGTGGCGAACACCACCACAAAGAACAGCACCGCCGCCTGGCTGGCCGGCATGCTCTGCGGCAGGAACACCATGCCCATGTTCAGGCTGATCATCCAGGTCTTGGGGTTGAGCCACTGGAACCAGATGCCGCCCATGAACGACATCGGCTTGCTGGCGCCGTCCTTGTCGTCCAGCACGCTGCTGCGCTGGATCTGCCACGCCAGGTACAGCAGGTAAGCGCAGCCCGCGAAGGTCAGCAATGGCTTGAAGCTACCCAGCAAACCGGTCAGTTGTCCCATGAACACGATGATGGTGGCAGCCTGCAGCGCAATGCCGGTGGCGATGCCGAACAGCGACGGCACGGTGCGGCGGAAGCCGTGATTCAGGCCGGAGGCGGCCAGGATCAGGTTGTTGGGGCCGGGGGTGATGGCCATTACGGCCAGGTAAATCACCAGTGCTGCGGTATTCATGACGCGACATCACAAAGCTGTTTTCGATGGCTGTGATGATAAGGATTGCCGAGCTACAATAACAGATTCAGAAATTTCAATTTGCAACCATAACAGTTTGGCATTGGACAAACTGTTATGGTCTTTGCCACCCCAAACTGTGCAGGTGCAATATGGCGCAAGAATCCCTCTACATGCGACTGGTCAGCGAATGGACCGCCATGATGCAACGCGGACAATTGCAGCCGGGGCAGAAGATGCCGTCGGTGCGCAAGGCCTGCGAGCAGTATCAGGTGAGCCCGGCCACCATCCTGTCGGCGTACCGGCTACTGGAGGAGCGCGGCCTGGTGGAGGCGCGGCCGCAGTCCGGCTTCTATGTGCGGGCACAGACGCGGCTGCCGCTGCCGCACATGCGGCGCCAGAGCGGCACCGTGGCCACCGGAGATGAGGTGCTGGACAATATCGAACTGGTGTTGGCCGCACAGCAGCAGCCGGGCTATCTGGATCTATCGATGGCCTCGCCGCGCGGCAGCGATTTCTACCCCACCAGCCGCCTCAAGAGCATTCTCGGCAAGCTCACCCGCGAGCAGCCGGAGCTGGCCACCGACTACAGCTACCCGCCGGGTTCGCTGGCGCTGCGCGAGCAGGTGGCGCGCCGCGCGCTGGCCTGGGGCGTGGCGCTGACCGCGGACGACATCGTCACCACCAATGGCTGTACCGAAGCGTTGCAGCTGGCGCTGCGCACGGTGTGCAAGCACGGCGACACCATCGGCCTGGAATCGCCCACCTATTTCCTGCTGCTGCCGCTGCTGAAAAGCCTGGGGCTGAACGTGATCGAGATTCCTACCCACCCCACCACTGGCCTGTCGCTGGATGCACTGGAACTGCTGTTGAGCGAGGGGCGGCTCAACGCCATCGTGGCCATGCCCACGGTGCACAACCCGCTGGGCGCCACCATGCCGCTGGAGAACAAGAAAAGGTTGGCCGCACTGGTGAACGAGCACAAGGTGCCGCTGATCGAGGACTGCCCGCACGCCGACCTGTTCTACGGCCAGCTGACGCCGGACGCGGTAAAAGCCTTCGACCGCGACGGCTACGTGCTGCTGTGCGGCAGCTTCAACAAGACACTGGCGCCGGGCTTTCGCACCGGCTGGATCGCGCCGGGGCGCTACCGCCGCGAGCTGACGCGGCTCAAGTTCGCTTCCTCGCTGTCGCAGCCGCGGCTGCTGGAAGAAACCCTGGCCAGCTACCTGCAGGATGGCGCCTACGACCAGCACCTGCGCTTTTTGCGCCGGCATTACCAGTCGCAGATGTCGCGGCTGCAGGACGTGGTGGCCAATTACTTTCCGCCCGGCACCCGCGCCACCTCGCCCACCGGCGGCTGCGTACTGTGGGTGGAGCTGCCGGGCGAGGCCGACTCACTGGCACTGTCGCGCGCCGCCTACGCCGAGAAAATGCTGCTGGTGCCGGGTGCGCTGTACTCGCCGCGCGGACGTTACCGCAACTGCATCCGGCTGTCCTGTTGCTACCCGTGGAGCGATGCCTACGAACGCGGACTACAGCGCGTCGCGGAGCTGGCTGGCAACTGATGCCAGCCAAGCGTAGCCTGCGGTCGACACCAGTTGGCCGCAGGCAGTGGCCAAAACGCAAAAAAGCCAAACCGGCACAATGGCTGATTTGGCTTTTTTATATCCTGGTCGGGGTGAGAGGATTCGAACCTCCGGCCTCTACGTCCCGAACGTAGCGCTCTACCAGGCTAAGCTACACCCCGAATTAAGTTGTTCTTGCAAGCAACAGCTCTGGTCGGGGTGAGAGGATTCGAACCTCCGGCCTCTACGTCCCGAACGTAGCGCTCTACCAGGCTAAGCTACACCCCGCATCTGGGCTGCACTTGCAAAATGAATGAAATGGTCGGGGTGAGAGGATTCGAACCTCCGGCCTCTACGTCCCGAACGTAGCGCTCTACCAGGCTAAGCTACACCCCGCCGTGCATTCATTCATCGTGAAAGACACGTAGATCGCTGCGTTTTTGCGCTACAATCTGTCGATCACTGAGGCGAAAGATTATCTATCAATTATGTGGTTTAAGCAACTCTCTTTTTTCCGTCTGGACGAAAGCTTTGCCATCGACGAAGACAAACTCGCCGATGCCCTGGCCGCCCGTCCCTTCCAGCGCTGCAGTGGTCTGGACTGGTTCAGCGAAGGCTGGGTACCGCCTGCCGGCCATCTGGACAGCCCGCTGCATAGCCAGCGCAACTACCGCATGCTCAGCCTGCGCCGCGAAGACAAGGTGTTGCCGGCCGGCGTAATCCGCGACCACCTCGACGGCAAGATCAGCCAGATCGAGGCCGAAGAATTGCGCAAGGTTGGCCGCAAGGAAAAACTGGCGCTGAAGGAACAGATTACCGACGACTTGCTGCCACGCGCCTTTACCCGCTCCAGCCGCACCACGGCCTATCTGGATAGCGCGCGCGGCTGGCTGATGGTTGATAGCGGCACCGCCAGCAAGGCAGAGAATCTGGTATCCCAGTTGCGCGAGGCCTTGCCGCCGTTCCCGGCCGCGCTACCGCGTACCGCGGTGTCGCCGCATGCGGCAATGACCGACTGGCTGGCCAGTGGCGAAGCGCCGGGCGGCTTCGAGCTGGATGCCGAGTGCGAGCTCAAAGACAGCAGCGAGAACGGCGCCGTGGTGCGCTGCACCCGTATCGACCTGACCGCAGACGAGATTCGCCAGCACATTGCCACCGGCAAACAGGTCACCCGTCTCGGACTGATCTGGCGCGAACGCATCCGCTTTGTGCTGACCGAGCAGCTGCAACTGAAGCGCCTGCAATTTCTGGATGTACTGCAGGAAGAAGCCAGCCAGGCCGGTGACGACATGGCCAGCCTGTTCGAAGCGACATTCCTGCTGATGGCGGAAGAGTTGGGCGAACTGGTGGACGACCTGGTTGCGGCGCTTGGCGGTCTGGAAGACAGCCAGCGCGCAGCAGACTCCACTCCGGCAACAGTAACGGTCGCCACCGCCAGCAATGGCGATGCCGCAGATGTTCCCTGGGACTGATCACTTTCGCGGTATCTGCACGCCGGCACGCAGGCCCATCGTCTGCCCCGGCGTTTTTTATTACCCCATCACTCTGGCAAAAAAAATCGCCCGCTCCTGCTGGAACGGGCGGTCTCTGAATGATGGTGAGACAGAAGCAACGGGACAGACTCTCAAGCGGGGGTCTGCATGCAGACTCCGCAGCCGACTATCAGCAATCCCCATGCCAGCCCCGGCGACGAAATTCCGCCATCCAGGCGACCCATCATGGCGCTGACATTGCGTTTTCACGCCCAAAAGCAGTGCGTCATGCCCTGAATTGACACTTATCCACCCGCACTCGCGCAGCCGCCCACCGTATTGATAAAAATCGTGTACGCTTGAGTGTGTTTAAAGTCTTCTACCCGCTCCGCGATGAATATCAAGGCCAGCAAACCCGCTCAAGTCGCCGCTCCCGCCGAGCCGCCGCCGCTACCGCCGCAAGAAAACGAAACCTTTCTTGCCAGCCAGTCTGTCAGCCACGGCGACCAGTTGCTGGCGCTGAGCAACAACGGCACCATCATCTACGTCTTTGTGCGCCGCAGCCTGGCCAAGACCCAGTTTTCCGACTTTTACCGTCTGCAGTTCCAGGCCTACGCCATGGTGCATGGTACCCAGTGGAAAAACATGCAGGGCGAAGCCAGCGACTGGATGAATACCCGCAACTGCCTGCAGGTCACCGTGGATCACGCACGGCGCATCGTGCAGTTCGGACCGCGCTCCGGTTTCCTGCTTAGCCCGGAACTGGCCAACCTGGGCCTGACCAGCTACGCCTATGCCCAGATTATCCAGTGGCTGAAGAACTACTTTGCCGACTACAGCGTGCCGCCGACTACCCTGCCCAGCCCGGAAGCCGACGGCGAAGAAGCGCGCATCAAACGGAATTCGCGTCTGGCTGCCCAGGGTTTCGAATTCGAATGGATTGACAGCGAGCAGAGCGCCGGCCGCTACTTCAAGAGCCGGGCCGGCAACCTGATCAGCAGCTGGGAAACCGACAAGATCACCGAGGTGCCGTTAAGCCTGCTGCTGGATAATGTCGCGCGACTGGACGCGGAGAAGCAGGAGCTGCAGAAGCAGCTGGCTACCATCAAGAGCCAGGAACGCGCCCTTGAAGTCACCCTGGCCAAAGAGCGGCACACCAATCTGATCCTGACCGGCGTGACCTGTTTTGTGCTGATTTTCGCCCTGCTGGGCATCTTCGGGCTGTACTAGCCCCGGCACCGCGGCCGGCGCCCGCAGCCAGGCCGCGGTGTACTCCTGGCAGTCAATCGAAACCAAGCTTGCGCGGCTGCTCCAGCGGCAAGCCTGCCGCCGCCCAGGCATCAAAACCCCCGGCCATCGACTGCACGTCCTGATAGCCCATGTCCTGCATCACCTTGGCGGCCATCGCCGAACGGCCGCCACTCTTGCAATACACCACCACCTTGCGGCCAACATCGGCCAGCGCCGGATCGCCGGACAGGCGAAACTCCAGCAGCCCGCGCGGAATATTCACGGCCCCGGCCAGATGGCCGGCGGCATATTCGTCCGGTTCGCGCACATCCAGCACCAGCAACTGATCCGTTGCCAGTTGTTGCTGCGCCTGTTGCAGGGAACATTCCCGAATCTGGGCCTTGGCCGCCATCACCAGATCATGTGCGGTTTGCTTGAGCATTGTGCTTTCCTCTACTAATGGTGAAGTCACACCGGCGAGAGTGCCGGCGTCATTCCAGTTGAACATTATCATTTTTTATATTATGTTTCAAAGCATACAAATTCGGCGTACTGCCGATGGAGAACGTCGTCTATGTTCCGCACCAATCTGATTGCCGCCAGCCTGTTGCTGCTGATGCTGCCCACGGTCCACGCTGCCCCGCTTGCCACGCTGGAAGTTGGCCGCGCCAGTGGCGACCACCTGTACACCCAGCAGGGGCTGATCCAGTCCCTGCACAGCGCCCAGCTGTCGGTACCGGTTGCCGGCCGCTTGAGCAGCCTGAATGTACATGCCGGGCAACAAGTCAAAGCCGGCCAGCTGCTGGCCCAGGTCGATGGCGAGGCCGCGCAACAGAACGCTGCCGCCAGCCAGGCGCAGATCGCTGCGGCCAACGCCCAGCTGGAGCAGGCGCGCCGCGAGTATCAGCGCACCCAGTCGCTGGCAAGCAAGCAATACCTGAGTGCCGCCGCGCTGGAGCGCGCCCAGGCACAGCTGAAACCCGCCGAGGCGCAAGCCCGCGCGCAAGTTGCGGCCGCCCGTGCCGCCGGCGCCCAGGCCGGCCTGTTCCGTCTCACCGCCCCGTTTAGCGGCATCATCGCCCGTGTCAATGGCGACCAGGGCGCGCTGGCCATGCCGGGGCAGCCGATTGTGGAAATGTACGATCCGGCCGCCCTGCGCGTGGAAGTACAACTACCGACCAGCGTCTTCGCGCAGATCCGCCAGGACGCTCCGGTTCAGCTTAGCTGGCGTGGCCAGAATGTACAGCCGGGCCGTATCGAATGGTTTCCGGCAACCGATGCACAGAGCCAGACCCGCACCGTGCGCATCAATCTGGCCGCCGGCAGCAGTGCCGGCATTGGCGAACTGGCCAGTGCCAGTTTTGCCGTCAAGACCAGCGTCACCCGCCTGAGCGTACCGCTGGCGGCCGTCACCCACCAGCGCGAATTCGACGCCGTTTACGTGGTGGATGCCGCCGGCAAACCCGGCCTGCGCTACGTGCGACTGGGCAGCGAGCAAGGCGGGCAGTATCCGGTGCTGTCCGGCCTGAAAGCCGGCGAACGCATTGCGGCCAACGCCGAGCAGGCCGCCGCACTGACCAACCCGCCGGCAGGAGCACACTGATGCACAGCAGCGACAAGATGGGCATCGCCGGCCGGCTGGCGGCGTTCTTCCAGCACGCGCGCATCACGCCGCTGATCGCGCTGGTGGCGCTGCTGCTGGGCCTGTTCGCCGTGCTGGTCACCCCGCGCGAGGAAGAGCCGCAGATCAACGTCACCATGGCCAATGTGCTGGTGCCCTTCCCGGGCGCCAGCGCCGAGAGCGTGGAAAGCCTGGTGGCCCAGCCGGCCGAGCAGGTGCTGGGGCAGATCGACGGCGTGGATCACGTCTACAGCGTATCGCGCCCCGGCATGGCGGTGATTACCGTGCAGTACAAGGTAGGCGTGCCGCGCATCGATGCACTGGTACGGCTGTACGACACCGTGAACAGCAACGCCGACTGGTTGCCGCAAGGCCTGGGCGTGGGCCAGCCCCTGATCAAACCCAAGGGCATCGACGATGTGCCCATCGTCACCTTTACCCTGCATAGCCGCGACAACACGCTGGGCAGCTTCGATCTGGAGCGTATTGCCCACGCGCTGGAAGGCGAGCTCAAGCGCGTGCCCGGCACCCGCGAGGTCACCACCATCGGCGGCCCCGGCCAGGCCATCAACGTGAGCCTGCAGCCGCAAAGGTTGGCCGCCACCGGCCTGACGGTGGACGATCTGCACCGCGCACTGGCCGGAGCCAACTTTGCGCTGCCGCTGGGGCAGACCGTGGACCAGCGCGCCATGACGCTGGAAGCCGGCCCCTTCCTGCAAAACACCAGCCAGGTCGCCGACCTGATCGTGGCGGTACGCGGCGGCAAGCCGGTGTACCTGCGTGACGTGGCCGAGGTCAGCGCCGGCGCTCTGCAGCCATCGCACTATGTGTGGTTTGGCTCGGCCCGCGGCGAAGCGCCGGCGGTGACCATCAGCGTCACCAAGAAAGCGGGGCAGAACGCGGTGGACATCGCCAACGCGCTGGTCGCCCGCGTCGACCAGCTGCACGGCAGCATGGTGCCGGACAACGTCGAGGTCACCCTCACCCGCAACTACGGCGCCACCGCCAACGACAAGGCGCAGAAGCTGATCCAGAAACTGGCGTTTGCCACCGCCTCGGTGGTGGCGCTGGTGATGCTGGCGCTGGGCCGCCGCGAGGCCGCCATCGTCGGCGTGGCGGTGATCCTGACGCTGACCGCCACCCTGTTCGCCTCCTGGGCGTGGGGCTTCACCCTCAACCGCGTGTCGCTGTTCGCGCTGATCTTCTCCATCGGCATCCTGGTGGACGATGCCATCGTGGTGGGCGATGATCGGCGGCATCGTCGACAACAACTCCAGCGGCATGTGCTGCGGCACCGCCGAAAACACCTATAAAACGCTGAAATCGCTGCGCCTGCTGCTGGCCGACGGCACGCTGCTGGACAGCGGCGACGCCGCCAGCGTGGCGGCGTTCCGCGTCAGCCACGCCAGTTTGCTGGCACAACTGGCCGCGTTGCGGGCGCGGGTACTGGCCGATGACATGTTGGCCGCACGCATCCGCCGCAAGTACAAGATGAAGAACACCACCGGCTACAGCCTGAACGCGCTGCTGGATTTTGCCGACCCGCTGGACATCCTCACCCACCTGATCGTCGGCAGCGAGGGCACGCTGGGCTTCGTGTCCGAGGTGACCTACCACACCGTGGTGGAGCATCCGCACAAGGCCTCGGCCCTGGTGTTTTACCCTGACATTAAGGCCGCCTGCGACGCCATCCAGTTTCTGGCGCAGCACAAGGACGTGGTGTCGTCGGCCGAGTTGCTGGACCGCGCCAGCCTGAAATCGGTGGAAAACAAAGCTGGCGTGCCGGAGTTCATCAAGACGCTGGGGCCGGACGCCGCCGCCATCCTGATGGAAACCCGTGCCGAGAGCCCGGAGGCGATTGCGGCCAACGTAGCGGCCATAACCGGCTTCATCGGCCACATCCACACCGAAACTGGCATCCGCTTTACCAGTGACGTGGCCGAGTACACGCAGTACTGGAACATCCGCAAGGGCATGTTCCCCAGCGTGGGGGCGATGCGCGCCGCCGAAACCACGGTGATCATCGAAGACGTCGCGTTCCCGATCGAGCATCTGGCCGAAGGCACGCTGAAGCTGCAGGCACTGTTCAAACAGTTCCATTACCACGAGGCGATCATTTTCGGCCACGCACTGGAAGGCAACCTGCACTTCGTGTTCACCCCCAACTTCAGCGGCGCGGAAGAGATCGCCCGCTACGAGGCGTTTATCGAGGGTGTGTGCCAGCTAGTGGCAGTGGAATACGAAGGCGCGCTGAAGGCCGAGCACGGCACCGGCCGCAATATGGCACCGTTCGTGGAGATGGAATGGGGCCCGGCTGCCTACCGCCTGATGCAGGAAATCAAGGCACTTTTCGACCCGCAGGGCATCCTCAACCCGGACGTGATCATCACCCACGACAAGCTGCTGCACGTGCGCGACCTGAAGCCGATTCCGGCGGTGAGCTCGCTGATCGACAAGTGCATCGAATGCGGCTTCTGCGAGGTGATGTGCCCCAGCCGCGCCATCACCCTCACCCCGCGCCAGCGCATCGTCGCCAACCGCGAGATGGCGCTGCTGGAAAAACAGGGCGACAGCGAGCGACTGGCCGAGATCCGCGCCGCCTACCAGTACGCCGGCGACGAGACCTGTACCACCTGCGGCCTGTGCGAAACCGCCTGCCCGGTGGGCATCAACACCGGCAGCCTCACCAGCCTGATCCGTGCGGCCAACCTGTCCGACGTCGGCTGGGCTGCGGCCAACAATCTGGCCGACAACTTCGCCACTGCCGCCAGCGGCGCCAGATTGGGGCTGAAGGCGCTGGACACCCTGCACGCGGTGGCCGGCGATGCCGCTACCGGCGCCATCATGCGCGGCCTGCGCAAGGTGGTTGGCCGCAAGATTCCGCGCTGGACCCGCTACTTCCCGCGCGCCGCCGGCAAGCTGCAATTGGCCAGCGGCCGCGCCGGCAGTGCACGCAAGGTGGTGTACCTGCCATCCTGCCTGACGCGCACCTTTGCGCCGGCGGCCAAGCTGCCGGATACACGGCCGCTGAACGAAGTGGTGGCCTCGGTGCTGGACAAAGCCGGCTACCAGCTGCTGTACCCGGACAACCTGTCCAATCTGTGCTGCGGCACGCCGTTCAAGTCCAAGGGTGCCAGCGATGCGGCGCAGAAGAAAATCAACGAAGTGGAGGCCGCGCTGCTGGCGGCGACGGACAACGGCCGCTGGCCGGTGATCATCGACAACGGCGTGTGCACCGCGGCACTGCTGGATGGGGTGCAGGATCCGCGGCTGCGTATCGTGGACGTGACGACGTTTGTACAAGAGGAAGCGGCGCAGTACCTGCAGTTCAGCCCGCTGGACGAAAGCGTAGCGCTGCATGTGGTGTGCTCAATGCGCAAGAAAGGCCAGGCCGCCAGCCTTAACGCACTGGCCAAACGCTGCGCCAGGACGGTGATCGAACCGGCCGGCATTACCTGCTGCGGCTTTGCCGGCGACAAGGGCTTCAGCCACCCGGAGCTGAACGAAAGCGCACTGACCGGTTTGCGCCAGCAGGTGCGCGACTGCGGCAGCGGTTTCTCCACCAGCGCCACCTGCGAGATCGGCCTGTCCGAGCACGGCGGCATTCCCTACCAGCACCTGATGGTGCTGGTGGACAGGGCCTGCCGCCCCGCCGGCTAGCGCACGGCAAACAATAAAAAAAGCGGCCACCGGGGCCGCTTTTCTGTTTCCGCGCAGGAAAGATTACTTCTTGTACACCGGGAAGCGGTGGCACAGTTCGGTTGCCTCTTTGGCAACGCGGGCCAGTACGGCTTCGTCGTTCGGGTTATCCAGCACGTCGGCCACCAGGTTGGCCACGATGCGGGCTTCGTCTTCCTTGAAGCCGCGGGTGGTGATGGCCGGGGAACCGATACGGATACCGGAAGTCACGAACGGGCTTTCCGGATCGTTCGGAATGGCGTTCTTGTTCACGGTGATGTGCGCCTTGCCCAGTGCGGCATCGGCAGCCTTGCCGGTCAGACCCTTGGCTCGCAGGTCAACCAGGAACACGTGGCTCTCGGTACGGCCGGACACGATGCGCAGACCGCGCTCGGCCAGGGTACGGGCCATCACGTCGGCGTTCTTGATCACCTGGGCCTGGTATTCCTTGAATTCCGGGGTCAGCGCTTCCTTGAACGCAACTGCCTTGCCGGCGATAACGTGCATCAGCGGGCCGCCCTGCAGGGTCGGGAACACGTTGCTGTTCAGCATTTTCTCGTATTCGGCCTTGGCCAGGATGATGCCGCCACGCGGACCGCGCAGGGTTTTGTGGGTGGTGGAAGTCACGAAGTCGGCGTGCGGCACCGGGTTCGGGTACAGGCCGGCAGCTACCAGACCGGCGTAGTGCGCCATGTCGACCATGAAGTACGCACCGCACTTCTTGGCGATCTGGCCCATACGCTCGAAGTCGAAGCGCAGTGCGAAAGCGGAAGCACCACCGATGATCAGCTTCGGCTTGGTTTCCATCGCTACGCGCTCCATGTCGTCGTAGTCGATTTCTTCGTTCTCGTTCAGGCCGTAAGCCACGATGTTGAACAGCTTGCCGGACAGGTTGGCCGGGGAACCGTGGGTCAGGTGACCGCCGTGACCCAGGTTCATGCCCATCACGGTGTCGCCCGGCTTCAGGATGGAGAAGTACACCGCCTGATTGGCCTGCGAGCCGGAGTGCGGCTGCACGTTGGCGTACTCGGCACCGAACAGCTGCTTCACGCGGTCGATGGCCAGCTGCTCCACCACGTCAACGTATTCGCAACCACCGTAGAAACGCTTGCCCGGGTAGCCTTCGGCATACTTGTTGGTCAGCTGGGAGCCCTGGGCTTCCATCACCGCCGGACTGGTGTAGTTTTCGGAGGCGATCAGCTCGATGTGATCTTCCTGACGCTGCACTTCACCGGCCATGGCGGCGGCGAGTTCCGGGTCGTACTGGGCGATTTTGATATCAGCAAACATCGTTGACTTTCCATCAATGGGTTATGGATCGGGAAATTTTACTGCATTCCGGCACCAGGCCGAAATGAACAAATGGTGGACGGAACATGAATCGCTTTCATCTTCCAGCCACCATTTCAGAGCGTTATTGCAGGGTACGCTGCGCCGGCCAGTCGTCGGCGGTAAAGAACAGCGGAATGCCATCCTGCTGCTCCGGCTGCACCTGCGGCACCACGCGCACATCGTTAACCTGGCATTCCAGCATCAGGATGCGGAAGGTGGTCTCGATCTGCCCCACCACGTCCTGCGCCGCCAGCGGCCACACGAAGCCGCCCCAGTCCTTGGCATTACCGGCGGCGGAAATAGTGAAATGCAGCTCGCCATTATCGTGCGCGGACACCACGGCCACCGGTTCTTCACCCTGATCGCGCAGCTTGCGGATCTGGGTGCTGGCAAACACCTGCAGCGCCACTTCCAGTCGCGCCTGGTTGGCCGCCACGATGGCCTGCATCAGCGGCATCGGCACGCGCGGAATCGGGAACAGCGTCACACCGTCGGTTTTGAGCTCCTCGCCGAGGAACTTCATCAGCGGCACGCCCCAGGCGCCCACGCTGCCGCCCAGCTTCACCGGCGGTTCGGCGCCGTCGTCGCGCATCGCCACGCCGATCAGGTAGCGCAGGAACACCCCTTCATCCTTGGCGGTGATGGCCGCCGCCGGCAGTGCCAGCGGCAGACCGCTGGCCGCATCGGCCAACTGGCGGGTGTAGCGGTAAATCTGGGAGGAGGAAATGCCCACCACCGAATCCGGATGCAGCAGCTTGCCGGACAGGAACACTTCGGCACCCGGCGCAAACACGCCATGCTCGCGGAAGATGGCATTGAGCCGGTCGACATCGCCGATGCGATCCGGCAGGGTGACCTTGTTCTTGCTACCGATCACCAGCACCACCGGCACCGCGAAGATGACCGCATGGCGGCCACTGCCCGGCCGCTCGGCAGCATCGCGCAGTGCATCCCACAGGATCTGGTAGGTCTGCTGCGAAGTCACCATCGCCAGCGCCACCGACAGCGACAGCAGCTCATCGCGCTCCAGCAGCTCGAGCAGGCTGGCACGCAGATTGTCGCGCCACAGCTCGCGGTCGTCCTCGGTCACCGCCTTGGCAATCGCCTCGGCGTGATGGATCAACATATTAGAAGGAGAAGATTCGGGATACTGACGCGGATCGGGCAAAACCGGAGTGAAATCGCTCATTGCAGGACCAATGGATGTCGGATTCGGCAAAGGCGTTATTGTCGCACAGCTTGCCGGCCGAAGAGAGCAAAGCGGGCCAAATTGCCGCACGAGCAAGCGCTCGATTTTCACTTTCAAACAAATTTGTATTCACGACGCGACAAAATGTTATGTTTTTTGCGCTTTTCGAAATTGTATACATTGACACCATGCACCATGATCGGGATAATCCGGTCTTGTTGAGATGCAGCAATTGCTTCTTGATAGTTTCTCCTCTATTTCTCCTTTGTAGACTTGGCGCGGGCATAAAACCCCGCGCATTTTTTTTGCCTGTCGTCCGCAAAAGCGCCATTTCAAGCACTTACCTGCCAGTTACCGCACCCGCGCAAGCCGCGCAGCCCGCACTCCTCCCCGCTTCAGCCCCGAACAGCCTGCCGCATCAAGCACCAATGCTGCGCAGCAACACACGGCATGCACCATGACATGGCATGAGTTCGTTTTCAAAACAAAATTTTCTAAAGTGAACAAAAAAGAACACCGAACCCGCGCACGGGTTCGGCAAAGTACATGAAACGATCAGGGGAGGAAACGTCAGAACGACGCCCGTGAATTGGTCAGCCGTGCGGCAACAAAGTTCCATAGCAGGCAGTTGCGGCCAACGTTGGCCGCAGCAAGGCAGCAATGCGACAATCGGCGCTTTGCCATGCAGCCGTTAGCCCCATGACCCAGCCCACCTTCTTCTGGCTTGATTACGAAACTTTCGGCGCGGTGCCGCGCAGCGATCGTCCGTCACAGTTTGCCGGCATCCGTACCGATGCCGCGCTGAACGAGATCGGCGAGCCGGTGATGCTGTACTGCCAGCCGGCCCCGGACTACCTGCCGGCGCCGGAAGCCTGCCTGCTCACCGGCATCACGCCGCAACTGTGTGCCGAGCGCGGCGTGCCGGAACACCAGTTTGCCGCCGCCATCGAGCAAGAACTGGCCACCCCGGGCACCATCGGCGTCGGCTACAACTCGATCCGCTTCGATGACGAGGTGACGCGCTACCTGTTCTGGCGCAACCTGATCGACCCGTATGCGCGCGAATGGCAAAACGGCTGCAGCCGCTGGGACTTGCTGGACGTGGTACGCGCCACCTACGCGCTGCGCCCGGACGGCATCGAGTGGCCGCGCCACGAAGACGGCCAGATCAGCTTCAAGCTGGAGCACCTGGCTGCGGCCAACGGTCTGCTGCACGAGGCGGCACACGATGCACTGTCCGATGTACGCGCCACCATCGCACTGGCGCGCCTGATCCGCGATCGCCACCCCAAGCTGTTTGCCTTCTGCCTGTCGCTGCGGCAGAAAGACAGCGTGCGCCACCAGCTGTCGCTGCATGCGCCGCGGCCGCTGATCCATGTTTCCGGCATGTTCGGCACCGCCCGCGGCAACCTGGCCATTGTCTGGCCGCTGGCGGAACACCCGAGCAACAAGAACGAGGTGCTGGTCTGGGATCTGGCACACGACCCGTCCGAGCTATTGAGTCTGACCCCGGACGAAGCGCGCCTGCGCATGTTCAGCCGCAGCGATGCACTGCCGGCAGGCGTCAGCCGCCTGCCGATCAAGGGCTTGCACGTCAACAAGTCGCCGTTCGTGGTCAGCGATCTGCGCGTGCTGCCGCCGGCGCGGGCCGCCGAGCTGGGCATCGACATGGCGCAGATCGAGCGCCATGCAGCCATCGCCGCCACCCTGCCGCCGCTGGACAACTTGTGGCGCCAGGTTTACCGCCGCGAGGCGGGTGACCCCGCCGATGTAGACGAGAACCTGTATGGCGGCTTTGTCAGCAACCACGACCGGCGGCAACTCAACCGCCTGCGGCAGCTGGCGGCGCCACAGTTGGCCGCAGAACACCCGCCATTTGACGATAGCCAGCTCAGCCGCCTGCTGTGGCGCTACCGGGCGCGCAACTTCCCGCACAGCCTGTCCGCCGAAGAAGCCCGCCACTGGCAGGAGTGGTGTGCGCTCAAGCTGGTGAGCGGCCAACCCGGCAATCGCAGCCATGCCGACTTCCGCGCCGAGCTGGCTCGGCTGGGCGAGCAAGCCACGCCAGCACAGCAAGCCATTTTGCAGGCGCTGGCACAATGGGGCGCGCAACTGCCGGGCGCCTGAGCATCACCAGCGCAGAAAAACCGCCCCGTTGTTATAAGCAATCTCTTAATTCGTCTAAAGAGGAATAACGCCATCAGTTAGCATGACAGCCTGTTTATGATTCAGGCAGAAAGCACAGCATGGAGCTGGGATACGTAATAGCGGGATTGACGGTGGGCTTTGTCGTGGGCCTGACCGGGGTGGGCGGCGGTTCGCTGATGACCCCTATCCTGCTGTGGTTCGGCATCAACCCGGCCACCGCCGTCGGCACCGACCTGCTGTATGCCTGCATCACCAAGATGGGCGGCGTTGCCGTGCATCACAAGCACAAGCAGATCGACTGGCGCATCACCGGCTACCTGGCTGCCGGCAGCATTCCGGCCTCGCTGCTGACGCTGGTCGCGCTGCACTTCATGAAACTGGATACCCAGGCCGCCAACAGCCTGATCAAGGTGATGCTGGGTTTTGCGCTGATGCTGACCGCGCTGGCCATCCTGTTCAAGCCGCTGATTCTGCGTCTGCTGACCCGTCTGCTGCCCAAGCGGCCGGAAGGCTATGTACCGGCCAAAGCCACGGTGGTTACCGGCGTCGTGCTGGGCGTGATCGTCACCCTCAGCTCCATCGGCGCCGGCGCGCTGGGTACGCTGGCCATCTTTGCCCTCTACCCGCTGCTGCCGACCGCCCGCCTGGTAGGTACCGAAATCGCCCACGCCGTACCACTGACACTGGTTGCCGGCATCGGTCACGCCAGCATGGGCAATATGGACTACGGCTTGCTGAGCCAGTTGCTGGTCGGCTCGTTGCCCGGCATCTGGCTGGGCAGCCACATGACCCGCCGCGTGGCCGAACAATGGCTGCGCCCGGCACTGGCCATCATGATGGCGCTGATCGGCGCCAAGCTGGTGATGTAAGCGCTGGCCTACATTCCGTACTCGACGTATGTTCACAAGGCTCGGCATTGCCGGGCCTTGTCGTTTTTCAGCCTACGGAGTCGCCATGCCCCTCGCCCCCAGCCTGCCCGAACTGTTACAGCAGGAAACCGAGCTGCAACTGCCCCGCTTCAACCATGACGATGCCTGGCAACTGGGCAGCCTGCTCAGAACGTTGGCCGCAGCCCAGCAGGCCCCGGTAGCCATCGACATCCATGCCTATGGCCAGCAACTGTTCGGCTGTGCGCTGGAGGGCAGCAGCCAGGACAACCTGCACTGGATCGCCCGCAAGCGCAACAGCGTGCTGCGCTTCGGCCACAGCTCGCTGTATCTGGGCGAGTACCAGCGCGGCAAAGGCCGCGAATTCGAGCAGCAAGTACACATCGACGCCAGCCAGTACTGTGCGCATGGCGGCAGCTTCCCGTTGCGGCTCAAGGATGGCGGCCTGATCGGCGCGGTCACCGTCTCCGGCCTGCCGCAAGTGGAAGACCACCTGCTGGTCGTCAGCGCCTTGCGCCAGCTGCTCGCCAGCCGCTGATGCTGCGGCCAACTGTGGCGACGCCTGCGGCTGTGCGACAATAGCGCCCTGACTTTTCTGTAGTTGCCTTCATGAGCTCTTCTTTGCGTGCCGTGCTGCTGATGGGCCCCACTGCCTGCGGCAAGACCGGGCTGGCACTGGCGCTGGCGCAGCGCTTTCCGGTGGAAATCGTCAGCGTCGATTCGGCGCTGGTCTATCGCGACATGGACATCGGCACCGCCAAACCGACGGCCGCCGAAATGGCCAGCTGCCCACACCACCTGATCGACATCATCGACCCAACCGAGAGCTACTCGGCGGCACAGTTCCACGCCGATGCCAACCGGCTGATTGCCGACATCTGCGCGCGCGGCAATATCCCGCTGCTGGTCGGCGGTACCATGCTGTATTACAAGGCGCTGCTGGAGGGACTCTCCGATCTGCCGCAGGCCGATGCCGCGCTGCGCGCCGAACTGGAAGCCCAGGCCGCCACGATCGGCTGGCCGGCGATGCACCAGCTGCTGACCGAGATCGACCCAGTCACCGCTGCCCGGCTGGCGCCCAACGATTCGCAGCGCATCGGCCGCGCGCTGGAAATCCAGCGCCTGGCCGGGGTACCGATGTCGCAGCTGATCGCCCGCGGCCGCGATGCGGCGGCCAACTTTGCCAGCCTGCGGCTGGCACTGGTGCCGGACGATCGCCAGTGGCTGCACGACCGCATCGCGCTGCGCTTCGAGCAGATGCTGCAACAGGGCTTTCTCGATGAAGTCAGCCGCCTGCGTCAGCATTACGCCGGGCTATCGCTGGAGTTGCCATCGATGCGCTGTGTCGGTTATCGCCAGGCCTGGGAATACCAGGATGGTCAGTATGACTACGACGAGCTGCGCTATCGCGGTATTGTCGCCACCCGCCAGCTGGCCAAGCGGCAGCTGACCTGGCTGCGTTCGATGCCGGAAAATACCGTGCTGGACTGCCAGCAGGCCGACCTGCTCACTCCTGCCGCTCGCCAGCTGGAGCATTGGCTGGCCACTTGCCCGAATTAGTAACGCACGTTACTATGTTGCCCATGCAAGAAAACCGCCCTACCTGCCAGAGCTTCAAGGCTTGCGAGCAGGCTACCGACACCATTTCCCGCAAGTTGCCTGGCGCACCGCGGGAAGAAGTGCTGCTATCGCGTCTGATATTGCACATCCAGCCTTATCTGCTCGGTTACTTCAACGAATCGCTGAAGCCGTTCGATATCAACGAGACCACCTGGATGGCGCTGCTGGTGCTGTATGCACGCCCGGAGCAACGCATCAATCCGTCCGAGCTGTCGGATGCACTGGCGTTTTCGCGCACCAATGCCACCCGCGTGGTAGATGATCTGTGCCAGCGCGGCCTGATCCAGCGGCTGTTCTGCGCCGATGACCGCCGCAAGACCATCCTGGTGCTGACCGAAGCTGGGCAGGCTTTCATCGCCAAGGCCATGCCGCCGCAGCGCCAGCGCATGCGCGAGCTGTGGCAGGATTTCAGCGCCGAAGAAAAGGCATTGCTGGACAAACTGCTGCGCAAGCTGCTGTCGAAACTGGAAGGCTAGCCGGGCAGAATCATGGTCGGCTGTACAGACCGAAACAGAACAAGCGTTTGATAACTGTCATCATCGCTGAAGCAACACAGGCAAGCCCGCTGCTTGCCTTTTTTACCCACCAATAGTAACGCAGGTGATCATTACATGCGTAAACATAACCCGCAACGCACATTGCTGGCCATTGCGGCCAGCCTGCTGCTGGCCGG
This sequence comes from Vogesella oryzae, assembly GCF_902829295.1. Classification (GTDB taxonomy): domain Bacteria; phylum Pseudomonadota; class Gammaproteobacteria; order Burkholderiales; family Chromobacteriaceae; genus Vogesella; species Vogesella oryzae. The sequence goes on from NZ_CADEPL010000017.1 coordinate 17,941, forward strand.
CTGCGCCACGCAGCAGGTTGCCGCCCCGGCCAGCCAGCCGCTGACTGCCGAATCGCTTGGCAGCAGCATGGCGCCGCAGACGGTGGCCGCCAACTGGTGGCAGAGTATTCCGGACACCCAGTTGCAACAGCTGCTGAGCCGCGCGCTGGCCGAACACCCCACCCTGGCGCAGGCCGATGCCCGCCTGCGCAGCGCACGCGCCGGTAGCGAGCTGGTCGCCAGCAACGATGGCCTGCACATCAACGGCAGCGCCAATTTCACCCGCGAGCGCATCTCCGAACACGCCAACCTGCCCAGCTATATGACCGGCATCTGGACCAACCTGACCACGGTTGGCGCCGACCTGTCCTACCGCTTCGACTTCTGGGGCAAGACCCGCGCCCAGCTGGCCGCCAGCCGCGGCCAGGCACGTGCCGCCGCGCTGGAAGCCGACGATGCCCGCCAATGGCTGGCCTGGGCGGTCAGCAGCCAGTACCTGGAATGGCGCAGCGCCCAGCAAAGCCGCCAGCTGCTGCAGGACGACCAGCAACTGGCACGCAAGCAGCTAATTCAAGCCGAACAGCGGCTGAAGAGCGGCCTCGCCACCGGTGACGAACTGGCCCAGTACCGCGCCCAGCTGGCAGAAGCCGACGAACGCCTGCAGCGCATTGCCATGCGCGAAGCGCAAGCCCGCCATGCCCTGGCCGCGCTGACTGCACAGCCGCAAGGCAGCATCGACCAGCTGCCGGCGGCCGAGCTGCCGGCCTGGAATGTCAATCTGGATGGACTGGCAACCGGCCAGCTCGGCCTGCGTGCCGACATTCTGGCCGCCCGCGAACGGGTGGAAGCCAGCGCCCAGTCGGTAAAAGCCGCCAAGACCGAGTTCTTTCCGGACATCCAGCTTGGTGCGCTGGCCGCTTTCTCCTCCAACGAGCTGAGCGATCTGTTTACCTACGGTGCGCGCAGCCTGCGTCTGATACCGGCCATTACCCTGCCGATCTTCAGCAACGGTGCGCTGAATGCCCGTCTGGATGCCCGCACTGCCGACTACGATTACGCAGTCGCCAGCTACAACCAGACCCTGCTCGCTGCCATCCGCGATACCGCCGATCGCAGCAGCAACCTGCAGGCCTTGCTGCGGGCCGAAACCGCCGCGGTGGCCAACCTTGCCGCCCGCAGCGATGCCGCCCGCTCGGTACAGGGCCGCGTCAATGCCGGCCTGGCCGCGCCGACCCAGGGCCTGGCCGAGCAACGCCGCCTGCTGCAGGCACGCCTGAGCACCCTCGATACCCGCACCCAACGCCTGCAGGCCCAGGCTGCGCTGCTGCGCGCACTGGGTAGCCTCCCGGTCGACAAGGAATAAACACATGGAACAACAAGCCACTCCCAACAACGCCCGCCGCACCGCCCTCACCCGCCTGACCGCCGTGCTGGTGGTCGCCGGCATCGTCGGTGCCGGCTACTGGTTCTTTGCGCTGCGCAACACCCAGAGTACCGACGACGCCTACGTTGCCGGTAACCTGATTCCGGTTTCCAGCCAGATTGCTGGCAACGTAGTTGCCGTCAATGCCGATGACACCCAGCAGGTTGCCGCCGGCGATGTACTGGTGAAACTGGAACAAAGCGATGCCCGCCTGGCTTTCGACCGCGCCAAGGCCGAACTGGCGCAAGCCGTACGCCAGAGCCGGCAGCTGATTGCCGGCAGCAGCCGCGCCGATGCGGTGCTGGCGCAGCGCGAGGCCGACCTGCTGCGCGCCCGCAGCGATGTGGCGCGTGCCGAAGGCGATCTGTCACGCCGCGAGCAGGCCGCCCGCGAGCAGGCAGTGTCGCAGGAAGAAGTGCAGCACGCCCGCGATGCGGTCAACACCGCGCGCGCCAACCTGGCCGCCGCGGAAGCCGCGCTGCTGGCTGGCCGTGAGGACAAGACTGCCAGCCATGCGCTGGTGCTGGGTAACAGCATCGAACAGCAGCCGGCGGTCGCCCGCGCCGCCGCCGCGGTACGCGAAAGCTGGCTGGCACTGTCGCGCACCGAAATCCGCGCGCCGGTTGCCGGCACCATCGCCCGCCGCAGCGTACAGCCGGGGAGCCGCCTGCAGCCGGGTACCCCGCTGCTGGCCATCGCGGCACTGGACAGCGCCTGGGTGGATGCCAACTTCAAGGAAGTGCAACTGAAAGACCTGCGCATCGGCCAGCCGGTCACCCTGCATGCCGACGTGTACGGCAGCGATGTCACCTATCACGGCAAGGTCGCCGGCCTCGGCGCCGGCACCGGCAGCGTGTTCTCGCTGCTGCCGGCGCAGAATGCCACCGGCAACTGGATCAAGGTGGTGCAGCGCGTACCGGTACGCATCAGTCTGGAACCGAAAGAGCTGCAAGCCCACCCGCTGCGCCTTGGCCTGTCGATGAACGTGGATGTCGACACCAAGCAACAGGATGGCCCGCTGCTGCAAGCCGCGCCGAAAGACAAGCCGGTGCTGGCCACCAGCGTGTTTGACCAGCGCCTGCAGGAAGCAGACCGCGTGGTAGCCGGCATCATTGCGGCCAACCTCGGCAAGTAAGGGAGCACAGGCATGGCGCATCCTCCGCTGGAAGGCCGCTCGCGCACGCTGGTAACGCTGGCGCTGTCGCTGGCCACCTTCATGCAGGTGCTGGACACCACCATCGCCAACGTGGCCATTCCCACCATCTCGGGCGATCTGGGCGCCTCCACCAGCCAGGGCACCTGGGTGATCACCTCGTTCGGCGTGGCCAATGCCATCGCGGTGCCAATCACCGGCTGGCTGGCCAAGCGCCTGGGCGAGGTGCGGTTGTTCCTGATCGCCACCCTGGGCTTCGTGCTGACCTCGCTGCTGTGCGGTATCGCCCCCAGCCTGGAAACGCTGATCCTGTTCCGCGTGCTGCAAGGCGCGCTGGCCGGACCGATGATTCCGCTATCGCAAAGCCTGCTGCTGCAGAGCTATCCGCCGGCCAAGCGTGCCATCGCCATGGCGCTGTGGACCATGACCATCATCGTGGCGCCGATCTTCGGCCCGATCCTGGGCGGCTGGCTGTCCGACAACTGGCACTGGAGCTGGATCTTCTTCATCAACGTGCCGGTGGGCATCGTGTCCGCGCTGCTGACCTGGCGTGAACTGCGGCACCGCGAAACCACGATCCTGCAGCTGCCGATCGACAAGGTTGGCCTCACCCTGCTGGTGCTTGGCGTCGGCTGCCTGCAGATGATGCTGGACCGCGGCAAGGAGCTGGACTGGTTCCACTCCACCGAGATCGTGATCTACGGCGTGACCTCGCTGCTGAGCCTGTCCTACCTGGTGGTATGGGAGCTGACCGACCGCCATCCGGTGATCGACCTGTCGCTGTTCAAGGACCGCAACTTCAGCGTCGGCGTGATCTCGGTCAGCATCGGCTTCCTGCTGTATTTCGGCGCCATCGTGCTGATGCCGCTGCTGATGCAGACCCAGCTGGGCTACACCGCCACCGAGGCCGGCCTGGCCACCGCGCCGATCGGCATCCTGCCGGTGTTGCTGTCACCGGTGATCGGTAAAAACGCGCACCGGCTGGACATGCGCGTGGTGGTCACCATCAGCATGCTGATGTTCGCGTTCTGCTTCTGGTGGCGCTACGAGACCTTCAACCCGGGCATGGCCTTCATCAACCTGGCCTTGCCTCAGTTCGTACAGGGTATCGCGCTGGCCGGCTTCTTCATGCCGCTGACCACCATCACGCTGTCGAACATGAAGCCGCAGCAACTGGCCAGTGCGTCCAGCCTGTCCAACTTCCTGCGCACGCTGGCCGGCTCCATCGGCGCCTCGCTGTTTACCTGGCAATGGGAGCGCCGCGAAGGCATCCATCACGTGCAGCTGACCGACCACGTCAGCCTGTACGACGAGACCACGCGCCAGACGCTGGCCGGCATGCAGCAAATGGGCATGAGTGCCGAACAGGCCGCCGGCGTGATCGCCCGCGACATCAGCCGCCAGGGCATGTTCATCGGCGCCAACGAGATCTTCTGGCTGTGCGCCATTCTGTTCCTCGGCATTACCGGGTTGATCTGGTTCTCGCGCCCGCCCAAGCCGGGCAGCGCCGCGGCGCCGGTGGTGGACGCCGGTCACTGAGGGCATGCGGCCAACGTTGGCCGCAATAAAAAACAGGGCAAGGTTTGCAACCTTGCCCTGTTTTTTTTACAGCTGACGCGCCGGTCAGGCGGCGGCGACGATACGGATTTCCACTTTCCAGTCCGGATGCGCCAGCTTGGCGCCCACGGTGCAGCGCACCGGTGCGTGGCCTTCGGCCACCCAGGCATCCCAGGCTTCGTTCATCTGGTCGAATTCGCCCAGGTCCGGCATGAAGATGGTGGCTTCGATGATGCGGGTCTTGTCGCTGCCCAGTTCGGCCAACACCTTGTCCACCAGCGCCAGGGTCTCGGCGGTCTGTTCGCGGGCATCGCCCTGGCCGCTTTCCGGCACCTGCACGGTGTAGATCAATCCGTTGACGACGACGGCTTCGGACATGCGTTTGCCCGGCAGATGGCGGTAAATGCTCATGCGGTGTTCTCCTTTAAGGTTGGCCGCATTGTACGCAATAAAAAAACGCCGGCAACCCGTGCCGGCGTTCTCGCAACCCTGCCGTGATCAGGCGGCGGCGACGTGGCGCAGGTTGTGCGCGAAACGTTGCAGCGCCTCGATACCGCTGGCTTCGGCGCGGTTGCACCAGTCCTGCAGATCGGCCAGCAGCTCGTCACGGGTACGCGACGAACGCTCCCACAAGCGGGTCAGTTCCTGGCGCATGGTGTACACGGTGTGCAGCACCTGGCTGCTGGCCAGCACGGCGGCCAACTGCTCGCGCTCGGCCGCCGGGGTGTCCTTGGCATCCTGCTTCAGCCAGATTTTCATCTTGCGAGCCAGATCGGTATTGCCCAGTTCCGGCAACTGCAGTTTTTCCACCTCGGCACGGTAGACCGCCTTCAGCTCTCGGGCATAGCGCGAGGCCACCGCGTAACGGTTGGCGATGATGGCCTGCAGGTGTTCCAGATCCAGCTGGCCGCGCGACACGCCTTGTACCAGCTTGGGTGCCACCTTGCGCACCTTGGCCAGGCCGGCGATTTCCAGCATGCGGATGTACATCCAGCCGATATCGAACTCGTACCATTTGTACGACAGCTTGGCCGAAGTACCGAAGGTATGGTGGTTGTTGTGCAGCTCTTCGCCACCGATCAGGATGCCCCACGGCAGCACATTGGTCGCCGCGTCTTCGTTCTCGAAGTTGCGGTAGCCCCAGAAGTGGCCGATGCCGTTGATCACGCCGGCGGCGAAAAACGGAATCCAGATCATCTGCACCGCCCATACCGACAGGCCGGCGAAGCCGAACAGCGCCACGTCAATGGCCAGCATCAGCAGGATGCCCTTGCCGCTGTGTGCGGTGTAGACGTTGTGTTCCAGCCAGTCATCCGGCGTGCCGTGACCGAACTTGTCCATGATGGACTGATCCTTGCAGGCGGCGCGATACAGCTCGGCGCCTTCCCACAGTACCTTCTTGATGCCCAGCACTTGCGGGCTGTGCGGGTCTTCGGCGGTTTCGCAGCGTGCATGGTGCTTGCGATGGATTGCCGCCCATTGCTTGGTAACCATGCCGGTGGTCAGCCACAGCCAGAAACGGAAAAAGTGGCTGGGCAGCGGATGCAGATCCAGCGCGCGATGCGCCTGGTGGCGATGCAGGAAGATGGTGACGGAAGCGATGGTGATGTGGGTCAGCACCAGTGCTACCACGATGTAGCCCCACCACGGCAGGTCGATCAGACCATTGAGCCATTCCATGTGATAGTCAAACCTCAGGTTTTACAGACGATTGGCCATTTTACACGCAATGAAGCCGTAAAAACCAACCCGATTTCAGTGACTTGCAGTCATGACGGCCGGGCAATCATTCATAAGCTGCCGCAGGTAGGGTAAGATGCCGCTTCATTCGTCTATCCAGGCCGGACCGTGAACGTCTCCAAGCATCAACTCATTCTGGGTGGCGGCGCCCTTGTCGCCGCCTTTGCGCTGTACAGCGGCTTTGCCTACTGGGCCGGCATCAAGGCCGAGGAAACCCTGGCCGAGCAGCACCGGCTGATTGCGCAGTCCCCGGTATTCACCATCAAGTCGCACAGTTATCAGCGCGGCTGGTTCTCCTCCGAGGAAACCACCGAGCTCGAGCTGAACAAACAGTTGCTTGGCCCCTACCTCGGGCTGCTGCCGGAAAACATGCGTCCGCTGCTGGCCGGCACCCTGCGCTACCACCATCAGGTAAAACATGGTCCGCTGCCCGGCCTGTTCGATTTCGACCTGCGCCCGGCGCGCGCCATCGTGCGCACCGAATTCGACATGTCCGACACCACCCGCAAGACGCTGCAGCGCTTCTTTGGCGATGCAGAGCCGATTACCGTGGTCAACCGGCTCGGACTGGGCGGTGGCGGCGAGCTGACCGTCAAGGTACCCAAGTTCGATTACGAAGAAACCTTGTCCGGCGTAAAAATGAACTGGCAAGGCTTCGACCTGAAGGTGGACTACCAGGGCGGCTACCACGAGTACAACGTGGAATCGACCACCCCGGGCTTTGTTTTGCAAGCCGGGCCCAAGGGCCGCTTTGCCTTCAGCGGCATCAAGTACCTTTCGCAGGTGCGTCCGGGCAATACCGGCGTGAAGCTCGGCAACAGCGAGCTGACCGTAGACAACATCAAACTCAACTGGAACGAGGCCATCCCCTACAGCATCAAGCTCAACGAGCTGATCTACCTGGTTGGCCGCGTGCGCGTCGGCGAGTTCATCAACCCGTCCGGCGAATTCCGCCCGTCCAACGTGGAGCTGTCCAAGCTGGGCTACCAGGTGGTGACCAGCGAGCAGGACGAATTCGTCAATACCCGCGGCAAGCTGGATTTCGAGCGCTTTGCCTACAACGACAGCATCTACGGCCCGCTGAAACTGGATGTTTCCGCCAGCCACCTGCACGGCCCGACGCTGGTGAAACTGGACGAGGCACTATCGCGGCTGCCGTTCGAAGGCAAGAATCCGGTCGAGCTGCGCAAGCGCTACCTCGACACTGTCATCGACCAGGGTCTGCCGCTGCTGAAAAACAACCCCAAGCTGCTGGTAAACACTTTCTACCTGCGCATGCCCAATGGCGAGGCAAAAGCCAATGGCAGCCTGACACTGGCCGGGCTGCAGGATGCCGACCTCAAAAACCCGATTGCCTTCCTCAAGCGCTTCACCGCGCAGGCCAACATCGAGCTGCCGGAGCAGACGCTGCAGAATCTGGTAGTCGCACAGGCCCGCAACCTGTTCACCGTCGATGCCAGCGCCGAAGAGCAACCGAATATGGACGAGGTCGACAACCTGGCGCGCAGCCTGCTGGAAGCCCAGCTGTCGGAGTGGGAACACTTGCAGCTGATCAAGCGTAACGGCGGCCAACTGTCCACTTCGCTGCGCTTTAGCGGTGGCGAGCTGCGCGTCAACCAGCAGAAGGTGGCGCTGCCGTGGCAGGAAACCGAAGAGCCGCCGCCGGCCGTGGCTTCTGCCGCGCAGTAACACCCGGATAAACAAAAAACCCCACCGCTTCACGGTGGGGTTTTTTGTTGCCGGCCAAAGCGGATCAATCGGCCATCATGCTTTGCAGGTAATTCTGCAGACCCAATTTCTCGATCAGGCCCAGCTGGGTCTCCAGCCAGTCCACGTGCTCTTCTTCGCTTTCCAGAATGTCTGCCAGCAGTTCGCGAGTCACGTAGTCCTTGGCCGATTCGCAGTAGTGGATCGCCTCGCGCAGCAGCGGAATACCTTCCATCTCCAGCTTCAGATCGCACTCCAGCATTTCCTTGGTATGCTCGCCGATATACAGCTTGCCCAGGTCCTGCAGGTTCGGCAGCCCTTCCAGAAACAGGATGCGCTCGATCAGGCGATCGGCATGCTTCATCTCGTCAATGGACTCGTGGTACTCGTGCTCGTTCAGTTCCTTCAGGCCCCAGTTCTTGTACATGCGGGCATGCAGGAAATACTGGTTGATGGCGGTGAGTTCGTTTCTGAGAATCTGGTTCAGGTATTTGATAACCTTCTTGTCGCCTTGCATGGACGCAGCTCCTGAGGGGAATGAGTGCGTGGATTATGGCACATCGTCATGCCAGCACAAGGCGAAAGGCGGGGCGAAAAATGCCGGGCGGATTTTCCGGAGACTGCAGAAAAACTCAGGCAGCAGCCAGTTCCGGCTCGCTGATCTGCAGCAGGGTCTGCTTGCGCAGCTGGTTGGCCGCACAGGCACAGCGGCCGCACTCGGTGGCCACGCCCAGCTCTTTTGCCAGATCGCTCATGCGGGTCGCGCCATTACATACCGCGGCACGGATGTCGCGGTCGGTTACACCGTGGCAGAGGCAGACGTACATGGATGACATCCGTATCAAGAATTAGTCTCAGTACGAAAATAATAGAACTCAATGATAACGATTGTCAATTAGAATCAGGAACCGCAGCATGCAATGGAAACCGAATACCACAGTCGCCGCCATCATCGAGCGTGACGGCCGCTTTCTGATGGTGCGCGAGCACACCCCGCACGGCGTGCGCCTCAACCAGCCGGCCGGCCATCTGGAGTATGGCGAAACCCTGCCGGCAGCCGTCGCACGCGAGGCGCTGGAAGAAACCGGCTACCGCGCCAGCGCCACCGCACTGGTCGGCATCTATCTGGCCGACAAGGAAGACAGCAGCGACATCACCTACCTGCGCTTTGCCTTTGCCTGCGATGCCGCGGCCAACGCAGAACGCAGCCAGCTTGACGCGGGCATCATCGAGGCGGTGTGGTTGAGCGCAGATGAAATCCGTCAGCAAGAGCGCATCTGGCGTAGCCCGCTGGTGGGCCGCTGCGTGGAAGACTACCTCGCCGGCCAGCGTTTTCCGCTCACCCTGCTGCACCACCACGGCCGCTAGAGCATGCGCCGCGCCTGGCCATATCTGCTGTGGCTGTCGCTGCTCGCGCTACCGGCCGGTGCGGCCGGGCTAACCCTCTGTTACCATTACGGTTGTGATCGCAGCAGCACCCTTGAATTGGGTGAAGATGCCCTCAGCTGGATGAACCTGCGCCTGCAAGCCGCCGACTCTGCCAGCGACGAGCGCGCCGCACTGCAGGATGTGGTGCTGGCCTACTACCAGCTGGCCGCGCAACAGACACCGATTGCCGCCGACCGCGGCGGCAATAACGAGGATGCCCGCATCCTCGACCGCATGGACTGCATCGACCACAGCCGCAATATCGCCCAGCTGCTGCAACTGCTGGACTCGCGGCAGTGGCTGCACTTCTACCATCCTGCCGGGGCCGTATTCCGCGCCCCGCTGCTGTTCAACCAGCACTACGCCGTCGGCATTGATGCCATCGACAGCCCGGAACACTGGGTGATCGATGCCTGGCCGCGAGATTTCGGGGCACCACCTGTGGTGGTGCCTCTTGCACTCTGGAAGGAAGGATTGTCCCCGTGAAGGGTAAGAAACGTATTGTCGTCGGCATGTCCGGCGGTGTGGATTCGTCGGTAACCGCCTGGCTGCTGAAGCAGCAGGGGCACGAGGTGATCGGCGTGTTCATGCAGAACTGGGAAGACGACAACGACGACGAATACTGCTCCATCAAGCAGGACGCGCTGGACGCCATGAGCGTGGCCGACATCGTCGGCATCGACATGGAGATCGTCAATTTTGCCAAGGAATACAAGGACCGCGTGTTCTCGTACTTCCTCAAGGAATACTCGGCTGGCCGCACCCCCAACCCGGACGTGCTGTGCAATGCTGAGATCAAGTTCAAGGCCTTTCTCGACTACGCGATGGAACTGGGTGCCGACTGCATCGCCACCGGCCACTACGCGCGCAAACTGGAACAAGACGGCATCCATTACCTGATGAAAGGCGTGGACCAGAGCAAGGACCAGAGCTACTTCCTGTACCGCCTGCAACAACACCAGCTGGCCAAGGCATTGTTCCCGCTGGGCGACATCCACAAGAGCGAAGTGCGCCGCCTGGCTGAAGAAGCCGGCCTGCCCACCGCCGCCAAGAAAGACTCCACCGGTATCTGCTTCATCGGCGAGCGCCCGTTCCGCGAGTTCCTGCAGCGCTACCTGCCGACCAAACCGGGCGAGATGGTCACCCCGGACGACAAGGTGGTCGGCGAGCATGTCGGGCTGATGTTCTACACCCTGGGCCAGCGCAAGGGCCTGAACATTGGCGGCAGCAAGGACAGCAACGGCGAGCCGTGGTTTGTCGGCGGCAAGGACATGGCCGGCAACAAGCTGATCGTGGTGCAGGGCCACGACCACCCGCTGCTGCTGAAACCGGCGCTGCAGATGGACGACCTGTCGTGGACACTGCCGCAGCCGCCGGCTGCCGGCGACTACGCCGCCAAGAACCGCTACCGCATGGCCGACGCGGCCTGCAGCCTGTCGCCCATCGTCGACGGCAAGGCCACGCTCACCTTCCGCGACAAGCAATGGGCGGTCACCCCCGGCCAGTCTGCCGTGCTGTACGACGGCGATATCTGCCTGGGCGGCGGCATCATCCAGTAAGCCCTGCCTTGCGGCCAACGTTGGCCGCAACGCATACGAACAAGGCCCCGCATAGCGGGGCCTTGGGCTTTACAGCGGCAGCGAGCTCAAAAATAAAAAGTCGGTCCAAAGCAGACAATAGATTATTCCTGCCTCGACCAAAGCTCATGCAACAAGGCATTCCGCTACAACCTTGCAGATACAACCGCTTTCCCCCCTCTGCGGACCATCGTTGCTCGGACAGAGTACCGGCTGCGAACTGAGTGGCAAATAGATTCAGGGCGTTTCTTGAACGCGCACACCCTGGCCTTTGCGGAAGTTCGCACCCCGGCCAACAGGCCGCAGCTACCGATCCGTTCCGGCCACTCCAGGCAATGTTGGTCTAACCGCTGATTTCTGCGCGGCGCTGTTGACCTGATGCCGGGATTACAAAGACGCTCGGGTTGATTGACCGCGAAAGATTCACGGGCTATGCAGACTCCGCCACCTGCGCCATGCTCTCATGCGCGGCCAGCACCTGGCTACCAGCCGCCTCCATGGCAACCACGGCAGCCAGGGCGGCGCCAGCGTCGCCTCGACTGTGAGCGGTCAGTGCGTCCTGAACATGCTTGTGCAGGTTAAGGTGCGGTACATCCATGTCTTTGTAGACCGGCAGGTGCGAGTGCTGCTGTCCTTCGCCTGTGTAATACCATTGGCCAAGGCGGCACTGGGTGTGGTCAACGAAGTCTTGGGCGCCTTCTTGCGACATGCCGAAGAGGACACGATAGACGCGGAACTTGAACAGCAGATGGTCGATCTTGGCCACCTCGCAAAAGCCGCGCAGGGATGAGGCCGTCGTGCTGCCCTCTGCAAGGCGCGATAGTTTGAGCACGTGACTCATGGTGGCAACGGCGTCCTTGCCGCTGCGGCTGAACTCGCCCGCTTGTGCTGCAAGAATTTCCATCTGGCTGCGGCTGGCCGTGCTGTCATTACGCATGGCAGCAACCAAATCGGCGATTTCACCGGTCGCACCAGTCGTCCGTTCTGCCAGTTTGCGCACCTCGTCGGCCACTACCGCAAAGCCTCGCCCGGCATCGCCCGCGCGGGCAGCCTCGATGGCCGCATTGAGGGCGAGCAGGTTGGTCTGATCGGCAATGTCTTTGATCAATTGCACGATGCCGCCGATCTGCCGGGCTCGTCCATCCAGACTGGATACCTGTTCGGCGGCAGCTACCGAGTCCCTTGCAAGGTGGCCGAGCTGCTCGGCTATGGCAGAGATCTCCATGGAGCATTGATCCGCGACGGCGCAAGTTTCCCGGGCACGGTCCCGTTCTGCGCGCATGCCCTGTGCCAGGCCGCCCATACTGGCCTGCGCCTGGGTCATGGCGGTGCCGACGCTTTGCAGTTGTTCGAGTAACTGCCGGGTTTGCGTGTAGCGTTCTTCTGCACTCTGCCGCTGCGTGTCGCTGGCACGGAGTTGGGCATCGGCCTGCGCTAGCTCGGCATCTCGTCCGGCCAATTCGCTTTCTAGCTGGTCGATACGCGCCAAGGCGGCGCGCAGGTGTTTTGCCAGGACAAACATGGGGGCTCCCTAGTCTTGCCGACACTGTCGGTCGGCCTCGATGATGGTGCTTAACTGAGCTTCGTCGCAAAGCCGAGGCTGGTGCTTGAGGCAGTGCTAGTCAAAGGCCTCGGTGCGGATGAGAGTCAGCCGCTCGCTCGGAGCGCGGTACTACGAATCGCGGCCGCCTTCGCACTGCTGCGAGGCACAGCCCCACAGTTTGAGGCGGCTCGCTGCCACGACAAGCGGTGGCGCAATAAGTGACATCACTTTGCCAAAATCCAGTTAAGAAAAGAATTCACGCATAGTGCAATTCATTATTCCATTTACTGGAACAATAAAATAAACCGGTTTCATCTGATCAGCTCTTCTATCGCGGTAGCCGTGCTGGAGGCACGCCTCATGGTCAAGCTGTTCACCGGACTACCAGCCAGGCGCGCACCATCGCATCAAGGCAGTGCGATCTGAAGACGCGCAGCGAATTCTCGGCGAGGCCGACAAAACCGACGATGCCGCCACCGGGATCAACGCCGGTCTGCGCGGCCATGTGGCAGTGACGGTCCCCACCGTGTTTGGCCGGATCCACGCCCCCCGGCGCTGGTCGATCTCATACCTCAGCAGTCACAATTGCAGACTTCGGCGCTGTTCCTCGAACGGATAGTCAATCTGCTCTAACGCCGTAGCCATTACCGGCTTCATTACCTCGTCCCAGACACTATGCTTTGCCGATCCAGCGTCAGCAGCGCATCGGTCATCGCTTCGGCCAGGTAGTACAGCGAGAAGATGCCACCATAGCTCCAGGTAGAGCGCACCGCGGCAAAACGCTGCTGTGCCACGAACGGCATCGCCTGCCACAACGGGGTGGCGAACAGCTTGCCGGCCTGTTCGAACGGCTGCTGGTACAGCACCACGCTGTGTCGCAGGCTGCCCAGCTGCACCACCTTCTGCTGCGTCACCCCCCAAATCGACGCCGCCGGTTGCGGCGTGCCGGCGATGCCCAGCCTCTGCAGCGCGTGCAGCGGCATCGAGTTGCTGCCGTACAGGTACACCACCGCCGGGCTGGCAAAACGCACCACGTCCACCCGCGGCAGCTGCGCGCCGAAATGCTGCTGCAGCCGGCCGCGCAGCTTGGCAAAGCCCTGCTCCAGCGCCGCCAGCCGCCGCTCGGCCAGCGCCCTGCGCCCGAACAAGCCGGCCAGTTGCAGATAAATGTCGCGCGCCACCTGCGCGTTGTCGTGATCGTGGCGGTAGGCATCGAAGTACAGCACCGGCGCGATGCGTGCCAGCTGCGGCCGCATGTCCAGCAGGCTGGGGCTGATGATGATCAGGTCCGGCTTCAGGCTGGCCAGCAGCTCCAGGTTGGGTTCCAGCCGACCGCCGGCCGGCAGCGTGGCTGGCGGCAAGGTTGGCCGCACCACCCACTGCCGGTAGTCGTCGGCATCAGCCACCGCCAGCGGGGTGATGCCCAGCTCCAGCAGCTGCTCGGCAGACTCCCAGCTCAGCGCCACCACCCGCTGCGGCGGGCGGGCAAAATGATGCACACCATCGCTATCGCGCACCGTCACCGCAGCCGCCATTCCCGAACACAGCAGCAGCACTGCGGCCAACATGACCCATATCGTCCGCGCCATCACGCTCTCCCCCGGCGCACGCGCTGCGCCAGCAACAACAAGATGAAATAACCGCCGCACAGCACCGAGGCCAGGATGCCGACCGGCACCTGCAGCGGGAAGATCAGCACCCGCCCCAGCCAGTCCGCCACCAGCAGCAGCACGCTGCCCAGCAAGGCGGCCAGCAGCAGTTGCGGCAGCACCCGGCGCGCACCGAGCATGGCGGCGATATGCGGCGCCAGCAGGCCGAGAAAACCCACCGGCCCCAGCACGCTGGTCACCAGCGCGGTGAGCAGTGCCACCAGCGTCAGCCACGCCAGCCGGTTGCGCGCCAGATGCAAGCCGCGCCCCTGCGCCACGCCGTCACCGATCGCCAGCAGGGTCAGTGCACGTTGGCCGCACAGCACCGGCACGGCCAATAGCAGCGCGCCGCCGGCCAGCAGCAGCGCCTGTTGGCCGGACACACGGTAAGTGGAACCGGCCAGCCAGCCGAGGATGGCAAAACTGTCCGCCGTGCCACGCGCCAGCGCGAACTGCAGCACCGCCTCCAGCAGCGCCGCAAGCGAAATGCCCACCAGCGCCATCATGCCCGGCGCGTACTGCTGGCGGCGCCCCAGCCACAGCAGCAGCCCCAGCACCAGCATGCTGCCGCCGAACGCCAGCGGCGCCCCGCCCTGTTGCAGCGGGCGTCCCAGCCACAGTGTGGCGGCCAACAGCGCCAGCGTGGCACCGGCCGACAGGCCGAGAATGTCCGGGCTGGCCAGCGGATTGCGCAGCAATCGCTGCAGGATTACCCCGGCCAGCGCCAGCGCGGCACCGCCGGCCACCGCTGCCAGCGTGCGCGGCCAGCGGAACGACCAGATCAGCGCATCCGGCCATGCCAGCTGCCAGCCGTGCGTGCCCGGCGCCAGCGTCAGGCTGACGAGCACCAGCGCCAGCAGGCCGGCCAGCAACAGCCCCCAGCCGCGCCGCGACAACGGCCGCGCCGCCGGAGCCAGCGACAGGTTCTGCTGCCCGCTGCCGGCGCTCTGGCGGCGGGTGAACCACAGCAGTGCCGGCGCGCCGATCAACGCCGCCGCCGCGCCGCTGGGCACCAGCTCCACGCTGTAACTGCTGGCCAGCACGGCCAGCGCATCGGTGGCCAGCAGCAGCAGCGCCCCCAGCAGCGCGCTGAACGCCAGCTCGTCACGCGCCCCGCGCGCACCCAACAGACGGGCGAAATTGGGGGTCAGCAGGCCGATGAAGCCGATCAGCCCCACCGCGGCGATCGCCACCGAGCTGAGCCACAGCGCGGCCAACAGCAGCAACAGCATGCTGGGCCACAGCCGCAGGCCACGCCCCTGCGCCCCGCTGGCGCCCAGCCGCAGCAGGGTGAGCGGGCGCGGCGCCAGCCATAGCAGCAGCAACATCGGCGCCAGCCGCGGCAGCAGCCACAGCACCCAGTGCCAGTCGTTCTGCGTCAGGTCGCCGGCGCCCCAGAGGAACAGGTTGCGGCTGTACTGGTCGTGCAGCATGACGATGGCGGACGCCAGCGCCCCCAGCAGCAGGTTCAGCGCCATGCCGCCCAGCACCAGCGGCAAGCCGCCGATGCCGCGCACGCCGGCAATCGCCAGCGCCAGCAGCACCGCCAGCATGGCGCCGGCCAGCGCCGGCCATTCACTGTGCTCCGCCGCCAGCGCCGGCAGCCAGATGCTGGCGCACACCAGCCCCAGCCAGGCGCCGGCGCTGGCGCCCAGCGTCATCGGCGACACCAGCCGGTTCTGCGTCAATTGCTGCAGCAGGCTGCCGGAGAAACCCAGCGCCGCGCCCACCAGCAGCGCCATCGCCAGCCGCGGCAGGCTGGCATGCCACCACTGCAGTTCGGCGAAATCCGCCGGCGCCCGCGTCAACAGCGCCCACTGCGTCGCCGCTGGCAACGGGTTGCCGATCTGGCTGTGCCACAGCGCCAGCAGCAGCATGGCCAGCAGCGCCAGCGGGTAGCGCCGCGACCAACCCTGTGGCCGCGCGGCAAGTTTCAGCACGCTTTGCATCTCAGGCCACCACCGCCACCGGATGGGCGCCCTGTTCCCGCGGCAATAGCCGGATATCGATATCGAACAACGCGGACAGCTGCGGTGAATGCAGCAATTCGTGCGGCGTGCCGTCGAAGAACAGCTCGCCGCGCTTGAGCGCCACGATGCGGTCGGCGTAGCGCGCCGCCAGGTTGATGTCGTGCAGGATGGCGATGATGCCGCGCCCCTGCTCGCGGTTCAGCGTGCGCAGCAGCGCCATCAGCTCGTACTGGTGTGCCAGGTCCAGCGCCGAGGTCGGCTCGTCCAGCAGCAGCAGCGGCGATTGCTGCGCCAGCAGCATGGCGATCCACGCGCGCTGGCGCTCGCCGCCGGACAGCAGGTCGGTCAGATGGCTGGCGTGGTGGCCGATGTCGGTGGCACGCATCGCCTGCTGCACAATGGCGGCATCGTCCGCCTGCCAGCGTCCCAGCAGCCCGCGCCACGGGTAACGGCCGAGGCGCACCAGTTCGGCCACCGTCAGCCCGGCCGCCTCCGGCAGCCGTTGCGGCAAGAACGCCACGCGACGGGCAAACTCGCGGCTGGAATAGGCGGCCAACGTTTGGCCGTCGAGACTGATGTGGCCGTGATCCGGCGCCAGCTGCCGCGCCAGCAGATTCAGCAGCGTGGATTTGCCGGAGCCGTTGTGGCCCAGGATCACGGTGAATTGACGCGGGTCCAGCGCCAGCGCCGGCAGCGCCAAAATGGCGCGGCCATCGCGACAGACGCGAATGTCACGCAGTGACAGCATCGGCAGACAACTCCTGTTTCAGCAGCGCCAGACGCGCTGCGGGTTTCAATTTCGGGCAGCTGCTGCACAGCTCGCCGTCGCAGCGGCGGAAGTGCTGGCAGCACACCTTGCGTTCCAGTGCCAGCTTGTGGCGACCATCGTCCAGCGTCACCGTCATCAGCCCGCTGGCCTCCGGTTGCGCCAGAGCGGCCAACCATTGCGGCGCCAGCGCCTGCAGCCGCGCATTGTCGTAACGCGCATCACAGCGCTGTACGAACAACAGCGCCGCCAGCAGGCAGTCGGCCTGCAAGCGGCCGGCCATCTTCGGATGCAGCTTCAACTGCTGGTTGATCATGGCCAGATACGGCTGGCAGGCCGCCTGCAGCACCTGGCCGGCAGCAGCGATCAGTGTGGCTTCATCGCCGTGCTGCAGATCGCCCTGCGCCAGGCTGAAACCGGCGACAAAACCGCCGCGCTGGCGCTGCGCCATGCCGCCCAGCGGCGGCAGGCAGCCCGCCAGCTGCACCGCCAGCACCGCCAGGTACACCGGCTGCCATACCAGCAGCGTCCACACCCGGCTGCCCCAGTAGTGCGGCCCCGCTTCCGGGTGTGCCTGCTGCCAGTGCTGCAGCAGCGCGGCCACCGGGTCGGGGTTGGCCGCATCGGCGGTCAGCGCATCCGGCGTGGCGGCATCAAGCGTGCCGTCCAGTCCCGGCAGGCAGCGGCTGATGGCGGCCAGCAGGCTGGCGGGATCGGGAACGGAAAGCAGTGGCGACATGCAGTAATCCGGCAGCAGCGGCACGCTCCGGGCTGGGGCCGTGCCGGCGATGAATGAAGTCAACACACCCGCCACACCCGCAGGGGCATGGCGGGCGCGGGCTTAGCGCGGCTTGAAGCGCGCGATCGGGTTCTGCAGCGTGCCGGCGAACTTGAGGTTCTTCGCCGGATCGGCCAGGTCGATCATCTGCTGGTTATTGCCCAGCTGCAGCCGGTTCAGGCACGAGCGGGTGAACTCCGGCGCGAACAGGTCATAGCGGGCGAACTTGTCCGCCAGCTGCGGCTGGCTGGCCTGGTAATCCAGCACGCACTGCGCCACCGCGCGCCAGAAGTCCTGCTCCGGCAGCGTGCCGCTGTGGTCGAGGATGGCGCCGATGAAGCGGAAGATGCAGTCGAACACGTCGGTGAACAGCGACAGGATCTTCAGCTCTTCCGGCACCTCCACCGCCAGACGTTGCACCCCGGCCGGCAGCCGCGCATGCGGGTTGAGAATGGCGCACTCCTCGGCGATGTCCTTCATGATGGCGCGCAGCGGCACATTGTTTTCCAGCTGCAGGATCAGGTTCTCGCCATGCGGCATGAACACCAGATCGTGGGCGTAGAAGCAATGCAGCAGCGGCGTCAGGTAGGCGGTCAGATAGCGTTGCAGCCACTGCCCGGCATCCAGGCCGGAGCTGCGGATCAGCGCCGGCAGCAGCGCGTTGCCGTCGGCATCGATATGCAGCAGCGAGGCCATGGTCATCAAGCGCTGGCCGGGTGCCAGCAGCGGCAGCGGGCTTTCGCGCCACAGCGCCGAGAACATCTTCTTGTACGGCGTGTCCTTTTGAATGCCCTGCTCGTAGTAGTGGTTGCGGAAACCGATGGCCGCCACCTCGCGCAGAATGGTGAAACCGTTGGCCGCCAGCAGCGGGTCGCTGGCCACATGGTTCTTGATCCACTCGTTGATGGCCGGGGTGGCCAGCATGTAGTACGGCGACAGCCCGCGCATGAAGCCCATGTTGAGGATGGACAGCGCGGTCTTCACATAGCGCTTGTGCGGCTGGCTGATATTGAAGAAGGTGCGGATCGACTGCTGCGCCAGATAGCCATCCTCGCCGTAGCCCAGGCACACGATGTGCTGCGTGGCCACGTCGGCGGCAAAGCACTGCGCCAGCTTGTTGAACCACTGCCACGGGTGCGCCGGCATCAGCAGATAGTCGTCCCCGTTCAGACCGCGCGCCGCCAGCTGGCGGCTGAAGGCGGCCAGGGTGTCGGCACCCAGCTCCTCCTCCAGCAGTTGCTGGTAGGACAGATCGCTGATGCTGCTGAAGGTGGCCTTGTCCTTGTGCACCGCCAGCCAGATCAGCCGCAGCGGCGACGCCGCTTCCGGCGCATAGTTGCCGTAGTCGGCGGCATCGAAGCCGATGCGGCCGTTGTTGGCGACGAAGCACGGATGGCCTTCCATCATCGAGGTTTCCACCGACTGGAAGTCGGCACGGGTCAATTCGTCGGCGGACAGCCCGGCTCGGCCATGCTTGAAGGCGCTGCCGTACAGCGTGCTGCTGATCTCGTCCAGGTACACCGGCATCATGTCGTCGCCGATGTTCAGCGCCGCCTTGAATTCGATGATGAACGCCAGCGCGTCCAGCGGCGCATCGTTGCCAGCGATCTGCTTGGCGATGGAGGCCGCATCGATGTCCCAGTGCTCCAGCGCCAGCAGGCGGGCGCGGAAGCGGTAGACGATGTCGCGCTCCGGCACCGGCAGGCGGTAGTCGCCCCAGTCGCCATCGCGGGCGGCCAGTTGCGGCTGCAGCAGCAGCTCGTGGGCGAATTCGGCAATGGCCTTGCGTAACAGCAGGCGGTTGACCTTGGCCCAGATTGCCGGTTGCAGGTGGGCAGCCGCCTGTTGCGGCTGGTCGAAGATGATGGTGTTCATGTGATGTCCTTTACTGGCCGCGCTGCAGCGCGGCCTGATGTTGTTCCCGGGTGCAGCAGGCGAGGTGCGCGCGCTTGTGCGGCAGCGCGAGCTCCTGCTGGTAGACGAAACCGGCGTGGCGGTTGATGACGTGGATCTTGTCGTTGCGCACGTCCGGCTCCACCACCACGCGCAGCGTGGCCGGATCGCGGAACAGGAACGCCAGGATCACGCGCATCACCGCACGGGTGAAGCCGGGGATGGGGCGCGTCGGCGGCGCTACCAGAAAGTGCATGCCGATATCGCCGGCCTGCACCGGGTAGTACTCGCCCAGCACGTCGTGCGCCGGGTCGTAGCACTCCAGCAGGAAGGCCGGCTCGCCACGGAACAGCCCGAGATAGCAGGCGGTATGCGCGCCCTGCTGCAGCGCGCGGTAGGCGTCTGTTACCTGTTGCAGCGTGGCATCCAGCATCCCCCAGTAGCGGGCGTGTTCCTGCGTTACCCAGCCATGCAGCAGCGGCATGTCGCCGGGCACCGCCAGCGGTCGCAGGCTGAAGTCGCCGACCGCCGGAACGTGGCAATCGGAAAGGTTGGCCGCAGCGTCAGCCGCCGGCGCAAAGGTTGTCGTCGTCATGGGTGATTCCTCAGGCGGCAGCCGGTTGCGGCTGCGCTGCCGCCAGCAAGGGATAGAGCAGCGCGCTCAGCACAAAGCCGGCGGCGGCGACCAGGAAAGGCGTAGCCAGCCCCTGCCCCGCCACCAGCAGGCCGGCGGCGTAGGAGGCGGCCAGTACCCCCAGGTTCTGGCAGAAGTTGATCTTGCTGTAGTCGGCGGCGTAGCTGGCCGGGGTGCCCAGCTGGAACAGCTGCACATCCAGCTGCACGGTGAGCTGGAACAGCGCCCAGCCGAACAGGCAGCGGCCCAGCAGCAGGCTGCTGCTATCCGGCAACGCCTGCAGCAGCAGGCCGCCGCAGCCCAGCAGCAGCATCGCCGGCAGGCTGCCCAGCGGCGCCTGCCCGGCCCGTGCACGGCGCTGGTTGTGCCACAGCCCGCCCAGCGCCAGCAGCGCCGGCAAGGCGAATACCGCCGCCGCCAGCCGGCTGTCGCCGATGCCGCTCACCGCCTGCCAGTGCAGCGCAAAGAAGGCGCGCACCAGGTAGGCACTGAAGTAGAACAGCAGCATCAGCAGCCCCAGCCGGTACACCCGCGCCAGCCGCACGGCATTGTCCGGCGCTGCCGGCGACGCCAGGTTGGCCGCAGCGGCCACCGGCAACGGGCAACGCCACAGCAGGTACAGGCAGATGCCGATCTGGATCGCGTCCCCCGCCGCCATCAGCAGGAACACCTCGCCGCCATCGATACCCTGCAATGCCAGCCCGCCGAGCAAGGCGCCGACGATGCCGCCAAAGTGCACGATCACCGACAGCAGCCCGACAGTGGCGGTGTGCTCGCCCTCGCCGGCCAGCGCCATCAGCTGTGGATACACCAGCAGGGAGCTGCCCTTGCAGGCAATCATCGCCAGCGACACCAGCCAGAAACCGGCCAGCGAACTGCTCCAGTAGCAGTACAGGCACAGCAGGCCGGCGGCCAGCTGGGTGAACAGCAGCAGCTGCAGCAGTGGCACATAGCGCACCACCCGCGCCCACAGCGGCAAGGCGAACATCACCACCAGGCACATCGCCGCCACATAGGCGCCGACATGCTGCGGATCGTGCATGCCGAAGCGGGCGGCAAAGAACTGCGGGTAGAACGGCAACAGCATGGCATCGCTTACCACCGCCACCGCGGTAAGGCCCATCAGCAAAAACGTCTGCCTCATGCGCTGAGCCGCTCCGCGCGATGTGCCGGCACCTGCGGCGCGGCAAACTGCTGGAAGGCGATGCGCCGCTCCACCGGATAGTGCTCCACGCCGCTGATGGCGCGGATCAGCCACGCATTGCGGTAGCACGCCATGCCCAGGTCCGGCGTCACCAGGCCGTGGGTATGCAGCTCGGCGTTCTGCACGAAGATCTCGCTGCCGGCGTGGTCGATGCTGTAGTTGCGGCCAACCTCGAAGCGGCCGCGAGCATCGCGGCGGATGCGGCCGGCGATCGGCTGCAGGAAGGCCGGTTCGCGGTAGCGGTAGCCGGTGGCCAGCACCACCGCCTCGCTGTCCAGCGTGAAATGCACGTCCTGTTCCTGCTGGTGCAGGCCGAGGCGGAAGCTGCCGCTGGCGTCGTCGTAGTCGCAGGCGGTCAGCGCGGTGTTGGTCATCAGCCGGGTATCGACTTCGCCCTGCAGCCGCTTGTTGTACAGCGCATCGTAGATGGCGTTGATCAGCGACAGGTTGATGCCCTTGTACAAGCCCTTCTGCTCCTGCATCAGCTGGTCGCGACGCGCCATCGGCAGGCTGTGGAAGTAGTCGATGTACTCCGGCGAGGTCATCTCCAGCGTCAGCTTGCTGTACTCCAGCGGGAAGAAGCGCGGCGAGCGGGTGAACCAGTTCAGCCGGTAGCCGCAGCGTTCGATGTCCTGCAGCAGGTCGTAGTAGATTTCGGCAGCACTCTGGCCGCTGCCGATGATGGTGATGCTGCGCTTCTGCTGCAGCTCGGCCTTGTCGGCGAGATAGCTGGCGGAATGGCCGATGCGGTCGGCGACATCACGGCAATTTTCCGGCAGCCACGGCACGGTGCCGGTACCCAGCACCAGATGGCGGCCGCGATACAACTCGCGCTCGCCACTGCGGGTATGCACGCAGTGCACGCTGTACACGCCGTCCTCGTAGCTGACCCGCTCCACGTAGCGCTGCCAGCGCAGCGCCGGCAGCTGCGCTGTCACCCACTGGCAGTACTGGTTGTACTCGTGGCGCATCATGAAAAAGTCTTCCTTGATATAGAAGCCGTAGATGCGGCCGCTGGTTTTCAGGTAGTTGAGGAAACTGAAGCGGCTGGTGGGGTCGGCCAGCGTCACCAGATCGGCTAGGAACGGCGTCTGCAGCGTGGCGCTGTCGAGCAGCATGCCCGGATGCCAGTTGAAGCCCTCGGCCTTGTCGAGAAACACCCCGTCCACGCCGGCCAGCGGCTCGGTCAGGCACGCCAGCCCGAGGTTGAACGGGCCGATGCCGATGGCGACGAAATCATGAATCTTGCTGTGCATGCTGTTGCTCCTCATGCCGACAGCGCCAGCGGCGCGCGGGTGGTGGCCAGATACTCGTCGCCGTAACGACGGATCAGCGTCGCCACCGCGGCCAGATCATCCAGCGTGGTTTCCGGGTTCAGCAGGGTGAACTTCAGGTACTGCCGCCCACCGACCCTGGTGCCGGCGATCACTGCCTCGCCGGAGCGGAAGATGGCCTTGCGGATGTAGGCGTTGGCCGCATCCAGCTGCGCGTCGTCCTGGGCACTATCCGGTGCATAGCGCAGCACCAGCGTGGACAGCTGCGGCGCGGCGGCGAACTGCAGCCACGCCTCGCCATGCAACAGGCGGTAGCCCTGCTGCGCCAGATCGATGACGTGATCGAACATGGCACCGATTTCGGCAGCGCCCATGCTGCGCAGCGTCAGCCACAGCTTGAGCGCATCGAAGCGGCGCGTGGTCTGGATACTCTTGTTGACCAGGTTGGGGGTACCTTCCTGCGCCGCGCTCAGCGGGTTGAGGTAATCGGCGTGCCAGGTCAGGTGGGCGAAGTCGCGGCGCTCGCGGGCGAAGAAGGCACTGCAGCTCACCGGCTGGAAGAAGGACTTGTGGTAGTCCACCGTCACCGAGTCCGCCAGCTCGATGCCGTCCAGCCAGTGGCGGCGCGTCGGTGACAGCAACAGTGCGCCACCGTAGGCGGCATCCACATGCAGCCAGATACCGTGTGCGCGACACTGGGCGGCAATCTCCGGCAGCGGGTCGATGCTGCCGAAATCGGTGGTGCCGGCGGTGGCCACCACCGCCAGCGGCACTTCACCGGCAGCGTGGCACTGGGCCAGCGTGGCGGCCAACGCCGATACATCCATGCGCTGGCGTTCGTCGCATGGCACGCAGATCACCGAGTCATAGCCCAGCCCCAGCAAGGCGGCGGATTTCTGCACGCTGAAGTGGCTGGCGGTGGAGCACAGAATGCGCAGACGACGGGCCTCCGCCGGCAGCCCGGACAGCTTCACGCTGTGACCACGGCGGGCGTGGTAGGTATCGCGTGCCAGCAGCAGCGCCATCAGATTGGACTGGGTGCCACCACTGGTGAACACGCCGTCGGCGTCCGGCCCCAGCCCGATATGGCCGATGGTCCAGTCGATCAGCTTCTGTTCGATGAAGGTACCGCCGGCGCTTTGATCCCAGGTATCCAGTGACGAGTTCACCGATGCCAGCACCAGCTCGGCCATGATCGCCGGCAGCACCACCGGGCAATTCAGGTGCGCCACGTAACGCGGATGGTGAAAGTAGACGGCATCGTCCAGATACAGCGCGGCCAGCTCGGCCAGTACCGCGGCCTGGTCGGCGGCGGGCGTATCCAGATCGATGCCGGCAAAGGCCGGCGCCAGCTCCTGCGGCAGCACACCGCTGAACGGCTGCGACACTGCGGCCAACCTGTGGCTCACCAGTTGCAGGCTCTGTTCGATGCCCTGGCGGAACGCCGCCAGGTTGTGCTGGTTGAAGAGATGCCGTTTGCCCGGCACGTCGGCAGCCGAATGCGTCTGGCGCTCGCTGCCTACGATTTGCTTGATGGACATGTTCAAGTCTCGCATGGCCTGTCATCACGACAGGGTGGGTGGTCCATGCCTGTATCCGGCGCTACCGGCCGCAGCCGCAGCGCCGTGCTGACACAAGCCTGTTACACGCGGGGCAGCAGCAAGCTGCGGCCCGTCTGCGTACAGGCGCCCGTCGCTTCGGCCGCGGCGGTGCGGCGTGGCGGGCGGTGTCGATTGTGGTGATCCATTCCGTCGTACTCCTGTCTGACATGGTTGCCATCATATTGCCAATGATAATAATTATCAATATGATTCGCACTGTTGCAGTACGGATTCGCTTCCGCAGGCAGCACACACCGGCGCAGCGGCTGGCACGGCCCTGCTCCTTCCACTCCATCGCAGCGCGATTCAACACACGGACACAGCTACATGCAGAACCAGAAACAGGCCCGTCGCCGCCAGCCGGCACATCAGCTGGGCAGCGCCCTGTGCATTGCCACCCTCACCCTGGCCGTCAGCCAGGCCTTTGCCGCCGACAGCACCACGCTGGATACCGTGGTGGTGACCGGCAATCAGGACGCCGGCGCCAGCGCCCCCACCCAGGGCTACACGGTGAAATCGAGCAAGAGCGCCACCAAGACCGACACGCCGCTGAAAGAAATCGCGCAGTCGGTCAGCGTGGTCACCCAGCAGCAGATCGAGGATCAGGGCGCGCAGACGGTGGGCGCGGCACTGGGCTACAGCGCCGGCACCTTCAATGGCGGCCGCGGCGCGTATGGTCAGTTCGATAACGTGGTACTGCGCGGTTTCAACGACGGCATGACCACCAACCAGTATCTGGATGGCCTGCGTCTGGTATCGGATGGCTCCACGCTGGCACAGATCCAGCTGGACCCGTATTTCATGGAGCGGGTGGAAGTGTTGAAAGGCCCCAGTTCGGTGGCCTACGGCACTACCGCACCGGGCGGCCTGGTGGCCTCGACCAGCAAGCTGCCGCTGGACAGCGCCTATCACGAAATCGAGCTTACCGTCGGCACTAACAAGCAGCGGGCGGCCGCTTTCGACTACGCCGACAGCCTGAGCGACGATGTCAGCTACCGCGTGCTGGGCAAAGCCTATGCATCGGATAGCCAGCAGGATTACGGTGCGGTGGAGAACTACACGCTGGCGCCGTCGCTGCGCTGGAAGATCGACAGCAACAACCGCCTGCTGCTGCAGGCCTACCTGTCGCACGCGCCGGATAGCGGCACCAACGGTTCGCTGCCGTATGAGGGCACCGTCGTCGCCCGCAACGGCAAGACCCTGTCCAGCCGCTTTTACGATGGTGCGGCCAACGATGGCGTGATGCGCGAGCAGATGTTCTACGGCTACCAGTTCGAGCACGACTTCAACGACAACTGGCATTTCCGCCAGAACGCCCGCTATCAGGAAGTCTCGGTCGACGGCACCTATGCCTACCAGTACGGCTGGAGCGGCAACAGCAACCAGTTGATCCGCTACGCCACCGCCGAGGATGCCAACACCAAGACCCTGCTGCTGGATAACCAGCTGAGCGGCAAGTTCGCCACCGGCAGCGTACGCCACAGCCTGCTGGCCGGCCTCGATTATCAGGACATGGACAGCAGCGACAACATCGGCTCTGCCGCGCTGAGCAACCTGGATACCGACAACCCGAACTACAACGTCGCCTACGGCACCATCACCAAGTCCCACTACCAGCGCAGCAACCAGCAGCTGGGCAGCTATCTGCAGGATCAGCTGGCATGGCAAAACTGGCGCGTAACCCTTGGCCTGCGCAACGACCACGCCGAGGTGTCGCCGTACAGCGAGAGCAACAACAGCAATAACAGCTGGCAGGGCGACAAGCTCAGCAAGCAGCTGGGCGTCAGCTATCTGCTCGGCGATGCCCTGGTGCCGTACTACAGCTACAGCGAGGGCTTCAAGGTCAGTGGCGCCGGCAATGCCGACCAGAACGGCAAGATTCTCAGCCCGTCCACCACCAAGCAGCATGAGCTGGGCATCAAGTACCAGCCGGATGCCGACACCCTGCTGACCGCCGCCGTCTACCAGCTGGAGCAGAGCAACGTCGCCTATTACGACTCCAGCGTGTACTACTACAAGCAGGTAGGTGACGTGCGCTCGCGCGGTCTGGAGCTTGAGGCCAAAACCAAGCTCACCCGCAACCTGAGCCTGCTGGCCAGCTACACCCGCACCGATATGGAAATCGTCAAAGGCCTGAGCAGCGCCACCACCGGCAATACCCCGGTGATGGCGCCGGAGAACATGGCCACACTGTGGGCCGACTACAACCTCGGCAACGGGCTGGGGCTGGGAGGCGGCGTGCGTTACATCGGCAGCATGTGGGCCGATAACGAAAACACCGCCAAGCTGCCGTCCTACACCCTGCTGGACATGGCACTGCGTGTCGATCTGGCCCGCTACGCCGGCATGAAAGGCACTTCGCTGCGCCTGAACGTCAGCAACCTGCTGGACAAGGAATATGTGGCGTCTTGCTACGATCTGACTGGCTGCTACTACGGCGCCCGCCGCAGCGTCAGCGCCACTGTCAGCTACAAGTGGTAAGGCCTGCGGCCAACGTTGGCCGCAGCCGGAAAAGCAACAGCCGGATCGTTTGATCCGGCTGTTTTTGTCGGTGCGGTACGCGTTACTGCGGGTCGTTGAAGCTCAGCGGCTGCGACAGCACCAGTTCCACCTCGCAGCGCAACAGCACGCCGGAACCCGGATTGGTAATCACGCCATCGGCGATACCGATCGCCGCCAGATTGCGGCGCAGGCGGTAGATCAGGTTGTAGTAACTGGAGTCCCCGACTTCACGGCCGCGGCCTGCCCATACCAGCTTGATCAGGCCGTCCTTGTCCAGCCCGTCGCGCGGGAACGCACGCAGCAGACGGTATTCGTTGGCGCTGACTTTCTGCTGCTGGCCGGTAAGCGGATTGATGATGTAGCCCTGGGGAGAAAGCTGGATACGCGAAGACATGCACTGACCTTTTCTGTTGCCCGATGCCCCGGCAAGCTGCGCGATACGGCGCTTGTGGCGGCCGGGCAAAACCATCTTGCGGCAGTCAAAAATGTATCGTCAATGCTTCTATAAATGATTTTGCTATTTTGCACATTTTGAACGTTTTACCGCACAGATTGCACATTTATTGCCAAAATCGCGAGCTGCCAGTAGCATGGCGGCCGCAGCGCTTTCTGCCCGGAATCGACATGTCAGACCAGGAATTCTTCACCACCCGCCAGGCCGCCGAAATCATCGGCGTCAGCTACAGCACCATCCAGCGCATGGTGGAACAGGGCCAGCTGAAGGCCTGGAAAACAAATGGCGGCCACCGTCGCATCAGCCGGGTCTCGCTCACTGCCTATATCACCGGCAAGGCGGCGCGCAAGGCACGGTCGCAACTGCTGGTCTACCACGTGGAGAAGCAGGAACAAAAACGCCAGCAACTGGCGCAGATGTTGACGGACTGGCAGCTGCCGATCCGCGTGCGCACCTTTGATGACGGCATCAGCGCGCTGGTAGCCATCGGCCAGGAACGGCCGGATGTGCTGATCATCGACCTGCTGATGCCCGGGGTCAGTACCTTCGATCTGCTGCAGCTGCTGCAGCAGCCGAGTCACCCGCTGGAAGGCATCGATATCGTGCTGACCAGCGATATGGACAATAACGCGGTACAGCAATGGGCCAGCCTGCCGGCCAACGTGGTGTTCTATGGCTACCCGCTGCCGCAACAGCAGATGCAGGGTTATTTCCAGGCCAAGGCCCAGGTGCTGTAGCCGGCAAGCGGCAGGCAAAACAAAACCCGCCAGCGGCGGGTTTTGTCATCTCAGCGCGGCGCTCACTCAGGCCGGCGTACGCTTGGCCAGCTTGAGCTTGCCGGACAGCCAGGTATGGTCGTAGCTGACGATCTCGAACGGGTTGCCGAACGGATCGACAAACGACAGCGAGCAGAAGAAACCGTGGTCACGCACGCTGTCACGCGCAATGGTCTGGCCTTCGCTGTTCAGTACCCGCTCACCGGCCAGCTGATCGATCCACTCCAGAAAATCCTGGCCACTGACCACAAAGGCGATGGCGCCGGAAATCGCTCCGGCACCGTCCTCCTGGCTGATGGCCAGTCGCACGGTGGAACTTGGATTCGCCATCATGACGACACCGTGCGGCCCCTCCTGCATGTGGCGGTAGCGCGCATCCGGTGCCAGGCCCAGCACGCGGCTGTACCAGTCGGTAGCGCGCGCGCTGTCGCTGACGCGGATGTGGATGTGATCGATCTTGCCCAGACTACGCATGCTGTCCCCTAAGCCGGCCACCAGCAGTATGCGGCGGCCAATATCTGAATTCTAACCGGTTTTACCGGTAACACAGCAACGACTATGCCCGCGGCCGCAGCAGCGGCGCCAGATAATGGCCGGTATGGCTGGCCGGGTTGGCCGCCACCTGTTCCGGCGTACCGCAAGCAATAATCTGGCCACCGCCGGCACCGCCTTCCGGCCCCAGGTCGATCAGCCAGTCGGCCGTCTTGATCACGTCCAGATTGTGCTCGATCACCACCACGGTGTTGCCGTTTTCGCGCAGGCGGTGCAGCACCTGCAGCAGCAGGTCGATATCGTGGAAATGCAGACCGGTGGTCGGTTCGTCCAGGATATACAGCGTGCGGCCGGTATCGCGCTTGGACAGTTCCAGCCCCAGCTTCACCCGCTGTGCCTCGCCGCCGGACAGCGTGGTGGCACTCTGCCCGAGGCGGATATAGCCCAGGCCGACATCCATCAGCGTCTTCAGCTTGCGCGCCACGGTCGGCACCGCGCTGAAGAACTCCAGCGCCTGTTCCACCGTCATCTCCAGCACTTCGGTAATGTTCTTGCCCTTGTACTGCACTTCCAGCGTTTCGCGGTTGTAGCGCTTGCCGTGGCACACATCGCACGGCACGTACACGTCCGGCAGGAAGTGCATTTCCACCTTGATCACGCCATCGCCCTGGCACGCCTCGCAGCGGCCGCCCTTGACGTTGAACGAGAAACGCCCCGGACCGTAGCCGCGTTCGCGCGACAGCGGCACGCCGGCAAACAGTTCGCGGATCGGCGTGAACAGGCCGGTGTAGGTGGCAGGATTGGAACGTGGCGTGCGGCCGATCGGGCTCTGGTCGACGTTGATCACCTTGTCCAGATGATCCAGCCCTTTTACCACGCGGTACGGCGATGGCTCCTCGCTGGCGCCGTTCAGGTCACGGGCAGCAATCTTGTACAAGGTGTCGTTGATCAGCGTGGACTTGCCGGAGCCGGAGACGCCGGTGATGCAGACCAGCATGCCCAGCGGCAACTCCAGCGTCACGTCCTTGAGGTTGTTGCCGCTGGCGCCTTCCAGCGTCAGCAGCCGCTCCGGGTTCACCGCGCGACGCTCGGCCGGCAGCGCGATAGCGCGGCGGCCGGACAGGAAGTCACCGGTAATGGAATCGGTACAGGCGGCCACTTCTTCCGGCGAGCCGGCCACCAGCACATTGCCACCATGCTCGCCAGCGCCCGGCCCCATGTCTACCAGGTAGTCGGCAGCGCGGATGGCGTCTTCGTCGTGCTCCACCACGATCACGCTGTTGCCCAGGTCGCGCAGCCGCATCAGCGTGGCCAGCAGGCGGTCGTTATCGCGCTGGTGCAGGCCGATGGACGGTTCGTCCAGCACGTACATCACGCCGGTAAGACCGGAGCCGATCTGGCTGGCCAGCCGGATACGCTGCGCCTCGCCGCCGGACAGCGTATCGGCTGAGCGTGCCAGGCACAGGTAATCAAGGCCGACGTTATTCAGGAACGACACCCGCTCGCTGATTTCTTTGACGATCTTCTCCGCCACCGCCTGTTTCTGGCCGGCAAACTCCAAGCCGGCAAAGAAGTTGGCCGCATCCTTCAGCGCCATCTGGTTGATCTGGTGCAGCGTCTTGCGGCCGATGAAGATGTGGCGGGCTTCCAGCCGCAGGCGCGAGCCATGGCAGGACGGGCAGCACTGGTTGTTCTGGTACTTGGCCAGCTCCTCGCGCACGGTGCTGGAGTCGGTTTCGCGGTAGCGGCGTTCCAGGTTGGGGATGATGCCCTCGAAGCTGTGCGCGCGCTGGAACTTGGTGCCGCGCTCGGACTGGTAGGTAAAGTTGATTTCCTCGCGGCCGGAGCCGTGCAGCACCACGTGCTGCACCCGCTGCGGCAGCTCTTCGAACGCCAGCTCCAGCGAGAAATCGTAATGTTCGGCCAGCGCCTGCAGCATCTGGTAGTAGAACTGGTTGCGGCGATCCCAGCCCTTGATGGCGCCGGCGGCCAACGTCAGCTCCGGATGCGCCACCACGCGCTTGGGATCGAAGAAGGTTATCTCGCCCAGGCCATCGCACTTGGGGCAGGCGCCCATCGGATTGTTGAACGAGAACAGCCGCGGCTCCAGCTCCGGCAGGCTGTAGCTACACACCGGGCAGGCAAACTTGGCGGAGAACCAGTGTTCCTGGCCGCTATCCATTTCCACCGCGATGGCACGGCCATCGGCGTGGCGCAGCGCGGTCTCGAAGCTTTCCGCCAGCCGCTGCTGCATGTCCTCGCGCACCTTGAGGCGGTCGATCACCACCTCGACGGTGTGCTTCTTGTTCTTGTCGAGCTTGGGCACCGCCTCCAGCTCGTACACCTCGCCATCGACACGCACGCGCACGAAGCCCTGCGCGCGCAGATCTTCGAACAGGTCGAGGTTCTCGCCCTTGCGGCCAACGATGACCGGCGCCAGGATCATCACCCGCGTCTCGGCCGGCAGTGCCAGCACGTGATCCACCATCTGGCTTACCGTCTGCGACGCCAGCGGCACGTCGTGCTCCGGGCAATGCGGGTCGCCGACACGGGCAAACAGCAGGCGCAGGTAGTCGTGGATTTCGGTCACCGTACCCACGGTAGAACGCGGGTTGTGGCTGGTGGCTTTCTGCTCGATGGAAATCGCCGGCGACAGGCCCTCGATCAGATCTACGTCCGGCTTTTCCATCAGTTGCAGGAACTGCCGCGCGTAGGCCGACAAGCTTTCCACGTAGCGGCGCTGCCCTTCGGCATACAGCGTATCGAACGCCAGCGACGACTTGCCGGAGCCGGACAGCCCGGTAATCACCACCAGCTGGTGCCGTGGCAGGTCGAGGTTGACGTTCTTGAGGTTGTGCGTGCGCGCACCGCGGATGCGGATGGAGTCCATGCCTGTCTCACCGTGATTCGGGGAACCTGCTACTATACCGGACTTGGCGTACCGCGCTCTACCCGCCGGGCAATGCGGGTATCACGCCGCGGTTACCTGTTGAAACGTAAAGCAGAACCCGCCCGCGTTACACTGTACCGGCAGCTTGTCCCCTGCGTTGCTGCCCGCTTAGCCTGAACACACTCCGAATGACTGCACTCGAACTGCGCGCCAGCCTTGGCCTGGCCGGTATCTACGCCCTGCGCATGCTGGGCATGTTTCTCATCCTGCCGGTATTCGCCCTGTATGCAAAAGATCTCGGCGCCACGAATCATCCCGCTCTGATCGGCATAGCGCTGGGCAGTTACGGCCTGGTACAAGCCATCCTGCAACTGCCGCTGGGCATGCTGTCGGACAAGGTTGGCCGCAAGAAGGTGATCTACTTCGGCCTGCTGCTGTTTGCCGCCGGCAGCTTTGTCGCCGGCAACGCCCACGATATCACCTGGCTGATCATCGGCCGCGTGATCCAGGGCTCCGGCGCCATCTCCGCCGCCATCACCGCGCTGCTGGCCGACCTGACCCGCGAGGAAAACCGTACCCGCGCCATGGCGATCATCGGCATGAGCATCGGCACCACCTTTGCCGTCAGCCTGGTACTGGGACCACTGCTGGCCAAGCATATCGGCGTGGATGGCATCTTTACCCTCACCGGCATCCTGTCGCTACTGGCACTGATCGGGGTGTGGAAAGTGATTCCGGACCCGGTGGTGTCGCGCTTCCACTCCGATGCCGAGGCCAACACCAAGCGCCTGCCGGCAGTACTGAAACACCCGGAACTGCTGCGCCTGAACTACGGCATCTTTGCGTTGCACGCCGCGCAGATGGCGATGTTCGTCACCATCCCGTTTGCCCTGACCAGCACCGGCCACCTGGACAAGGCCGACCACTGGCAGGTGTATCTGCCGGTAGTGGTCGCCGGTTTCTTCCTGATGGTGCCGGCCATTATCTACGGCGAGAAAAAGGCCAAGCTCAAACAGGTATTTGTTGCGGCCGTCGCGCTGATGACTGCCGCGCAACTGGGCATGGCACTGGCACTGTCCAGCTTCTGGATGATTGTCATCTGGCTGACCTTGTACTTCATCGCCTTCAATATTCTGGAAGCCACCCTGCCGTCGCTGATCTCCAAGATCGCGCCGGCGGACGCCAAGGGAACCGCCATCGGCGTGTATAATACGTCCCAGTCTATCGGCCTGTTCCTTGGCGCCGCACTGGGCGGCTGGCTGTACGGTCACTTCGGCGCTGCCGGCGTGTTCGGCTTTACCAGCCTGCTGATGGCCAGCTGGCTACTGCTTGCCATCACCATGGTGCCGCCCAAGGCAGTAAAAACGCAGATGTTCCATCTGGACGAAAACTGGCGCGGCGACAGCAGCACCCTGTCCGGCAAACTGCTGGCCCTGGATGGCATCAGCGAAGTGGTGATCATGCAGGACGAAGGCGTGGCCTATCTCAAGGTCGCCCAGCAAGGCTGGGATGAAGCCGGCGTGCGCAAACTGCTGCCCCTTGCCAAGCCATAGTCATGGACAGGCCTTACCGCTACACTGCGCAGGCGTGCCGGAAACCGGCGCCCTGCTCGATTGAATTTTCCGGAGAACTCCATGAACAGCATTACTTTTGATGGCCGTCTGGCAGCCGACGCCGAGCTGCGTTACACCCCCAGCGGCGAGCCGGTGCTGAGCTTCCGCGTTGCCAGCGACATCGGTTTCGGCGAGCGCAAGACCACCAACTGGTTTAGCTGCCAGGTATGGGGCAAGCGTGGCGAATCGCTGAAGAACTACCTGGCCAAAGGCCAGCAGGTTACCGTATACGGTCAGCTGACCCTGCGCGAGTGGACCGACAAGGAAGGCGTAAAACGTACCTCTCCGGACGTGCGCGTCAACGAACTGTCGCTGCAGGGCGGCCGCCGCGACGACATGCCACCGATGGACGACGGCTACAGCGCCCCGGCTCCGCGCGCCGAAGCACCGCCGGCCGCGCCACGCCGCATGGAGCCGAAACCGGCCCCGCGCATGGATGACATGGACGACGATATTCCGTTCTAATTTACACCTGAGAGTATTTGTAAAGTACTCCCCCAAAACCCCCGCCCTGCGGGGGTTTATGCATTAACGAAGATGCCCAGCCTCAAGCTGCAGCCAGACGGCCTGAAGCCACGAATTTGATCGGCAGTTTGACTGGCTTCAGATCTGAGCCACGATGCTGAATCGCTTTTAGTACAGAAAACGCCGCACCCAGTACGCACGGGATAAGCCCGCCAGGGGGCCGGGGCGGCTCGGGCATTCCTTTATTTGCGCCACGAAACCAGTGCAGGTCAAAACCTAATCGACAGACAGATGCCAGCGTGCCAGAGCATCCAGTTTGAGCGCCGGCCAATGCTGCAACCAGCAACAGTGGTGGTCGAAATCCGGCATTTCCACCAGCTCGGGCCGCCGCTCTACCGGAAAGCGGGCAACATAGGCAGCCACCGGCATGCGGCCAACCTGTTTGTCCAGAGTGCCAACATAGTGGCGTTGCGGCACCCACTGCAAGCGCCGCCAATCATCCGCGGGGTTAAGCGAGCCAGTCAGCGGGGATAACCGTTTATCCTGCGCCCAGACCAGATGGTCCAGGCTGGACGCAATGGTAATCAAACCAGCAACATCTTGCCGACGTGCTGCCAATAACGCGGCAAGGGTTCCTCCTCCGGAATAACCGACCAGCAAGAGCCGCTGCGCGCGAAAGCGCTGCTTGAGTTGATCCAGTGCCTGATTGCTGGCCTGCACGACTTCTGGCGCAAACCGCAGCCTGGTCCAGAATACTTGCCGGCATGGACTCTCTTCTGCAGACCCATACTGGCAGGGGCGCGCCAGATAGGCAGCCGGCTGACGATCGCGCAAGGCAAGTTGCAGCGCCAGCGGGTTGGTGGGTGTGGGGTCCGCAGAAGGCGTATCCGGTGATAGCCAGGCCAGGCCGTCTCCTTCCAAATACACCGTCAACATGTTGGCCGCGACAGGCGCGGGAGGCAGGTAGGCTCGCAGGCGGAAACTGTCGCTTGGCAAACTGGTGGCCTGCCAGCCATGCTCTGCTGCCAGGGTGTCTGCCGTACTGCGTCGCTGTGCCAGATCCGGGATCTGCACACAGGCAGCGACCAGCAACAGCATGGCCGCAGTCAGCATTCTGCGCGCGACATACCCGCATCCGCTTTCCGTTTTGCCCTTGTTCATGCAATGAACTCCACCCGGTCAACCCTATCTACCGGCAGCTCGGATTGCTGCCATTCCTGCTCGCCCATCACCAGAATTAATGCCTCCACCTTGCGGTCGGTCAGCAGCGCCAGACAACGCTGGTAGCAACCGGCGGCCTGCAGGTAATGCGGCCGCCCGGCCGCATTCTCGCTCTCGCCAGCGCTAACAAGGTAACAGGCCCGCCCACTAGCAACCAGATCGTCGCGCCGCTGGCGAGCGGCAATCAGTGCCTGCTTGCCGCCGACATAGACCTCCAGCGGAATACGGCCGCCATGCGGAAACAGCCGCCGCAACAGTCGCGGCATGGCCTGCAGCGAACTGTCGCTGGCCCCCAACGCCGGCGCCGCATTCACCTCATTGATGATGGCGCCGTTGCAATACCAAGGCTGGCTGATATCAGGGGTGATCAGATCGATACCAGCCATCTCCAGTCCGAACAATGCCGCAGCCCGCACCGCCAGCGCCAGGTTGTCCGCATGGGCGACAGTCAGCATGTCTTCGTCACGGCCGCCATCGGCACTGGACTCTATGTCTCGCAACGCCACCCACTGCCCGGCGGACGGCACGGCATCAAGCTGCCAGCCGGCTGCATGCAGACAGGTTTCACTGCGCATATCCGCTTGCAACGGCGGCGGACGACGCCACGGCGGCAACTGCAGAGCCTGCATGTTGGCCGCGGCAATCAGTGCGCGGATAGTTTGCCGGCCATCTCCCTGCACTGCTACCGGCAGGCGCCTGACGACATACATCACCTCGCCTTTTACCACCAGCAGACGATGGCAATACCCCGCCGCTTGCTGTTCTACCAGCAGCGG
The DNA here is from genome assembly GCF_902829295.1 of Vogesella oryzae. Lineage (GTDB taxonomy): Bacteria > Pseudomonadota > Gammaproteobacteria > Burkholderiales > Chromobacteriaceae > Vogesella > Vogesella oryzae. The sequence continues at coordinate 53,006 of NZ_CADEPL010000017.1, forward strand.
TAGTCCGAACTGGCGACCTCGCGCAAAAGCTGCCAGCAGACCGGCATCGTCCCGCAGATTGACGCTGACCCCTTCCCCGCGGTCACGCGCCACCGGCTTGATCACCAGCGGCCAACCCAGTTGCCGTGCCGCCGCCAGGGCCTGCGGCTCACTGCTGGCCAGTAGATGGCGCGCTGCCGGCAGCCCGGCGCCTTGCAACCACAGGGCAGTCAGCTGCTTATTACCTGCCACCTGGATACCGATCGACGAATCGCTGTCCAGCCGGCTGGTAAATGCATGCCGCAAGTTGCAGCCCCAGCCAAGCTGGAAAACGCCATTGCCCTCATGCCGCCATGGCACATCGGCGGCAGTTGCCGCCAGTAGCAGAGCCATGGTCGATGGTGGCGCAATGGCGTGCGGCAGCAGCTGTGGCAGTAGTTCACGTGTCAAATGGTCAAAAAACGGCAAGGGGGTCGCCTCTGCTTCCGGCCTGGCCAGCAGTTGCAGCAGCCAGTTGCAGCACGCCTCGCAAACCTGCAATACCGGCAACTCGGCCACGCCATCCGGCAAAGGAAACCGCAGCTCACAAGCCCAACCTTCCCGCGCCAGCGGAACAACAGAACTCACCACTGGCTCATCCGTCAGCGGAATGCCGCAGCCACGTAACACGCTGGCGGTAGCAGCCGCGATGCGTGCCGCCAGCTGTCCGGCGACCGACGGCTCAACGGCAGTATTTACGGCAGGTATGTCGTACTCCAGCCAGGACAACAAGCAGCTATCAACCACAGTCCAATCCTCTGCCGCAGGCAGCGCCGGAAGGCGGATGGTTAATTGCGCCCCCTTCGGGCATGACATGACAGCATGACTCATGGGTATTCATTTCCAGCAGCCAGATGTTGCCGCAGTAGTCTCACCAGTTGGCCGCAATCGGCTGGCTCGGCGTCACCTGGCAGGGGGCTGAGAATTTTGTCGCTCACCAGCTCCAGGCGCGAGATCTTGTCCAGCGGGATGCCCTGCTGCAACCAGTGATCCTGCTGCAGCACCACCAGCAAAGCTTGCACATGCGGCTGACGCAACATTGCCTGCACACAGGCAAAGCTGCCATTGACGGCATGTACCTGTGGCAAACCCTGCGGGTCGAGACACTGTGTTTCGCTGCAGATAAAGCAATTCACTCCGCTGGCTATCAACTCGCGCTGCCGTTGAAGAGCCGCAATCAGTGCATTGTTGTCACCGACGAAAACCTCTACCGGAATACGACCACCAGCAGGTAGCAGTCGTTGCAGTAACACGGGAAGATAGCGCGTCATGTTGGCATGGTCCGCTTGCGGCGCATGATTGACTTCAAGCACCACGGCACCATTGCAATGCCAGGGAACACTGATGTCGGGAGAGAGAATATCCACCCCGGCCATGCTCAGGCCCAACCGACGGGCGGCACGGCATGCCAGTTCGATATTGTCCGGATGTATCTGTGTACTCAGGTCATCGTCCTGCGAGCCCTCCAGATTACTGGGCACTGCCCGCAAGAATATCCGGCAGCCGGCAGCGGGTACGCTGTCCCAGTTGTAGCCTTGCTGCGCCAGACACACGGCGGCCTGCACATCATCCGGTAACGGGGGCAGACGTTGCCATAACAACTGCGCCTTCCGCCGCAAATTCTCTGCGGCCAACAACTGGCGGATAGAGTGCCGTCCATCGGACAGCAAACCTGCCGGCCGCCGGCGTGAGACAAACAGGACCTCCCCCGCGACCAGCTGGACATGGTGGGTATCGCCGGCAATCTGACGCTCGACCACGACACCACACCCCAGCCTGGCGGCAGCAGCATAGCCAGCACGTAGCTCGGCAGTGGCTGTAACGGCCAGTGTCACGCCCTGCCCGCCGACACTGCCCGCCGGTTTGACCACTACCGGCGCCCCCAGCTCGGCCAGCGCCTGTAACGCATCGGCTTCGCTGCCGACCTGGCGTTGTGCCGCCAGAGGCAGGCCAGCAGCAGCCCGCCATTGGCGGGTCCGAACCCTCTTTCCCCCACTCTTGGTGCCCCCGTCTCTTTTACACCTCTTACCCCGCCCCCCGCATTCAACTGGGTGGACCTCGTGGTCTGCCTGTCATTTATCACAAAACTAATGCACATATGTTCTATGT
>NZ_CADEPL010000018.1 GCF_902829295.1 Vogesella oryzae
CCCCCATGGCCGCCCACGCCTGCACCTCTGGATGCACAGAGCCAGCCACCGCCACCCCCAGCTTGCGCGCCTCGATAACCAGCGCTACTGCCAGCCCGCCTTTCCCGCCAGCATCCCCCTCGCGCGCGGTATCTCTATCAGTAGTTAACTGACTACCCGATATGTCACGTTCAGGATGTTCGCTCATGTCCGCTTCATCGACAGAACCACTACCGGAAAATCCGCGCCCAGCTTGGCTTTCAGGCGGATCACCGCTATCACGTTCCTCTATACGCTTCATGTCACGTTCCTCATTTGGACGTGACAAAGCAGCCGCATCTGCAGCGGGGAAAAACACCACCAACTGCCTGCCCTCTGATGGCATCTGGCAGCGGCGCACCAGGCCAACCCGTATCAGCTCATCAATCAAGACATCCAGCTCGCGCAGAGACGGCTTCCACGCCTTGCGCTGGCTACCTCTCGGCGGTACATACTGGCAATGAATCGCCAACACCGCCCGGCTCATCTTGCCGGCGCCACGGCCGGCAATACGCGACTTCAAGTCCATACAGGCACGCATATGGCGAAAGACACGCTCCGCATAAGGGCTGACCTCATCCAGCAGCGTCTGCTCGCGCTCACTAAGCAAAATGCGCATTGCACACCCCCTGATCAGAAACAACCACGCTTCACCTCCGCAATCGACACCGCACCAGACGGCCAGTAACGCAGCACCAGACAGCCAGCACGCTCAAGCCGCTTGATCTCCTGCCGCATCTCGGCGCGCGTAAACAAGCTGCCATCCTCTTTGCGATGACGCTGCAGCGCCCAGCCCGCCAGATCACTCACACTGTCAAACTTCATGCCGCCTCCCGTAAGGTCGAACCCGCTCTTGCAGCAGGCACAACGGTCGATAACCCATGTCCTTCAAATGCAACTGAATGGCCTGCAAGTGCGCACTACCATGCACTGATAACAACCGCCGCTCCTCCGCCTCCTGCCAGCGAAACCAGCCCCGCTTGGCCAGCAGAATCACGTAAGCCGCATCCTCAGTCGGCCTGCCGCTGACCTGAATCCACTCCATGCTGCGCCGCCTTGCTTTCCAGTTGCCGGATCAACAGCCGCAACAGCTGGCTGCCCTCGCGCCGCTTGTCGTCCGGATGCGCCTTGCGCACCCGAAACGCCTTGCGCTGCAGCACCTGCTGCACCGGATCAGGCGCGGGCAAGGCTCAATCCCCTTTTGTGAGCAGCACGCACCGCATCAAGCACGCCATGCGAGTGCCGAATGCTCTGCAATACCGCCTCTTCAATGTCCGCCAGCTCAGACAGGTCGATACGATCGTCATCCAGCGCCAGGTTGATTGCCTCACCAACATCGCCCTGCGCCGCCATAAAGCCGGACAAGGCCCGCAGCGGGGAGCCTTCGCAATGCTTGCCAAACGTCGCCGGCATGCACACAAAGCCAAGCTGCTCGGCATAGGCGAACAGCACCGCCGGATCGTTGGCGATCACCGACATTTCCAGCGCCTCATCCAGCCGCAGGTGGTGCGTGTCGTTGTGCGGATTCAGCTTATTGGCCAATACCTTGGCAGACATACCCATCGCTGCGGCCAGCCCGGCAATACCGCCGGGGAAACGGCTAGCCACACCCCGCGCAGCGCTCAATACATCCATGTGTCATCCTCCAGAAAAAACACGTAGTTGATGGCGCAATGCGCGACTACGATGCACAGCAGCAAATAAAAAAAGCCCACCAACAGACGGGCAAAAAGCGGTCGAATCAGGGGGATTCCGCCGCCGAGGAAACAGAAGAACCAACCGGCCACACATCAGGCCGGAGAGAAGAACGCGACACATCACCATCCGTCGCCTGCTCGATAGCAATCGCCAGATTGACCGAAGCGCGGCGAAACCCGGTGGCAACGTGGGTGAGATAAGCAGGACTGCGGCCAACCTTCGATGCCAAATTGGATCGGGCGCCGCGCGCAGTCTTGAAGTAATCGGAGAGGTTCATGCACCAACAATATCAAATTGATATTGCTCGCGCAAGCAAACATATCAATCAGAACGTTTATCAAATTGATATTGCAGCGTTAAATGCCCGCATGAAGAGCATTGACGAAATCCGGCGCGAGAACATGCGCACACTGGTATCCAACCACTGCAACGGCACCCTCAAAGAGTTTGCCGCCGCCGTTGGCATCCAGCCGGGGCAGGCATCCCACCTCAACACCGGATTCAGAAATATCGGCGACAACATCGCCCGCCGAATCGAGAACGCCTTTACACTGGAAAAAGGCTGGATGGATCGCGACCACAACGACACCCAGCCAGAGTCAGAAGCCCCAGAACAGCAGCACACAGCCGCCGAAAGCGCAGCGCAATACAACGCTCTACCACCAGAGATCGCACCGCTTGTGCTGGCCGCAAAGGACGCCTACCTGCGCGGCAGCCTGAAAATCAACACCATCGACAACCTGGTGCAAATCATCAACTCACTCGGCATCGAGCCCCCCAGCACCGAGCAGATGAAAACCGGCAGCAAAACCATCAAATCCACTGCCAAATCCCTGCGCGACGCCCATAAACCCCGCTGAATATCCCGCTGGCACACGCCAGATGCATCAAATCGCACGCCGTGACCCGACGATGACCCAATGTGACCTCGCCGGTCATTCCCGCACCCTGCGGGCATGGAGACAATCCGGACATGGACGTGCCAAAGATCAGACGCGACAACCTGCACCAGCTCGTCAGCCAGCATGGCGGCGTGGTGGCGCTCGCCCATCGCATCGACCGCGACGCGTCACAAATCAGCCGCTACCTTGCCACCACCGGCAAGAGCCATCGCCACATCGGCAACAAGATGGCAGCCCACATCGAGCGCAGCCTGAGCCTGCCAGCCGGCTGGCTATCCACCCCGCACCACCTGTCCCTGCCGCAGCACCCACTCGTCAACGCCGCATGCCAGTACCTGAACACCTCGCCAGACCCAAAGGTGGCAGATATAATCGCCGCCCTGTTGCAAGCCCTTACACCCCCCAGATAAACGTGATAAGCCTGCTGGATACCGGACACATCATTGCCCCACTTCCCCAGCAGCACCGCACAGCCAACCACCATCGAGCATGTTTAATGCTTGACGAGTATGGCAACGAGGTAAAAGCGCACATCAAAGCCTTTCCCGCCGACAGCAAAGCCCTCGCCAACGAGCTGGCCGGCTGGATACTGCATCGCGCGGCAGGCATAGAAACCGCAGAACGCATATGGGTCATCATCCTCAGCAATGCCGAACTCCGTGCCCTGTTCCCTGCCGTAGACTGGGGCGACGCAGACGACTGGCCAAGCCTGGCCGTGCAACACATCAGCGGCCAGCCAGTCAGCGCGAAATCGGCGGAGCTATGGGTGGACGAGCTGGCTGCCTGGCACTCCACCGCGCCCTGTATCGCCATGGCCGAATGGCTGTGGGAAATCGACGGCAACGCCGGCAACCTCATCAATACCGGCCGCGGCGAGTTTGCCGCCATCGACTTTGCCGACAGCTTTGGCGGGCCGCACTGGACACCGGCACGGCTGCGTAAAAACACCCACGCGCCGTTTTACAACAAGCGCCTGCATATCGCATGGGGCGGCATCGCCACGCCAGCCCAGCGACAAGCCGCACAGGAAAGCGCCGCCAGGCACGCCAGCATCCTTGCCCGTCACTGGCGAGACATCACCCACTGGTGGGACCATCTGCTAAAACCAAAGCAGATACAGGCCGCCCATGACTTTCTGCTGGCACGGGCGGCCGTAAACTGGATGGATCACAGACTATGAAGCCCAGCAAGATTGCAGACGCTCTGCGCGCGGCCAACCCAGCCAGCAAGCCACGCCAGCCCGCCTACACCGGCACAGGCCACTGGCTGTATTGGCACAGCCCGTCCGGCGAAATGCTGCCCATTGGCGTCGCCATCCACCTGAACGGCGTCACCTACCGCCAGATCGCCGAGCACAACGACATACAGCAAACCGTTGCCGCACTCTGGGGCGAAACCGTTGCATGGCAGCTGGGCAAGCTGCTGGACAACACCACCACCGCGCTATACGACAAAACTGGCAACCTGCCGGAAGGCATCAGCGCTGAAGCCATCGAACTATGCCAGGGCGACAACCCAGCACAGATACTGGACCGGCTATGGCGCCACGGTGTCGCCGACAGCCTGCTGCTTAAAAAAAAACCGCCCAGCCAACTAGCTGAGCGGTCTATCTCCGGGAGCAACCCCGAGGCGGTGCCGGACGAACCGGCCGAGAACACCCGCGACGCGGCGGCGTCTGCGGTGGTGCCGCCAAAGCGCGGCGGACATGGTCAATAACAGGAGTCAACATGCAACCATGTTGCAGAGTTGAGACGCCTGTATCAATTCGTAAAAATACCTAATACAAAAACAAGAAAACCCGCCAAAGCAGGCTACTGCGTGAGGGAAACAACATCAGCCAAGCGCAATGACATTTCCTTCAAGTGCTTCTCTTCAAACTGCAATGTGAGATCGTAGTCAGCATGACACCTGATCTCCTTCATTGATCTCAGCTTCCGAGATAGCAAACTTGCGTTATTGTCCGCCAAACGCTTTATGAGCTTATCATGCGAGCCCTTCGCAACACTTTTCAGCTGGAATTTTTTTGCATCTGCCATCCGCAAAGCACGATGATATGCAGAATAGTAAAGCCGGTTTGCCGCAGATCTAATAACAGCCTCAGCCATTGGCTCTGGCTCAGCGTCAGGCTTCCATAACCAGTTGCCGACATCCGCTATACACTCTGGAGTCATCATCTTACACATCGACTCCAGTTGAACGGAACATCACATGCACGTTGCCATCTTGAAGCTGCTGAGCCGAGTCGGCATTTTCCCAAAATGCATCTTCAAGTGCGATCGCCTCTTCGGGAGTCATTCGCACAAGATAAGAGCAGTAGAGGCAACCTTCCTCTAAGTCGTACCGATAGTTTGGCCGATAATTCAGCAAAACTCCGCGAGCCATCGCGGTCTTAGCCACTAACCCAGAAACAAGATCAACGTACGCAGCGGCGTCCGGCATATTGCCTAGCACATCCATGGCCCCATCCTTAAGTCGTTCCACCAACTCAAGTTCGTCCGCATGGCCAACTCTCTTCATAAAGTCAGAAAGCATCACCAAGCGGCGAGCATCCAGCAAATAGTACAAGTATCCCGCTGTTGCAGAGTAGCTTCTAACCGGAGCTGCAGCTATCCAGTCCCCGACATAGCTCTTGGCCAGCTCTAGCTCCCCAACCGAAATCAACAGCGGAAAAAAATGCAAGCCAACCTCGGGATCATTAGATAGAGTTGCTGCCAACCTAACCGACCTAACGAATTCTTGAACGTCACCCTTAAGCACGCATACCAAACCATTTAGCCGCCAGTAGTCAGCCGGATCAACGGCTTTCAACTTCGCAACCTCACGCTCTAGACGGCGCAGTCCAAAATCGCCAGCCCCAACCACGCGGCAATTTCGCAGCATATCATGCAGCTGCGCCCCCACCTCATGCCCTATCGTTGCCGGCAAAATTGACATATAAAATTCCAATAAAAAACGCGCAATTATGTATTAGCGGCAACCAAAACTCAAGGAAGCACTAGCAGTTACAAGAAAAAATCACCACCACGGCCACGCCATGCCCACCAGCCCCACCGGCAAAAACCACCGCGGCGCAGCCATCACCATCACCAGCCACACGCCATAACTGCAGGCAGCAGTACCGGCAATGCGCCATACCCCAGGCCAACGCCATGCGACACTGGCTCCGGCCAGCACCAACCCCGCCACCAGCACAAGCCAGCCGAAGGAGCCCAACCGCCACGCCAGACCCAGGTGCCAATGCGGCAAATACATTGGGAAATCGCTCATAGTCCCACCACTACACCCGGCATCACCAGGTCTTGCGATATGCATCCCGCAACTTCATCAAGTCGAGGCGCATGCCAGGTGTAACCTCTATCCTGTCATCGCACACTTTGTAAGTGGCATTCTTTGACACCAATAGCTTCTCAACATCGTCAATGGTCGTCGCCAGGAACAACATGGCAATTTTCTGGTTGCCGACAGTGTCCCACGTTGGCGGCCACGCCTCTCTAACGGTAGAAATCTCCCCATCCAGATCCAGCTCTGCAACATTGCAGTCACGCCAAGGCCACTTACTACCATCCTCGTACAGCTCCGCCTTGCTCAGCGACATCATTACCGAATCTGGTTCCTCGCCCTTCTTGGCCACCACCCGATACACAATCGAACCACTGCCGACACCCGAATTCCACCCGGCAGTAGCCCTGTAAACAGTCTCAGCCTTTGTCTTGCTCGCAACAAACTCTGCATGCGCCACGGGCACCAGAAAACAGGCACCGAACAACAGCGACGCCATTACTCCGCATTTATTAGCACGCATCAGAATCGGCTCCAATGCAAACCAGCCGGCTCAAACACAAACTGCTGCCGCCCAGCGTCGTATACCTGCACCTCTACAACCATGCGCTTGGCTTTGCGCAGCCCATTCATTACGCGCTTGCGACCAGCCGGGCCAGACACAAACAGCACATCCTGCGAGCCATTCTCTGCGCCAGCCGCCGAAACAGTCTGCACAGGACCGTCATCAAACTTGACCTTAAAACTGCAGCCGTCATACGCATAGCAAGGCAGCTGTCCCTTATCGATAACCAGCATGACATCTTTGCCATACTCCGGATCATCACGCAGCGTCAGCCGCATGCTAGACCCCCCGTTGTACGGAAACGCCAGCTGGATTTCGTTCTGCGAGTAAAGCGTCGCCAGGTATCGGCTCTTCCCTCGCATCTCATCTTTCTTTTCGTCGTAACTCCATGTGCCAACCGGTGGCAAAGGCTCTCTCTCTGCTACAGGCGCGACAGGCGCAGACGCCACAACAGGAGCAACCACCGGCACAACTGCCGGCAGGGATGCCTCAGCGACAGGCGCAGAAGCGCCAATCTCTACGGGCCCAGCCTTACCCCCGCACCCCGCCAGCACCAAAGTCGTCATGACAACAAAGCGACGCATACCCACTCCACATAGTCCATTTGCATCAATCCTACGTCCCCCGGTTGCACCTCCACAACGGAAAACCAAACATAAGTGCAAATTGATATTGCAATATCAAAAACAACGTGCCAATATCCATCCATCGAATATCAATTTGATATTCATGGCTCCTTAACAACCCACGAAAGCGCCCCTGCCGCACCGGCAGGCAAGCGCACCCACCGCCCCGCCTGGAAACAGGAAACGGTCAACTGTCGGCACGGAAGCACCGGCCGGCTAACGATGGTTCGGGGGAACACGCCACGCTCATGGCGAAAGCAACACGGCCACCCAGCGTAGAAGCTGCCAACCGTGATCGAGCTAAGGGGCAACCGACTGAAGATCGGAAGACACCCTCGTTTTGGGGACATACAGAACGCACCTTCCAGCGCCCTGCCAACAGGACGCTGGCGAGTGACCACAACAAAGAAAGCAGCACCACATGGCAAGCAACTCACACTACGCCGGGCCACTCCGGCACGCTCCTTTCCCAAAGAAAAAGCACCCGATTTACGGACGCCTGAAAACTCGCTGGTTTCGAGCAGCAGCTTGGGCGGATAGGGGCTGGCGCGCGCTCTATTACAAAAGATTAGCTAAGAGCATGATCTTCAATCGCATCCAAGATACGAACAATGTTGCAGGTGAAGTCACTAACAGGCGTCAAGGCTGAAGCCTCAGCCCTTGCTTCTACAAATATCTCCTCGACATTGAATCCAAGCTGTAGGCCAAGCTGCTTTATCAGCAAGCCCACAGCAGCCTCGGTAGCCGTAGCTCGGTCATGTAGCTCACCAATAGAGACATCAAGCTTTTTAACCTCTTCCATGTCGGACCTCTTTGCTAAATAGCATTTTTCTGTGGAAAGAAAATTCTATCAGCATTGAGCGTCCGACACCCAACACAGCCCACGGCCCGCAGCGCCCTGCACCAGGACGCTGCAAGACGTTGGTCACGGCGTCGCGTTTCGAGCCGGGCGAAAGCCCTCAGCAGGCAGCCGGATAGCGTTACCGGCATCCAAGCAGCACGGCAACCCCGTGCTGCTTTTCTTTTTACCGCCTTGCTAATTAGCACTTCATTAGCAGCGCGTTAGCACGCCATTAGCAACACATAACCACGGAGTGAAAGACATGCCTCAAATATCTGTATCGGTATGGGTAGATGAAGAAGATGTCCTCGAAGAAATTGACACCGAGTCCCTACTTAAAGAACTGCAACGCCGGAAGGTTCAGATGGCTGGCTTCGACTCCGAGCAGTCACTCCGTCAAACCGCCGATCAATTCCGCTGGTATTTAGCCGCAGGCAACCATGCCGCAGCCCTTGAGCTAGCCAGAACCACATTAGAAGACGCCACGGGGCGCATCCTCAATTAGGAATCAAACATGACCACCGCCGAGCTGCAGCAGGCACGCACCGCGCTAAAAGCCCTGCAGGCACCAGACAAACCGCTCAGCAAGGCAGAGCGATTCCGCCAGCTGCTGCCGGACATCGAAGAACAGATCGCCAGAAACGTACCGCACGCCGACATCATCGCCGCACTGGCCAAGGTCGGCCTGCCGATGACCGAAAGCGAATTCCGCAACGCCCTCTGCCGCGAGCGCAAGCGGCTACGCAAGAAAGCCACGCCGCATGAAGCAAGCCAAACCCCCGCAACGCCGGCCACCAAGCCCGCAGCACAACCACAACAACCACCGCGCGGCGACCACCGCCAGCAGCGCGACCGACCCATCAACTGGTAAACAGGAGAACCCCATGCAACGCACCGTACACCTCACCCTGCAAGGCAAAGGCGGCTGCTTTAAATCCGGCATCACCGCCCTGGTGGCGCAATACCTTGCGGCCAACGCCGCGCAAGCGCCGCAGTGCATCGACACCGATCCGGTCAACCGCACCTTTTCCCGCCTCACCGCGCTGGGCGTGCAAGGGCTGGAGCTGCTGAACGATCACCAGCAGATCGACAGCCGCCAGTTCGACACCATGGTTGGCCGCATCCTCGACCACCACGGCGACACCGTCATAGACACCGGCGCCGCCGTGTTCGTCCCGCTGAAAGCCTACCTGGTGGAAAGCGCCGTGCTGGAGCTGCTGGCCGACGAAGGCATCCGCACCATCATCCATGTGCCGCTGATCGGCGGGCTGGACTTCACCGAAACCGTACGCGGCCTGCAAGCCATCCTCGATGACCTGCCGGAGGCCGACATCGTCGCCTGGTGCAACCCGTACTTTGGCCCGGTCGAACAAGAGGGGCGCGGCCTGCAAGACAGCACCCTTTACAAACACAACCAGAACCGCTTCGCCGGCATCATCGACATGATGAACACCGACCCCGCCACCTTTGGCGCGGACATCAACGAAGTGCGCCGCGACGGCCTCACCTACCTGCAGGCCATCAACCACCCCGGCTACTCGCCCGTCGCCCGCCACCGCCTCAAACGCGTGTGGGCCTACTACTGCCTGCAGCTGGATGCGCTGAACCTGACGCCGCAGCGCGAGGAGGTGGCGGCGTAATGTCCGACGACAAGACCACCAACAAGATCATCCAGATCAACACGATCAGCAAAAAGTCAGGCGATTACATCGCTGAATGCCCGCACTGCAAGGACATCTACCGGCTAATCGGCAATGACCTGAGCGCAGTGCGCGGCACTCGTTACTTACACAGCGCCTGCGACGGCTGGCTGGTCGTCAGCAAAACCGCCCGTTTTATCCGCAACCTGCCATAACCCGCGGCCAACGTTGGCCACACCCCATCCCCAGGCCACCCACGCGGTGGCCTCGCTATTTCAGGAGCACAACATGCAGACCAACACCGTCAAGCAGCTCATCCGCGCGCGCGCTGAAATGCAGGCCGCCGCCCGTAACGGCAGCCTGGTGATCTTCCCCAGCAACATGGATTCCGTGCGCGACTTCCGCCGCCTCGGCATCCAGCACCTGCACCAACCGCACTTCACCACCGCCGGCCTGCTGGCCGACCGCCCGATCTGCAAAGGGCCGCGGGCATGAGTGGTAAACACTTCCACCCGGACCCGCACTACATCAACCGTCGCGCCGAAGTACGCAGCAACAAACTAGCCGGCAAATCCCTGCCGCGCTACAGCACACAAGACGCCCGCAACGCCAACGCCCGCCGCGAGATCGAGCGCCGCCGGCTGGAACAGGAGGCAAGAGCATGAACAAACCTTTCGCCCAACAAATGCAAGAAGCCCAGCAGCTTCGTCACAAAATATTCGCCGAGGGCTTGCCTGCCCTGCGTCGCGTGCTGCAGGTGGCCATGCGCGACACTGGCCAGGCCGGCACCTGCGCCCGATTCCTGCTCGGCCTCTACAACGACCGGCGATTTCCTTTCGCCCTCACCGACCTGCGCAGCCTGGACGACGATCTGTTTAACGACTGCATGGCAGTGCTGCGCATGGACGCCCACGTCTGCGAACGCGAAGTGCATTGCTACTTTGAGGATGGCGGCGAGATTTGGGAACAACTGGCCGAAGACTGGCGAGTCCGCGACCACACCATAGCCTACCGCCCCTAATCCCCCATGCAGAGCGCAATCACATGAAAACCCTCTTCAACATCCTCAGCGCCATCTGCAAAGGCATGGCACAGGGCGCCAGCGCGGGCCGGCGTATCGCCAAATGAAATCCGATAGCCCGCTGCGGCTGGCCATCACCAGCACCGCACAGTCGGCATGCCGGGTGACGGCTCTCGCCGCTGGCGTCATCATCCTCCTGGGAGTCTCGGAATGGATAAGCACCCGTTAGCCCGCGTGCATCTGGAAACCCTGCTGCGGCTAAGCGAGGAATACACCTCCGCCGTCCGCCGCATAGACCTGCACCGCTGGGACTACATCAACGCCGAAAACCTTGCCGCCGCGCTAGCGTTGACCGGTCACCACATCACAGTGACATCGACACACTCGCCACTGCGCGACATCAGCCCGCAGCTGCTCTGTAGCCAGATCAGCAAAGAGCTGATTGCCGCCATCACGCAGCTCGGCTTCCGCCCCTTTAAAAACGGCGACCACTGGCAAGTCAACCCGCCGGCCTGCGCCGGCGACAATGCCATGTCCTTCACACTACTGGAGCGCCCATGAAACACCAGGACATCACCAACCAGACCTTTGGCAGTATCACCGCCATCCGCCTGGCACACATCGCCACAGACCCCGACGGCGACAAGCGCGAATACTGGATTGCCAAGTGCATCTGCGGCCACGTATTTACCCGCCGCAAAGACGGCATCACCGGCTGCAAATCCACGTCCTGCACCTGCAAGCGCGCCAAAGGGGCAGTCGCCACCAACGCACTGCCCGACAAGGCCACCACCGCACCAGAAGATGCCGCCACCACACGCCAGGCCATCGAGATGAATCGCCGCAGCGTACCCAGCTCCATGCGCACGCTGGTTGGCCGCATCATCCCCGCCCGCCACACCACCGGCTGCAGCTTTTCCGCCGCGCACCTGCCAGGCGGCCACAGCTCCGCCTTCGCCACGATGGAGGCCGCGCCGTGAGTTACCAGGAATACGGCGAAGACTTCCACGTCACGCCCCGCCGCCAGCCGGCGCCAGACAATCAACAGGCCACCCACGCGGTGGCCTGATTCATTCAGGAGCAGGATATGAGCGCAACACAGCTGATTCAGCCGGTCGAACCGGTACGCGACGAGTGTGGCCACTGGTGGCACCCGGGCATCCCTGACTTTGACGAGGACACGGACGCCTACGCGGCGTGGCTGAAAGAGCAGCAGCTGACCACCAACACCGCATGGCTCGAAAGCGAGGACGTAGAGCACCCCGCCTACGTCAACTACTTCGACAACGAGGATGGCGACATCAGCGAGTGGCAGCCGAAACCGCCGGCAGGTGACGGCTGGTTTCTGCTGGCCATCTTCGACACTGAGGACGGCCCGGCGGCCACGTTCGTCAAGCGCGAGGAGATTGCAGCATGAGCAAGCAACAGACACAGCAGCCGGTGGCGTGGGTGCGCTTCTGCAGTGATGGCTGCTACGAAGGGCCGATTATGGACAGCGACCCCCGCATGGATGGCTGCCGCCGTACTTCTGGCGCGTGGACGCCGCTGTTCACCAGCCAGCCCATGCCGCGCGACGTGCTGATGGCTGCGATGCGTGACGTGTTGGCCGCATGCTCGCATGAGATGAAGCGTGCATTCGGACTGATGGAGACTTTCGAGGCGATCAACCTCGCCGACATCGCAGACCGCTACGCCAGCAAGGTGCAGACGGATGGTAATGGCTACGGCGCAGGCGTTGTGGAGGCAAGTTTGCGCGCCAAGGTAAACAGCATGATCCATGATATTGCCGTGGCTAAATGCGAGATTGAGCGCTTGCGCACCCAACAGCCGGAGCCGGTGAACCAGCAGATGCTGGCGGCGCTGAAAGCCGTGCTGCAGTGGATCGACGATTGGTGCGAAACCGGGCCAAACATGGACTTCGAGCGAGTAGAGGCAGAAGCAGATGCCGCCATCGCCGCCGCCGAGGCAGCGCAGCCAGTGGGGCTGCACGCAAGCAAGTTCTTCGCCTATGACGACGAAACCGGATTTGACCTGTTCGACACCGCAGAGGAGGCGAAGAAGGCGGCACAGGACAGCATTGACGAATACCGCCATGAGGCTGGCGAAGGTTGGCCGGAAGAAGTGGAAAACGTCTGCTGGGGCGTTGTGCTTGGCGCTACCAAAGAGGCTCCGCTTGTTGATAGTGAAGGCAACTCAACTGACTGGGCTGGCGACAAATACGTTGACTACGTGCTGGCCGACTGCCAGCAGCCCGCCAGCGCCCAGCCGGTGGCAGTGCCGACCGATGTTGGCAACTGGCGCAAGGTCGTGGAGGACCTGCTGAAAGACTGGCACGACGGCACTGTCGTGCAGGTTTACCACGGGAAGGCTGCCGCTATCGACATTGCAACCAACCGTATCGCAGCAGCCCGCGCCATGCTGTCCGCAGCGCAGCAGCAGGAGGGCGGGAAATGAAACGCAAGGCATGCCCCGCTTGTGGGCACAAAGACTGTGAGGGATGGCAACCAGGACAGCCACAGCATGAATACCGTAAAGGTAACTGGTTTCTTGGCTGTCACTGTCCGAACTGCATGAAATCTCGCGACGAGGCAGGCGGATTCATCGCCCTACTGCAATCTGAGGTGAAAGGCGGAGCCGCATGATCGCCGCCCGCCGCCTGATTGCGCAGCCCGGTAGCTTTGGCCAGTGCCAGGCAACGCGCGCCTACAGCTACTACAACGACACGCCGACCACGGACAAGCGCTGCCAGCTATCGGCACGCTTCGAACTGGCCGGCGCCCACTACTGCAGCAAGCACGCCGGCGTGGTCGCGCTGCGCGTGCTGCTGGGCGAAACAGAAAAGGACTCAAAGCAATGAGCAACGAAATCGACTTGAGCAACACCCTGCGCTACAAAATTCGCGTGACCACCACCAAGGACGTGATCGTCAATGTCCCGAAGGAACTGACAACGCCGGAAAGCATTGCCGATTGGTGTCGCGGCCTGTGGCATATCAATGGCGTAGACGACATTGCAGAGTTCGCGGCCAAAATGGCGGCGAACTATGGCAGCTCGCAACATGACGGCATTGGACGGATCGGCACTGATGTTGATGCCCGCTACGCACCCAATGACCGCAAGGTCGATCTGGTCTACGACATCCTGGATGAAGATGATGAAACCGAAATCATCGAGCGACCCGACTGACCGCAAACACTTTCACTTTTCACTAGGTTCGATAATCGTGCTCATCGTACCTAGCACCCAACAACCATCAGCAAAGAGGAATTGCCATGAACAAATGCGCGTTGTGCGGTGGCGATGACCACACATCAGACGAATGCACGAAGTTCGACGACAAGCGATACCGAGTGCACAAGATCAACCGACGGGCCGCCTACTGGGCGGCCTTTTCAATCCCAGCCGCCAACTAAATACACAGCCGCCAAAAATTCGAGAAAGAGCAGATCATGAAACTGATTGATATTAAAGAATTGCAGAGCAAGCTAGGCGTAAGTCACAACTGGATTTACACGCAGATCAAAAAAGGCGACTTCCCCGCCCCCAGGAAACTCGGTGCCAATATGTCACGCTGGGTGGAATCGGAAATTGATGAATGGATTACAAACCGCCCGGTGGCGAGTCATGCCGCTTAATATCAGCCCTACCCTTGGCAATTTGCGCGGACCACCATTCCAGCATCTCGCTACGCTGTGGCAAATACTCTGCCCGGTTATACGCCGCGCGTGTTTCGTTCTGATCGACGTGCGCCAACGCCATTTCAATCACGCGGGATTCAAATCCCGCTTCATGCAACGCAGTAGACGCCAACGCCCGCAAACCATGCGCTGTCGTCTGCACAGCACCCCGCTTGAGAGCCATATTGGCTGTCGAGGCATTACAGTGAACCTTCGGATTCGTTCGGGAGGGGAATATGTACTCTCGATGGCCGCTGATGTCTCGCATGGCAGCAAGCACTTCCAACGCCCCCGTGGACAGCGGCACAAGGTGATCCCTGCGCCGCTTCATCTTTTCGGCGGGTATCCGCCACACCCCGTCCTCGATCTCATCCCAACGTGCCGCAGCTGCCTCACCAGGTCGCACAAGCGTCAGCAGCTGCCACTTCAATAAATACCGCGTCACGATTGTGATGTCGGCCCCTTCTATCGCAGCAACCAACTCCGGCAATTGCTCCGGCTTCAATGCCCGAAAATTCCGCTTGGGTGCAGAGCGAAACGCCGCAGAAATCCCCACCGCCACATTGTTTTCCACCAAACCTTTAGCCAGCGCGTGCCCGCATACCATCGAAACAGCTGATTTTGCGCGCCGCAGGTAGACCAATGCGCCACGCGCCTCCATCGGCGCCAGTGCGTCAACCAGCATTCTGGAAGTGATGTCTTTCACAGGAAACGCCCCGAGATGGGGAAAGATGTTGGCATCCAGCATCCGCCAGACTTGCTCGGCATAGTCCTCTGTCACGGTATCGCGCCAACGCTCGAACCAGCTTTCTGCTGTTTCTTTAAAGGTAGGGTCGGTCGCATAGACCTGCCGGCGATACTCGGACAACTTGGGATTGTTGCCAGCGGCAAGGTCTGCCCTCACCGCCTCGCGACGCTCGCGGGCTTGCGCCAGAGACATCGTCGGGTAATCACCAATCTTCAAACCATCCGGCTTGCGGTCGCTTGGGCGCAGGTAACTCATGCGCCAAACGCGCGCACCAGTCGGGTAAATCCATAGCGCCAGACCGCCACCATCTGCCAACTTGATGAGCTTTTCACCAGGCTTGGTTTGATTGATCTTGGTGACTGTTAGAGGGGCAACGACACGAGACATAGCCTTACCACATAGACCGTTTTTCTTACCACTAAATTACCACAAAAAACGGATGATGCTAGGTGACAGGCTATTACAGGAAATGAATAACGCCGCCTTATCTGGCATGGGTTTCATGCCCACTTATTACCAGCCAAGACGGCGCATTATGAAGCACTGGCGGAAGCGGTGAGATTCGAACTCACGGAAGGCTCGCACCTTCGGCGGTTTTCAAGACCGCTGCCTTAAACCACTCGGCCACGCTTCCATTAAAACATGCGCAACCGATTAAACAGCACATGTTTATTAAACTGGTGCGAAAGGAGAGACTCGAACTCTCACGCCTTGCGGCGCTGGAACCTAAATCCAGTGCGTCTACCAATTCCGCCACTCTCGCAAACCAAGCATTGCTTGGCAGGGGTCGAATATTAGCCTGCAGTTTATAGATTGGCAAGCACTTGCAACAATCGGCAGCAGCATGGAAACTTGTGTAACCGTATGTAGTCATAACACGGCAAAATCATATTTTTACAGAGCGAGGGCCACGTCGCCATGCAACCGCAATTCCAGTCCGCATTCCAGACAACCACTTATTCGAGCAGCCGCCACAAGGTGTTGCGCAACACCTATGGCCTGCTTGGCCTTTCCATGGTCCCTACCGTTATTGGCGCCGCAGTTGGTACCAATATGAGCTTCGCCTTCCTGGCAGCCAGCCCGCTGATGGGCTCGCTGGCAATCATGGCGGTATTTTACGGCCTGGTATTTGCCATTCAGGCCAACCGCAACAGCGCGCTTGGCGTGCCACTGATGCTGGGCTTCACCTTCATGATGGGTTTGCTGCTTGGCCCCTTGCTGCAGTTTGCCCTGAAGTTCACCAATGGTGCCCAGCTGATCATGGTAGCCGGCGGTGCAACCGCAGCGGTTTTTGCCGTCATGGCCGGCATTGCCACCACCACCAAGCGCGACCTGTCCGGCATGGGCAAATTCCTGAGCGTGGGCGCCATCGTGCTGATGGTAGCGGTAGTGGCCAACCTGTTCCTGCAACTGCCAGCCATGCACCTGGCGATTGCGGCAGCATTTGCCTTGTTCAGCTCGCTGATGATCCTGTGGGAAGTAAAGAATGTCGTAGACGGCGGTGAAACTAGCTACATCTCGGCATCACTGGGTATCTACATCAGTATCTACAACCTGTTCACCAGCCTGCTGCAGTTGCTGCTGGCCTTTGCAGGCGATCGCGACTAAGCACCACCCGCAAATAAACCGGCCCGCCCGGCGCTGCACCAGGCAGCACCGGGCGGGCCGGTTCTTTTCAAGTCCACCATCGAGCGACAGTTAAGCTTTCTTGGCAGCCGCCAGCAGTTGATGATGCGCGGCCAATACCTTGTAGCACTCCTGTGCAACCGACTGCAGCGCCTCCGCCTGCGCGTGACCGGCAAACTGCAAATCCGCATCCAGCGCCCGTAATGCACGCCGCACACTGGTACATACCTCTACTGCAGCATTGAAATCCGCCGCACACAGCACCTTGCCATTCCGGATCCGGCGCGCATAAACCGCAGCCATTTGCGCATATTTATTCGCCAACTCGCAGCGCTGCCACGCCTCATCTTCCGCCAGAGCCGCAAACAGCTCCATTGCCTGTCGACAGGCCAGCTCTGCCTGAGCGAAGCGCAGTTGTTCCGTCTGCCTGTTACCGGCCGGCTTGCGAATCTTGTCATTCATCGGGGTTCTCCGGAATAAAAACACTGCGCACACACCGCGTGGTAGCGGCTTTCATCGCCTATTTCCACTTGCGGCCCGTGATGCAGGCGCTGGCCAGCGGCATCGGTACGGATATGCATGGTCGCCTTGCGGCCACAAGCGCAGATGGTCTTGATCTCTTCGATATCTTCCGCCAGCGCCAGCAGCCAGGCGGCGCCCGGAAAAGGCTCGCCGCGAAAGTCGCTACGCAGGCCAAAACAGATAACGGGGAGATTACGGGTGTGCGCCAGCCGGTGCAGCTGCCGCACTTGTTCAGGAGTAAGAAATTGCGCCTCATCCAGCAAGACGCAAGCCAGGTCCGGGTAATCCTGCGCCAGGAAATCGAATCCGGCATCGTATGTGAGCGCATCACGCTGGATACTCAAGCGCGAGGTAATTTTGCCGCTGCCGTAACGATCATCGATGGCAGCGGTATACAGACGCACCTGCTTGCCCATCGATTCATAGTTATGGGCGATCTGCAGCAGCATCGTGCTCTTGCCGCTGTTCATCGCGGCATAGCGGTAAAAAAGTTTGGCCATGGCGATAGTGCAACGAGTGGCGAAAAGCGCGCCATTGTACCCGCACGCGACTACCGGGTGAACCGTGGATGACTTACGTTTACGTCACTGCGCGAGTATGCTTGCTGCACCGCACACAACACGCCATCAAGAGCCGACATGGAAAAGAAACTACCGCTACTGGATATCATCACCATCAGCATGCGCTGGGGCGACATGGATGCCGTCGGACACCTGAACAATACCTATTACTTCCGCTACATGGAGCAAATCCGGGTGGAATGGCTGGACGCCGCCGGCTTCCCCATCGATCCCAGCGGCATTGGCCCGGTCCTCGGCGCCACCAGCTGCACCTACAAGCGCGAACTGACCTACCCCGCTACCGTGGCAATCACCATCGAAGTGGAAAAGGTTGGCCGCAGCAGCCTGAAGCTGCGCCACCACTTCTACAAACAGGGCGATCCGGACACCATCTACGCAGTTGGCGAGGCCACCCTGGTGTGGGTCGATTACCAGGCCGGAAAATCAGTTTCCATCCCGGAACCGCTGCGCGAGCGACTGCGCGCGGCCGGTGCCGAGGCCTGAGACACCAGCATGCAAAAAGCCGCTCACCCTCAGGGGAACGGCTTTTTGTCACTTCCATCGACGACAGGGAATTCGGGCACACCTCAGCCGGCATGCTGCCGGCGGCGTGATTTGCGCGGTTTTTCTGCCGGCAGGGCATCGCCCTCAAACTCGAACAACGAGGCGGTACGGCCGGTCTGCGATTGACAGGCAATCAGCATGGCGCGGTTGATCGCCTCTTTCTTGCTGACCCCCCACCACTCGATCATCTTGTCCAGTGCCTTTTGCGCATCGCGTGACAACTCTACCGTCACCGACAACTCCTGCAGCCGGTTGCGACGCAGCTCGCGGCTGCGACGCTTGCGCTCTGCCGGCGTCATGGCGCGCTCCCCCAGCGGCTTGCGACCCGGCTTGGCGCGAATGCCGCCAATCAGATCGATAGTAAAGTGGTCGCAAGGGTCTCGCATGGGTTGGGTGACGCGTCACACAGAAAAAAGGGGCGCAAGGATAGCACGAAGCCGCCGGATAACCCAGCACGCGCATGCCGGTTGCCGGCAAAAACCCGCCGGACATACCAGACCCGGCATCCGGCCAGCGCAATCAGCACCGGCAAGCAGCAGCAACCAGCAGACAAGTCAGCCAAGAGCGCCGCCACGCTCACCGGCGCCGCGCCCCGAATACCGCAGCAATTCTGCCGCCAGTTTGCCTACCGCAAGCAACAAGGTTGGCCGCAACTACCAGCGCTCGACCGGCACTGGTGGCAGACCATGACGACTGCGCGCCCGATTGCAGGCTTCCTCATAGATACCCACCGACGCCAGCTGGCCGAACTCGCGACACGGCGATGGCCGCACCGCATAGATGCTGCACGACACCTGCTTGCCCACCTCGCCTACCAGCGCCACACAGCGCGACACGCCGTCGTCGGTACCGCACATGCGCATGGTGTTCGCCACCTCATGCACCGCCATTGCCGGCGGCACGCCGGCAACCTCGCCGTGCGCCAGCTCGGACTTATGGAACGACACGCGAAACGCGGCACAGCAAGCGCCGCACTCGGTACAACTGACTCGTAGTGCTTGCATGGTGGGATTGGGCAGCAACCGGCCCGGCATGGTAAAACCGTGACTATACCCGTCACTTGCCGCCGTCACCATGCACACCCCCGACCAGCTTCCCGCCGCACTGACACCGCCCGATTACCAGCACAGCCTCGCCAACCTGGCGGCGCGACTACACGGCACGACGGGCAGCCCGGCGCTGCAGCACCCGCTGCTGGATGGACTGGAGCAGGCAGAGACCATAGTCTTGCTGCTGATCGACGGCATGGGCGAGGCACAGTTGGCCGCACTGGCACCGGATGGCTGGCTGGCGCGCCAGCCACGCGACACATTGCGCTCGGTATTCCCCAGCACCACCACCGCCGCCATTACCACTTTGCTGACCGGTGCCGCACCATCACAACACGGTTTGCTGTCGTGGCACATCTGGGCACCGGAGGCCGGCTGCATCGCCACCCCGCTGCCGCTGCGCGAGCACTGGCGGGGCAACGGCGAGGCACTGGCAGACGAGGCGCTGGCCGCGGCGCTGTATCGCCAGCCATCGGCGCTGATCGCCGGCGCGCGCAAGCCTTACGTGCTGCAACCTGCCTATATCGCCGACTCGCACTACAGCCGGCATCATGGCGGGGCGGCAGAAGCCCTGCCGTGGCATGGTTACGATGCGCTGTTCAGCCAGTTGGCCGCACTGGCGCAGCGTCCGGGCCGCAAATTTGTCTACGCCTACATCCCCGACCTCGACTCGCTGATGCATCACAAGGGCACCCGCCACGCCCGCGCCCAGCAGCTGCTGCAACGACTGGACAAGCACTGCGCGGCGCTGGCCGGCCAGCTACCCGCCAGCGCCCGCCTGCTGATTACCGCCGATCACGGCCAGCTGGACATTCCGCCGGAAAAGCTGCTGTTCATCAACGACTACCCGGAACTGGCCGCCATGCTGGCACGGCCACTCTCCGGCGAGCCGCGCGTGGCTTTCTGCCAGGTTCGCCCGGAATGCCATACGGCGTTTCCGGCCGCCGTTGCCGCGACGCTGGGGCATGCCCTGTGGATCTTGAAAGCGGAGGACGTTCTTGCTGCCGACTGGTTCGGCCCTGGCCCGTACCACCCGCAACTGGCGGCGCGGCTCGGTGATTTCGTGTTGCTGATGAAGGATGACTGGGGACTGCTGCAGATGGTGGACGACAAGGAACGGCCAAAGCTGATCGGCAACCATGGCGGCATGAGCGCCGCCGAGATGCTGGTGCCGCTGATCGTGTACACCGGCATGGCACCGGCGCCGTGACCGGCTACAGCACCGCGGGCGCTTCCTGTTGCGGCCAGCGTTGTTGCCACTCGCGCCAGGCCTCGCGACTGAGCGTCGCCGGAAACACCACCCGCTTGCGCTGCTGCAGGTAACCAAGCAGCACCTCGGCGTAATCCAGCTGCTGCCCGCCCTGATCGGGCGGCGTCAGCACCCCCATCCGGTTCACCCACACCGTATCCTGTTTGGCCTGGATATACTCCTCCGGCGTTTCCACGATCTGTTGCAGCAATTGCAGCTTGCCGGTCAGTGAGCCGAGCTTGCTGCCATCGACCAGTTCGCGCTGCACCTGCTCCAGCCGCTGCTCCGCCTGCTCGCGCGTCAGCACCCCGCTAAGGTTGAGCGCCTCGGCATTCAATACGCCGGAACCGGTTTTCAGCTGCAGCTGCAGCGCCTGCCGTTCGATTTCCAGCAATCGGCGGCGCGCTTCCAGCTGCTGCAAGCCCTGCCCCAGACTGGTACACCACACCGCATAGGCGTGCTCGCGCCCCTTGCGTATTGCCTCGTCTCGCGTGCTGCCGGCAGCCACAAAGCGGTGGCGGTCAAAGCTCAGCACGGTCTGCGGCACATCCTTGCGTACCGAGCCATCCGGCATCAGCACGCTGCCGAGACGGTGGGTTTCACTCGGCTCCATCGCCAGCATCAGCTGCACGGTATCGGCCGATGACGGGCGGGCAAAATAGTCGTGCAACGATTCGCTGCCGGCCAGGATGTCACTCAGCGACTGCGGCGAGGAAAACAGCAGGCCAACGCGCCGGTCCAGGCTGTAACCGGGCAGGCTCAGGTCCAGCGACTCCGGCAGCGTATCGCACAGCTCGTGCATATACTGCAGTGTGCGCCTCACCCCGCGTCGCAACTTGCGGCGACCGTCCGGCAGCAGTTGCAGGCGTGGCTCAACCTGTTCCACCAGCAACTGCACCGCAGCCTCGACATCCTGTCTGGATACCGGATGTCCGCTGCCCAACAGCCATTCCCACATGATTTACGCCTTTTGTCCGACCGAGAGGTATTCCAATATATTAAACTACGCCGGCTTTTAGCCGCACGCCCCGCCGCAAACACCTACAAAACAAAACCACGGCACTGCCGTTACAAGAAAGATTGTCATGAGCCCCGTTTTGTTCCGCTTCCTTGCCCCCGCCCTGCCCGTGCTATGCCTACCGCTTGCCGGCAGCCTGTTGCTGGACAGCCAGGGAGCGCAACTCACGCTGGACCTGTGCAGCATCGCGGTGATCTTGCTGATCGTTGCCTGGCGTGCGCACAGCCTCTTCATCCGCCCCCTGCAGCATATCGATAGCCACCTGGAAAAGCTGGCGACAGAACCGCTAAACCTGGCCCAGCCGCTGCCGGAACAGAATTACGGCCACTGGGACGGCAGTACCAACCATATCAACAGTGTCTTCCAGCGCATCGACAACAGTTTCGGCGTCGTACTGGCATCGGCAGCTCGCCTGATGCCCATGGCGCAGGAGCTGACTGACACCTACAGTGCCATCCTGCAGAAAAACATGCTGCAGGCATCCCATGGCGAAGTGCTGGTACAGGGCATTGCCAGCATGATTGTCCAGACCGAGCAACTGCGCGGCCAGCTGCAGGCCATTACCGCGGCAGCCGCCAATGCCGGGCAGGATATGGCTACCAGCAGGGAGGCAACGCTGATCGTTATCGATGGCGTAACCGAAGTTGCGCACCTGCTGGAACAGTCCGGGCATGATGTACGGACGCTGTCGGAAGCCTCCGCGCGAATCGGCAGCATTCTGGATGTCATCCGTGACATTGCCGACCAGACCAATCTGCTGGCCCTTAACGCCGCTATCGAGGCGGCGCGTGCCGGCGAAATGGGCCGCGGCTTTGCGGTGGTGGCGGATGAGGTGCGCAAACTGGCACACCGCACTCAGGAAGCCACCACCCAGGTGCGGGAGATCATGGGAGAAGTGCAGCTCGGCACCAATAATGTGGTCAAAGTCATGGCGTCTTCCCAGCAACGCGCAACCGATACCGCCGCACATGCCGACAGCTCGCGAGCAAAGCTGGACCGGATTACCGCCTCCATCTCCGACATCAGCACCGCGGCGGCCGGCATCGGCGAAGCCGTCGCCATCCAGAACGAGGCCATGAACACCTCGAAAAGCTCGTGCGATATCCTGGTACAACTGAACCAGGATGCCCTGAGCACCAGCCGCATCCATTCGGTGTCGCCAGAAGACCTGCGCAAACTCGGCGACCGCCTGAAGAGCGCCCTCACCCACTTTGAATTGAGCCACTTCCAGTGGAATGACCAGCGCCGCAATCTTGCCCGCACCAGCGAACTGGCTCTGTCCGGCGCAGACGCCGCGACAAGCGGCGACATCGAGCTGTTCTGAGTTAGCAATAAACATGCGGCCAACCTTTGCAAGGTTGGCCGCATTGTTTTTGGCAGCAACAGGCTCAGGCCATACGCTGGCGAAGCGCCTCCGCCTGCCGCAACGCAAAGCCATACACCGACAGCTGCGGATTGGCGCCGATACTGGTCGGGAACAGCGAACCATCGATCACGGTGAGATTGCGCAGCTGCCAGTGCCGGCCATCACCATCCACCACACCGCGGCGTTCGTCCGCCGCCATCGCCGCCCCGCCCATCACATGCGCGCTCACCACCCGGGTACGCATGATCTGCATCGGCAGCGCGGCAATCATCTGCCGCGCCTCGCGCCAGCTGCGAGCCAGGCCGGCGTCCTCGTGCACCGGCAGCACCGCCCGCGCACCGGCAGCAAACTGCAGCTCGGCCATGCTTAACAACGCCCGCCGCGCGGCCTCCCACTCCACCGCGCCCAGCGGGTAATCCAGCAGCGGCGAACCATCGTCGCGCAACCGCACCTGCCCGCCGACACTCTCCGGATGAAAACCATCGCGCAGCAGCGCCAGAGTGACATTCAGATGCGGCATCTGCCGCATCAGCCGCTGGTGCACCGCGCCGTTGCCGGGCAAGGTGGCGGCCATGATCAGCGGATGGATGGGTGGCACTTCCAGCTTGTAGCCCAGCGGACCATCGATGGCGCCGACGTGCATGAAATGGTCGCTATACACCGACTGCGGCGCACCGTAATAGCCTTCGATCCGCTGCGGGAACAGCGCCCCCGACAGCACCACCGGATGCAGGAAGGTGCGTTTGCCCAGCTGGCGATACGGGTCGGGCGCGCGGCTGCGCAGCAGGATCGCCGGCGTACCGATGGCACCGGCAGACAGCACCACTTGCCGCGCCTTCACCGTGACCCGCCTGCCGCTGGCACGCACACCATCGGCCTGCAACGCTTCCGCCAGCACCCCCTTGACACGATCACCGGCGAGCAGCAGCCGCTGCACCCGCACCCGCGTCAGCAACCGTGCGCCGGCCTGCAGCGCCGCCGGAATAGTCGTCACCAGCATCGACTGTTTGGCATTGGTGGCACAGCCGGTGCCGCAATAACCCAGATTCCAGCAGCCGCGCACATTGCGCCGCATGCGGCCATGGCTCAGCCCCAGCGCCTCGCAACCACGGGCCAGCACCGCGTTATTGGCATTCGGATCGGTTTCCCACGGCGCGATGCCCAGCCGCGCCTCGGCGCGCTCGAACCACGGCTGCATCGACTCCTCGCTCATGTTCTGCAAGCCATGCGCCCGCCGCCACCACCCCAGCGTCCCCGCCGGGGTGCGGAAGCTGCTGGTCCAGTTCACCGTGGTGCTGCCACCGACCGTGCGCCCCTGCAGGATGGTGATGCCCTTGTCGGCGGTTTGCCGGTTGGCCGACTCCTGATACAGCTGCGGATAGGCCTCGGCCTCGTTGAGCCGGAAGCTGCCGGAGCTATGCAGCGCGCCCTCTTCCAGCATCACCACCCGCAAGCCGGCCTGCGCCAGCAACTCGGCCGCCATGCCGCCGCCGGCGCCGGTGCCGACAATCGCCACATCACACTCCAGCTGTAAATCCTGCGCCAGCCGGCTGGCGTCGGTTACTTGCCAGCCGGCGGCCAACCCTGCTTGCCAGGGGTCAGGCAACTTGCTCATAGCAAACCTTTCATCATCGCGGGCAAGCGGTAATCGATGGCCGGCCAGCTGGCGGCAGCGCCATACCAGCCGGCACCCAGCAGGCAATGCAGCGCCTGGTAAGCACTGCGCAACAGACTGAAGCGGCTGTAGCGCCAGCGCTGCAGGAAGGCGTTGATTGCTTGCTCGCCGGCTTCCGGCCACGGCGCGGCCACGCCGGCCAGCAGACGGCGCGCCAGCGGGTTATGCAGCAGGTCGAACAACTGGCGCAGCTCGGCCTGTACCGCCAGCGGCAGGCCATCGATCGCCTTGAGCACATTGCCGGCCACCTGCGCGGCGCCACCTGCCGGCAGCGGCCCCAGCATGCCGGGCGCCAGTGCCATGATCAGTTGCCGGTCGGCCACGTTGGCCGCAAAGCCTGGCGCAGCCGGCACTTCGGCCAGACGGCCGGCCAACGCCAAGGTCAGCCCGCCCAGCAAGCCGGTTTGCAATAGTTGTCGTCGCGATAGCGTCATTTCACTTTCCCCAGCATCAGCCGCAACAGGGTTTGCATTACCTTGCCGTAGGGCGGGCGGATCAACGCGGTACCCGCCAGCCGCGACTGGGTGAACACCGGCAGCATCTTGCTGAACGTTACAAAGCCTTCGTAACCGTGGTAGTGCCCCATGCCGGAGCTGCCGACACCACCAAACGGCAACTGATCCTGCGCCACATGCAGCAGGGTTTCGTTGAGGCAGACCCCGCCCGCCAGCACGCTGTCCAGCACCCGGGTGGCACGGGCACGGTTATCGTCAAACAGGTACAGTGCCAGCGGCTTGGGGTGCAGCCGGATCTGCGCCAGGGCCTCGCCCAGCTGGCGATAGGTAATGATCGGCAGCAAGGGGCCGAAGATTTCCTCGCGCATCACCGCGCACTCGGCCGGCGCCTGCTCGATCAGGGTCAGCGGGAATTTGCGCTCGGCGGCCAACAAGTCGGCATCCTCTTCGCCCAGCGCTTCCACGCGCGCGCCATGTCCGGCCGCCTCGTCGCGCCAGGCCAGCAGCCGCTGGTAGTGCGCCTGATTGATGATGGCGGTGTAGTCCGGATTGCCGGCCAGCCGCGGATAGGCGCGGCGTGCGGCAGCCCGCAGCGCCGCGACAAAGGCATCACGATCATCGGCATGCACCAGCACGTAATCCGGCGCCACGCAGGTTTGGCCGGCATTAAGCAGCTTGCCGGCTACCACGCTGGCCGCGGCCCGCGCCATGTCAAAACCCGGCGTCACCAGCAACGGCGACTTGCCGCCCAGCTCCAGCGTTACCGGTGTCAGGTTGGCCGCAGCGGCCTGCATCACCATGCGGCCAACCCGGGTGGAGCCGGTAAACAGCAGGTGGTCGAACGGCAGATTGCCAAATGCGGCAGCCACATCCAACCCGCCATTGATCACCCGCACCACATCACGCCCGAGGTAGCGCTCACACAGCCGCGCCATCAGTTCGCCACTATGCGGCGATAGTTCGGACATTTTCACCATGGCGCGATTGCCGGCCGCCAGCGCGCTGGTCAGCGGGCCGATCGCCAGAAACAGCGGGTAATTCCACGGCACGATGATGCCGGCCACGCCCAGCGGCTGCGGCCGTACCGCGGCACGCGCCGGCCAGAACCACAGCGACACACCACGGCGTTGCGGCCGCATCCAGCGCCCGAGCCGGCGACGCGCCAACCGGATACCTTCCAGCGCCGGAAACAGCTCGGCCAGCCGTGTCTCCACCGCGCTACGGCAGCCGAAATCGGCATTCAGTGCCGCAATCCACTCTGCCTGATGATCGGTAACCATGCGCTGCAGCCCCTCCAGCCAGCGCTGACGGGTGGCATAATCCGCCCTCCCGCTGGCAGCGTGCTGTTGCAGCTCGGCAAGGCTTGCGTGCAGACTGTCGGCAATGGGGCTGCCTGCTTTCATGTGCTATGCTCCGAAGCTATCAAACACTTGTTTAGAGCCATGACTCTAGACTGCTTTTCCGCATTTGTCACCGGTTTTCATCATGCTGCTCGACTTCTTTCTCGCCTTGCGCCAGGCCGGCCTGCCGGTATCGCTCAAGGAACACCTCACCCTGCTGCAGGCACTGCAACAGCAACTGGCTTTTGGCAGCGTCGAACAGTTCTACCAGCTGTCCCGCTGCGTGCTGATCAAGGACGAGAAATACTTCGACCGCTTCGACCGTGTATTCGCTCACTACGCCCATGGCATTGAAAGCGCACTCGACGAGCTGCAGACCGCGCTACCGGAAGAATGGCTGCGCAAGCAGGTAGAGAAACTCCTGAGCGAGGAAGAAAAGCAGCAGATCGCTGCGCTGGGCTGGGACAAGCTGATGGAAACCCTGCGCCAGCGACTGGAAGAACAGAAGGAACGCCACCAGGGCGGCAACAAGTGGATAGGCACCGGCGGCACCAGTCCGTTTGGCGCCTATGGCTATAACCCGGAGGGCGTGCGTATCGGACAACAGGAATCACGCCACCGCCGCGCGGTAAAGGTATGGGATCAGCGCGAATTCCGTAATTTTGACGACTCGGTAGAACTGGGCACCCGCAACATCAAGGTGGCGTTACGCCGCCTGCGCGAATTTGCCCGCGCCGGTGCCACAGAAACGCTGGACCTGCCGGCAACCATTGCCGCCACGGCAAAGAATGGCGGCCTGCTGGACGTACAGGTGGCGCCGGAGCTGCACAACACGGTGAAAGTGCTGGTACTGTTCGATGTCGGCGGCTCGATGGACGACCATATCCGCGTGTGCGAGGAGCTGTTCTCGGCCGCAAAAACCGAGTTCAAGCATCTGGAGTATTACTACTTTCACAACTGCGTGTACGAGGCGCTGTGGCAGGACAATGCGCGGCGCTTCAGCCAGAAAACCGCCACCCTGGACGTGATCCATACTTTCGGCCAGGACTACAAGCTAATCTTTGTCGGCGACGCCAGCATGGGTCCGTACGAAATCGTGCTCAGGGGCGGCAGCGTGGAACACATGAACGACGAAGCGGGCGAAGTCTGGCTGCGCCGCCTGCTGGCGCAATTCCGCCATGCGGTGTGGCTCAACCCGCTGCCGGAACAGTCCTGGCAGTACACGCAATCGGTACAGATGGTGCGTGAGCTGATGGACGGGCGCATGTTCCCGCTGACAGTAGAGGGACTGAGCGCGGCAATGAAGGCACTGAAACGCGGCAGTGCCTGAGCACTACACCGCCGGCCCAGCCTTCTCGATGCGCCGCGCAAACACTTTCATCTCCTTGGCGGCCTGGATATCCCCCTTGCTCTCGGCAATGGCAATGCCCTCACGATAGGCCGCCAAGGCGGCGTCCGCCTCACCGGCATTCAGCAATGACTTGCCCAGCAGCTTCCACGCTGCGGAAAAATCATGCTGCCGCTCCACCGCCTGACGCGCAAAGCGGGCGGCCTGTGGCCAGTCCTGCTGATGCGCATATTCATTGGCAATACCGAACCGCAACATGGCCCCGTCGCGCGGACCATCCAGCAACTTCAACAGACTGTCCAGCATGCTCATTTTGCTTCTCCGCATATCATCGAGCAGGCAGCTTGCACCCCTCGGCACAAGGCTGGCAACCCTGCAGCCAACATGGTGGTTGGCCGCAGACAATAAAAAACCCCGCCGTGGCGGGGTTCTTCTGCTGAGTAGCGCTTACTCGGCGCGCGGTGCGCGACGCTCGCCACCGTGACCACCCTGACGCGGGCCGCTGCTGCCACGGCGATCGCCGTAGCCGCCGCTCTTGCCGGCGTAACCACCGCCCGGCTTGCGATCACCGTAGCCACCGCGACGCTGGCCATCACGGGCGCCAGCACCTTGCGGGCGACGACCTTTCGGCGGACGACGGGTCGGCTCCATGCCCTGGATCACAGCTTCGGCCAGTTGGCGCTTCAGGTATTGCTCAATACGACGCACGCGGTGGAATTCGCGCGATTCGGCGATGGTGATTGCCACGCCGCTACGACCGGCACGACCGGTACGGCCGATACGGTGCACGTAGTCTTCCGCCTGCTTCGGCAGGTCGTAATTCACCACCAGACCGATAGCCGGTACGTCGATACCGCGGGCAGCCACGTCGGTTGCCACCAGAATCTTGATACGGCCGCGACGCAGGTCGTTCAGCGTACGGTTACGCCAGCTTTGCGGCATGTCGCCATGCAGGCAGGCAGCGGAGTAACCCATGTCCGACAGCTTGTCGGCGATTTCTTCGGAACCCAGCTTGGTGGCGGTAAACACCACAGCCTGTTCGAAATCGGACTCTTTCAGGATCGCGTCCAGCAGACGGTTCTTGTGATTGTTGTCATCGGCGTACAGCAGATGCTCTTCGATGTTGCCGCTTTCTTCCTTGCGCTCGATTTCGATACGCTGCGGATTGCGGGTCATGCGCTCGGCCATCTTGCCGACGATGCCGTCCAGCGTCGCGGAGAACAGCAGGGTCTGACGCTCGGCCGGAGTAGCCGCAACGATGGTCTCGATGTCTTCAATGAAGCCCATGTCCAGCATGCGGTCGGCTTCGTCAAGAATCAGCATTTCCAGACGGGAGAAATCGATGCGACCGGAGCGCATGTGGTCCATCAGACGGCCCGGGGTAGCCACAATGATGTCTACCGGACGCGACAGGGCGCGGGTCTGGAAGCCGAAGGAAGCGCCACCCACCAGGGTAACGGTGCGCAGGAAGCGCATGCCTTCGCCGTAAACCAGCGCGTTCTTTTCAACCTGCTGCGCCAGTTCGCGGGTCGGGGTCAGCACCAGTACGCGCGGGCCGTTGCCCGAGCCTTTGGAGCGCTCGCTGACGCGGGTCAGTGCCGGCAGCAGGAATGCAGCGGTCTTGCCGCTACCGGTTTGCGCGGAAACCAGCAGGTCGTGACCGGCGATGGCAGCCGGCACAGCTTCGGCTTGTACCGGAGTCGGGGTATCGTAACCGGCTTGTTCCAGGGCTTTGGCAACAACAACAGGGAGTCCGAGATCGGAGAAATGCATGTGAATCCTTTCAGTCCGGCTGGATAAGCCGGGTGTAAGCCCGCTTGAAGGGGTAACAGGTCATCGAACCAACCTGACAAGCGGCAAACAGCGGTCCTGAAAAGAGGACATGGCGGCAACGGGCCAAAAGGCGTCAGAGGCGATGAAATATCAGAGGCCGGCGGCGCGGGTTAAATCCGCCGGCTAAATTCGAGATAAATTCGAAGAGCGCGCAATATACTGAAAATATTTTTTTATTGCAAGATATTTCAACGCAAAGCGGCCACAAGCTACTGATTTTTCAATGACAGATACAATCTGTATGCAAAAAATCGTCAAGCAAGACTATCCAGCCAGTGCAAGGTGTCCCGTGTCAGTGCTGTGGGCCGGTACTCGGCGGCGCACCAGCCGGCATAGCCCAGCTCTTCCAGCAAGTTAAAGTATTGCGCCAACGGCAAGTCGCCACTGCCCGGCTCCCCTCTGCCCGGCGCATCGGCAAACTGGATATGGGTAATCCGCGATGCATGCCGGCGCAGCAGGGCCGGAATATCCTGCCCCATGCGCGCCATGTGATACAGATCGATTTGCATGCCAACGTCACGACAATTGCTTGCTACCAGCAACTCCGCCAACTCATCGGCAGTCCGCAACAGAAAACCCGGCATATCCAGATCGTTGATCGGTTCGCACAGCACCCGGATACCGGCCGGGCGAAAGAAGTCCGCCGCCCGCGCCAGGTTGGCCGCCAGCACTACCAGCGCCCGCTCCCGTGTCACCCCGTCCGCCAGCCGCCCCGGCAGCACATTGACCATCCGCACCCCTAGCGCCTGCGCATAAGCCAGCGCCTGCGGCAAGGCGGCGGCAAATTCGGTCACTCGTGCCGGATGACCGGCCAACCCCGCCCCGCCCTGCATCAAGTCGCCGGCCGGCACATTGATCAGGATGACCGGCACACCCGCAGCGCTTGCCGAAACAGCCAGTTCGTCCGCCGGGTGGCCGTAGGGAAACTGGATCTCCACCGCCCGGAAACCGGCCTGCGCCGCTGCAGCAAAACGCTGCGGCAACGGCAGCTCGGTAAACAGCATGCTAAGGTTGGCCGCATACTTCAGCATGACCCGTCTCCGTCATACAGCTCGATAATGCTGGCAAGGTCGCGCTGCCCATTGCCATCCAGCGCCGCATGTTGCTGCATCAACTGCTGCGCCAGCGTTGCCAGCGGCAAGTCACTACCACTTTCCTGCCCCAGCGCCAGCGCGTTACCTAGGTCTTTCAGCAAGGTCGCCACTCGCCACTGCACTAGCGCGAAATCGTGCGCTGCCATACGCGGCGCAAGAATCTGGAACGGCAGGGAATCGGCAAAGCCGCCAGCCAGCGCCGGTGCCAGCTTGCCGGCATCGACACCGGCTGCAGCAGCCAGATGCACCGTCTCGGCAATCAGCATGGCATTGCTGGCCACGATCAGCTGGTTACAGACCTTGGTCACCTGCCCCGCCCCCACCGGCCCCATGCGGGTAACGCGCTGCCCCAGGTGGGCAAGCAACGGACGCATGACATCAATATCCGCCTCCTCGCCACCGGCCATGATCACCAGCTGCCCGCTCTCCGCGCCGCGCACGCCACCGGATACCGGCGCATCGACCCAGCGCATGCCGGTTTGCGCCAGCAGCCGTGCCGCCATGTCGCGGGTTGCCGCCGGCGCAATGCTGGAGAAGTCCAGCAGCAACTGGCCGGCCCGGGCATTGGCGGCAATCCCGTCGTCTGCAAACAGCAGCTGCCGCACCGCCTCGGTATCCGACACGCACAGCATCACCACATCGCAGTTCGCCACCAGCTCGGCAACACTATGCGCCAGCACCGCCCCCTGCAGGCACAGCGTCTCGGCCTTGCCCGGGGTTCGGTTCCACACCATCAGCGCAGCACCAGCTTGCAGCAGCCGCTGACACATGGGCACTCCCATCAGGCCCAGCCCTATGAATCCGATACGCACGCTTCCTCCACTGCGGCATGCAACCGCGCTGTAAACGAATGGCGATGATGCCAGCGCCGGATGATGCAACGCAAAAAAAGCGGGCCGGCCACATGGCCAGCCCGTTAAGGTATTGCAACAAGGGAAGGACTGATAACGGTACGGTGGCACCGCAGATCACTCCACGCAGAGATAGCAGAATCTCGACGTGCAGGCAGATTACCCTCAATGCAATGACATTTCAATTACACATCAACCCGGGCATGCAGCGCTTTGCGCTACAATCGCGCCCTTTTGATTGTTCCGGACAGCCATCGCATGGATTTTCACAGCCACCGCTACCAGACCAGCCGCCCGTGGGCAAAACGCATTGCCCAGACCTTTCAGCAAACCAGCAGCCTGCCACAAGCCTGCAGCGAGGCTGCCGCTATCGTTCAACGCGAACTGGAACAAGCGGCAACACTGCATCGACTGAATGACACCCAGCGGGAAACGGAATTCGTGCTGGCCGAGGCTTATGGTCAATTTGTCCGCGACGGCCGCCGTCTTTACGCACTGGCACCTACACTGCAGACGGCACTGGCGCACACCCGCGCCCCCGTCGCCCTGCCGTCACACCCGAGCCTGCCAACCGGCACTTTCATGTTGCAACTGCAACATGACGAGCAGCATTCGGCAGCATTTGTCACCCACGACCCTGCCGCCAGAAAAGTGGACATGCTATTGCTGCAACCGGACTTCGCGCCTGCCGACAGCCCCTGGTTCAGCCGCATGGAAGCCGCACTGACGCTGGGCGTCAGCTATCCGGACTCGGTACAGGTACCGGACACCCCGGCACTGGCCGGCTGGCGCCCATGGCTGCAAGCCGCATTTGGCACACTGGCGCTCCTTACCCAGCCACGACTGCAACTTGAAAGCAGCTGGCTGCAGGCATTGACCGACACCGACAGCCAACTGCTGCGCAACGGCAGCCAGAAAGAACGGCAGAAATTGCGAACGGAACAACTGAAGCGCGGCAACCAGGAAGTGTTACTGGCCAGCATAGCCGGCCTGCCGACAAGTTGGCCGCAAACGGTGCGTGCCGGCTACTGGCGCAGCCAGGCCGGCAAGAGGTCGCCGGCGGAAAAGCTGGTGTGGGTGCCGCCGCGCGCGGATACCGTTACAGAAACTGTGTAACCAGCTGGCGCAGGGTGTCGATCTCGAACGGTTTGTCGCAAATGGCCGACACCCCCGCCTCTTCTACCGCAGCCAGACGGGCAAAATCCTGCTCGCCGGAGATCATCAACACCGGGCTGGCCATGTTTACCGGATGGCTGCGGATGTATTCGATCAGCGCCTTGCCGTCCATCTCCGGCATGTTGTAGTCGGTAAGAATCAGATCAAAGCGCTGTGCGTCCAGCAACGGCACGGCCTCGGCGCCATTACCAGCCTCGCTGATGTGCTCGAAACCCATACGTTCCAGCACCGAACGCAGGTAGTGACGCGAGGTAACGCTATCGTCCACCAGCAGCACCTGACGGGCATCGAGATCCAGGCCTTCCAGACTGGAACGCAGCTCTTCCGCATTCAGGTAGTCCAATGCAGAGCACAAGCCGCGATCCAGCTGCGCCAGCGTAAACGGCTTGGGCAGGATCGCCATGGCGCCAGCCTGACGGATGGTGTCCAGCTGCTGCGGGCGTGTCTCGCTGGAAATCAGCACAAACGGCATTTCCCGCAAATCATCGTCGCCACGCATGGCCACCACCAGGTCAGCCCCGGTCATGTCCGGCAGGTACATCGCGCTCACCACAATATCCGGGCGCGGAAACGCCCGCATGCTCGCCAGCGCCGATGCACCATCGGTACAGACAATCACCTTGTCGATACCCAGCTGCTGCAGCGAGCCCTGGATGATGGTGCCTTGCGGCCGGGATGGCTCGACCAGGCAAACGGTCAGATGGTGCAGATCAAACATTGTGTCGATTCCCGAATCTATGCTGCCCGCCAGCATAACCACAAAGCCGAAGGCAGCTAAGCCAATACCCGCCAAACACGCATTTATTAATAAGCTGCTACTTAACAGTGCAGCATTTACACCACCGCTGCCTGTTGCTCCAGCCACTGGCAGAAAGCGTGAATAGCACCATCGTCCAGCGCCGCACGCGGCGCGATCCAGCAATAATCCCGCACCGGCACCACCGGCGCCGCCAGCGGCGCCAGCAGCTTGCCGCTATCGATTGCCTGCCGCGCCATTGGCAATGGCCCCAGCACCACGCCCACCCCGTCAATTGCCGCCTGCAGCGCCAGCGAGAAGCGATCGAAATGCAGGCTGCTGGCCGGCTTCAGGTCCGGCACGCCAGCCAGGGTAAACCAGCGCTGCCAGGCGGTCGGGCGGGTATCGGCATACAGCAGGGTATGCCGGGCCAGATCGGCGGCACTATGTATCGGGTTGGCCGCAAGCAACGCCGGACTGCACAGCGGCAGCTCCCACTCCTTCATGAACGGCTTGGCAATATGGCCGGGCCAGTCACCCGGACCACGGCGGATGGCGATGTCGAACGGCGCCTCCAACCGGCTGATGTCGCGATCGGACGTCACCAGATGCAAATCGATATCCGGGTATTGCTCGCGGAACCCAGCCAACCGCGGCAGTAACCAGAACATCGCCAGCGTCGGCGTAGAGTTGATCGACAAGCGGCGCTGGCGATCCGGCTGCAGCAGTTGCGAAGTGGCGTTAGCGATCAGATCCAGGCCATCCTGAATCTGCACCAGATAGCGCCAACCGGTCTCGGTCAGCTTGACGCGGCCGCTGGCGCGCTCGAACAAGGGCACATCCAGCCATTCTTCCAGCTGCTTGATCTGCTTGCTCACAGCACCATGGGTTACGTGCAGCTCGTTGGCCGCAGCAGAAAAGCTTTCCAGCCTTGCTGCCGCCTCGAAAATACGCAATGCGTTGAGTGGAGGATATGTGCTCATATTGTGATTTTAACTCACAGCCCGTGTTTCGATTACTCGTTTGTGCTCGGCAATGCTTGCGCGTAATCTTCTTGTAGTCACCACCGGGTAGAACCATAGCGTCCCCGGGTGGCTGTCGCAGACACCCCGCTGCCGACAGACTTGTTGCAAACAACCCAAGCACAAAGGTCCCGAGCCATGCTACAAGCTTACCGCCAACACGTTGCAGAGCGCGCCGCACTGGGCATTCCGCCGCTGCCGCTGAACGCCAAACAGGTTGAAGAACTGGTTGAACTCCTGAAGTCCCCGCCGGCTGGCGAAGAGGAGACCCTGGTTGAGCTGATTACCCACCGTGTTCCGCCGGGCGTGGACGATGCCGCCAAGGTGAAGGCTTCCTTCCTGGCCGCCGTGGCCGAAGGCAGCGTGAAGTCGCCGCTGATCTCCCGCGCCAAGGCTACCGAACTGCTGGGCACCATGCTGGGCGGTTACAACGTCAAGCCGCTGATCGACCTGCTGGCCGACGCCGAAGTGGGCACCGTGGCAGCCGAAGGCCTGAAAAAGACCCTGCTGGTATTCGATTTCTTCCACGACGTGCAAGTGCTGGCCGAAGGCGGCAACGCTAATGCCAAGGCCGTACTACAGAGCTGGGCCAATGCCGAATGGTTCACCAGCCGTCCCGAAGTGGCCCAGAAAATCACCGTGACCGTCTTCAAGGTACCGGGCGAAACCAATACCGATGACCTGTCGCCGGCCCCGGATGCCTGGTCGCGCCCGGACATCCCGCTGCACTACCTGGCCATGCTGAAGAACACCCGCCCCGACGCGGCCTTCAAGCCGGAAGAAGACGGCAAGCGCGGTCCGATGCAGTTCATCGAAGACCTGAAGAAAAAAGGCAACCTGGTAGCCTACGTTGGCGACGTGGTCGGCACCGGCTCTTCCCGCAAGTCTGCCACCAACTCGGTAGTATGGGCCACCGGCCAGGACATCCCGTTCGTGCCGAACAAGCGCTTCGGCGGCGTGACCCTGGGCGGCAAGATCGCGCCGATTTTCTTCAACACCCAGGAAGACTCCGGCTCGCTGCCGATCGAGGTTGACGTTTCCAAGCTGGAAATGGGCGACGTGATCGACATCTACCCGTACGAAGGCAAGATCGAGAAAGACGGCCAACTGGTTGAAAAATTCAGCCTGAAGTCCGACGTACTGCTGGATGAAGTCCGCGCCGGCGGCCGTATCAACCTGATCATCGGCCGTGGCCTGACCGCCAAGGCACGCGAAGCACTGGGCCTGCCCGCCTCCACCGAATTCCGCCTGCCGAAAGACCCGGCCGACAGCGGCAAGGGCTTCTCGCTGGCACAGAAGATGGTTGGCCGCGCCTGTGGCCTGCCGGAAGGCAAAGGCGTCCGTCCGGGCACCTACTGTGAACCGCGCATGACCACCGTTGGCTCGCAGGACACCACCGGCCCGATGACCCGCGACGAGCTGAAAGACCTGGCTTGCCTCGGCTTCTCCGCCGACCTGGTAATGCAGTCCTTCTGCCATACCGCCGCCTACCCGAAACCGGTAGACGTAAAAACCCACAAAGAGCTGCCGGCTTTCATCAGCAACCGTGGCGGCGTAGCCCTGCGTCCGGGCGATGGCGTGATCCACAGCTGGCTGAACCGCCTGCTGCTGCCGGATACCGTCGGCACCGGCGGTGACTCCCACACCCGTTTCCCGATCGGCATTTCCTTCCCGGCCGGCTCCGGTCTGGTGGCTTTTGCTGCCGCCACGGGTGTAATGCCGCTGGACATGCCGGAATCGGTACTGGTGCGCTTCAAAGGCCAACTGCAGCCGGGCATCACCCTGCGCGATCTGGTTAACGCCATTCCGCTGTACGCCATCAAGCAGGGTCTGTTGACCGTAGCCAAAGCCGGCAAGAAGAACATCTTCTCCGGCAAGGTTCTGGAAATCGAAGGTCTGCCAGACCTGAAAGTCGAACAGGCTTTCGAACTGTCCGACGCCTCCGCCGAACGTTCCGCTGCCGGCTGCACCGTGCACCTGAACAAGGCACCGATCGTCGAATACATGCGCTCCAACATCACCCTGATGAAGACCATGATCGCCGACGGCTATGCCGATGCC
This sequence comes from Vogesella oryzae, assembly GCF_902829295.1. Classification (GTDB taxonomy): domain Bacteria; phylum Pseudomonadota; class Gammaproteobacteria; order Burkholderiales; family Chromobacteriaceae; genus Vogesella; species Vogesella oryzae. The sequence continues at coordinate 36,561 of NZ_CADEPL010000018.1, forward strand.
CGCACCCTGGAGCGCCGCATCAAGAAGATGGAAGAGTGGATCGCCAATGGCGAACTGCTCAAGGCCGATGCCGACGCCGAATACGCCGCCGTGATCGAAATCGATCTGGCCGACGTGAAAGAGCCGATCGTGGCCTGCCCGAACGACCCGGATGACGTGAAGTTCATGTCCGAAGTGGCCGGCACCCCGATCGACGAAGTGTTCATCGGCTCCTGCATGACCAACATCGGCCACTTCCGCGCCGCATCCAAGCTGCTGGAAGGCAAGCGCGACCTGCCGGTAAAACTGTGGCTGGCACCGCCGACCAAGATGGATGCCCAGCAACTGACCGACGAAGGCCACTACGGCGTGTTCGGCATGGCCGGCGCCCGCACTGAAATGCCGGGCTGCTCGCTGTGCATGGGCAACCAGGCGCAGGTACGCGAAGGCGCGACCGTCATGTCCACCTCCACCCGTAACTTCCCGAACCGTCTGGGCAAGAACACCAACGTGTTCCTGGGCTCGGCCGAACTGGCCGCCATCTGCTCCAAGCTGGGCAAGATTCCGACCGTGGAAGAGTACAAGGCCAACATCGGCATCATTAACGAGAAAGGCGCCGAAGTTTACAAGTACCTGAACTTTGACCAGATCAAGGACTACCAGGACATCGCCGACACCGTAAAGGTGTAAGCGAGTAACGCCAACACAAACGCCGCAGAATTCTGCGGCGTTTTTTTATGCGGCCAACCCCGGTGGCAACTACCCGCGCCGCCCCGACGGCCTTTTCTGCTGGTACATGCAGCCATCGGCAAACCGCAGCAAGGCACCGGCATCGCCGCCATCCTGCGGATAGCTTGCCACACCGATACTGGCCGACACCCGGTAATGCTGTCGCCCGTCACGCACCGGCCGCTCGATTTGCGCCAGCACCTCCTGCTGCAACATATTCAAGCTGCGCCCGGGCGCCATGCCCGGCAACAGTAGTACAAACTCGTTGCCCCCCACCCGCGCCACGGTATCGGCACTGCGCAGCAGGCGCTGCAGGCGATCGGCAATCGCCATCAGCACCTTGTCGCCGGCATCATGACCGTAGTGATCGTTGACCTGCTTGAAGTGATCCAGGTCGACAAACAGCAGACTGAACGACTGCTGCAGTCGCTCGCAGCGGCGGATTTCCTGCTCCAGCCGGTCGAACAGCAGCGCCCGGTTGACGCAGCCGGTCAAGCCATCATGCGATGCCTGATACAGGATCAGCTGTTGCGCCTCCTTGGCTTCGGTGACATCCATCAGCACCCCGAACAACAACGGGCCACTATCGCGTTCCACCAGCTGTGCGCGCAGCGATAGCCAGCGGATGCTGCCATCGCGCTGCCGCTGGCGGATTTCCTGCTGCAGTTCACCACTCTCGTACAGACAGCCCGCAAACGCCTTGCGCCAACGCTGGCGATCTTCCACCGCCATCCGCCGCTCCACCTCGCTCAACGGCAGGTGCTGTCGCCCCAGATCCAGCAGCGCACATGCCTCGGCCGACAAAGTTACCCAGCCACTGTGCGGCGAGTAGCTCCAGTGCCCCAGGCGGGCCACCTGCCCCGCCAGCCGCAGCCAGTCCAGTTGTTCTTCCAGGATGCGGTAAGACAGCGATAGTTCGTCTGCGGCCAACTTGCGTTCCAGCACTGCCCCGACCCAACGGGCCAGATGGCGCACAAACTGGGCATCCGCTTCGGTAAACAGGGCATGCGCCGACAAACTGCAGAACGCCAGCGTCCCGTAACACTGCCCGTCGACCTCCAGCGGCACGCCGATATAGCTGCGGATACCGGTTTGCCGGTAACACGCACCTGTGGCCAAGGTACTTTCCTGCACATCGTGCAGCGCCAGCAAAGCGCTGCCCTGCAACGTCTGCTGGCAATAAGTCAATTCCAGCGGCAGCAACATGCCGTGATCGAACGATGGCGACGGGCTATGTGCGATCACTTCCAGCTGGTCACCATTGCGGCGCAATACCAGCCCGGCCTGCATACCCAGCGTTGCCGCTGCCTGCGCCAGCGCAAGGTCCAGCCGCCGCACATAGTCCTTTTCCGCGAGACTGGACAGTGCCGACAACACCGACAGGTTCCGCTCCCGCTGCTGGCGTTCGCGCTCCTGTTGCAGTAGCGGCGTCATGTCCAGCAAGCGGCAAAGCCGCACTCCATGCAGCAGCGGCTGCAACTGCACGCCCAGCGTCAATTCGTCCAGCTGCAACTGCGCCAGATCGAGCAAGTCGCACCAGTCGCGCAGCACTGGCGCATGCGTTAGGGGTGGCAATAGCTGCCCCGGCGCCAGCGCGTCGCCCAAAAGCAAACTGGCCGGTGGGTTGCGATGGCGAATCACACCATGCGCATCCAGCACCAGCCAGCATTGTTCCGTCTGATCCAGGCCTGCCAGCAAGCCGTCATCTACATGAAACCGCATAGCCATTGCCGCTCGAAATTTTGCCCCATGCTACGCAGACAAAAGCGGCAAAACAATGCTTATTTCATAGAAATGGCAGCAACTTCAACAGCAGTGTGGCAAAGATGCCAGCCACCACATCGTCCAGCATCACGCCGAAACCGCCGTGCACATGAGCATCCAGCCAGCGGATCGGCCACGGCTTGATGATGTCGAAAAAGCGGAACGCCACAAATGCGGCCAACCATGCCAGCGGCGTAGCCGGCACAAAAGCCAGCACCAGCAGCATGGCGACGATTTCGTCCCACACGATATGGCCACTATCCGCCACCCCCAGGTTGCGCCCGGTTATATCGCAGACCTGCACGCCAAGCAGAAACAACGGCAATGCCAGCGCCGCGAACCACAAGCCACCCAGCCCGAGAAGCTGCAGCCCCCAGGCCAGCGGTAATGCGGCCAACGTCCCCCAGGTACCGGGAGCCGGCGTAATCAGGCCGCTGCCGAAACCCAGCGCCAGAAAATGCGCCGGCCTGGCCAGCAGGAAACGACAGTCCGGTCTAGTTGAAGTGGTCATAGCCCAGCCTTTCAAGTTGCACCTGACCGCCATCGGCAGCCAACAAGCTCAAGCCGGGTGCGGTAGTGATGCGGCCAACCTTGTGGACGCCGACACCGGCCACCACCGCTGCGGCCTCGACCTCGGCAGCCCGTTCCGGCGCCGCCGTGAAGCACAGCTCGTAGTCGTCGCCGCCGGCCGCAATGCAGGACAATAGCGACGCACGGTGCGGCTGCAGTGCCGGGTGCGTAGGCAGCGCATCCAGCCACACCTCGGCACCGCAATGCGAACGCGCCAGGATATGACTCAGGTCGGCGGCAAAGCCATCGGATACATCCAGCGCCGCATGGGCAATGCCCAGCAACTGCTGCCCCAGCGCCACGCGCGGCTGCGGCCGCTCCAGCTGGCACAAGCAATCTGCCGGCAAGGCGATATCCGGCAGCTTGCCCAGCCGCTGCTGCAACGCGGCGGCGGCCAACCCCAGCTGGCCCGATACCCAGATATCGTCACCGGCGCGCGCGCCATCACGCCGCAACCCCTGCCCTTGCGGCGTCTCGCCCATGATGGTGACCGACAAGGTCAGCGGCCCACGGGTGGTATCCCCGCCAACCACGCTGACGCCATGCTCGGCTGCCAGCGCAAAAAAGCCGCGCGCAAACGCCGCCACCCAGTCCTCGTCCAGCTGCGGCAGCGCCAGCGTCAACAACGCCCAGCGCGGTGTAGCCCCCATCGCCGCCATGTCCGACAAATTGACCGCCAGCGTCTTGTGTCCCAGCGCTTCCGGATCGACATCGGCAAAAAAGTGACGGCCGGACACCAGCATATCGGCAGAAACATGCAGATCGTGGCCCGCAGTTGGCCGCAGAATCGCCGCATCGTCACCCACTCCCAGCACGGCCGCCGGGGCACTATGGGTGAAATAGCGGCGGATCAGATCGAATTCGTTCATCACTACCTCGGACTATCAGACTACCGGTACCAGCCCCGGCAGACATGACAAAGCCCGGCATTGCCGGGCCCTGTTTAGCCGCGCGATTGTGGCGCGGATTGCGTCGCTTGCGCGGGCTTATGCACCCTGGCGACGGTTACGGATCGCCAGCACTTCGTCGGCGCGCACTTCTGCGGCCAACTTGTCCAGCACACCGTTGACGAACTTGTGACCGTCGGTACCGCCAAAAGTCTTGGCGATCTCGATCGCCTCGTTGATGATCACCGGGCACGGCGTCTGCGGGTGGGCCGTCAGTTCGAATGCGGCCATCAGCATGATGGCACGTTCCACCGGGCTGACCTCGGCGGCGTCGCGCTCGTAGAACGGCACCAGCAGCTTGGACAGATGGGCGGAATCGTTCAGCACGCCGAACAGGATTTCGCGGAACAGGGCTTCATCCGCTTTCGGGAAGTAGTCGTTCTCGCGCAGATGCTTCTCGATCAGCGAGGCCGGACGGTCGGCATTGAGCTGCCATTCGTAAATGCCCTGTACGGCATATTCACGGGCACGGCGACGGGCTGTTTTCATTACGGCAATTCCTCGGTAAAGAGCAGGCGCACCCTGTCAGGCGCGCAGGGCTTTGTGCAGATTCACCATCTCGATCGCCACCTGCGCTGCCTCGCGCCCTTTTACCGACATGCGCACTTCGGCTTGCTCGTCGTTTTCGGTGGTGAGGATGGCGTTGGCGATCGGGATGTTGCAATCCAGGCCGACACGGGTAATGCCGGCGCCGGATTCATTGGACACCAGTTCAAAGTGATAGGTCTCGCCGCGGATAACCGCACCCAGCGCGATCAGTGCATCGAAGGCACCGGACTTGGCCATGGTCTGCAATACCAGCGGTACTTCCAGCGCGCCCGGCACGGTAGCCAGGGTGATATCGCCAGCATCCACGCCCAGCTTCACCAGCTCGGCCAGACAGGCATCACGCAGACCGTGGCAGACGTTCTCGTTGAAGCGGCCCATGACCACGCCGATTTTCAGACCCTGACCGGAAAAATCGGGGGCGACAGTATTGACCTGATGCAGCATGCGACAACTCCTCGCGGCAAAAACCAATCACAAAAGGGGCGTATTCTAATCCAAATCGATGTGGACGTGTTCCGGCTGTACAAAGCCGGTCACTTCCAGTCCGAAGCCGGTCATCGACGGCAGGTTTACCGGCGAGGCCATCAGCTTCATCTTGCCCACCCCCAGCGCACGCAGCATCTGCGCACCGATACCGAAGGTCTTGCTGTCCCAGCGCTGACGCACCGTCGCGTCGACCTTTTCCGGCAACACGCGCGCCAAGAGGTCGGTGCCGGACTCCGGGCGGTGCAGCAGAATCACCACGCCGCAGCCCTGCTCGGCGATTTCTTCCAGCGCATTGGGCACCGTCCAGCTGTGCTTGCCGCCCAGCGGGTCCAGCAGATCCATCACCGATAGCGGCTCGTGCACGCGCACCAGCGTGTCGCGCTCGGCATCAGGTTGGCCGCTTACCAGCGCCAGGTGGGTAGCCTTGGTCAGCACATCCTGGAACACATGCAGCTGGAAAGCACCGAACGGAGTGTCTACCTGGCGCTGACCGACTTCCTCGACAAAGCACTCGGTACGGCTGCGGTGGTGGATCAGGTCGGCAATGGTGCCAACCTTCAGGCCATGCTGCTGCGCGAACTCCAGCAATTCCGGCAGGCGCGCCATGGTGCCGTCATCGTTCATGATCTCGCAGATCACCGACGCCGGCTCCAGCCCGGCCAGGCGGGACAGGTCGCAACCGGCTTCGGTATGGCCGGCGCGTACCAGCACGCCGCCCTTCTGCGCTTTCAGCGGGAACACATGACCCGGCTGCACGATGTCGGTCGGCCGGGCATCGCGCGCCACCGCCACCAGCGTGGTATGGGCACGGTCGGCGGCCGAGATGCCGGTGGTTACGCCCTCGGCGGCTTCGATCGACACCGTGAAATTGGTGCCGAAGCTGGTGCCGTTATTGGTGGCCATCATCGGCAGATTGAGTTGCTTGCAACGCTCTTCGGTCAGCGTGAGACAGATCAGGCCGCGGCCGTACTTGGCCATGAAGTTGATGGCTTCCGGAGTCACATGCTCGGCCGCCATCACCAGATCGCCTTCGTTCTCGCGGTCTTCGGCGTCCATCAGCACCACCATCTTGCCGGCCTTGATGTCGGCGATGATGTCCTGGATCGGGGAGATAGTCATTGTGTTGCCCTCATTGTCCGTTTGTTGGTTCGCGGCCCGGCATACCAGATGATAGAGGTCGGTTGCAGCCAGCCGCGCCCGGTTCAACTCCAGCCGGGTAAATATCACCATGCCTTCTTCGATGAAGCAGCCGGAGCGGCTGCTGGCGTGGCGCCGAAAGATAGCTTCCACCGCCTGCCGGTTCAGCGCGAACAGCGCCTGATCCAGCAGCGGGTTGTAAGTAATGTGATCCCAGCACACATCGGCATGCCCCATGCCGGTGATGCGTACCGCGATAAACGGCTGCTGCAGTTCGCGGCAACGTTGTTGCCAGGCATTTTCCTGCACCAGCCCGCGTGCCGAGTCCGGAATCTCGACAAACAGCATCGCGACGTTACTGCCCGGACCGGGCAGCCAGCACCCGTTCGACGGTATCGACAATCGCCTGCGTCTGCGGGTCGATCTCGATATTGACCCGGTCCCCGACCTGGCGCACGCCCAGCAGCGTGCGCTGCAGCGTTTCCGGAATCAGGTGTACGCAGAAGGTGTCGCCCTGCACATCGCCGATGGTCAGGCTGCAGCCATCAATGCCGATATAGCCTTTTTTCAGCACATACTTGGCCAGTTCGGCCGGCAGCCGGAACCACAAGGTGCGATTGTCCGGGGTGATGTTCCCCTCGGTCACTTCGGCAACACACATGATGTGGCCAGACATGGCATGCCCGCCGATGTCGTCACCAAAGCGCGCGGCGCGCTCCACGTTGACGGCATCCCCCACCTGCAGCGCGCCAAGATTGGTCAGCCGCAGAGTTTCCGCCATCAGGTCGAACGCCACGACATTGCCATCGATGCGCGTTACCGTCAGGCAGCAGCCGTTATGCGCCACCGAGGCGCCAATCTGCAAACCGGGCAGCAGCTCGGCGGGCAAGGCTACCTGATGGGTGCGAAACCCCGGTCTTTCCTCGATGGCCACCACCTGCGCCATTCCCTGCACGATACCGGTAAACATCGGCTGATCTCCGTTGCGGCAAAGCAGCAATTGTAGCGCGGCGCACGACAAATGCCGACCCTGACAACAGCAAGGTTGGCCGCGGCAAAACCCGAACAGTGGCTGCGGCCAACTTGCCGAAGCTTGTTCCCCTCTACGCCGCCGGCAAACTCAAGTACAATCCGCTGTTTTTCCCGCATTTTTCACCCGACCCGAGCCATGTCCGCCGAACTGACCCGCATTGCCGCCGAAGTTGCGCAACGTCGCACCTTCGCCATCATCTCCCACCCTGACGCCGGCAAGACCACGCTGACCGAAAAACTGCTGCTGTTCTCCGGTGCCATCCAGATGGCCGGTACGGTAAAAGGCAAGAAAGGCGGCAAGTTCGCCACCTCCGACTGGATGGAGATCGAAAAGCAGCGCGGTATCTCGGTGGCGTCGTCGGTGATGCAGTTCGACTACCGCGGCCATACCGTCAACCTGCTGGACACCCCGGGTCACCAGGACTTCTCCGAAGACACCTACCGCGTACTGACCGCGGTAGACAGCGCATTGATGGTGATCGACGCCGCCAAGGGCGTGGAAGAGCAGACCATCAAGCTGCTCAACGTCTGCCGCCTGCGCAACACCCCGATCGTGACCTTCATGAACAAGTACGACCGTGAAGTGCGCGACTCGCTGGAACTGCTGGACGAAGTCGAAAGCATCCTGAAAATCCGCTGCGCGCCGATCACCTGGCCGATCGGCATGGGCAAGTCGTTCCGCGGCGTGTACAGCCTGCTGTCGGACGAAGTGATCCTGTTCGAAGCCGGCAGCGAGAAGCTGATCACCGACATCGAGATCATCAAGGGCATCGACAACCCGCGCCTGGACGAACTGTTCCCGCTGGAGATGGAACAGCTGCGCATGGAAATCGAGCTGGTGAAAGGCGCCTCCAACGAGTGGAACCTGGAAGAGTTCCTGGCCGGCGAGCTGACGCCGGTGTTCTTCGGCTCGGCGATCAACAACTTCGGCGTGCGCGAGATTCTGGATGCACTGATCAACTGGGCACCGGCGCCGCAGGTTCGCGACGCCACCGTGCGCAACGTTGACCCGGCCGAAGGCAAGTTCTCCGGCTTCGTGTTCAAGATCCAGGCCAACATGGACCCGAAACACCGCGACCGCATCGCCTTCCTGCGCGTGTGCTCCGGCCAGTTCGAGCGCGGCATGAAGATGAAGCACCTGCGCCTGAATCGTGACATCGCCGCCAGCTCGGTAGTGACCTTCATGTCGCACGACCGCGAAATCGTGGAAGAAGCGTTTGCCGGCGACATCATCGGCATCCCCAACCACGGCAATATCCAGATCGGCGACAGCTTCTCCGAGGGGGAAGAGCTGGCGTTTACCGGCATTCCGTTCTTCGCACCGGAACTGTTCCGCAGCGTGCGCATCAAGAACCCGCTGAAACTGAAACAGCTGCAGAAAGGCCTGCAACAGCTGGGCGAAGAAGGCGCGGTGCAGGTATTCAAGCCGCATAGCGGCGGCGATCTGATCCTGGGTGCGGTGGGCGTACTGCAGTTCGAAGTGGTGGCCTCGCGGTTGGCCGCAGAATACGGCGTGGATGCAGTGTTCGAATCCTGCAACATCTGGTCGGCGCGCTGGTTCAGCTGCGACGACCGCAAGAAGCTGGACGAATTTACCGACGCGCTGGTGATGAACATTGCCACCGACGCCGGCGGCAACCTCGCCTATCTGGCCCCCAACCGCGTCAATCTGGCCCTGACCCAGGAACGCTGGCCGGATATCGTGTTCCACGAAACCCGTGAACACGCGGTGAAACTCAACGACTGAGCGCAGGAGCCGCCATGCCCGCCTGGTTCCCCCAATTGCTGCACGAGTACGGCACCGACATCGCCCGCAGCGGCGTACTGGTTATCGTATTGCTGCTGGTTCACAGCAGCATTGTGCGCACCATTGCGGCCAACCCGCGGGTACCGCTGGAGACGCGTCGCCGCTGGGCGGTGAATCTGCGCAACGCCATGATCATCACCGGCCTCGCCGGCATGGTGGTGATCTGGGCGCGCGAACTGCAGACCATCGCGCTGTCGATGGTGGCATTTGCCGCCGCGCTGGTGGTAGCCACCAAGGAGCTGCTGATGTGCCTGGGCGGCGGCCTGGTGCGCTCGCTGGGCAACACCTACCAGCTGGGCGACATCATCGAGATCGGCCCGCTGCGCGGACGGGTGATGGACATCACCATGCTGTCCACCAGCGTGCTGGAAATCGGCCCGCGCCACGATGCGCACCAGATCACCGGCCGCATGCTGAGCTTTCCCAACAGCATGTTGCTGACCCAGCCGGTCGCGCGCGAGAACTTTACCGGCGATTACGTGATGCACATCCTCACCATTCCGCTGCCCTACAGCCTGAAGCCGGGCAAAGCGGAGCGCGTGCTGCAGGAAATCGCCGATGAAATCTGCGCCCCGTACATCGAAGAAGCCCGCGCCCATATGGCGATGCTGGAAAGCAAGTTGCTGCTGGACACGCCGTCGGTAGCGCCACGCATCTCGCTGCAACCGGCCAGCGAGAAGGAATACCGCGCCATCCTGCGCTACGCGGTACCGCCGCGCGAGCGCCAGCGCGTGGAGCAGGCCATCCTGCACCGCTTCCTGTTTGTCTGCTTTCCGGAATCCGATACACCTCTTGCCGCCCCCCGAGCCGATACGCCCTGACCATGTCCAAGCCCCGGATCAAGACTTACGACCGCATCGTTGAGGAAAGCCTGGTGCTGTTCAACGAGCACGGCGAACGCAACATCACCACCAACCACATCGCCGCCCATCTGGGCATCAGCCCGGGCAACCTGTACTACCACTTCCGCAACAAGGAAGAGATCGTCCACCAGATTTTCCAGCTCTACCGCCGTTTCATCACCGAACGCCTGGCGGTGCCGCTGAACCGCAGCATGGAGGTGGCCGACCTGGTGAACTACCTGGAAACCGCGTTCGAGGCGATGTGGCGCTTCCGTTTCATGTTCTACGACCTGCCGGGGCTGATGGCGCGCAACCCGCAGATGCAGGCCGACTACCAGCAGTTCGTGCATAGCGAACTGCAGGTAATCCTGGAAGGTCACTTCCGCGAATTCATCCGCCTCGGCCTGCTGAAAATGTCGCTGGATGACATCGCGCCGGTGTCGATCAACATCTGGCTGATCGTGAAATTCTGGTTCGCCTTCGAGCAGACCGCGCGTCCCAAGGCGCCGATTACCGAGGCCTCCGGCCATCGCGGTGTTCGCCAGGTGCTGGCACTGCTCAAGCCCTACGTCACCCCGGAATTCCTGCCGGCCTTCCACGCCCTGCTGGAACGCCATCCGGCCAGCTGAGCCTGCGGCCAACGTTGGCCGCAACCCGCTGCAAACAAAAAGCCCCGCAACGCGGGGCTTTGTCACAACCGGCAAGCCGGTGCTGTGCTTACATGGTTTCCAGCACCGCGATGCCCAACAGGCCCAGGCCGGTTTTCAGCGTCTTGGCCGTCGCTGCGGCCAACTGCAGACGGCTCTGGCGCACCTCGCCCTCGCTCTTCAGGATCGGGCAGGCTTCATAGAAGCGCGAGAACAGCGTCGCCACGTTGTACAGATAGCTGCACAAGTGGTGCGGCTGGCTGCTGTCGGCCACGGCAAACACCACGTCCTCGAACTGTGCCAGCGCCACCGCCAGCTGCTTCTCGGCCGGCTCGCTGATCAGCACCCGCGCCGCCGGATCGAAGTCGTCGGCCTTGCGGAACACGCTCTGCACGCGGGTGTAGGCGTACTGCAGGTACGGTGCGGTGTTGCCCTCGAAGCTGAGCATGGAGTCCCAGTCGAAGATGTAGTCGGTATTGCGGCTCTTGCTGAGGTCGGCATACTTCAGCGCGCCGATACCTACCGCCTCGGCGATCTGGCGGCGCTCGGCCTCGGCCAGATCCGGGTTCTTGCTGCTGACAAGCTGGTAGGCACGGGAAATCGCCTCGTCCAGCAGCTCCACCAGCTTGATATTCTCTCCGGAGCGGGTTTTCAGCGGCTTGCCGTCCGGCCCCATGATGGTGCCGTGGCCGATGTGCTCGAAATCGGCACTTTCCGGCAGCCAGCCGGCCTTGCGCGCGGTGGTGAACAGCTGCTGGAAGTGCAGGCTCTGGCGCGAATCCACCACGTACAACGCACGGTCCAGCTGCAACTGGTTCACACGGAAGCGGATGGCGCCCAGATCGGTGGTGGCGTACAGATAACCGCCACCCTGCTTCTGCACGATGAACGCGGCCGGCTCGCCTTCCTTGTTCTTGAACTCCTCAAGGAACACCACTTGCGCGCCCTGGTCCTCGGTGAGCAGGCCTTTTTCGCGCAGCTCGTTCACCAGTACCGGCAGGTCGTCGTTGTAGAAGCTCTCGCCGCGCACATCGCCGTCATCCAGCAACAGGCCCAGCTTCCGGTAGATGGCATTACAGTGCGCCAGCGACAGCGCCACGAACTGGTGCCACAGCTCCAGCACTTCGGCATCGCCCGACTGCAGTTTCACCACGTAGTCGCGCGCCAGGTCGGCAAACGCCGGATCTTCGTCGAAGCGCTTCTTGGAGTGCTTGTAGAACACATCCAGGTCTTTCAGCTCGAAATCGGCTTCGCCCGCGGCCCGCGATTCCACCATGTGCGCCACCAGCATGCCGAACTGGGTACCCCAGTCGCCGACGTGGTTCTGGCGCACCACGTCGTGGCCGATGAAGCTGTTCACCCGCACCAGCGCATCGCCGATGATGCCGCCGCGCAAGTGGCCGATGTGCATTTCCTTGGCCAGGTTCACCGAGGAATACTCCACCATCACCTTCTTGCGGTCGGCCTTGGCAATACCCAGCGCCTCGTCGGCCAGCGCCTTCTCGACACGGCCGGCGAGAAAAGCCGGATCCAGGTGAATATTGATGAAACCCGGACCGGCGATTTCCACCTTGTCGGCGATACCGGCCAGATCCAGCTTGGCGATCACCTGCTCGGCCAGCGCACGCGGATTGGTTTTCAGCGCCTTGGCCGCGCCCATTACCCCGTTGGCCTGATAGTCGCCGAATTCCGGCTTGGATGCGGGTTGTACCACCGCCGGAGCGTCCGGCGCACCGGCAGCTGCCAGCGCGGCAGCGACACGGTCGTTGATCAGTTGCTGAATGGTCATGGGGCCTCTGGAAAATCAAAGCCGGACGCTACAGGCGTCCGGCGTGAATGCAATGCAACAATTTTACGGCCAAAGCGGGCTGCGGCCAACCTTGAATGTGCCGTGAGCGCCATTGGCAGCCAGCAAAAAGCCGCGTCATCCGCGGCTTTTTGTCCCGGCCGGTGCCTGCCCGCTTACAGCAGACGCGCCAGCAGCGCCTTTTCCATGCCGGCCATGCCCGGAATCTTCACCTTCACGCCGTTGCCCGGTGCCACGCTGGTGGCCTCGCCATTGCGCGTCATTGCGGTGAGCTCCACGGTGCGATTGCCGCTCGGGTGGATGATTTCCACGCGGTCGCCAACGGCGAAGCGGTTTTTCACATCAATCAGCGCCCAGCCGTCGGCATCCACTTCCATCACATCGCCGACATACTGGCTCTGCTTGGCCACGGAATGGCCGGACAGATAGTTCTGGTGCTCCTGGGTCTGGTGACGCTCGAGGAAGCCCGGGGTGTAACCGCGGTTGGCCAGGCCTTCCAGCTCGGCCAGCAGGCTGTAATCGAACGGACGGCCAGCTACCGCGTCATCGATGGCGCGACGATAGGTCTGCGCGGTACGGGCCACGTAGTACAGGCTCTTGGTACGGCCTTCGATTTTCAGCGAGTCGACACCGATCTTCACCAGCTTCTCCACCTGCTCCACCGCACGCAGGTCCTTGGAGTTCATGATGTAGGTGCCATGCTCGTCCTCGATGATCGGCATCAGCTCGCCCGGACGGTTGGCCTCTTCGATCAGATAGGTCTTGTCGGCCAGCGGATGGCGCTGCTGGCTGCCGCAGGAAGAAAAGCTCTGGTTGGCTTCTTCCAGCGCCTTGCCGAAGTCGAAGTCGATCTTTTGCGGCTTCACATCGCCGGCGTCATCGCCTTGGGTGTCATGCACCTTGTAGTCCCAGCGGCAGGCGTTGGTACAGGTGCCCTGGTTCGGGTCGCGATGATTGAAGTAGCCGGACAGCAGGCAGCGGCCGGAGTAGGCAATACACAGCGCGCCGTGCACGAACACTTCCAGCTCCATGTCCGGGCATTCCTGGCGGATCTCGGCGATCTCGTCGAGGGACAGCTCGCGCGACAGGATGATGCGCTCCACCCCCATCTTCTGCCAGAACTTCACCCCCATGTAGTTGGTGGTATTGGCCTGCACCGACAGATGGATAGGCACATGCGGCCAACGTTCGCGCACCATCATGATCAACCCCGGATCGGCCATGATCAGCGCGTCCGGATTCATCTCGATCACCGGTTCCATGTCGGCCATGTAAGTCTTGATCTTGCTGTTGTGCGGCAGGATGTTGCTGGCCACGAACAGCTTCTTGCCACGGGCATGGGCTTCTTCGATGCCGATGCGCAGTTCTTCCAGCTTGAAATCGTTATTACGCGCACGCAGCGAGTAACGCGGCTGGCCGGCGTACACGGCATCGGCGCCAAAATCGTAGGCGGCACGCATCTTGTCCAGCGTACCGGCGGGCAACAGCAGTTCGGGGGCTTTCATCGGTGGGTGGTCTTTCGCGTATTCAGTGGGTAAGACAGGACACCGGCAGCGGTGCCAGGTCCGGCGCGACAAAGCGGCGGCGCGCATTGTCGTCCTGCAGTTTCTGTTGCGAGTAATGCTGGCCGATCAGGCTGCGCGCGTCGTCCAGCAAATCGGCATTGCCCGCCACAAAGGCATTCCAGTCCATGACCTGCGCCGGCGCCTGCTCCAGCCGGCTGTAAATGATGGTGAGGAACGCCAGGGTAACGGTGTGGTGGTATTTCTCCGGCGCGCCCTTGGCCATGGCGTAGCGCGACAGTGTCCGCGCGCAGCGTGCCGCCGCCTCGCGGGCGGCATAGCTGCGACGATAGGCCCAGGCCGCCTGCAAGTGGGCCTGGTGATTGAACTGCTCTGCAGGCAGCGCGTGCGTTTCCAGCTCGCGCAAGAATGCCTGGTAATCCATTCGTGACTCCGGGGACAAGACAAAGCATAAAAGGCCCCGAAGCGGAGCCTTTTACAGGTGTTTTGTTGCCGCGCGATTATGCGCGCCACCCCGCAGTGCGTCAAGGACGCCGCCGGTCAGCAATGCGACATTAAGCTACTGTTTTTAATGCCATTTCAACGACGCGGGTTTTTTAGCAATGCGGCGAGGCCGAGAAACTGCGCCGCCACGCCGAGCAACATGCACAGCGAGGACAGCAATTCGACCACCCACACGCCGCCCGCCCCCTGCCGGCTGGCCGATGCCAGCATAAACAGCAACGTACCGGCCACAATTACCGCGATCGCCAGCCGGCGGTTGGTTTTCATTTTTTCAAACAGCACTTGTATCACTCAGGTCTCCTGACGGTCACGCGTCACGGTAAAGTCTTGCAACATCGCCAATTCCAGCTCGCTGAAACCGGCATCACGACGCGCCTCAAGGTTGTAAACGCCGCGCAGCTCGCTGACACGATAATCGCGCAGCAACGCACGGAAAGTCTCCACCGGTGCCAGCCCGCGCTCATCGCACAGCGTGGTAAACCAGTAATTGCCGACACGGACATGGCCGATTTCGTCGCGCAGCACAATGTCCAGCACCGCGGCCGTTTCCAGGTCGCCAATATGGCGCAACTTGTCCTGCACGATGGGCACCGCATCCAGCCCGCGCGCCTCCATCACCCGCGGCACCAGCGCCATGCGCACCAGCACATCATGATCGGTCTTGACCGCCATTTCCCACAGCGTGTTGTGGGCAGGAAAGTCGCCGTAATCGAAACCCAGCGCCTGCAGGCGAGTGCGCAACAGCTTGAAATGCGCGGCTTCTTCCGCCGCGATACGCAGCCAGTCATCCACGTAACTGTCAGGCATGGCGCGAAAGCGCCAGGCGGCATCCAGCGCCAGATTGATGGCATTGAATTCGATGTGGGCAATGGCATGCACCATGGCCGCATGCCCTTCCCGGCTACCCACCCGACGCCGCGGC
Source organism: Vogesella oryzae (assembly GCF_902829295.1). GTDB lineage: Bacteria > Pseudomonadota > Gammaproteobacteria > Burkholderiales > Chromobacteriaceae > Vogesella > Vogesella oryzae. Next base: position 51,806 of record NZ_CADEPL010000018.1, read on the forward strand.
ACATCCCGCGGGTTGATCAGGGTTGGCCGCAGCGGCCGGCCCGGCTGCGGCACCGGATACAACGCCGCGGTCGCATCGCGCAAAAGTCCGCCCTGCTGCCAGCGCCAGTACATGTGCTGCACTGCCTGCGGCTTGTCATCGATATCCGCCGCCAGCAACAGGCGCTCGATGGCCGGATAGAGGGAAACATCGGTATTCATCGGGCGGCATTGTACTGTGCAGGCTGCCGGCGGCACAGCCGGTAATCGGGCTTGCGATTTGTCATTGCCAGCGCACTGCCATGATGCATAATTCAGCCACCAAAGACCTGAGGAGAGCACCATGCTGTTCAATACCAGCCTGCTGGGCGAAGTGGATGTCGACGAGCAAAGCATCATCACCTTTGCCGGCGGCCTGCCGGCATTCGAACACTGCACCCGCTTCAAGTTGTTCCACGATGCCAACTGCGAAAGCCCGCGCGTGCACTGGCTGCAATCACTGGATGAGCCGGATGTCCTGTTCAGCGTGACCGAGCCGGGTAACCTGGGCATCCGTTACGAAGTACAGCTGGATGATGCCGAAGTCGCCGCCCTGCAACTGTCCCGCCCGGAAGATGTCGGCGTGCTGCTGATCATTTACCGCGATGGCGAGGAAGACCCGCAGCAACCGCTGCTGTCGCATCTGCGCGCCAATGTACGCAACCCGCTGATCATCAACTTTGCCAAACAGCTGGGCATGCAAAAGACCAATCTGGATTGCGACATCGTGTTCCACAACCGCTGATTGCCGCCCTGATTCCCCGCAGCGCACCGCCGCAAGGCCGTGCGCTGTTTTCATTTCCGCACGCACCCGACTTGGGCATCAGGCACCTCGGGATGCACCAGAAAAAGCAACATCGCCCCAAAGTGGCGCGTCACGCACTGGCAGCCTTGCCACATCCTGCCAAAAACTATCGAAATCTGGCCTGTTTTTTGCTGAATTGCGACATCGTCATCCATCAACCCTACGGACCACCATGTCAGCAAAAAGTCTCTCGATGCCCCTGAGCGCTGCAGAACAGCACTGGCTTCCCTGGTTTGGCAAGACCGGCAAACTGGCCATGCGCTGGAGCTGCATGCTCAACCGCCATCGCTACGCCGCACTGGAACAAGTCTTCAGTAGCATCGCCGCTACGCGGGTGGAGATACTGCAACGCTGGACCAGCGAGCAATGGCAGCAACTGGAGAGTCTGGCCGCACAATACCCGGCCGGCATCACGCCGGACAGCGCCCTGTTGCTGCGCCGCCACCAGCTGGCACCGGACTTCTCCGAGCTGTTTCTGCTAGATGCCGACGGGGTGGTGAGCCAGTCCACGGCCAGCGGACGCTGCGGCCAACGTCACAGCCAGCCGGCGGCACTGCAACGCGGCCGCAAAAGCCGCTTTCTGCACGGCCCGTACCGCGATGTCGACACCGAGCGCATCGGGCCGTCCACCTCGCGTTTTCACGACGCCGTCACCCTGATGTTCTACCTGCCGCTGGCCGATGGCCGCTGCCTGTGCGGCCGCGTGCCCAACGATGTGCTGGGCGACCTGATCCAGCGCGAAGCCGGGCATATTTTCAGCGATTCCGGCGACAACTACCTGTTCATGGCGCGTGCCGGCTTCGACCACAGCATCGCACCGGGCACCGCGCTGTCGCGTTCGCGCTTCGAGGACAAGACCTTCTCGCTGGGCGACAACCTGAAAGATGGCATCCGCACCGGATACGGCACCGTACGCGTGCAGCAGCACACCGAGCTGGAGCTGGTTTTCAACGATCCGGCCACCGGCCACCTGCACCCGGGCGTGCGCGAAACCATCCGTAACGGCAGCAACACCTATGTGCTGTATCCGGGCTATTCCGACTACCGTCACATTCCGGTGGTTGGCCGCGGCGTGACGTTCCAGCTGCCGGGCAGCGACGACACATGGGGCATGATGTGCGAGGCCGATCTGGAGGAGGTGTACCGCAGCCGGCCGCTGAGCTACCGGCTGACCAAGCTGTATCTGCTTACCGCCATTCCCGCCGGCATGGCCGGCTGGGCACTGGACCGGACGCTGAGCGTACCGCCGGCACTCTCGCTGTTCCTGTTCTGGCTGTTGCAGGGGCTGGGCGTGCTGGCGTTTTTCTACCTTGGCGCCCGTCAGGTTACCGGCCGCGTCAGCTCGCTGATCCGCGCGGTGCGCAGCATCGCCGAAGGCGGTGGCGATCTGCGCCAGCGGCTGAACCGCAATGACACCCGCCCGGACGAGCTGACCACACTGGCCAGCTGGTTCAACAGTTTCATCGACCAGCTGGAGTGCACCCTGCGCCTGGTGCAACACTCCTCGCGCGATATCTCGGTCGCCAACCTGCAGTTGCAGCAAAGCCAGCAGGACACCACCGGCAGCGTGATGAGCGTGGTCAGCGAAATGGACAATATGATGGCGTTGCTGGCCAGCCAGCAGCACCAGATCGACCACGCCAGCCACAGCGCCAGCGACATCCGCACCCAGCTGGATCTGCTGGCAGAAGGCTCTGGCAAGCAGGTGGCGCTGATCCGCGAGCGCTCGCAAGGCATCCGCCAGTCGGTCAGCAGCTCGTCGCAAACCCTGCGCCAGCTGCAGGACAGCGCCCGCGAGATCGGCCAGATCGTGGCGGTGATCCATGACATCGCCGACCAGACCAACCTGCTGGCGCTGAATGCCGCCATCGAAGCCGCGCGCGCCGGCGAAGCCGGTCGCGGCTTTGCCGTGGTGGCCGACGAAGTGCGCAAGCTGGCCGACCGCACCGCCAGCGCCACGTTGCAGATCGGCGACATGATCGCCAGCATCCAGCAGCAGGCTACCGGTGCGGTCAACAGCATGGACAGCGGCATGCGCGAGATGGAGGACGGCTTGCAGCTGGCGGAACACACCGCCAGCGACAACGGCGACACCCAGCAGCTGATCGGCACGCTGATCGCCTCGATTGACGACATTGCCGTCGCCAGCCGCACCTATGGCGAGAAAGTGCAGCAGGTCAACACCGCCACCAGCAGCATCAGCGACGTACTGGCCCACAGCCAGTACAGTACCGAGCAGACGGCCGCTGCCAGCCAGCGCCTGGCGGCCCTGATGACGCAATTCAAGGTGGACTGATGTCCGCATCTGCGGCCAACGTGCAAGGTTGGCCGCAGTCTTGCCGACATAACCCCACCCGCCGAACAGTTGCCATTCCCCTGCTTCGCGGCTATCTTCCAGTCGCCTGTCTACTACAAACCCGAGGCGCAGCGACCCGCCCGCCCAGGAGATGAACCGCGTGAGCAAAGAAAGCCCGAAGCAACATTCAAGCGATTACCGGCTTCCGGTATCCGCCCGCATCCGCGAGCGACTGAAAGGCGCACAACGCCGTTTTCACGCCAATGACAATATTGCCGACTTCATCGAGCCGGGCGAGCTGGACGAGCTGCTGAATGAAGTCGAAGCCAAGATGCGCGACGTGCTGCAAAGCCTGGTGATCGACACCGAAAGCGATCACAACACCCAGGACACCGCCCGCCGCGTGGCCAAGATGTACCTGAACGAAGTGTTCCGTGGCCGCTATGTGCAGCAGCCACCCGTCACCGAGTTTCCCAATGCCGAACGCCTGAACGAGCTGATGATCGTCGGCCCGATCACCGTGCGCAGCGCCTGCTCCCACCACCTGTGCCCGATTCTGGGCCGCGTGTGGATCGGCGTGATGCCGAACGAGCATTCCAACCTGATCGGGCTGTCCAAGTACGCGCGCATCGCGGAATGGATCATGAACCGTCCGCAAATCCAGGAAGAAGCCGTGATCCAGCTGGCCAACACCCTGCAGGACAAGATGAGTCCGGATGGATTGGCTATCGTGATGGAAGCAGACCATTTCTGCATGCACTGGCGCGGCGTCAAAGACAATGACTCGCAAATGGTGAACAGTGTGATGCGGGGTGTGTTCCTGACCAACCCGGATCTGCGCCGCGAATTCCTGTCCCTGCTGCCGAAAAAATAAGCCAGAGAGAAATCATCATGCTCGTTCGCCTGCTCTATGCCAGCCGTAGCACCCAGCCGCACACCCAGGAACTGCTGGACGCCATTCTCACCCGCTCGCAACAGCACAACCCCGGTCACGGCATCACCGGCGTGCTGTGCTTTAGCGGCAATATTTTCATGCAGGTACTGGAAGGCGGCCGCAGCGAGGTTTCCGCCCTGTACAACCACATTGCCAGCGACCCGCGCCATCAGGGCGTGGAGCTGCTGAGCTTCGAGGAAATCGGCGAGCGCCGCTTTGCCAGCTGGACCATGGGCCAGGTCAATCTGGCCAAGGTCAACCCGTCGCTGTTGCTGCGCTACTCGGAAAAATCGCAGCTCGACCCGTTCAGCATGAGCGGTGGCAGTGCACTGGCCCTGCTGGAAGAGCTGATCGCCACTGCCTCCATCGTTGGCCGCTGTAGCCACTAAGCGCCGCAGCCTCCATCCATGTACGGCCCGACAGCCACAAGCTGTCGGGCCGTAACCATTTACGGACCCAGCATGTTGTAGTTTGCGGCATTGCTACCACACCGGGATACCAAAATGGCAACTGCATCAATGGCGGGGTGCCAGATATCAAACGACTGTAATAAAGTAGCAAAGAGTCAGGCATAGGGTGTGCTTGGTAACACCTGCATTGTCTTACCCCTACTTCTGGTCGTTGAATGGAGAAGCCTCATGCGTCGCTTTAATCCCAGCCCCGAATACCTGCAAGTACGCGCCGAAGTGCGAAGCAATGAACTGGCCGGCAAACCGATGCCGCGCACCACTCCCAAGGATGTACGCAACGCCAATGCCCGCCGCGAGATCGAGCGGCGACGGATGGAGCGCGACGCCCGCGAATAGCGGCCACAACGACCAAGGCACCCCGCGGGGTGCCTTCTGTTTTTCCGGATCACAGCAGACTACGGCGCCAGCCGCTGCGCCAGCACGACATCCAGCCCGCCCATGAACCGCTCCACGGCGCGGGTATATGCCTCGTCGGCGCCAAGCTGCTGATTGATGTCGCGATGCGACTTGGCCTGCGGCAACAGCTCTGCCCGCCCGCCCAGCTGCCGTGCCTGCGCCACAAAGTTGGCCGCATCATCGCAGGGCTTGTCAGGCCGCTGCTGCGAGCACACCGCCAGTAACGGCGGCATGGCCTGCTGCAGTTGCGCTTGCGGCGATACCAGCGCCCACGCCGCCGGATCGGTACCGAATGCCTGGTCATAGAAGCGATAGTGCGCGCGGCGCATTACCGCCGCCACATCGTAAGCAGCGCTATCCAGCGCCACCGTGCCCAGCCACGGCTGCACCCCGGCCTGCCGTTGCAACTCGCGCGACGCAGCCAGCAACGCCACCAGATGCGCGCCGGCAGAATGCCCGATCAACACCAGCTTGCGGCCATCGCCACCCCAGCGTGCCGCCTGCTGCTGTACCCAGGCCACCGCCGCCGCCACGTCCTGCACCTGCTGCAGCGGCGCGGCTTGCGGCAGCAGCCGGTAATCGACCGATACCAGCACCATGCCGCGCGGCACCCAGCGGCCTACCTTGTTCTCCACCACCGCCGCTGACTGCCGGCTGCCGGTGCGCCAGGCACCGCCATGCACCATCAGCAGCACCGGCATGCCCTGCCCGCCGTGCTGCGGCCAGTACACATCCAGCCGTTGCCGGGCGTCCGGTCCGTAAGCCAGCCCGGCGGCACTGGCAACGCCGGCCACCCGCAAGCGCCACGGCACCGCATGCTGTTCCAGCATCTGCGCCTCCAGCCGTACGGCCAACCTGTCCGCCAGCAAGCCGGCATGCGCCGTTGGCAGCACCAGCAACAATAAACAGCACAGCAAGCGAGTCGGCATCTTGTCGCTCCATGAAAAATGCCCCGTCGGCAACGGGGCATCAGTTCGGGCAATGGCGCATCAGCCTTTCAGCACTTCGGCCATCGCATCCGCTACGTATTCCACGTTGCGGCTGTTGAGACCGGCCACGCACATACGGCCGGAACGCACCAGATACACCGCGAACTCCTCGCGCAGGCGATCCACCTGCGCCGGCGTCAGACCGGTGTAGCTGAACATGCCGCGCTGCTTGATGAAGTAGCTGAAGTCGCGGCCCGGCACCTTGGCGGAAATCACCTCGTACAGTTTCTGGCGCATGGCCTTGATGCGTTCGCGCATCTCGGTCACTTCGCCCTCCCACTCGGCACGCAGCGTCGGCTCGGTCATCACCAGCACGGTGACCTGGCCGCCGTGGGTCGGCGGGCTGGAGTAGTTGCGGCGCACGGTGGCCTTCATCTGGCCCAGCACGCGCTCGGCTTCCTCGGCATCCCGGCATACCACCGACAAACCACCACAACGCTCGCCGTAGAACGACAGGTTCTTGGAGAACGAGTTGCTGACAAAGAAGCTGATGCCGGCAGCGGTCATAGCGCGGATGGCAAACGCATCGGCGTCCAGGCTGTCGCCAAAGCCCTGGTAGGCGATATCGAGGAACGGCAGCAGATCGCGCTGTTTCACTACCTCGATCACTTGCTCCCACTGCGCATTGGAGAGGTCCACACCGGTCGGGTTGTGGCAGCACGGGTGCAGCAGCACCACCGTCTTGGCCGGCAGCTGCTGGAAGCAGGCCAGCATCTCGTCGAACTTCACGCCGCCGGTGGCTGCGTCGTAGTACGGGTAGTCGTGCACCACAAAACCGGCGCCTTCGAACATCGCGCGGTGGTTGTCCCAGGTCGGGTTGCTGACCCACACTTCGCTGGCCGGGAAGTAACGCTTGAGCAGATCGGCGCCGATCTTCAGCGCGCCGGAGCCGCCGATAGTCTGGATGGTGGCGATACGGCCGGCCTTGACCGCCTCATGCCCGGCACCCCACAGCAGCGCCTGCACCGCGGCACGATAGTTGGCCGCACCTTCCATCGGCTGGTAGGAACGGGTACCGGCTACCGCTACGCGCTGCGCTTCGGCTTTCTGCACCGACGGCAGCAACGGGATGCGGCCTTCCTCGTCGTAATACAGGCCAATGCCCAGATTCACTTTCGGGCTGCGGATATCCTTGTTGAAGGTTTCAACCAGGGTCAGGATCGGGTCGCCGGCGTAGGCTTCGACATGTGCAAACATGATCTTGTGGTTTCTCTCTCGTGGAACAGTGGCCGCAGTCTGACTCAAGCTGCGACATGACGTAACAGCAGCAAACCTACCACAAAGCCCAACGCACGGCAGCCAAAACGCTCAACCCGCAGAGATTGCGCACTTAAAATTCAAGCCAATGAGAATTTACGAAAGGTAATATCAAAAAAATGTCCAAAACAACAAAGACGCCATCATTGCCAACCTACCAGGCATCATATTATTTTGCTTTAGGCATTTAATTTTAACCAAAACAAAACACCCAAACAGGGGGCACACTATTTCGTTTCTGATTTCATACCCTATTTTTGACAACACGCAATAGCCATCTCGACACCACAATAATTATCCTTCTGCCAAATAAAAAAATGCCAGCGCAAAAGCGCTGGCAACAATGTGACTGAAAGGAAAAGTAACTTAGAAAGTCACTTTCATGCCGACACCCATCCCGGTCGGGTTAGAACCGGCACCAACACCACTCAGACCAGCATTACCGAAAGTGCGGGTAGCACTGTCTTCGTTATGAATACGGGTGTAGTAAGCGTAAGTCTGGGTACGCTTGGACAGACTGTAGGTTGCACCCAAGGTCCACTGATCGGCACCATCCTTGGCACCAGAAGCAGATTCATCCAGCTTGGCATAGGCCAGATTCACACCCAGATTGCCGAATTTCTGCTCGGCACCAATAGTCCAGGCGTTCTGCTTTACGTCGCCAGAGGATTTTTCGTTCTTCTCGTGCTCGTAACCCACACCGACTTTGGTATCGCCGAAGGAGTAACCGGCAGACAGCTTCAGGAACGACTGGTCACGATCCAGACCACCTACAGCGGCGTTAGCCTGTTTGCGCAGATCGTAGCCGAGGCCGGCGACAAAATCGCCGTAGTTGTAAGTAGCGCCCAGGCTCAAGCGAGCCTTGTCGGTACGTACACCACCCACTTCGGTACGGGTTTCGTCAAAGCCGTAGGACATGCCGCCCTGCAGACCGTTATATACCGGGGAGTAGTAGCTAACCGAGTTCTGCAGACGGGAGTCCCCGCGGCAGATTACGCCTTTGTCAACACAGATGTCGCCAATAGTGTCAGCCATCGGGTTAACGATACCGGCCTTGCCCATCGACTTGTATACAGAGTCGTTATTACCCAGCAGAACCTTACCGAACTTGCCATCCAGACCAACAAAGCTGTTGCGGGTAGCAAAAGTGCCCTTGCGGGTGCCACCATCATCCATCGAGATTTCTTGCTCGATCTGCCATACGGCCTTCATGCCGTCACCCAGATCGTCCACCCCCTTGAAGCCCAGCTTGGAGGTGTTGGAGCTAACACGACCGATGGTATTGATATCGTTGGCAGCGTTGGTAGCACCAGTTGCCTTCACGCTCTCAATGGACTCGTTGATTGTGCCGTAGATGGTGACATCGGCCATGGCAAACGGGGCAATCAGCGCAGCAGAAACGGCAACAGCAAGCAGCTTTTTATTCAGCATGATACTTTCTCAACAGTGGTAGAAGATCTATCGTTTTCTTTTGAAACGATGCTGGGAATATACCCAGCCAATATGTAAAACCCGTTACACACTGATTAAATCCAGGATTATTATTGACCTGAAATGCAATAACCCCCGACCAAAAATTGGCCGGGGGTTATTAATAAGACCCTGATATTGCGGAAACTATTTTCAAATCACGGTTAAGCCGCCGCTATGCCATTCAATCCGGCGTGCCGATTTGCCACACACGCATGCGCCACTACCTCGCCCAGCACGATCACCGCCGGGCTGGCCAGACCGCTACGGGCCACGTCGGCGGCCAACGTTTGCAGGCTGGAGACGATATGGCGCTGGTCCGTACAGCCGGCGCGATGCACCACCGCTACCGGCAGGCTGGTGGCAAAGCCGGCCGTCATCAATTCATCGGCCAGGGCATCGACATTGCTCATGCCCATGTAGCACACCACGGTCAGGTTGGCTGCGGCCAGCCCCTGCCAGTCCGGACGCGTACCGTCCATGGTGTGGGCGGTCACCAGCGCCACGCCGCGCGCTACGCCACGGTGGGTCAGCGGCAGGCCCAGATCGGTGCCGGCGGCAAACGCCGCGGTGATGCCACCCACCGCCTCGACCTCGATGCCGCGTTCCGCCAGCCATGCCCATTCCTCGCCGCCACGGCCGAAGATGAACGGGTCGCCACCTTTCAGCCGCGCCACTTGCCGCCCCTGGCGGGCATAGCGCGCCATCAGCCGCAGGATAAAGTCCTGCGGCGTGGATTTGCAGCCGCCACGCTTGCCGACTTCCACGATGCGGGTACCGGGACGGGCGAACTCCAGAATATCGCGGCCAACCAAGTCATCCACCAGCCACACGTCACAGGACTGGATCACGCGCAGCGCCTTGAGCGTCAACAGTTCCGCATCACCGGGACCGGCGCCTACCAACCATACCTTGCCATTCATGCTGCTTCCTTTACGTGTGCGGGCGGCTGAGCCGACCGGCCAGGCTGCCACAATACCGAATGCAAAAAGTTCTGCCAGACCGATTTTTTATAACCAAATAGCCATATCAGCCTTATGCCATGCACAGCCGCTTCAGCTCCGGCACACAGGAGCCGCAGCCGGTGCCGCAGCGCAGCTCGCGCTTGAGGCCATCCACATCCAGCCCGCGCTGGATGCCGGCGCAGATGGCATCCTCGCGCACCCCTTCGCAGGCACACACCACCCGTGCCCGTACCGCGCCCGGTGCGCGCCCCAGCAGCAGAGCGGCCAGGCTTGCCGGCGCCTCGCCGCCATCCAGCCAGGCCGTCAGCGCCTCGTCGGCACGCACATCGCCGGCCAGCACGAAACCCAGCGGCGTCTTGCCGGCCAGCCACACCCGGCGCAGCACGCCGCGCGCCGGATCGTCGAACGCCGCCTGCATCGCCTCTGCCGGCAGCAGGCGGGCAGCCAGCTCGGCCAGTTGCTCGCCGGATGGCGCACTGGCGGCCGCCAGCCGCAGCCGCAGATGCTCGGCACCATTCAGGCTCACCGGCACCGCCACCGCATAGGCAAACTCGGCGCGCAGGGCGTCCAGCTGCGGGCGCAGCGTCGGCACGTCGCCGCGCAACAGCAGCGTCGCGCGCCACGGCAGCCTGGCCGGCTCCACGCTGACGGCGGCCAACTTCAGTTCCGGCTGTTTCGATTGCGGGTCCAGCGCGCGACTGGTCAGCGCGTTGATGCCCTGCCCGCCCAGCGCCACCGCACCCCAGTGCATGGGGATGAACGCCACGCCGGCGCGCAGGCTGTCATCGGCCTGCACCGGCAGATAAATGGCGCCACGCTTGTTGCGCACCTTCACCAGCTCGCCGGCCTGCAGCTTGTGGCGCTGCATGTCGCGCGGATGCATGGATAGCGCTGGCTCTTCCACATGCCGGGTCAGCGTCGGCACCAGCGCGGTGCGGCTCATGGTGTGCCAGTGGTCGCGCAAACGGCCGGTGGTGAGGCGGATCGGAAAATGCGCCGACACCTTGTCGGATGCCGTGCGCCAGCCCACGTCGAGGAACTGCGCGCGGCCGGAGGCGGTGGCGAACACGCCGTCTTGATACAGTCGGCTGCGGCCAACCTTGCCGTCGAACGGCCATTGCTGCGGGCCAGCGGCATCGAGAATGGCGTAGCTTAGGCGGCTGTAATCCAGATCGCGGCCGGCGGTGGTGGCGGCATGCTCGGCAAACACCGCAGCGCCATCGGCAAACACGAATTTGCTGACGTGCTGCGGTGCGATGCTGGCGGCCAACCTTTGCGCCACCGCGGCGACGATGCGCCAGTCCTCGCGCGCCTCGCCCGGCGGCGGCAGCGCGGCGCGCACGCGGCTGATGCGGCGCTCGCTATTGGTGACCGTGCCCTCTTTCTCCGGCCAGGTGGCGGCCGGCAACACGATGTCGGCGAACGCCAGCGTCTCACCGCCGGCAAAAGCTTCCTGCACGATCACGCACTCCACCTGCTGCAGCGCCTTGCGCACCAGCGCCTGGTCCGGCAACGAGTGCGCCGGGTTGGTACAGGCGATCCACAACACCTTGATCTTGCCGGCGGCGGCCGCCTCGAACATCTCGATCGCCGGCAGTCCCGGTTGCGCCGGCAGCGCCGGCACGTCCCACAGCGCCGCCACTTCTGCGCGGTGCGCGGCATTGCCCGGTTCACGATGCCCCGGCAGCACGGTGGCCAGGCCGCCCACCTCGCGCCCGCCCATGGCATTGGGCTGGCCGGTGAGCGAAAACGGGCCGGCGCCCGGCTTGCCGATGTGGCCGGTAGCCAGATGCAAATGGATCAGCGCCGCGTTCTTGTCGCTGCCGTTGCTGTACTGGTTCAGGCCCATGGTGTAACAGGACAGCGTGGCCGGACTCTGCGCGAACCAGCGTGCTGCGGTGACGATGTCGTCTTCGTGCACGCCGCACAGCTCGCTGGCGGCGCGCGGGGTGAATTCGCGCAGCCGCTGGCGCAGCGCGGCAAAGCCCTCGGTGTGCTGCGCGATGTAATCGCGGTCGATCAGCTCTTCCCAGATCATCACGTTAAGCATGGCGTGGAACAGCGCCACGTCGCTGCCCGGCAGCACCGGCAGGTACAGGTCGGCGATGCTGGCGGTGTCAGTGCAGCGCGGGTCGGCGACGATGATTTTCATCTGCGGGTTGGCCGCCTTGGCTTCTTCCAGCCGGCGGAACAGTACCGGATGGGCATGCGCCATATTGGAGCCGGCAATGAACACGCAGCCGGCGTGATCGAAGTCCTCGTAACAGGCCGGCGGCGCATCGGCGCCCAGCGTCAGCTTGTAGCCGGTTACCGCACTGGACATGCACAGCCGCGAGTTGGTGTCGATGTTGTTGCTGCCCACCAGGCCACGCGCCAGCTTGTTGAACAGGTAGTAGTCCTCGGTCAGCAGCTGGCCGGAGAGATAGAACGCTACCGAATCCGGACCGTGCTCGCGGATCGCCGCCGCCAGCTTGTCGCTGACCGCGTCCAGCGCAACATCCCAGCTCACGGCGTGCGCCGACTCGCCCTTGCCCAGCCGCAAGGTTGGCCGCAACAGCCGCGCCGACAGCCGGCCGGTGGTGGCGCCCAGGGTGCGGCCCTTGCTGCACAGGCGGCCGAAGTTGGCCGGATGCTGCTCGTCACCGGCCACCGTGACGCTGCCGTCAGCCTGCGGCGTGACGCGCACGCCGCAGCCGGTGCCGCAGTAGCAGCAGATGGAGGAGACAGTGTTGTATTGTCCCGTTGTTGCTGTCATGTCGAGTCTCCTTGCGGCCAACCTTGCCTGCCGGTTGCGAATGTCAGTCCAGCGCCAGATACACGGTGCCGGCTTCCTGCTTTAGTGCGATGTGGCCGGTGCAGCCTTCGTCCGGCGCACAGGCCTGGCCGGTGGCCAGGTCGATGTGCCAGTTGTGCAGCGGGCAGGCCACGCTGCGGCCGGAGACGATGCCCTGCGACAGCGGGCCGCCCTTGTGCGGGCAGCGGTCGTGCAGCGCGAACAGCTGGTCATCGATGGTGCGGAAGATGGCGATATCCACCTTGCCCTCGCGCTTCAGCACGCGGGCGCCCTGCGACGGGATGTCGGCCAGTTGGCAGACGGCTTTCCATTCGGACATGGTTGTTTCCTTTGCGGGATTGCGGCCTCCGGCAGTGGCCGGAGGCACGGCATTACACGGTAAGCGGCGCGAATTCGTGGCTGGCCACGCCCTTGGCGTAGCGCTCGGCCCACGGGTCCTGCTCGAAGGACAGCGCGAACTTCAGCCGCGCATACAGTTCGCTGCGGCCAACCTCGTCCTGCAGCACGCGCTGCTTGATGAAGTCCATGCCGACGCGCTGCAGGAAGTGCACGGTGCGCTCCAGGTAGAACGCCTCCTCGCGGTACAGCTGCAGGAAGGCGCCGCTGTACTCCATCACCTCCTCGCGGGTTTTCACCTTGCAGAAGAACTCGGCCACCTCGGTCTTGATGCCGCCGTTGCCGCCGATGTACAGCTCCCAACCGGAATCGACACCAATGATGCCCACGTCCTTGATGCCGGATTCGGCGCAGTTGCGCGGGCAGCCGGACACTGCCAGCTTGACCTTGGCCGGGCTCCACATGCCGAACAGGTCTTTTTCCAGGTCGATACCCATCTGGGTGGAATCCTGGGTGCCGAAGCGGCAAAACTCGCTGCCGACGCAGGTTTTCACCGTGCGCAAGGATTTGCCGTAGGCGTGGCCGGACGGCATGTCCAGCTCCTGCCATACCTTGGGCAGGTCTTCCTTCTTCACCCCCAGCAAGTCGATACGTTGGCCGCCGGTGACCTTCACCATCGGGATGTCGTACTTGTCGGCCACGTCGGCGATGCGGCGCAGCTCCGACGGGTTGGTGACGCCGCCCCACATCCGCGGCACCACCGAGTAGGTACCGTCCTTCTGGATGTTGGCGTGCACGCGCTCGTTGATGAAACGCGACTGCGGGTCGTCCTTGGCCTCGCCCGGCCAGGTGGAGATCAGGTAGTAGTTCACCGCCGGGCGGCAGCTGGCACAGCCGTCCGGGCTGCGCCACGCCAGCTCGCGGAAGGTGTCGGCCAGGCTGGTGAGGTGCTTGTCACGGATGGCCTGGCGCAGTTGGCCGTGGGTCATGTCGGAGCAGCCGCAGATGGCTTTTTCCGATTTCGGCTTCACATCGGCGGCGCCGCCGACGCAGTTGATCAAAATCTGCTCCACCAGCCCGCTGCAGGAGCCGCAGGAGCTGGCCGCCTTGGTGTGCTTCTTCACGTCGTCGACGGTAAACAGCCCTTTCTCCTGGATCGCCTTGACGATGCTGCCCTTGCACACGCCGTTGCAGCCGCACACTTCGGCCTCATCCGGCATGCCCATGGCGCGGTTCTGCCCCTGGTGGCCGGTGTCGCCGATGGCGCCCTCGCCCAGCATCAGCTGGTCACGGATTTCATGCACCGCGTGGCCTTCGCGGATCAGGCGGAAATACCAGCCGCCGTCGGCGGTATCGCCATACAGGCAGGCGCCGACCAGCTTGTCGTCTTTCACCACCAGTTTCTTGTACACGCCGCCCATCGGGTCGGACAGGGTGATCTGCTCGCAGCCGTCAGTGCCGGTGAAATCGCCGGCGGAGAACACATCGATACCGGTGACCTTGAGCTTGGTGGAGGTGGCCGCCGGCACATAGCGGGCGATGCCGAAGTTGGCCAGATGGTTGGCCGCCACCTTGGCCATGTCGAACAGCGGCGCCACCAGCCCATAGCTGACGCCACGGTGGCTGACGCACTCGCCTACCGCGTACACCCGCGGGTCGAAGGTCTGCAGCGAATCGTTGACCACCACGCCTCGGTCACAGTGCAGGCCGGACTGCTCGGCCAGCGTGTAGTTGGGGCGGATGCCCACCGCCATCACCACCAGGTCGGCCGGTACCGCGTCGCCATCCTTGAAGCGCACCGCACACACGCGGCCGCTCTCGCCCTGCACCAGCTCGGCAGTCTGCTTCTGCAGCAGGAATTTCAGCCCCTTGGCTTCCAGGCTCTGTTGCAGCAGTTGCGCCGCGGTCTTGTCCAGCTGGCGATCCAGCAGCCATTCGCCCAGGTGCACCACGGTCACGTCCATGCCGCGTGCCAGCAGGCCGTTGGCCGCTTCCAGCCCCAGCAGGCCGCCACCGATCACCACCGCGTGGCGATGACAGCCAGCAGCGTCGATCATCTGGTTGACGTCGGCGATGTCGCGGAAGGTCACCACCCCCGGCAGGTCCTTGCCCGGCACCGGCAGGATGAACGGATTGGAGCCGGTGGCCAGCAGCAGGCGGTCATACGGCACCGCGGTGCCATCGGCAGCGCGCACCACGCGGCGGCCGCGGTCGATTTCCACCACCGGCTTGCCCAGATGCAGGGTGATGCCGTTGTCGGCATACCAGTCGACATCGTTGAGCATGATTTCCGGCAGCGTCTGCTCGCCGGTCAGTACCGGCGACAGCATGATGCGGTTGTAGTTGGCGTGCGGCTCGGCGCCGAACACGGTGATGTCGTAGGCATCGGGCGCCAGCTTCAGCAGCTCTTCCAGTGTGCGCACCCCGGCCATGCCATTGCCCACCATGACCAATTTCTGTTTGTCCATCGCGTTGCATCCTTTCTTGCCGGCTGCACCACCGCGGCCTTGCTGCGGTACAGACCAAAAAAAAAGCCCGCCACCGTGGGTTACCCCACGGCAGCGGACCTCTTTGTCCCGCTCCTGTACCGCCATTGGCACAAGAGACCTTTACGTAACACTGTATTAGCAACCGCCGTGCCAGCTTGCCGCCCCTGCCGGATGGCGTTTGCGGCCACGCTTTGGCTTGCTTTGGTGCAATGCGGCACGAAAACGGTGAAAACGCACCACACCGGCACCGGCCGGCGCAAAAAACCCCGGCATGCCGGGGAAAGGGGAAACGGTTAACTAGTGCAGCAGCAGCGCGTACAGCAGCAGCAGGTTGAGCAGCAACGACACCAGCGCCACCCGCCGCCACAGCCGCATCGACAGCCGTTCGGCCCACGGCACATGCTGGCGTGCAGCCACCGGCTGGCTGTCGCCGCGCTCCAGCGCCAGACGGAACTCCTCGGCGGTCTCGAAGCGCCGCGCCGCATCCGGGTCCACTGCCTTGGCCAGCAGCCGCTCCAGCCACAGCGGCACATCCGGCCGGTAACGGCTCACCGGCTGCGGGGTACCGAAATGCGGCCGCTGGAAGGCCTCGATCTCGCCGTACGGATAGCGGCCGCACAGCAGCCAGTACAGGGTGACGCCCAGCGCGTACAGGTCACTGCCGGCATCGGCGGCGATGCCGTCAAACAATTGCGGCGCCATGAACGACGGCGTGCCGACCCGCTCGCCCTGCGCCTCGCCGCTGATGCCGGCGCACCAGGCCACGCCCAGGTCCAGCAGCCGCAGCTGGCCATCGCGGCCAAGGTGCACGTTGTCGGGTTTCACGTCGCGATGCACGATGCCCAGCCGGTGCAGCGTGGCCAGCGCGCGCGACAGCGCCAGCCCGGTCAGCACCACTTCGGCGACGCTGCTCTGGCCAGCCGCCGCGCGCTGCGTCAGGGTCTGGCCGTCGTACCAGCGCAGCAGGTAATACAGGTGGCTGCGCGCCGGCAGCGGCGCCACCTCGGCAAAATACGGCGAGCTGACGCGGCGTTGCAGCCATTCTTCCACCAGCAGCGCCTGCGCCGCCTCGCGGTCGCCCGCCAGCGTGGCCGGCAGCGTCTTCAGCACCCAGTGCCGGCCGGCGACATCGCTGACGCGGTAAGCGAGGCCGGATGGCGAGGCATGCAGCTTGTCTTCTACTTTCAAGCCTTCGAACTGCTGGCCGGCACGCAAGGGCGGCGGCGGTAGCAGCGCCTCGCCGCGCGAGAATTCGTCGCCAAGGTTGGCCGCCGGCAGTTCGTCCACCCGCACCACCAGCGCCGACAGGTTGTCCTGGCTGCCAGCCGCCAGCGCCGCCTCCACCAATACGTTGGCCGCACGCTGCGGATCGGCATGCAACCGCAGCAACTCGTCGATGCGCAGATCGCCCAGCTCGTTCCAGATGCCGTCGCACAGCAGCGCGAACACCTCGCCCGGCTGCAGGTCACCATCGCTGAAATCCGCCACCACGTGGGCATCCAGCCCCATGCCGCGCTTGAGCACATGCCGCAGCGACGGTTCTTCCCACACGTGATCGACCGTCAGGCAGCGCAGGCCATCCCTGCCGAGTCGGTAGACACGGCAGTCACCGACGTGCGCCACGGTAAAACGCCGCCCGCGCAGCACCAGCACCGACAGCGTGGCCACCAGCGAGCGACCCTGGCTGCGCAGCCAGCGGTTGTGTGCGTCCAGCAGCCGGTCCAGCGCGGCCGAGACTTCCCAGGTTTCCGGCGTGGCGTAGTAGTCGGCGCACACCGCGCGCACGCTGGAACTGGCGGCCAACTTGCCGTCGGCGCAACCGGAGACACCATCGGCCAGCGCGAACAAGGCCCCCTTGCCGGTCAACACCTCAGCGTCCGGCAGGCACCAGCCCAGCGCGTCTTCGTTGCGCTCGCGCCGGCCTGCCTCGCTACAGTGGCCGACTTGCAGTTGCAAGGCCATCGTCCCTCCTTGCATGCCCGATGGCATGCTCCGCTCAAATGCAGCGAGGGCAGCGGCGCCTTGCCGTGCCCACTGCTGCACTCCGGATTAGCGGGCGGCAGGCGCCGCCCGTTTCCTGCATTACACCCGGGCTGCCGTGACGCTGGACGAGCCCCAGGTAGTGCGCCAGCGCAGTTTCACTGCGAACAGCCCGACCCAGGCCACCAGTCCCAGCGCGGCGAACAGCCACAGCCCAACCTGGTAGTTGCCGGTGTGCTGCTTGGCCATGCCGAGGCCAGCGGCCAGCAGGAAGCCGCCGATACCGCCGGCCATGCCGATCAGGCCGGTCATCACGCCGATTTCCTTGCGGAAGCGTTGCGGCACCAGCTGGAATACCGCGCCGTTACCACAACCCAGCGCCAGCATGGCACCGACAAACAACGCCAGCGCCACGGTGGCCTGCGGCAGATTGAAGCCGACTACGGCGATCAGCGCGGCGGCCACGGTATACACCACCAGCAGGGTGCGGATGCCACCGATGCGATCGGCCAGCGCGCCCCCCAGCGGACGCATCATCGAGCCGGCGAACACGCAGGCCGCGGTGTAGTAGCCAGCGCTGACCGCGCTGAGACCATACTGGTCATGAAAGTAGCCGGGCAGCGCGCTGGCAAGGCCGGAGAAACCGCCGAAGGTCATGCAGTAGAAAAACATGAACCACCAGCTGTCCTTGTCACCCAGCACGCGCAAGTAATCGGCCATCGCCTTGGGGGCCGGACGTTGCGGTGCGTTCTTGGCAAACAGGCAGAACAGCACGAAGACGATGGATACCGGCAGCAACGCCATCAGGAATACCGACTCCCAGCCGAATGCTGCGGCCAACCCCGGCGCCAGCAAGGCGGCAAACACCGTGCCGGAGTTACCGGCACCGGCGATCCCCATCGCCGTACCCTGGTGCTCCTGCGGATACCACTGCGATGCCAGCGGCAGCGCAACGGCAAAAGAAGCGCCGGCAACACCGAGGAACAAGCCCAGTATCAAGGCCTGCTCCAGACTGTGAATGCCCAGCAGCCAGGCGCCACCCAGTGCCAGCATCACCACCACCTGCCCCAGAATGCCGGCCGTCTTGGCCGAGAAGTGATCCACCAGCAGCCCCATGCCGAAGCGCAGCACCGCGCCGGCAAGAATGGGGGTCGCCACCATCAGACCGCGTTGTTGCGCGGTCAGATGCAGGGTATCGGCGATCTGGATCGCCAATGGCCCCAGGATGTACCACACCATGAATGAGAGATCGAAATACAGAAACGCCATCAGCAGCGTCGGGGTATGCCCCGCCTTCCAGAATGCCTTGTTCATTGCATTGCTCCCTACCAGTCGTCGCCACAAAACGAAAAAAGGCCCGCGACACAGCATGGATTGCTGCGCAGCGGACCTCGTTGTCCGGTCCTGGCGCCGCCATTGGCAACCAGGTCAGTGCCGGTTACTTAGCAAGCAGCGTGCCTGCTGCAAGGCAGCATTTTTTGCGGTTTTGGGGTTATCCCTGCCAGAAACTGGTGCAGCGGCGCACCGCGGCAAGGCTTTTTGCGCGGAGATGGCGCATTTGTAACAAATCGATAGCAAGATTTATTCTCGTTGATATTTGCACTACAATTGCCGCCACAACCAACCGTACCTGACCGGAGTAAACCATGCGCAAAGTTGCCGCTGCCCTCGTTCTTGCTTCCATCGCCCTGTCTGCTGCCGCTGCCGACAATCTGGTAAAGATCACCGCCAACGAAAACGGCTTCACGCCGGCCCAGCTGGAAGTGACCGCCGGTCAGGCATTCGTGATCGAAGTGCAGAACACCGGCAAGAAGGCCGTGGAATTCGAAAGCAAGCAGCTGCACGTGGAAAAAGTGATCGCCGCCGGTAAAACCGCGCAGGTCAAGGTTCGCGCCCTGAAGGCCGGCAGCTACAAGTTCTTCGACGAATTCAACGAAGACAAAGCCAAAGGCACTGTTGTCGCCAAATAATCAGCAGGTGAATCATGGGTAACGCGCTCTTCATCGTCTGGCGGGAAACCGTCGAAGCCATGCTGGTCGTGGGCATTCTGCATAGCTGGCTGAAACAGCATGGTCACGGCACCGGCATGCGCTACCTGTGGGGTGGCGTGGCGGCGGGTGTGGCGCTGGCCATCATGCTGGCCTTCGCCATTGTCGGCATTGCCAATGTGCTGTCCGATACCGGACTGGAATACTTCCAGCTGGGCATGGTCAGCGTTGCCGCGGTGCTGATCGTGCAGATGGTGTTCTGGATGCGTGCCCATGGTCGCAAGCTCAAGCGCGAGCTGGAAAGCAGCCTGGCACAGGCGCAACAGCAAGCCAACTGGTGGGGCATGCTGGTCGTGGTGGCACTGGCGGTGGCACGCGAAAGCTCTGAAGCGGTGGTCTTCCTCTACGGGCTGGGCACCGGCGAAGGCGGCAACCCGCTGTTCTGGCTGATGCTGCCGTTGGGCGTGGCGCTGGCCTGGGCAACGTTCTGGCTGTTGCAGCAAAGCAGCCGCATCCTGACCTGGCAGCGTTTTTTCCGCATCAGCGAAGTTTTGCTGCTGTTGCTGGCCGCATCGCTGCTGGTCAACGCCTGCGAGCGCGCCATCAATCTGGACCTGCTGCCGGCGCTGCTGGACCCGGTGTGGGATAGCAGCTCGCTGCTGAACGACAACGGTAGCTTCGGCGGCTTCCTCGCCACCTTTACCGGCTACCGCGCGCAGCCGGCACTAAGCGTGGTGATGGCTTACGCCCTGTTCTGGAGCAGCGTGCTGTTCGGTCTGCGTCGCCAGTCACGCTGATACTGCTTGCCGCAATAAAAAAACCGGGCCGATGCCCGGTTTTTTTATTGCCACAGCGCTGGACTGCGACTGCCCTCCCACTCCGCCATGGTCGCCCCGCGCACCGTAAACGAAGCCGCGTAGCCCGCCGGATCGCGGCCATCCCACATCGCGCCATCGACCAGCGTGCTGCTGCGCATGCTGCTGGAAGGCATCGCCACCCCCGCCAGCGCCGCCGCCTGCTGGTACAGCGCCAGCTGGTTGATCTGGCGGGCAACGGCGAGGTAATCCGGCTCCTCGCGCAGCAAGCCCCAGCGCCGGTACTGGGTGAGGAACCACATGCCATCTGACAGATAGGGGTAATTCACCCGCCCCTCGTCGAAGCACTTCAGCCCGCCGGCCACACAGTTGCCGGACAAGCCGGCCTGCAACACCGCGGCAGAGAATGGCAAACCGGCATGCTCGGCCAGCAAGGCAACCACGGTATCGCGATTGCGCACATCGTCGACAAAGCGCGAGGCATCCAGCAAGGCGGCAGTCAGCGCCACGGCGGTGGCAGGGTTGGCCGCCACCCATTCGGCAGTGGCTCCCAGTACTTTTTCCGGATGATCCGGCCAGATGGCACCGCTGCTGGTCACGGTAAAGCCGACCCCCTCGGCCGCGGCCACGCTATGCCACGGCTCGCCGGCGCAATAGCCGTCGATTTGCCCGCCGCGCAGCGCCGCCACCATCAGCGGCGGAGGCACCACGGTGGTTTTTACCTGCGCCAGCGGATGGATGCCATGCGCCGCCAGCCAGTAGTACAGCCACATGGCATGGGTGCCGGTCGGAAAGGTCTGGGCAAAGGTGAACTGCCGTGGCTGGCGCTCGATCAGCCGCGCCAGTTCGGCGCCATCGCGCACACCCTCTGCGGCCAACTGCCCGGCCAGGGTGATGCCCTGGCCGTTCTGATTGAGCGTCATCAGTACCGCCATATCCTTCTGCAGCCCGCCCAGCCCCAGATGTACGCCATAGATCAGGCCATACAAGGCCTGCGAGGCATCCAGCTCCCCGGTCACCAGCTTGTCGCGCACCGCGGCCCAGCTCGCCTCGCGACACGGCTCGATGGTGATGCCATAGCGTTTGTCGAACCCCAGCGCGGCCGCCACGATCACTGCGACACAGTCGGTCAGCGGCAGGTAACCCACCTTGACCACGGTTTTCTCCGGTTTACCTACCGGCATGCTGTTAGCGGCAATCAATGCGTGTACTCCTTGTCTGTGCCCATGCCTATACGGCGTGGGCAAGCGGTGGCGCGCGCCAGCATGGTGCATGGCAGCACCATGACGCAGCAGGCCGCCATTGTCAGTTCTGCAGCCACTCGGCCAGGCTGATGATTTCCTGCGCCACTTCCGCCAGTTTTTTCTGCTGTTTCATGGCGCGCTCACGCAGCTGCTTGTAGGCGGTCTGCTCGTCCAGACCCTTCATCTGCATCAGCAGACCCTTGGCTTTTTCGATGACTTTGCGGTCGGCCAGCTGGCGCTGGGCATCGGCCAGTTCGGCCCGCCGCGATTGTTCTATCTGGTGACGCGCAATCGCCACCTCCAGCAGTGCCTGGATGCGGCTGGATTCCACTTCGCCCACCACATAGGCCGCCACACCGGCCTGCAGCGCGGCGCGGATGGTGTCGCGGTTATCGTTGCCGGTAAACATCACCACCGGCTGGCCATGCTGGTCACCCATCACGCAGACCTGCTCCAGCATGTCGCGCGACGGAGCATCGCTGTCGATCAGCACCACATCCGGACGTGCCGCCGCCAGCACATCGGCCAGGTGCAGGTTGGCCTCGACCTCGGCCACCACGCGCACGCCGGCTGCGGCCAACGCCTGTTTCAGCGCCGCCGCCTTGCCCGAGCCATCGTTAACCAGCATTACCGTCAGCACCGCCTGGATCCTTGTCTGCGTCTTTTGCATAGCCAGATACAGCAAGCGGCATGCCACCCTGGGTGACATGCCGCTGCAGACAGCCGGAAACCGTGCGTCAGCTCGCCAGCACTACCTGGTTACGCCCCTGATGCTTGGCGCGATACAGCGCCGAATCGGCACGCCGCAACCAGTGATCGACATCGGCATCGTCATGCCGGGCCATGGCAACTCCGATACTGATGGTCAATTGCAGCTTGCTCTCGCCCTCGCTGATCAGCGCGGCGGCAACCCGCTGGCGCACCCGCTCGGCCACTTCCAGCGCGGTTTCGCAATCACAGCCGCGCAGCAGCAGCACAAACTCCTCGCCGCCGAAGCGCCCCGCCAGATCGCTATTGCGCACCTCGCGCCGCAGCAACGCCGCCACGGCAAGAATGGCCTTGTCGCCGGCCATATGGCCATGCTGGTCGTTGATGTGCTTGAACAGATCGATATCCAGCATCAGCAAGGCGGCTTCCTCGTCACTGCGCCGGCGGCTGAGCCAGCACTCGGTCAGCGCACGATTGGTACTCTGCCGGTTGGCCAACCCCGTCAGCCCGTCGGTGCGGGCCTGCTCCGCCAACTCGGCGTTGGCCTCGCCCAGCTGTGCCAGCAGCTGGTTATTGGTGCGGTGCCAGTGCAGGAACATCTGGTAGCCGAACATGCCCATGAACACCGAGACAAAGGCAATCACCCAGAAAAACGCCCAGATCATTGCCGCCAGCCGCTCTGCGGCGAAACTCAGCTTGGCCACCGAGTTGCTGTGCATCTCGCTTTGCACGCTCTCGGTACCCAGCCAGATGGTGGCCAGCGCGTAGATCAGCACGCCGGCAATCAGGGCGCCCATCAGTTGCAGCACCAGCTTGCGCGACTCGGTAGGCTGTATCGACAGCAGCGGCCGGTGCCGGCGCAGCCACTGCTCGACCCGCGGCCAGGTTAGCGCCAGCAGCGGCAGCACGATAAACACGTTCTGCAGGAAATTGCCCAGCCACCAGCCCTGCCAGATGGCGAACAGCGCTACCGTATCGAGCTGGTTGGTATAAGACCACACCAAAGCGGCCGCCGAGCTGAACATGCAGCCCACAAAGGCCATCTGCAGGAAAAACACCAGCGAGCGCCAGGAGTACAGGGAACAGGGCATGGCAATGGCACGGTAGCCCAGCACCATCACGCCCAGTCCGATGGGGTTGCCACAGGCAAACAGCAGCGCCCAGTACCAGGGCATGCCGGCATACAGCGCCAGCGTCAGCGTGGAAAGGTAGGCCGGCACCGCACCCCAGCCCCAGCCGAAGCACAACGCCCACCAGGTACAGATCAGCAGCGGCGGATAGATGGTGACATAGAGCGGCACGCCGCCGAAGCCCACCGCCAGCCCGGACCAGGCATAGAGCACCGAGGCCATCCCCAACGCAATGCTAAGCAAAATGGATAGCAGCCAGACGGAGAAGAAAGTAAGCTTTTGCTCGCCTGTGCCATTACGCCACAAACGCCGGAAGCTGACGCTATGGTACGCGTCAGCCATATCGGCAATATCGGACAGCGGTGTTTCGGCGCTCAACGTCATGACACGATTTCTGGTGGCGGTTTGCAACAGACTGACAGCCCAGCATGCAAATTGCAATTCAAAAGCGCTGGCAAATCCAGTTTCTTTATTAAGTTAAAACACGGCCGACACAAAAACACCCCCAAAACCCGTTGCCGGAGGTAAACCAGCCGGCAACACGCTACGCCGGCGGCAAGCAATGCCTATATCATGCCGCCACCGGATCACAAGGAAAACACTGCATGACTACCCTGCAACGCTGCGGCTGGTGCGGCGACGACGCGCAATACATTGCCTATCACGACGAGGAGTGGGGACGCCCGGTGCACGACGAGCACAAGCTGTTCGAGATGCTGATACTGGAAGGCGCCCAGGCCGGACTGTCATGGATCACCATCCTGCGAAAGCGCGACAACTACCGCCGCGTATTCCACGACTTCGACCCGGTCAAGGTCGCCGCCATGACCGCTGGCGACGTGGAGCGCCTGCTGCTGGATCCGGGCATCGTACGTAACCGGCTGAAAGTGAACAGCGCCATCCGCAATGCCCGCGTATTTCTTGCCATGCAGCAGCAATACGGCAGTTTTGCCGGCTGGCTGTGGCAACACGTTGACGGCCAGCCGGTCGTCAATCACTGGGGCAGCCTGAGCGAGTGCCCGGCCAGCACACCACTGTCGGACCGCATCAGCAAGGCATTGAAAAAGCACGGCATGAATTTTGTCGGCAGCACGGTGATTTACGCTTTCCTGCAGGCCACCGGCGTGGTGAACGACCACCTTACCGGCTGCCCCTGCCATCCGCGACATCACGCGCCACAGTAACAAGGTTGGCCGCACGCCCGCAGGCTGCGGCCAACCTTCAGCCTGCCTGTTGGCGGCTTACGCCAGCTCCAGCAAGTGGACGTCCAGCGCGCCGTTGTCGTCGGCCACTTCCTGGCCGAATTCCATGATGGTGTCGTCATCCGGATCGCTGTGCCAGTTGACGGTCACATAGTTGCCCGCCACCGCGGCGGCATTCAAGCGCTCGAAGATGGCCAGGATCGCCTTGGTACTGGCGCTGTTGAAGTAGGCCAGCTGCACGTCCACGGTGATGTGGCTGCGCTGCTGCTGCGCCAGATAGTTATGCAGTGCGTTCATGATCGGCTCGAAAAACACCGCGGCGTTTTCCGGATAGCACTCGCCCTTCAGCGCCAGGCGGTGGGCGGCAAAATCGAAGTTCACTTCCGGACTGAAGCTGGTGGCAGCGAGATAAATGTTTTGCATGATCAGATAGTGGCTTTCAGATAGAACATGGTGGTCGGGCTGTGCGGGCCGTGCTCGTCGGCAAAGTCGAACTCCACCGGGCCGCTGGCGTCGCGCGCCACGGTGAGGAAGCCCAGCCCGGCGCCCTTGCTTTCGGCATCGTTGTCGGCGCGCAGCTTCTGCTTGTACAGCTGCTTGATGTCGTCGTTGCTCATGCCCAGCAGCGGTGCCAGCTTGTCGCGGATGCGGTGCGTCTGGTTGCGGTCCACCGGATTGGCACACACCACGTAGAACTGGCCGCCACGCTCCCCCACCCACAGCGCGCCGCGGCGGATTTCGTGATCGTCGCTATCGGAAGCGGTCAGGTGCTCGGCGGAGTAATGCACCACGTTCTGCGCCATCTCGATGAACACCGAGAACAGCTTGCGGCGTTGCACATTGCTGGCATCGGTCTGGTTCAGGCGCAGCCGCAAGGCATCGGCCATGGCGGTAACGATGGCCTGCGAGAAATAGCCGGTGTAGAAAAAGACCACGCTTTCATCGCGGGCCAGGTTCTGGAAACGGTAAAAGGCGTCCAGGCTCATGCGTGCTGCTCCGTGAAATGCATGCCGAACAGACTGACGTCGTCGCGGCGGCTGTTTTCGCCCTGCCAGTGGTGGAAGGCATCCAGTAGCGCCTGGCGCTGTGCCGCCATCGGCTTGTGGGCGTGTTTGAGAATCTGTTCCTTGAAGCGCTTCTTGCCAAAGCAGATGCGCTTGGGGCCGCCGATCTGGTCGATAATGCCGTCGGTGCTGATATACAGCCGGCTACCCGGCTTCAGCTTCACGCGATGGTTGTCCCACTCGTAGTCCAGCGGCGTGGACACATAGCCCACCCCCTTCTTGTTGCCATCCACCACCGTCACCTCGTCCGCGCCGCGCGGCAGCACGAAGATCGGCGTCTTGGCACCGGCAAAGGTCAGCGTATGGCTGGCGTTGTCGTACCAGCAGAAGGCGCAGTCCATGCCGTCGTCGGAGCGCACCTCGATGTTCTCGCCCGGTTTGCGCTCGTCGGCCGACAGCTGGCCCAGCGATTCCTTTACCTGGCGGTTGATGTGCGACAGCAGCGCCGCCGGGTTGTGCAGATCGTAGGTGCCCAGCACCTGTTTCAGCGCCGACGCCATGATCAGCGTCATGAACGCCCCCGGCACGCCGTGGCCGGTACAGTCGATCACCGCCACAAAGAAGCCGTCGTCGCGTTTCACGAAGTAGTAGTAGTCGCCACCGACCACATCGCGCGGCTCCCATGCCATGAAGTAGTCGCTCAGGCAGGCCGCCATGTCGCGGCGCGAGCTTTGCAAGAACGACTGCTGGATCACCGAGGCATAGTTGATGCTGTCCATCATCTGCTGGTGCTTCTGCGCCTGCTGGTCGGCCAGCGCCTGCACCAGCGACACCCCCAGCCCGACACCGGCATAGCCGCCGTCGACGGTGATCAGAAAGCCATCGGACAGCACCTTGTCGCCACGCGACAGCGCCAGATAGGACAGCTCGGTGAGCGGCAGGTGGTAGTCCACCACCAGCGGGTTGGCATCCATGAACGCGGTACACGGCTTGCGGCCGAAAATCTCGCGGTGGAACGGCCGTGCCAGCATGCTCATGAAATGGTTGCGGTTGATGATGCCCAGCGGCGCGCCATCACGCACCACCGGCAAATTGGACAACTCTGGCTGGCTGGTGAACAGCTCCAGCACCTGGTAATTGCTGCTCTCCGGTGTCACTACCGGCGGGCTTTGCAAAAGATGACCGGCTACCTGGGTTACGGCAGACAGCGCGGCACGATCGCTATGCATGGTGTGTTCCTGCGTCAACAAACAATGACGGCAGTGTAGGCAGACAGCATTACTGTCAGGTGACGGCAATTTGAAATCACTGTTAAACAGAATCCAACGAATCCACTACCATTAATAAGCTGTACCGCGGGTATTGCAGATAATCCAGTGACAAACCGGTACGCTGCCTTATAGTCGGCCCCTTACCATTCACTCGTCATCACGCCATGCGTCACTACGCCCTGCTGCCCTTGTTGCTCGCGCCCTTGTCCAGCGCCCATGCGGCCAACTGTGACGGGTTGCCCGCGCTGGCAGCCCCCGCCGCGCGCGGACTGTGCGCCGGCATTGTCGCCGACGGCCTGGTGCAGCCGCGCGGCATCGCCCTGCTGGCCGATGGCAGTGTGCTGGTCAGCGAAATGGTGCGCTGGGATGCCGCCGCCGGCCGCCTGTTGCGCTTCAGCCTGCAGGACGGTCACTGGCAGCGGCAGACACTGCTGCGCAAACTGGATCGCCCGCACAGCGTGGCGCAACTGGCTGACGGCAGCATCGTACTGGGCGAGGTTGGCCGCATCAGCCGCTTTACCCTGAACAACCCGGCCCAACGCCAGACACTGGCTACCCTGCCAGATCGCCAGCGCCACCCGCTAACCAGCTTCACCCTCGCCGGCAATACGCTGTACGTGAACATCGGCAGCAGCAGCAACAACTGCGAACAGGCCAACCCGGCCGAGCGCCGGGCCGGACAATGCCGGGAAGCGGAAGGCGACCAGGCGGCCGGCGTGGTGCGCCGCTACCGCTGGGACGGCAGCCGGCTGCAGTATCAGGGCATTTTCGCGCGAGGCCTGCGCAACAGCATGGCAATCGCGGTACACCCGTCCGGCAGCGTGCTGCAGGTAGAAAACAGCCGTGACGGCATCCAGCTGCCGCTGGGGCTGCCCGACGACAACGAACTGCCGCATGACGAACTCAACCTGCTGCGATCCGGCCGGCATTACGGCTGGCCCTACTGCTACGACAACGCCGTGGCGGCACCGGAGTTCGGCGGCTACGCTTGCCGCCAGACAGAAAAACCGCTCCGCCTGCTGCCGGCACATGCCGCGCCGCTGGGTCTGGCCTGGTGGCAAGGCAGCATGGCACCGGCGGCGTGGCGCGACTGGCTGGTGATCGGCTATCACGGTTATCGCCAGCACGGGCAGCGCGTGGTCGCCCTGCCTGCCGACGCGCAAGGGCTGCCGCGCGGTCCGGCTGTCACCCTGCTGGGGCCGTGGCGCGGCAAGCATGGCCCGGCCGGACCGGTGGAAATCAAGGCCGCCGCCGATGGCAGCCTGTGGTTTACCGACGACCGCAACGGCCAGTTGCTGCGACTGGTTGCCGCCCGCCACTAGCACATTGCCGTCGGCATATCCGGAGCAGATAATGCTCCCTCGCCCTTTCTGGAGCCCCGCATGATTGATCACACCGGCATCATCGTCAGCGACCTGACCGTCAGCAAAGCTTTCTACCGGGCGGCACTGGCCGCCATCGACTACCAGCTGCTACTGGAATTCAGTGCCGCCATCACCGGCCACAGCGATGTCGCCGGCTTCGGCGAACCACCCAAGCCGGATTTCTGGCTCAGTCATGGCACGCCGAACCAGCCACCGCTGCACGTGGCATTCCGTGCGGCCAACCGCCAGCAAGTCGATGCCTTTTACGCCGCCGCACTGGCCGCCGGCGGCCGTGACAATGGCGCCCCCGGCCTGCGTCCGCACTACCATCCGGATTACTATGCGGCCTTCGTGCTGGACCCGGACGGCCATAATATTGAAGTGGTCTGCCACACCCCGCCCGCCGCCTGACAGGAGCCGCACCATGTCCGTTACCACTGCCTGGCTGGTCGCCAGTGCCCTGCTGCTGGGCGCCGAGATGCTTACCGGCACCTTCTACCTGCTGGCCATTGCCTGCGGAACCGCACTGGGTGCCTTGCTGGCCTGGCTGGATGCCGGCTCCAGCCTGCAACTGCTGGCTGCTGCTGCCGGCGCCGCACTGGCGGTATTGCTGCTGCAGCGCTGGAAAGCGCGCCAACCCGCCGCGCCAGCGCCGCAGGATGACGACATCGGCCAGCACGTACACATCGTGCGCTGGCTGGACGGCAACCACGCGCGGGTGCAATACCGCGGCAGCGAATGGAACGCCGAGCTGGCGGCCGGCGAGAGCGCCAGCCCTGATGCCAGCTGGCAGATCGCCGGCCGCCAGGGCAGCGTGCTGCTGATCCGTGCCCGGGCACACACCGACTGATTCCCCCTTACCAACCGACTGGAGCTGTCATGGAATTCGCCTTCACCCTGCTACTGGTGGCCATCATCTTCGCCATCAAGTCGTTCAAGATCGTGCCGCAACAGAATGCCTGGATCGTGGAACGGCTGGGCAAGTTTCACGCCGTGCTCAACCCCGGCCTGAATATCGTGATCCCGTTTGTCGACCGCGTGGCCTACAAGCACAGCCTGAAGGAAGTGCCGCTGGATGTACCAAGCCAGGTGTGCATCTCGCGCGACAATACCCAGCTGGAAGTGGACGGCATCCTCTACTACCAGGTGATGGACCCGCGGCTGGCGTCCTATGGCACCTCCAATTACGAGCTGGCCATCACCCAGCTGGCGCAGACCACGCTGCGCTCGGTGATCGGCAAACTGGAACTGGACCGCACCTTCGAAGAGCGCGAGGAAATCAACCGCGCGGTGGTCAACGCGCTGGACGAGGCGGCGATCAACTGGGGGGTGAAGGTGCTGCGTTACGAAATCAAGGACCTGACGCCGCCGGAATCCATCCTGCACTCCATGCAGCAGCAGATCACCGCCGAGCGCGAGAAGCGCGCGCGCATCGCCCAGTCCGAAGGCGTGAAGCAGGAGCAGATCAACCTGGCCACCGGCCAGCGCGAAGCCGACATCCAGCGCTCCGAAGGTGAAATGCAGGCCGCCATCAATGCCTCCGAAGGCGAACGCCAGGCCCAGATCAACCGTGCCGAGGGCGAAGCCGCCTCTATCCGCCTGGTGGCCCAGGCCAATGCCGAGGCGCTGGTGCTGATCGCGCAGGCCATCGGCCAGCAAGGCGGCAGCGATGCCGTCAACCTGAAGCTGGCCGAGCAGTACATCAAGGCCTTCGGCAACATCGCCAAGACCGGCAACACCATGCTGCTGCCGGGCAATGCCGCCGATATCGGCGGCGCCGTCGCCAGCGCCATGCGCGTGATCGAGCAGGTAAAAGGCAAGGCCTGAGCCACCGCCACGTGCGGCCAACCCGTGCGCGAACGCGGCACAAGGTTGGCCGCAAGGCGCCAGGCTGTTACACTCCCGCGCCTTGAATCATCAGCAAAGCCAAGTCATTGTGAACAAAGCCAAATTCTCCAGCCTCAACCTGTCTGACGCACTGGTGTCCAACCTCGATAGCCTGGGCTATCACAGCATGACCGCGATCCAGGCCGCCAGCCTGCCCGCCATCCTGGACAACCGTGACGTGATCGCACAGGCCAAGACCGGCAGCGGCAAGACGGCGGCGTTCGGCTTGGGCCTGCTGACCAGCATCAACCCGCGCTGGTTTGCCATCCAGGCACTGGTGCTGTGCCCGACCCGCGAACTGGCCGACCAGGTGGCACAGGAAATCCGCCGCCTGGCACGCTGCATCGACAACGTGAAGGTAATCACCCTGTGCGGCGGCACGCCGATGGCACCGCAGCGCGCCTCGCTGGAGCACGGCGCGCACATCGTGGTCGGCACCCCGGGCCGGCTGCAGGATCACCTGTCGCGCGGCACGCTGGAGCTGGGCGGCGTCAAGACACTGGTGCTGGACGAGGCCGACCGCATGGTGGACATGGGCTTCATCGAGGAAATCGTCGGCATCGTGCGCGCCTGCCCGCGCCAGCGCCAGACGCTGATGTTCAGCGCCACCTACCCGGACAACATCCGCAAGCTGGCCGAGCAGTTCATGAAGCAGCCGCACATGGTGCAGGTGGAATCGCTGCACGACGCCGGCAAGATCGAACAGTGGTGCTACGAGATCGATCCGGAACAGCGTCTGGACGTGGTGGCACGCATCCTGCAAAGCGTGCGGCCAACCTCGGCGCTGGCGTTCTGCAACACCAAGCAGCGCTGCAAGGAGCTGGTGGAAGCGCTGCAACAGGCCGGCTTCTCCGCCATCGCACTGTACGGCGAACTGGAACAGCGCGACCGCGACCAGGTTCTGGCACGCTTCGCCAGCAAGAGCGCCACCGTGCTGGTGGCCACCGACGTGGCCGCGCGCGGCCTTGACATCAAGGAGCTGGATCTGGTGATCAACGTCGACGTGGCACACGATCCGGAGGTGCACATCCACCGTATCGGCCGTACCGGTCGTGGCGACAAGCACGGCCTGGCGCTGACCCTGGTCAGCCCCAGCGACGCGCGCCGCGCCTCGGCGATCGAGGAATACCAGAAGGCCGACCTGGCCTGGGAAGATGTTGCCGATCTGAAACCGGCACCGGGCGGTGCCTTGCTGCCGCCGATGGTGATGCTGGAAATCGCCGGCGGCAAACGTGACAAGCTGCGCCCGGGCGACATCCTTGGCGCGCTGACCGGCGAAGGCGGCCTCACCGCCACGCAAGTGGGCAAGATCACCGTGTTCGAGTTCAACACCTTTGTGGCACTGGACCGCCACATTGCCGAACAGGCATTCGACCGCCTGTCGCGCGGCAAGATCAAGGCCAAGCAGTACAAGATGCGCCTGCTGGACTAAGTCCGCCATCGCCACGCTGCCGCGCCGCCCTGCCTGGGTGCCGCGGCATTTTTATTGTCCGCCGTGCCGCACCTGCTGCCGGCCTCCCCCGCAAGGCACACCATGAGCATCAAGCTGGACAAGGCCCGTCGCGAGCAGGCCATCGCTTCGCTGCAACGCTATACCGCGGAAAATTTCGACGAGCCGCCGGGCCGGCTGCAAAACGAGGCGCTGCTGGATTTCCTGCTCGCCGAAATCGGCCCCGCCATCTACAACCAGGCGGTGCGCGACGTGCAGCAGCGCCTGCAACAGAGGGTCATGGAAGTGGACAGCGAAGTTTTCGCAGAAGAATTCGGCTGGTGGCCGGCGCAGCGCAAGCACTGAGCATCGCACTACTTCAAGGCAAGGTTGGCCGCAGCAAGCGCCGGCGGCCAACCTTGTTGCCTTACCCGCCGCCTGCACGCCTAACGGCAGCAGCAACAAAAACAGCCTGACATCGTCAGGCTGTTTTGTCGTACGGTTTGCTACTTACTTGCGGGCCAGCTTGGCAAACGCTGCCGCCATCGCGCCACCACCCAAGTCCTGCGGCGCCTGCTGGCGCGGTTTGCCGCCACCACGCGGTTCGCTGCGACCGGCACCGCTGCGGCTGCTGCTACCCGGCTCGTCGTCCAGACGCATGGTCAGCGCGATGCGCTTGCGTGGCACATCCACCTCCAGCACCTTGACCTTCACCACCTGGCCAGCCTTCACCACCGTGCGCGGGTCGTCGACAAACTTGGTGGACAGCGCCGAAATATGCACCAGCCCATCCTGATGCACGCCGATGTCGACGAAGGCGCCGAAGTTGGCGACGTTGGTCACCACGCCCTCCAGCACCATCCCCGGCTGCAGGTCCTTGATGTCCTCCACGCCGTCCTGGAAGGTGGCGGTTTCAAACGCCGGACGCGGGTCGCGGCCCGGTTTTTCCAGTTCCTTCAGGATGTCGATCACCGTCGGCAAGCCGAAGCGCTCGTCGGTGTAGTCACTCGGACGCACCGTCTTGATGAAGCTGATGTCGCCGATGATGTCCTTCACCGCGCGGCCGGTCTTGGCGACGATGCCTTCCACCAGCGGATAGGCTTCCGGGTGCACCGAGGAAGCATCCAGCGGGTTGCTGCCGCCCATGATGCGCAGGAAGCCTGCCGCCTGTTCGAAGGTCTTGTCACCGAGGCGGCTCACCTTCAACAGCTCGCGGCGGCTCTTGAAAGCGCCATTGGCGTCGCGGTGTGCCACGATGTTGGCCGCCAGCGTGCTGTTGAGGCCGGAGACGCGGGTGAGCAACGGCACCGAGGCCATGTTCACGTCCACACCCACCGCGTTCACGCAGTCTTCCACCACCGCGTCCAGGCTGCGTGCCAGCTGGCTCTGGTTCACGTCGTGCTGGTACTGGCCGACGCCGATGGATTTCGGATCGATCTTCACCAGTTCCGCCAGCGGGTCCTGTAGGCGACGGGCAATGGACACCGCGCCGCGCAGACTCACGTCCAGGCCCGGGAATTCCTTGGCCGCCAGCTCGGAGGCGGAATACACCGAGGCGCCGGCCTCGCTGACCACGATCTTGTTCATGCCCAGCTGCGGGAAGGCGCGGATCAGCTCCTGCGCCAGCTTGTCGGTTTCGCGGCTGGCGGTGCCGTTGCCGATGGCGATCAGTTCCACCTTGTGGCGAGTACACAGCGCGGCCAGAGTCGCCAGCGAACCGTTCCAGTCGCGGCGTGGTTCGTGCGGATAGATGGTGGCGGTATCCAGCAGCTTGCCGGTGTTGTCCACCACCGCCACTTTCACGCCGGTGCGCAGGCCCGGATCGAGGCCGAGGGTGGCGCGCGGGCCGGCCGGCGCGGCCAGCAGCAGGTCTTTCAGGTTGGCCGCAAACACCTTGATCGCCTCGGCATCGGCAGCGTCCTTGATGCGCGCCATCAGCTCCAGTTCCAGCGACAGGAAAATCTTGGCGCGCCAGGTCAGACGCACGGTGTCCAGCAACCACTTGTCGGCGGCGCGGCCGGCATCCTTGATGCCGAACTGCGCGGCGATGCGCTCTTCGTAGGCAGAGCGCTGCGTCAGCGGGGTGTCGTCCGGCTGGTACTTCAGTGCCAGGCTGAGCACGCCCTCGTTACGGCCGCGCAAGAGCGCCAGCGCGCGGTGCGACGGTGTGGTCTTCAGCAGTTCGCGATGGGCGAAGTAGTCGGCGAACTTGGCGCCTTCCTGCTCCTTGCCCTCCAGCACGCTGGCAGCCAGCTCGGCTTCGTTCCACAGCTTGTCGCGCAGCTGGCCCAGCAGCACGGCATCCTCGGCGAAGCGTTCGATCAGGATGGCACGCGCGCCGTCCAGCGCCGCCTTGGTATCGGCCACACCCTTGGCATCGTCGACGTAAGCCGCGGCCAACGTTTCCGGTACTTGCGTCGGGTCGGCCAGCAGGCTGTCGGCCAGCGGCTCCAGCCCGGCTTCGCGCGCGATCTGCGCCTTGGTGCGGCGCTTGGGTTTGTACGGCAGGTACAGGTCTTCCAGCGTGGTCTTGTTGTCGGCGCCATAGATGGCGGCCTCCAGCTGCGGCGTCAGCTTGTCCTGCTCGGCGATGCTTTTGAGAATGCTGGCGCGGCGGTCGTCCAGCTCGCGCAGATAGCCCAGGCGCTCGCCCAGGGTACGCAGCTGGGTGTCATCCAGCCCGCCGGTAACTTCCTTGCGGTAGCGGGCGATGAAGGGAATGGTGGCCCCCTCGTCGATCAGGTTGATGGTGGCGGTAACTTGCGCTTCGCGGACATTCAGCTCGGTAGCCAGGCGGCTGGCGATACTCTTCAACATGCGGCGTGGTTCTGTACGAAAAAACGGAAGCCGCTACTGTAACGGCATACGCCGGAAAAGCAAGCCGGCGGGCGCGGAAAACAAAAAAGCCCGGCTAAGCCGGGCCTGTGGCAACGCCGCCCGGGTTTACACCGCCACCGGACGCAGCAGCCACGCCTGTGCCTCTTCCACACTGTCGAAATACTCGGCATGGGTATGGGTGAGCAGGCCGGAAATATGCGCGGCGAGGTTGATCCACACATCGTTGCGCACGATGGCGAAGCGGCCGAAGGTGTTCTCGTGCGCGCGCATGAAACGCACTTCTTCCAGCGCCATGTCGAGGGTAAAGTCCTTCAGGCCGGACAGGTCCAGCAGCACGTCGGGCTTGCCGTGCTCTTCGGCACGCTTGAGCAACGCCTGTTCCAGCAGCTTGAAATCGCCGAGGGTGAACTCGTTGAACAGTGCGACATCCAGGCCATACTCCTGCTCGCGGATGGAAATCATGTCGTGCTCCTTTCTGGATAACGGCAACCAGCCCCCTTGTGAGCGGCGCCTACGGTCATTCTTACTGCATTTTAGCGCCGGCCGGCCAGAATACCGCTGAGAATAATCAAACTCATGGCCGCCAGCTCGCCGATGCTCAGCACATGGCGCCAGACCAGCACGCCGAACAGCGCGGAAAACACCACGGTGAGATAGGACAGATTGGCCACCAGCAGCTTGCGGCCAACCTTGTAGGCGCGGGTCATCGCCAGCTGCGCGATCATCGCCGTCACCCCCAGCCCCAGCACCCACGGCAGGTTGGCCGCAGTCAGCGGGTGCCAGTCCTGCCCCAGCATCAGCAGCAGGCCGCCAAGGGTGGAAATCAGCGCGAAGTAGAACACCGTGCGCCACTCGGCCTCGCCGGCCTGGCCCAGTTCGCGCACATGCAGATACGACCAACCGGCCAGAAAGCCCGACAGCAGCCCGACTACCCCCGGCCACAGCCCCACGCCCTGCAAGGTTGGCCGCAGCAGCAGCGCCACGCCGGCAAAGCCCAGCACCATCGCCAGCAATGCCGGCCGCGCCAGTTTTTCGCGCAGCAACAGCACCGACAGCAGCGACAGGAACAATGGCGAGGTGTAGTTGAGCGTGACCGCGGTAGCCAGCGGCAGATGGCTGATGCCGTAGAAGTAGCACAGCAGCGACACATAGCCCAGCAGCCCGCGCTGCAGGTGGCGCGCCAGCAACGGGGTGGCGAACGACTGCCGCCGCAGCAGCGCATTGCCGCCCAGCAGCAGCACGGCAAACGCCGTGCGCCAGAACACCAGTTCCACCGTGCCCAGTGTGGCGGCTGCCAGTTTGACGAACACCCCCATCAGGCCAAAGCTGGCGGCGGCCAGCAGCATCCATAGCGCGCCGTTCATCGGCCGCCCCGGATCGCCAGCAGGCCGCAGGTGACGATCAGCAGCATGCCGGTCAGCGCCGAGGCCGCCAGAGCCTGCCCCTGGAACAGAACGCCCAGCAAGGCGGAGAACACCACGGTGAGGTAGGACAGGCTGGACACCAGATACTTGCGGCCAACCTTGTAGGCATGGGTCATCGCCAGCTGCCCCCACAAGCCGAACAGACCGACGGCGACCAGCTGCAGCAGCGATGGCCACGCCGGCAGCGAGAAGCCGCCACGCAGCAGCACCATCCCCAGCCCGAACAGCGAAGACAACAGGAAGAACCAGAACACGATCACCGACGGCTCCTCCCCCAGTTCGCCCAGCTCGCGCACATGGAATACCGCCAGCCCGGCACACAGGCCGGACCCGAGGCCGATCAGCCCCGGCAACCACTGGCCGGCGTTGAAGCTGGGCTGCAGCACAAAGCAGATGCCGGCAAAGCCCAGCACCAGCGCCAGCAGCACCGGCGGCGACAGCCGCTCGCCGCGCAGCAGTACGAAGCACAGCGCAAACGATAGCGACGAGGTGTAGTTGAGGGTAACCGCCGTCGCCAGCGGCAGATGCGCCAGCGCGTAGAACAGCATGGCCATCGACAGATAGCCCATCAGGCTACGCTTGGCATGCGCGCCGACATGCCTGGTGAACAGCCGCTCGTGGCGACTCAGCATGGTCGGCACCAGCACCAGCAGGCCGACAAAAGTGCGGTAGAACAATACCTCGAAGGAATCGAAACGCGCGCCAAGGTTGGCCGCAAAGAAACTCATCAGCGCGAAGCACAGCGCGGCCAGCACCATCCAGCCCGAGCCCAGGCGGGCAAACCACTGTCGCATGCTCAGCCTCCCTTGCCGCCACGCACCACCGAGGCACCCAGACACAGCGCGGCAAAAGCCTTGCGGTAGCGATGGAACTCGGAAGCGTTGGCCGCACAGTCGGCCAGCACGGCACTGCGGCCATCCTGCTGCACCACCCGCAGATGGCTACGCAGGATCCACAGGCTGTTCTGCACATACTCGCCTTCGCGGTATTCCAGCACCAGCCGGCCGGTGGCTCGCTGCAGCTGCACCTTGCCGGCCATCTCGCGCTCGCCCTGCGGCTTGCGGTAGCTGTCGGCCAGCTTGGCTATCGGCTCCTTGCCCTGCAGCCGTTCGCGCCACAGCCGCACGCTGACACCGCTGCGTTCGCGGTCCTCCAGCTGCGGCGGCAAGACGCGGATACCGCCACGGTTGTCCGGGCGCACCTTCCAGCCGGCAGGCAGATCGAAACTGATACCCAGGGCGGGATTACGGTACGGCGCCGCGTAGGCGGCAGAGGCAAGCAACAGCAGGACAGGCAGCAGGCAGTAACAGCGCATGGGGGGCAGTCGGCAACGAAAAAGGCGCGGAAAGCCCGCGCCTTTTTATTGTGCCGCACAATACAGCGTCTTAGCCAGCCAGATGTTCGCCCATCAGGCGGCGATAGAACTCGTGGAAGTGCTGCATGCCGTCTTCGGTCGGCGACTGGTACGGGCCGACCTCGTTCTCGCCGCGCAGCCACAGCGCCTTGCGGCCTTCATGCATGCGCTGGCAGATTTCGTCGTCTTCCACCGCGGTTTCGAAGTAGGCAGCCTGCTCGGCCTCGATGAAGTCCGGCTCGAACCACAGGATGTCTTCCGGATAGTAGAACTCGGTAATCACCGTGCACTGCTCCGGACCCTTGGGCACAACCACGCTGACTACCAGCACGTGCGGATACCACTCCACCATGATGTTGGGGTAGTAGGTCAGCCAGATGGCGCCGAATTCCGGTTGCTTGTCGGCGTAGCGTTTGATCACTTCCTCGTGCCACTTGCCGTACACCTTGCTGCCGGAACGGGCGAGCTTGTTCTTCACCCCCACGGTCTGCACGTGGTACTGGTCACCCCACTCCCACTTCAGATCGCCACAATCGACGAAATTGCCGAGGCCCGGGTGGAACGGGTCCACGTGGTAGTCCTCGGAATACACCTCGATGAAGGTCTTCCAGTTGAAGTTGTATTCGGTGGTGAACGACTTGTGGTAGCCGTAGCCTTCGAACGTCATGTGCTTGGCAACGCCCAGCTTAGCCAGGTCGCGGCCGATGTCGCGGCGGGCATCGAACAGCAGGCCGTTCCAGCGGGTCAGCGCGGTCTGGTTCAGGTTCAGGCACGGCGTTTCCGGAAAATGCGGCGCGCCCACCAGCTGGCCGGCATTGTCGTAGGTCCAGCCGTGCAGATTGCACACGATGTGGTTGCCGTTGCCGCGCCCCTGGTAGATCAGGGCCTGACGGTGACGGCAGACATTGGAAATCAGCTTGATGTCGCCATCGACATTCTTGAGCATCTTGCCGTGGCCCATCCAGTCCAGGGTGTGATAGTCGCCGGCATTGGGCACCATCAACTCATGACCGTAGTACTGCGGGGCATCGGCAAACAGGATTTTCTGCTCCAGCTCATAAAACGCCGGATCGAAATAGGTAGAAACAGGCAACTGCGCGGCAGAGGCCCGGAGCAACTGGGACGAAGCCAGATCAGACATAATTCCCACACCCCCTGGGGAGAAGTATAAGACCAGCCGAATCTCGCTCTTAACGAGTTTACGGAGAGCTATAAAAAAGAAAACGCAATTGATAGCAAGGGTTAGACACACGCACCCCCGCAATCGAGGGCGGGATTTTGGGCCAATTCCCCCCCCGGGGCAAGCGTTTTTTGCCCCGCTTTTTGTGCCAAGTCAACAGATTGCCGCGGTAAATATGACCAACCCTGGCTGTGGAAAATTTGCCCCGTAAAACCCGTTTGCTTTCATGGCCTTGTCTTATTGCCATCTCACAATCAACCCGGGCGGCGATTGTGACCGCAGGCGGGGAAATCCCTATGGTGCAATGCACCACAAACAGGGATAATGCCCGCCTCCCGCAGTGCAGACAGCCCGGTCTGGCTACGCGCGCGGCAATAACAACAACACGCAACCACGGCACAGACGCTTGCTTAAAGTCTTACTGCTTACGGACCCGACATGATCACCCACACTCTCGTCATCAACTGCGGCAGCTCGTCGCTGAAATTCGCGCTGATCAACCCGGCCGACCAGGTCACCACGCTTACCGGCCTGGCAGAAAAACTGGGCCTGCCCGATGCCTGCATCAGCTTCAAGCAGGATGGCCGCAAGGTCGAGCTGTCACTGGCGCAGGGCGACCACGCCGGCGCCATGCGCGCCATTCTCAGCTACCTGAACGAGCGCGAACTGACCGGCAGCGTGACCGCCATCGGCCATCGCGTGGTGCATGGCGGCGAGACCTTCAAACAGTCCACCCTGATCGACGATGGCGTTATCGCCGCCATCGAGGACTGCGCACGCCTGGCGCCGCTGCACAACCCGGCCCACCTCTTGGGCATCCGCACCGCGATGGAATGCTTCCCGGACCTGCCGCAGGTGGCAGTGTTCGATACTGCCTTCCACCAGACCATGCCGCAGCATGCCTATCTGTATGCGGTGCCGATGGCGCTGTACCGCGAGCACGGCGTGCGCCGTTACGGCTTCCATGGCACCAGCTACCGCTATGTCACCGCCGAGGCGGCCAACATGCTGGGTAAAGCGCTGGCCGATACCGCCTTCGTCTGCGCCCACCTCGGCAATGGCGCGTCGGTGGCGGCGGTACTGGGCGGGCGCAGCGTGGACACCAGCATGGGGCTGACCCCGCTGGAAGGCCTGGTGATGGGCACCCGCTCCGGCGACATCGACCCGGGCATCTTCGGCTACCTGGCGGCCGAGCTGGGCACCGACATCCAGGGCGTCACCGACATCCTCAACAAGCAGTCCGGTCTGCTGGGCCTGTCCGAGCTGTCCAGCGACTGCCGCGAGCTGGAAGATGCCGCCGCCACCGGCCACACCGGCGCCATCATCGCGCTGGAAGTGTTTGCCTACCGCCTGGCCAAGCAGATCGCCGCCATGACCGTGGCGCTGGGCCGCCTCGACGCCGTGCTGTTTACCGGCGGCATCGGCGAAAACTCGCCGCTGCTGCGCGGCAAGGTCATCAAGCAGCTGGGCTTCCTCGGGCTGACCCTGGACGCTGCGGCCAACGATGCCGCCTTCCGTGGCAAATCAGGCCGCATCACCACCGCGGACAGCGTCGCCGCGCTGGTAGTCAACACCAACGAAGAACTGATGATCGCACTGGATACCGCCGCCCTCACCGGCGGGCAAGGAGCCTGAGCCATGCGCACATACCTGATTGCCCCGGTCGGCTTTGATGCCGGTCTGACTTCGGTATCGCTGGGTCTGGTGCGCGCACTGGAACAGGACGGCCTCAAGGTCGGCTTCGTCAAGCCGATCGCCCAGGGCGGCAATGGCGACGAGCCGGAACGCTCCACCCACTTTGCCCGCGAGCTGTGCCATCTCAACGCACCGGCACCGATCAGCATGGAACGCGCCGAGCACCTGCTAAGCCAGGGCCAGCTCGACCAGCTGCTGGAAGAAGTGGTTAGCCTGTACCAGCAGGCGGCGGCCAACGTGGACGTGGTGATTGTCGAAGGACTGGTGCAGGACCAGCAACACGTGTTCACCACCTACATCAACAGCAAGATCGCCCGCACCCTGCAGTGCGACGTGGTGCTGGTGAGCAGTGGCGGCAACATGCCCAGCCACGAGCTGGCCGAGAAGCTGGAAATCGCCATCCAGGCTTTCAACGGCGGCAGTGGCCAGATCGCCGGCTACATCCTTAACCGCCTGCAGCCG
Source organism: Vogesella oryzae (assembly GCF_902829295.1). Lineage (GTDB taxonomy): Bacteria > Pseudomonadota > Gammaproteobacteria > Burkholderiales > Chromobacteriaceae > Vogesella > Vogesella oryzae. The sequence goes on from NZ_CADEPL010000018.1 coordinate 91,999, forward strand.
GAACAGCAGGCACGGACGTTGGCCGCAGAGATTTCCGCCAGCAGCCGGCTGATCCAGGCGCGACGCATTCCGTGCCTCGGCGGCATTCCGCTGGAACCGGAACTGATGGCACCGCGCACGCTGGACGTGGCCAACTATCTCAAGGCGCGGCTGCTGCACGCCGGCCAACTGACCCGCCGCCGCGTGCTGAGCATGTCGGTGATGGCGCGCTCGGTACCGCACATCGTGCACCTGCTGAAGCCGGGCGCCCTGGTGATCGCCCCGGGCGACCGCGAGGACGTGATTCTGGCCACCGCGATGGCGGCACTCAACGGTGTACCGCTGGCCGGCCTGCTGCTGACCTGCGGCGCCGAGCCGGACCCGCGTGTGGCGCAGCTGTGCCACAAGGCGTTTACCAGCGGCCTGCCGGTACTGTCGATCGACACCAATACCCTGGACAGCACCACGCTGATCGCGGCGATGAACCGCCAGGTACCGTCCGACGACCTGGAGCGCATGGAACGGGTGGTCGATTTCGTCGCCGAGCACCTGAACTGCACCACACTGCAGCAGCGCATCGGCGAAACCAGCGAAAAACGCCTGTCGCCGCCGGCTTTCCGCTACCAGCTGATGGAAAAGGCGCGCCGCGCCGCCAAGCGCATCGTGCTGCCGGAGGGTAACGAGCCGCGCACGGTGAAAGCCGCCGCCATCTGCCACGAAAAGGGCATCGCCCACTGCGTGCTGCTTGGCGACCGCAACGACATCCTGCAAGTGGCCGAGGCACAGGGCGTTGCCCTGCCGGCCGGTATCGAGATTGTCGATCCGGCCGAGGTCCGCAGCCGCTACGTGCCGTCGATGGTCGAGCTGCGCAAGAGCAAGGGCCTGAGCGCGCCGATGGCCGAGCAGCAGCTGGAAGACAATGTGGTGCTGGGCACCATGATGCTGGCGCTGAACGAAGTGGACGGCCTGGTTTCCGGCGCGGTACACACCACCGCCAACACCATCCGCCCGGCACTGCAGCTGATCAAGACCGCGCCCGGCGCCAAGCTGGTGTCCAGCGTGTTCTTCATGCTGATGCCGGACCAGGTACTGGTGTACGGTGACTGCGCGGTGAACCCGGACCCGAGCGCGGAAGAGCTGGCCGACATCGCCATCCAGAGCGCGGACTCCGCCGCCGCCTTCGGCATTCCGCCGCGCGTGGCGATGATCTCCTACTCCACCGGTTCTTCCGGTAGCGGTGACGACGTGGAGAAAGTGCGCGAAGCCACCCGCATCGCCCGCGAGAAGCGCCCGGGCCTGCTGATCGACGGCCCGATGCAGTACGACGCCGCCAGTGTGGAAAGCGTTGGCCGCCAGAAGGCGCCGGACAGCCCGGTAGCCGGCCGCGCCAACGTGTTCGTATTCCCGGACCTGAACACCGGCAACACCACCTACAAGGCGGTGCAGCGGTCGGCCAACGTGGTGTCGGTCGGTCCGATGCTGCAAGGGCTGAAGAAGCCGGTAAACGACCTGTCGCGCGGCGCGCTGGTGGACGACATCGTCTACACCATCGCCCTCACCGCGATCCAGGCCGAACAGCTGCCGGCCGAAGGCTAAACGCACGGCGCTCGCCACCGTGACATGACAAGGCCCCCGCCATGCGGGGGCCTTGTTACCTGCGGCCAACCTTGTTTCCCGTTAACTGCCGCCGAGATTGAACTCCACCCCGGGGATGGTTTCCGGCTTGCCGGCCTGCTGTATGGCCTTGAAGGCGGCCACCGCCTCGCTACGCAGCGGCTCATCCAGCTTGTCCCACAGATCGCCTACCGCCGCGGCCAGCAACTGGCCGCCAAGGCACTCGCTGCTGGCATCCAGCACCTGTGCCAACGCCTGCAACTGCAATGCCTGTTCCGCGCCCAGCGGCAACTTCTGCAGCCGCACCGACGAGCTTTTCACATCACAGCACGCCAGGCCGTGATCCCGCCGCGACAGCAAGTCGCTTACCTGTTTATCCAGCATCTGTCCCATGATCCACCCCTCCGCTTGTGTGTCCTCAGCATAGGTCAGCCGTCGGCATTTTCCAGCCTCGAGCAGTAGCCCATCCGGACGGAAGCCCATTCCTGCCCGCCAAAAAACCGTTACGTACCAGCCGCTTGTAGAATTCAAACAATTGTTTTAGCCTGTTGCTCGCAGTACAAAACAAAGCACGAGCCGCGTCCGCAAATGAGGCGCCGCCAACACAACAACGCGAGGAAACAAAATGTCTCTCAACACCATTGCAGAATGGTTCATCCCGGATGCCATCCGCCAGGATGCGGAAGGCCTGATCCGCGCCCGCACCGTGGTCAGCGTCGGCCTGCTCGCCGGGTTGATCGCCCCGCTGTTCGCGCTCTCCTATTTCAAGCTGCACCACCCGGCGATGGGCACCGGCATCCTGCTCGGCGGTATTGCCATGCTGCTCGGGCCACTACTGCTCAAGCTCAGTGGCGCACTGCGGTTGGTGGCGCAATTGATCGTGCTGGTGATGTACCTGATGGTGTGCTGGATGGTGTATGTCAACGGCGGCATCATGTCCACCAGCATCATGTGGTTTGCCGTGGTACCGTTTGCCGCCATTTTTGTCAGCGGCCGCCGTGCCGGCATTGTGTGGACACTGCTGACTTTCGTGATGATCGCGGTGATGTTCCTGCTGTCCGCCGCCGGTGACATCCCGCCCACGCCGATTGCCCACGAAGAGCTGCCCATCCTGCAGGCCAAGTCGCTGATCGGCCTCACGCTGGTGGTGCTGAGCCTGGCGCTGGCCAACGATCGCGCCAAATCGCGCAGCTTTGCCAAACTGGAGCAGGCGCGCGAAGCCGCCGAACTGGCCACCCAGGCAATGAAGCAGATGATGGAACAGGTTACCCACTCCATCTCCGCCGCCTCCAACGAGAGCCGCGACATTGCCGGCAGCACCCAGATGATTGCCCGCACCATGAACGAACAGCGCAACCGCGCCGAAGACATGGTGGTGATCGCCCAGCAGATGGCGGTAGTGACCAGCCAGAACGCTGCGCAGTCGCACTGCGCCACCAGCATGGCGGCCAATGCCGGCCACGCGGCCAACGGTGGTGGCCAGGCAATGGATCAGGCAGTCAATCAGCTCAACCAGGCCGGCGAGGTCATCATGCACGCGGTAGAACGCATGGAAGACCTGGGCGAGCGCAGCGCCGAGGTCAACGGCATTGTGCAGCTGATCCGTGACATTGCCGACCAGACCAACCTGCTGGCACTGAATGCCGCCATCGAAGCGGCACGGGCCGGCGAAATGGGTCGCGGCTTTGCCGTGGTGGCCGACGAGGTGCGCAAGCTGGCCGAGCGCACCCAACACGCCACGCTGGATATCGAGCAGAAAATCGGCCTGATCGTCAGCGGCACCAACGAGGCCATCGACGCCATCCGCAACGGCAATGCCCAGGTGCGCGCCGGGCGCGAGCATGCGGTGGATGCGCAGCAGCGCCTCGCCGGCATCATCCGCGACACCCACGCGCTGGCGCAGCTGCTGCGCGAGGTATCGCAGGCGGAAGAGAACCAGAACACCGGCTTTGCCCGCTTTGCCGGCGACATCACCGCGGTGGGCGACAGCAGCCGCACCCTGTCCGGCGAAACCGACACCATAGCCAGCGCCACCGAACGGCTGGACCGGCTGATGGCGGAACTGGGCGATAACATGCGCCAGTTCCAGCTCGCCGCCAGCTGATCCCGCGGATAAAAAAAACCGCCTGCCGGCTTGCCGACAGGCGGTTTTTTCATGCGGCCAACCCGACACTCAGGCGAAAGCCTGCTCCAGCACCCGGGCCACCGCCGATTCGGCATGGTGCCCGATCTGCCGCGCCTGCGGCACCTGCCCGCTCAATCGCGGACTGGCATTGGCCATGCGGTGCGGGTGGCCGACCAGACGCAACATCTCCACATCGTTCTGCGCATCGCCGAATGCCGCGCAGTGTTCGGCGGCGATACCCAGCTCGGCCAGCAGCAGCGATAGCGCACTGCCCTTGCTGACGCCGGGCGCCATCACCTCCAGATAACAGTCCTGCGAGTACACCAGCGCCAGCTGCCCTTCGAAGCGATGCAGGATTTCCTGCTCGATCGCCGTCAGCTTGTCCGGTGCGGCGTAGTAGATGATTTTGGCGACGCCGCTACCGTGGTAGTCCGCCAGCGACTCCACCTGCTCCGCCTTGCCGGCATACGCTTGCAGCGGCCCGTGGTAACGGCAGGCCAGCCGCTGGCTATCCAGATACAGCCCCATTTCGGCATCGCCGGCCAGTGCCGGCTGCAGCAGCTTGTTGACCAGCGCCGGCGTCAGGTTGGCCGCATGCAGCTGCCGGTCGTCCTGCGCATGCACCCGGGCACCATTGGCGCTGATGACACTGATCGACAGGTCGCTACCCGCGGCCAGTATCTCGCGCACATCACGGTGATGGCGGCCGGTGGCGACAATCAGCTGGCAACCTGCGGCGGCGGCACGGCGCAGCGCCTGCCAGCTGCGCGCGTTAACGCGGGAGTCGGCATCCAGCAAGGTACCGTCCAGATCGGTGGCAATGGCGCGAAACATGGCAGTCTCCTGAGAAATCACGCGCCAATTGTGCACCTTCATGCACAAACATGCAAACAAACATGCAAAACCATGCGCAAAATCGTGATCGAAATTGACCGACTACGTACATTGCTGCACGATTGCGCAAACTTCTCCGGCCAATCACGCATGCACACCGATACCCGCCTGCCGCGACCGGGCAACAACAGCCTGCCCAGCGACCGCCAGCTCTATATCCGCCAACTGCTACTGCAGGATGGCCGCGTGCTGGCCACCGAACTGGCGCAGACGCTGGGGGTTTCCGAAGATTCCATCCGCCGCGATCTGCGCGAGCTGGCAGCCAGCGGCGTATGCAAGCGTGTCTATGGCGGCGCCATTGCCATGACGCCCAATACCGGCAGTCTCGACGAGCGCAGCCACGAGAACGTGGCCAGCAAGGCAAGGTTGGCCGCAGCGGCGGTACAGCTGCTGCAGCCGGGGCAGTTCGTATTTCTCGATTCCGGCACCACCAACCTGGAAATCGCCCGCGCGCTGCCGGACATGCCGCTGACGGTGGCAACCAACTCGATTCTCATCGCCGCCGCCCTGCTGGGACGCCAGCAGTTCGACGTTACCGTGGTCGGCGGGCGCATGGACCACCGCATCGGCGGCACCATCGGCACCGCGGCGGCACTGGAAATACAGGCCATGCGGCCGGACATCTGCTTTCTGGGCACCTGCTCGGTGGATATCGAACTGGGCATCGGCACCACCATCGCCGAAGAGGCCGCCTTCAAGCGCCTGCTGGTACGCCAGTGCAGCCAGATCGTGCTGGCCGTCACCAACCAGAAGCTGGGCACCGCCTCGCCGTTTGCCGTTACGCCGCTGGCGGAAGTCAGCCGGCTGGTGATCGAGGCCGATGCCGAGCCGCACAAGGTAGAGCGACTGCAAGGCAGCGGCGTGCCGTTGCTGTTTGCCGCCGCCAGTTGATACAAATGCTGTCAACTGCGCCAATATGCGGCAGACAATGCCGTTGCGTTATTATAATGTCGTAGTCACAGCAGCGATGCCGCCGCCCAAGCCCGCGCGGCGTCCATTCCGGCTACTGTTGCAGGGATAATTTCATGGCACCCGATAACCAGCTTGACCCGGCATCGTTCATGCCACTGTTGCTGGATGCCGTTTGCGCGGTGGATGCGGCCGGCAACTTTGTGTTCGTCAGCGCCGCCAGCGAACAGATATTCGGCTACACGCCGGCAGAAATGGTTGGCCGCTCCATGCTGGCCTTCATCCACCCGGACGACCTCGAGCGCACACTGAGCGCCGCCGGCAAGATCATGCGCGGCCAACCCAACCCGCACTTCGAGAACCGCTACATCCGCAAGGATGGCTCGATCGCCCACATCATGTGGTCCGCCCGCTGGTCGGAATCCAAGCAGATGCGCATTGCCGTGGCGCGCGATGTCACCGAGCGCAAGCGGGCGGAGTCGATGCAGGCGGCGCTATACGCCATCTCCGAAGCCGCGCACGCGGCAGAGAACCTGCAGGCGCTGTTCCGGCAGATACATCACATCATTGCCGGACTGCTGCCGGCGCAGGACTTCGCGGTCGCCCTGTGCGACGCTGGCGCGCAGCAGTTAAGCATCTCCTACCAGGCCGACCTGTCGGCCGGCGCCCCAGACAGCACCGGCGCGGCGACGCTCTGCGCGCTGGGCAACCAGGTAGTAAGCAGCGGCCAACCGCTGTTATGGCAATGCGACAGCCAGCAGCCCCCCTCGCCCGATCCGCAGTTGCAAAGCTGGCTGGGCGTGCCGCTCAGTGCCAGCAGCGGCGTCATCGGCGTGCTGATCCTGAAAAGCCGCGATCCGGGCATGCGCTACACCGTGCAGCATCAGGAGCTGCTGCAATATGTGTCCACCCAGATCGCCACCGCCATCGAACGCAAACAGCTGCACAGCCGGCTGCAGCACCTGGCGCAGCACGACCCGCTGACCGGCCTGCCCAACCGCGCACTGCTCAACGACCGCCTGCAGTCCGCGTTGGCACGGGCAATGCGCAACGCCAGCCGCATTGCCTTGCTGTATCTGGACCTGGACAACTTCAAGCACATCAACGACAGCCTGGGACACACCACCGGCGACCGACTGCTGCAGGAAGTCGCCTCCCGGCTGAGCAGCTGCGTGCGCGAAACGGATTCGGTGGCGCGGATCGGTGGCGACGAGTTCATCGTGCTGCTCGAAGACCTGCAATTGGCCGAACACGCCGGCACGGTGGCGGAAAAAATCCAGCAGGCATTTGCCGCACCACTGGCGATCGGCGCCGACACCATCCCGGTCAATGTCAGCATCGGCGTCGCGCTCTATCCGGAAAACGGCAACAGCGGACAGCAACTGCTCGGTCACGCCGACGACATGATGTACCGCATGAAAAAACAGCGCCGCGACAAGACCACCAGCTGATTGCGGCCAACCGCAAGACCGCAAAAAGCCCCGGCAGCATAACGCTACCGGGGCTTTTGCATGACGTGATGCGTTTACAACCAGCCAGCCACGCGGCCGCCGTTGCCGGCCACCCACTTCTCGGCCGCGGCCGCCGGCTTGATGCCGTTTTCCACGTCCAGCATCACGCTGCCGACCTCCTCCGCCTTCCAGCTGAACTTCTTCAGGAAGCTGGCCACCGCCGGCGCCTTGGTCGTCAGGCCCGGGTTCATCACGGTGTCCACGTGCTCTTCTTCGCCGTAAACCTTTTTCGGGTCTTCCAGGAAGCGCAGACGCCACTTGGCAAACATCCAGTGCGGAATCCAGCCGGTCACCGCAATCGGGCGCTTGCCATTGATGGCGCGCGCCAGTTCCGATGCCATGCCCGGGCCGGAGCTGGGCATCAGTTTCAGATCCAGGTTGTAGTCCTTGATCGCCTGCTCGGTTTTCTTCATCACCCCGGCGCCGGCATCGATACCGACGATGCGGTCCTGGAACACGTCCTTGTACTTGTTGAGATCGGCAATGCTCTTGGCCGGCACGTATTCCGGCACGATCAGGCCGATCTTGGCACCCGGATAGTTGGTACCGGCGATCACCACCTTGTCCTTCAGCTTCTGGTAGTAGTCACCATGGGTGGCCGGCAGCCAGGCCGACAGCGTGACATCCAGATCGCCGCGTGCCACGCCCTGCCACATGATGCCGGCCGCTACCGGCACCAGTTCCACCGGGTAGCCCAGCTTGGTCTTGATAATGTTGGCCGCCACCTGGGTGGTGGCCACGCTATCCGCCCAGCCTTCCACGTAGCCGATCTTGATCAGCGGTTTGTCGGCGGCAAAGGCACCGCTACTACATGCCAGCGCGGTGGCCAGCAGCGTGATACGGGTGAAAGTTCTGCGATTCAAGTTCATCTCTATTCCTCAGCCTGTTATGTAGGTAATGACGAGAAGCTGCCCTTTTGCCGCGCCTGAACGGCGCGTGTTATTGAATTTCTTCCGGTTTCACCACCAGCCAGTTCTTGTCGGCGGTGACCGGCTGGCCCAGCGCCTGCTGCTGCTGCGCGGATTTCTCCCACCACGCCTGCATCGCCGGCATGTATTTGGCCTTGCGGTTTACCCACACCCGCATGCCGCCTTTCTCCACGTCGGTGGCATTCAACAGCATGTAGCCATCGGAAATCGGCGTGTCGCCGCCCACCAGCACCGGCTTCTTCCACTGGTCGATCCAGCCGACGATGCTGCCGAGCTTGCCTTCGTACCAGGTCATCGGGTTCATCAGGTAGGGAGTGAGCTCCAGATCCAGGTTGGCCTTCTGGTCATACTTGCCCTTCTTGATCTGCAACCGCGAGGTGGTCAGCTCGCCGCTCTGGCGGTTCTTCAGCAGCATGTTCACGCCGATCACGTTCTGCGGCTTGACGTTGTAGCCATACTTCGGATCGCTGGCCACCATGCGCACCAGCTCCTCGCTGGCCGCGGTCATCACATACACCTCGATGCCGTTTTCCTGCAGCTTGTTGTACAGCTCCTGCATGCCGGTATACAGCTGCGGCCGGTTCACCGTGCCGTCCACCACCTTGTCGCCGCTGTAGTACTTGATCGGAATCGGCTTGTCGTAAGCCAGCAGCTCGTCGACATAACCCTTCAGCTCCTTCAGCGTGAAGCCGGAGAACACCTGCGCCACCCACGGGTAGCACACCAGATCGTCCACTTCGCACAAGCGGTAGTAGTAGCTGTTGAGGCTTTCCTTGAAGCCGGCGCTGTCCTTGAACGGAATCAGCTTCAGCGACGGGTCCAGCTTGTCGCGGGTCAGCACGCCTTTCATTTCCAGAAACGGCAGCAACGACTCTTCCAGGTCGTAACGGTAGGTGGTGTTGTCCATGTCGAACACCGCGTACTGTCCCTTGTTGGCCTGCTTGGCAATCAGGCTGTTGAGCCTGGCAGCGGCTTCCGCCGGCCAGTGGACCAGCTCGGTAGCCTGGCTGCCGGCGGCAGCCAGCAGTAGTGACAGCGATACGGCAACGCGTTTGAATCGATTCATCAGCACACTCCATGAACGGCATGCTTCTGCCGGCAATAAAAAACCCGGCATACCGTGTATGCCGGGCAAACCGGGGTTTATCCCCCCCACACTTCTCCGAAAACCCGTAGCCAGTTCTCACCCAGCACCTTGCGCATCTTGCTTTCGCTCCAGCCGGCCTTTTCCATGGCAGCGGTCAGGTTGGGCGTTTCGCCAATGGTGCGGATGCCTTCCGGATTGAGAATGGTGCCGAAGCTGGTCAGGCGGCGATAACGGCCCTTGTCGTGGGTGATCCAGTCGAAGAAGCCCTTGTCGTAGCCCTGGGTGAAGTCGGTACCGAAGCCGACGCAATCCTCGCCCACCAGGTTGATCACGTAGTCCATCGCCTCGACGTAGTCGTCGACGGTGGCCTCGATGCCGCGCTTGAGGAACGGCGGGAACATGGTGACGCCGATAAAGCCGCCGTGGTCGGCGATGAACTTCAGCTCCTCGTCGCTCTTGTTGCGCGGGTGCTCTTTCAGGCCGGACGGCAGGCAGTGCGAGTAGCACACCGGCTTCTTGGATTCGAGGATCGCCTCCTTGGAAGTGTTGCCGCCGACGTGCGACAGATCGACCATGATGCCGGTACGGTTCATCTCGGCGATCACCTCGCGGCCGAAGCCGGACAGGCCGCCGTCGCGCTCGTAGCAACCGGTGCCGATCAGGTTCTGCGTGTTGTAGCACAGCTGCACCACGCGCACGCCCATGTCGGCAAACGCCTCGATGTAGCCGATGTTGTCCTCGAAGGCATGCGCGTTCTGGAAGCCGAGGATGATGCCGGTCTTGCCCTGCTCCTTGGCCTTGCGGATGTCGTCGGTGGTACGTACCAGCGACAGGATTTCGTCGTACTGACGGATCTTCTGCTTCATCTCGGCGATATTGCTGACGGTATCGGCAAAGCCTTCCCATACCGACACGGTGCAGTTGGCCGCCGTCAGCCCGCCCTTGCGCATATCCTCGAAAACCGAGCGCTCCCACTTGGCGATGATCAGGCCGTCAATGACGATGCTGTCTTGATGCAATGACATGATGGTGTTTCCTCCGGGCAAGAGTTGGCCGCGGCGGTGCGACTGGCGCACCGCCGGGCAGAATGGTCAGCGGCGGGTCAGGCGGTAACCGCCTTGCGTGCCGGGGCGGCGTGCTGTTTGTCCAGCAGCCGCAACAGCGGATGGCTGCCGGATTCGGCCAGCTTGGCCACCGCAAAGCGGTACGGGGTGCACACCTTGCGCAACAGCAGCCACAGGTAGTCGGCAAAGCTGCGGCGGATGATCAGGAACACGCCGTCGTCTTCCAGCCGCAGCACGGTGCCGCCGGCCTTGCCGAGCACGGTGCTCACCGCCTGGCCCACCGCCAGCGACTCGAAGTCGTACACCCCCATGTGGCGCAGCACGGTGACGTGCTCGCTGCCGGACAGCGACAGGCAGGTCAGGCCGCCGCTGTTGTCCACCGCATGGGCGAACAGGCCGGCAAAGGCCGCCTCGAATGCGGCCAACCTTTGCGCCAGTTCGGCGCGGCGGGTCACCAGCAGCAGTTCGTCCGGCGACACCCACACCAGCACACCGGCGTCGCCAGTGCTGAACTGGCCGGCGGCCGGCACGCTGGCGCCGGTCACGCTGCTCACCGCGGCGGCGATGGCGGCATCCGCCAGCTCGCCACGGATGGCGATGTAGCCCAGCAGCGGCAGCTCGTTGGCACGCACCTGCTGGCTGCTGTCGGCCGGCACGGTTTCCGCCGGCAGGTTGAAGTTGACCAGCGGGGACTGCAGATAGGGTTGGAAGTTAGGCATGTTGACGCACCCCTTCTTGATCGACGAATACGGAGGAAACCACCTTGGCCGGGTGCATCTTGCCCTGCGCCCACACATACACGGTGTCGCCGCTGCGCTGGCTGCCACCCTTCAGCACCGCCATGGCGATGGAGCGACCGAGGAAGGCGCTGTGGTAGCTGGAGGTGACATGGCCCTGCATGGCGGCCGGCGGCGTGGCGTCCGGCGTGGACAGGATCTGCGCGCCTTCGGTCAGCACCACTTTCGGGTCTTCGGTGTACAGACCCACCAGCTGCTTGCGGTCGCTGCGCACGGTGTCGGAGCGGCTCAGCGAGCGTTTGCCGAGGAAGCTGAACGGCTTCTTCATGCCCACTGCCCAGCCCATAGCCAGATCCATCGGCGTCATCGAGCCGTCGGTATCCTGACCGACGATGATGAAGCCCTTCTCGGCACGCAGTACGTGCATGGTTTCGGTGCCGTACGGGGTGATGCCGAATTCATCACCGGCCGCCATCACCTGTTCCCAGATGTAGTGGCCGTAGCAGGCATCGACGTTGATCTCGTACGCCAGTTCACCGGAGAAGGAGATACGGAACACCTTGGCCGGTACGCCGGCGACGGTGCCTTCGCGCCAGTCCATGAACTTGAAGTTCTCGGCCGACAGGTCGATGTCGCTGCACAGTTTCTGCAGCACGGCACGGCTCTTCGGCCCCACCACCGCGGTGGTGCTCCAGTGGTCGGTGGTGGAGGTGAAACGCACCTGCAGTTCCGGCCATTCGGTCTGGTGCCAGCGTTCCAGCCAGTTCAGCACGCGGGCGGCGCCGCCGGTGGTGGTGGTCATGTGGAAGTGGTCGTCGGCGATGCAGGCGGTCACGCCGTCGTCCATCACCATGCCATTCTCGTCCAACATCAGGCCGTAGCGGCACTTGCCCGGGTCCAGCTTGCTCCAGGCGTTGGAGTAGATGCGGTTGAGGAACTCGCGCGCGTCCGGGCCTTTGACATCGATCTTGCCGAGGGTGGAGGCATCCATCACGCCGACGCTGTTACGGGTGGCCAGACATTCGCGGTCCACCGCCTGGTGCATCGTTTCCTTGCCCTGGGGGAAGTACCACGGGCGCATCCACTGGCCGACGGTCTCGAACAGCGCGCCACGCTTGAGGTGCGAGGCCTGCATCGCGGTGTAGCGGCGCGGCTCGAAGGTGTCGGCCTTGTGGCTGCCGGCCAGCGCGCCGAAGGTTACCGGGGTGTAGGCCGGGCGGTAGGTGGTGGTACCCACCGCGGAGATCGGCTTGCCCAGTGCCTCGGCGGCGATGGCGAAGCCGTTGACGTTGGACAGCTTGCCCTGGTCGGTACCGAAGCCCAGCGCGGTGTAGCGCTTCACGTGTTCGATGGAGCGGTAGTTCTCGCGCACTGCCAGGTGGATGTCGGCGGCAGAGACGTCGTTCTGGAAGTCGACAAACGCCTTGGCGCCGTGGCCTTCGGCCAGGCCGTCCGGCACGCGGAACAGGCGGCGGGTGGCGGCCACCTCGTGCTCGTCACCCTGCGGGCAGTCGCCGTGGGTGCTGCGACCGAAGCCGGCCAGCATGGCGCTGGTGGCGGCGTGGGTCTGCGCCAGCGCGCTGGACAGCTCCCAGCGGCCGGTGATGGCACCGGCACAGCTGATGCCCTGGCGGCCCTCATCCGGCACCACGAAGGACAGGCTTTCCTCTTTCCAGTACGGGCGGCCGGTGTTGTGGCAGAACAGGTGCACGGTGGAAGTCAGGCCGCCGGAGGACAGGATGCTGTCGGCCGACAGGCGCGGGCCCTTGCCACGCACGGTGTTGGTGAACGGGTCAAGCTGTACCAGCTGCGCGCCGCTGACGGCGGTCTTGCCGTGTACCTGGGCAATGCCGTAGCCCAGCATCAGCTCCACGCCGGCCTGTTTGGCCTGCTGCTGGCGCCAGTCGGCGGCACCGCGCAGACGGGTGTCGATCAGCGTCACGCGGCTGCCGGCTTCGGCCAGGTCGCGGGCGGCGTCGTAGGCGGCGTCGTTGTGCGTCATCAGCAGCACGTTGCGGCCAACGGCCACGCCGTAGCGGTTGAGGTAGGTCTGGCCGGCGGCGGCGGTCATCACCCCCGGGCGGTCGTTGTTGCCGTAGACCAGCGGGCGCTCAATGGCGCCGGCGGCCAGCACCACGTGGTGGGCGCGGATCTTGTGCAGGCGCTGACGCGGCTGACCCGGGTTGCGGCTGCCGATCGGCAGGTGGTCCTGGCACAGTTCCAGTGCCTGCACCAGGTTCTGCTCGTGCAGCGCGAAGGCGGTGGTGCGGCGCAGTACCGTGACATTGCCCAGGCTATCCAGCTCGGCCAGGCGCTCGTTCACCCACTGCATCGCCGGCTTGCCGTCGATACGGGCGCTGGCATCGGACAGCATCCAGCCACCGGCTTCGTTCTGTTCGTCTACCAGCAGGGTCTTGAGACCGGCGCGGCCTGCCAGGGTAGCGGCCCACAGACCGCAGGCACCGCCGCCCACCACCAGCACGTCCACGTGGTGGTGCAGGTGGTCGTAGTATTCCGGGTCGGCTTCCACCGGGGCGCGGCCATAGCCGGCCGCCATGCGTATCATCTTCTCGTACAGCGGCCAGGCGGCCTTTACCGGACCCATGAAAGTCTTGTAGTAGAAGCCGGGTGGCATGAAACGGGCAAAAGTACCGGCCATGCCCTTCAGGTCGAAGTGCAGCGACGGGAAGCCGGTCGTGGTGGTGGCGGACAGGCCGTGATAAAGCTCCACCTGGGTGGCTTTCAGGTCCGGTACGGTGTAAGCGCCGGTTTCCAGCTGGATCAGCGCGTTCGGTTCTTCCGAACCATGACCGATGATGCCGCGCGGGCGGCCGTACTTGAAGCTGCGGCCGATCAGCTTGACGCCGTTGGCGATCAGCGCCGAGGCCAGGGTATCGCCGGCGAAACCCTGCATCTGCTTGCCGTCGAAGGTGAACTTGAGTGGCGATTGGCTATCGATGCGCTGGCTGTTGCGATGGACACGGTAGGCGCTCATGCTTCGCTCTCCTTCAGGTAATGCGCTTTGCCTTCCGCCAGCGTCCAGCTGCCGGCGATCTGATAACTGGCGGTGTGCCGCTTGACGACAAACACCTTGCGGCAGCCGGCGGTGTGCTGCCATTGCTCCCAGAACCAGCCACGGGTGTTCTTGCGCATGAACAGGTAGTCACCCCATTCCGCGTCGCTGGCCTCTTCCGGGTTGGCCGGGCGGGCGATATAGGCCTCGCCGGCATAGCTGAATTCTTCTTCTTCGCGGGTCGCCCCGCAGTGCGGACAATGAAGCTGGAACATTGGGGGCTCTCCTAGTGGGCTACGCCGGCGGCGCCGTGTTCATCGATCAGATGGCCGGTGCTGAAGCGGTCCAGCGCGAAGGCGGCGTTCAGCGGATGCGGCGCATCGTTGGCTATGGTGTGGGCGAACACATGACCCGAGCCCGGCGTGGCCTTGAAGCCACCGGTACCCCAACCGCAGTTGAAGTACAGCCCCTTCACCGGCGACTTGCCGATGATCGGACAGGCATCCGGCGCCACGTCGACGATGCCGCCCCACTGACGGTTCAGGCGCACGCGCGAGAAGCTGGGGAACAGCTCGATGATGGCGGCGGCGGTGTGTTCGATCACGTGCGGGCTGCCACGTTGGCCGTAACCCAGGTAGCTGTCGATACCGGCGCCGATCACCAGCTCGCCCTTGTCGGACTGGCTGACATAACCGTGTACCGCGTTGGACATCACCACGGTGTCGAGGCACGGCTTCATCGATTCGGACACAAAAGCCTGCAGCGGGTGGCTTTCCAGTGGCAGGCGTACACCGGCCATCTTGGCCAGGGTGGAGGTGCTACCGGCGGCCACGCAACCGACGCGATCGGCAAACACGTCACCCTGGGTGGTGTGTACACCCTTGATGCGGCCATCCTCGATGATCATGCCGGTCACTTCGCATTGCTCAATCAGATCCACGCCCAGCTCGCTGGCGCCACGGGCAAAGCCCCAGGCCACCGCATCGTGGCGGGCGACACCGCCGCGCGGCTGGTAGCTGGCGCCCATCACCGGGAAGCGGGTGCTGGCGCTGACATCCATCAGCGGCACGATGTCCTGGATTTCTTTCGGCGACAGGATCACGCCGTCGATGCCGTTGAGCACGTTGGCGTTGACGCGGCGTTCGATGTCGCGCATGTCCTGCAGGGTGTGGCCGAGGTTCATCACCCCGCGCTGGCTGAACATCACGTTGAAGTTCAGCTCCTGCGACAGCCCTTCCCACAGTTTGAGTGCGTGCTCGTACAGGTGCGCCGATTCGTCCCACAGGTAGTTGGAACGCACGATGGTGGTGTTGCGGGCGGTGTTACCACCGCCGAGATAGCCTTTCTCCAGCACCGCCACGTTCTTCACGCCGTGGTTCTTGGCCAGATAGTAGGCGGTGGCCAAACCGTGACCGCCACCGCCGATGATGATTACGTCGTAACGCGGCTTGAGCTGCGGCGTGCGCCACGCCGGCTGCCAGGTTTCGTGATGTTTGAGCCCGTGCTTGAGCAGGCTCCAGAAGGAGTAACGGTTTGCCATGGACGTATCCGTGTCTAAGTGCCAGGGTGAGGACATTCTTGGCGACTTGGGACGGAGCCGATAGCTTGCAGCAGACGAGCACTTGTTGATTTACGACAAGAAATCGGCAAGTCATCTGCAGCCTGGCCACACGCGACTGGCGCAGCCGGAAAACAGCAAAATTACGGCCATGACCACTGCCACGGCCGCGGGTTCAACTATTGGGCGGCGGCGGATTGCTGTCGGACACCTCGCCCAGCTTCATGCCTTCCGGCACCGGCCGGTGCTTGCCCTGCCCCAGCCGCTGCGCCTTGTAGATGCCGGAATGGCCGGAACACAGATAGCTGACCACGCAGGCCAGCGCGGCGTAGACGCCGATGTCGCTGCCGAACAGCTCCACCGCCATCAGCGTGGACGCCAATGGGGTGTTGGCCGCACCGGCAAACACCGCCACAAAACCGATGCCGGCCAGCAGCGGCAACGGCAACTGCAGCAGCGGCGCCAGCGCATTGCCCAGCGTGGCGCCGATGTAGAACAACGGCGTCACCTCGCCGCCCTTGAAGCCGGAACCCAGCGACAACACGGTCAGCAACAGTTTGACCAGCGCGTCGTACGGCGCCAGCGGCTGCTGGAACGCTTCGACGATGGTCGGAATACCCAGTCCCAGATAGCGGTCCAGCGGCAATGCCCAGGCCAGCACCGCCAGCAGCAGGCCGCCGACCAGCGGCCGCAGCGGCGGGTAGACAATCCACTGCTTTACCCCCGCCGTCAGCGCATGGGGGGCATCGGCAAACAGTTTGCCGGCCAGACCGAACACCGCGCCGGCGAGCAGCATCGCCGCCAGTCCCCAGGCGCTGACCGCCGGAATGTGCGGCACCAGGTAATGGGTATGCTGCACGCCCCACAGCAGGCACACCTGGTCGGCGAGAATCGCCGCCAGCATGCACGGCAGGATGGCGTCGTAGCGCAGGCGGCCGATGGCCAGCACCTCCAGCCCGAACACCGCACCGGCCAGCGGCGTGCCAAATACCGAGGCGAAACCGGCGCTGATGCCGGCCATCAGGATGATGCGGCGGTCCTCGTGCCGCAGCCGCAGCAGCTGCGTCAGCTGGTCAGCCAGCGCGCCGCCCATCTGCACCGCGGTACCCTCGCGCCCCACCGAGGCGCCGAACAGGTGCGAGATAACCGTGCTGCCCAGCACCAGCGGCGCCATGCGCAGCGGGATCACTTTCTTCGGATCGTGGATTTCGTCGATCAGCAGATTGTTGCCGGCCTCCACCTGCTGGCCGTAGCGCAGGTACAGCCAGCCGACGGCAAAGCCGGCCAGCGGCAACAGCCACAGCAGCCAGCGCGACGCCTCGCGCGTGGCGGTGGCCCACTCCAGCGCGAACAGGAACACGGCCGAGGCGCTGCCGGACAGCGCGGCCACCGCGGCGGACAGCAACAGCCACTTGCCGATATACGGCAGCAGCGGCACAGGTTCGGGATGAATGGGGTGCGTCATGGACATCCGGTAGGTAGCGCCGGCAGCAATGCCGGCGGATCAAAGCGGCAGTGTAGCCCAGCCAGACAGCATGCGGCCACGTTGGCCGCATGCTTTAGCCAGCGTGACGACCCGCCGTCAGTGCGGCCAACGTCGCCGCATCGTTGGCATTGGCAAAGGCTGCGGCATCGGCAAACGGCACCTCCACCACCCGCTGGCCGGCCAGCCAGCCGCGGATACTGCGCTGCCCGCTGGCCAGATACGGCGCCACGCTGGCCAGCACGCAGACCTTGAGCAAGAGACAAGCCGGCTGCGGGCCTTGCGCCGTCACCGGCAGCGCGATGTCGGCGGTGCCGGCCGTCAGCGCGGCGGCCAAGGTCGCAGCAAGCTCCGCCGGCAGGTCCGGCGTATCGCACGGCGCCAGCTGCAGCAGCGCGATGCCGGCGGGCAGCCGCTGTGCCGCCGTGGCCAGCGCCGCCAGCGGCCCCATGCCCTGCCAGGCGGCCGCGTCCGGCCACACCGGCAAGCCGAAGCTGGCATAGGCGTCGAGACTGCGGTTGGCGCTGATCGCCAGCCAGCCCAGCTGCGGTGCCAGTCGCGCCAGCACGTGAGCCGCCAAAGGTTGGCCGCACAACAGCTGCTGCCCCTTGTCCACCCCGCCCATGCGGCGGCCTTCGCCGCCAGCCAGCAACAGGCCGCCCAGTTGCGCCGGCCCCGTCAGTTGCATCATGTGTTGTCCTCCGGCCACGCCAGCTGGCGGCGGCTGTCGAATACCCGCTCGCTGCCGTCGAACGGGTCGGTAAAGGCGATGCGCCGCGCCAGCAGCGCCAGCGGGCGTGAGAAATCGTCCGCCGCCTTGTCGTTGTTGAAATCCGGATACCACGGATCGTTGGCGATGGCGATGCCCAGCGCCGCCAGATGCGCGCGCAGCTGGTGCTTCTTGCCACTGCCCGGCGTCAGCCGGTACTGCGCCCAGTCGCCGCGCCGCTGTATGAGCTCGATCAGGGTATCGCTGTTCGGCTCGCCGGCCACCTCGCGCATCACGAAGCCGCCCGGCAGCTCCTCCAGCCGGCTGCGATGTTGCAACGGCAATGCGAGGTCGGCACGGTACGGCGCAATCGCCTCGTAACTCTTGTAGACCGCGCGCGCCTCGAACAGCCGCTGGTAGCCACCGCGCGCCGCCGGATCGAGGCAGAACAGCATCACGCCGGCGGTTTCGCGGTCCAGGCGGTGAATCGGCGAAGCGTTTGCCAGCGCCGGATCGCGCCGCAGCCGCGTCAGCACCGTCTCGCGCAGGTGGCGGCCGCCGGGCACGCAGGCCAGGAAATGCGGTTTGTCCACCACCAGCAGCCGGTCGTCGCGGTGCAGGATGTCGATCTCGAACGGTACCGCCGTCTCGTCAGCCACTTCGCGGAAGTACCAGATGCGCTGCCCCGGCATATACGGCGCAGCCGGCGTCAAGGGTTGGCCGCAGTCATCCCACACTTCGCCCGCGGCCAACCTGTGCTGCCAGCTGTCGGCAACATGGGCAAAGCGCTGGCGCAGATAGGCCAGCAGACTGGGCCAGTGTTGCTGCGGCAGTACCACGCAGCTGGCGTGGACACCGTCACGCGGTGGCAGCGGACAATCGGCAGCGGACACATTCTCTCCATCACAAAACCCGCGGCGCGGGCGCAAGTCGGCAATTTTAGCGGATAATGCCCGCCTTACCCCCTCGCCGGATTGCCGACATGAAACACGCCCCGCTCAGCGACCAGGATTACCAGCGCCTGGAAACCACCCTGCAACGCTTTGCCGCCCAGGGGGCCATGAGCCTGGAGCGGCTGGACGGTTTCTTTGCCGCACTGCTGTCCGGCCCGGAGCCATTGCCACCGGAAGAGTGCCTGCCGCTGATCCTGGGCAGCGCCTTCGAGGATGAAGACGCCTTCAGCAGCCCCAAGGCCATCGAACAGTTTGCCCGTCTGGTCAGCGGCCACTGGCACGACATCGCCCACACCCTGCAGCGCAAGCGTGACTTTGCGCCGTGGCTGACTGCCGACGCTGACGGCGAGGTGCATGGCAACGACTGGGCGGAAGGCTTCTACGACGGCATGCAGCTGATGCACGAAGACTGGAACCTGCTGTTTGACGATGCCGAGGCCGGCCCGGCACTGGCACCGATTCTGGCGCTGGCGTTCGAACGCCATCCGGACCCGGAAATGCGCCCGTTCCTCGAGGGTGCCAGCCGCGAACAGAAAGACCTGTGGCTGGCGCAGATCTGCGAGGCCGTGCCGCAGATCTACCAGTTCTTTGCCGCCGTCCGCGCCCGTATCGCCGCCGAGATCGAAGCGGAAGAAGAGTAAGTCTCAGCCACCCCGAGGAAATGCCATGAGTGACGTTGCCACGTTCTGGAACCAGCGCTTTGCCAGCCCCGAGTACGCCTATGGCGATGCGCCCAACGACTTTCTGCGCCAGCAGGCCGGCCGCCTGCCGCCCGGCAGCAAGGTGCTGAGCCTGGGCGAAGGCGAAGGCCGCAATGCGGTGTACCTCGCCGGCCTCGGCCATCAGCTCACCGCGGTGGATGCCGCCTGGACCGGCCTTGCCAAGCTGTTGCAGCGCGCCGACGCCGCCGGCCTCGCCGTCACCGCCAGCCTCGCCGACCTGGAACAGTACGATCAGGGTGAAGCGCAGTGGGATGCCATCGTGTCGGTGTTCTGCCACCTGCCCACCCCGTTGCGCCGGCAGGTGTTGGCCGCAGCGGTTCGCGCGCTCAAGCCGGGCGGCCTGCTGATCATGGAAGGCTACACCCCGCGCCAGCTGGCTTTCGGCACCGGCGGCCCCAAGGATGTCGACATGCTGCTGGAGCCGGCCATCGTGCAGGACGAGCTGGCCGGACTCGAGCTGCTGCAGTTTGCCGAGACCGAGCGCAAAGTCATCGAGGGCAGCTTCCACACCGGCCGCTCTGCCGTGCTGCAGGTCGTTGCCCGCAAGCCCTGACCCTTCCCCCGCTCCGCCGCCACAGCCGGCGGAGCGTCTTTACCCTTGCCGGCAGCAGCAACGTGCCGCTGCCGCTGGCGATTGCCAAAAAACCACACCTGCCGGCGGTAATGCCAACATCGGCTTGCCTTGTTATTTGAATTCGTACATAATCAAATCATCAGGAGGACGCCATGACACAAGGTGGAAAACGCGAAGGGGCCGGCCGCAAGTCGCGCTTCGGCGGTGACAAGACAATCGCCATGCGGGTACCGGAGCCGCTCAAGCCGCTGCTGGAGAGCTGGCTGGACGAATACCGCACCCTGCGCAGCCTGCGCCACAACGACGCCGGTGACATCGCGCTACTGGGCGAGGCACTGCAGAACCTGTCGCTGCCGCTATTCGCCAGCCGGGTACCCGCCGGTTCGCCGGTGCCGGGCGACGACCTGAAAGAAGCCGACATCGACCTGAACCAGCATCTGGTGCGCAAACCCGCATCCACCTTTCTGGTGACGGTAAAAGGCGATTCGATGATCAACGCCGGCATTCACGATGGCGACATGCTGGTGGTAGACCGCTCGCTGGAGCCTCGCAACGGCAAGGTAGTAGTGGCGGTGATCAACGACGAGCTGACGGTAAAACGGCTGGAGCGCTCCGCCGGCCGCATCCGCCTGCTGCCGGAAAACCCGGACTTCAAACCGATCGAAGTGCCAGAAAGCGCCAGTTTCTTTATCTGGGGTGTCGTGACCAACGTGATCCACGCCGTGGACTGATGGCAAGGAGATAGACATGAGCAAGCAAGGCAACGAAGCAATCAAGATGATGTTCCGTGACTGGAAACGCCTGCCGCGCGCCTTCCGCAACGTGGTGGAAGGCCAGCCGCAAGTGCTGCTTACCCGCCCGGGGCGCAGCTACTTTGTACCGGTAGAGTTTGTCGGCTGATCCGCCACCACCTTGCGGCCAACCTTGTGCCGCCCCACCACGGCCACCTGCGGGTGGCCGTTTGCTTTTCATCATCGCGGCAGCATCAAAACTCGCCACCGCCGCTGCACGACACTCCCGCCACCTCCGGATGACAGCAGCGTGCCGCCAGGTACCACCAGCATCAAGGCCAATCCCTGCCAGACAACACCCGGCACGCTACCATGCATATCGCGTCTGACCCCACGCCACCCACGGTCAGCAAAACAAAACGGCCACCTGCCGGTGGCCGCTGTATTTCAGCCGTTAAGGATACTCAGGCCGAGGTGTGCTTGAAGCGATCGACCTGCAACACCAGGTCGCCGGAAGTGCGATTGAGCTGCTCGGACAGTTCTGCTGCCTCCAGCACGATGCTGGCATTGTCTTCCGCCAGCGCCGCAATGCGGCTGATGTTGACTGCCACCTCGCTACTGGCGGCTGTCTGCTGCTGCATCGCCACCGCGGTGTCCTGACTCTTGCCGGCGGTCTGCTCTGCCTCTTCGTGAATGGCGTCCAGCTCGCGCAGCGTATCCGCGACCAGCGTCAGGCCGTCGTCCATCTGGCCGCGCGCAATCTGCATGCGGCTGGCGGCATTCTGCGTCTCGCTGGTAATCACCTCGATCAGCTGCGCAATCTCCACCGTCTCCTTGCCGGTGCGTTCCGCCAGTTTGCGCACTTCGTCGGCCACCACGGCGAAGCCGCGGCCCATTTCGCCGGCACGCGCCGCTTCGATTGCCGCGTTCAGCGCCAGCAAGTTGGTCTGGTCAGCAATCTCGCGAATGGCGGTGATGATCTGGCGGATGTTTTGCGACTTTTCCGCCAGCGAGATGATCATGGCACCGGCCTCGTCCACGGTGTTGGCCGTGCCCTGGATCGCCTGGGTCGTGGCGTGCATGCGCTCGCGACCGCCACGCACCCCCTGCTGCATCTGGCGCGCTACCTGCAGGTTCTGCTGGGTGTTGTCGCTCACCGCGGCGATACCGGCCGACATCTGCTCTACCGCGGCGGCAATCTGCGTCGAGGAGTTGCTTTGCGCCTCGGCCGCGCCCGCCGCCCGCTCGGACACCCCCTGCAGCGCGCCGGCCGCCTGCTGCAGCTGGTGGGCATTGCTCTTGACCACTTTCAGCGTACCGGCAAAGGCATCTACCAGCGCATCCAGCGCACGGCCCATGCGGGCGATCTCGTCATTGCCTTGCAGATTGGCACGCACCCCCAGATCGAGGTTATGGCTCATCTGCGCCATCATGCCCTCCAGCTGCAGCACCGGGCGGCGGATGCTGCGGTACACCGCAAAGCCGCCGATCAGCAGCAACAGGGTAATGGCGGCAGTGCCGCCCAGGGTCAGCCCCAGATTGACGCCGGCCTGGCTGACCTGTGCGTCCACATTGTGCTGCACATCGGCCAGCAGCGCTTCCTGCGCGGCCTTCAGCTTGCCGATGCGGGCCGAGGTGCCGGCAAACCATTGCTGCGGCGTGGTTTCCACCGCGTTGCCCAGCGGCGTGCCGTAAACCGCGTCGCGCAGCGCCTGCACGGCAGTCACTTCCGGCGCGCTCAGCAGCGGCTGCAGGATTTGCAGCAGCGCCGGCGGCGCCAGCAACTGCACCTGTGTCAGGCAGGCATCCTGCTGCGCCTTCAGCGATTCGGCCTGCGCGAACTTGGCCTGATCGAAACTGCCGCCGGCCAGCACGCCATTGACGTAGCCGCGCTCGCGACCGGCCAGCTCTTTCACGCACAGCAGGTTGGACAGCGCATTTCCATAACGCAGCACGTTGGGGTCATTGCTGGCCCCCTGCAGCGCGGCGGCAATGCCGGTAAGGCGTTCGATATTGCGGGTGAAGTCGGCAAACACCTCGGCGGCCGGCACGCTGCGGCTATCGATACTGCTGCGCTTGCCCAGCAGGCTCTGAATCGAGCTGGCCGCATCGGCCGCCATGCTGCCGACGTTACCGTCGTGCTCGCCTGCCAGGGTGGTAAACGCCTGCAGCGCGGCATCGCTCTTGCCCCGTGCCGCTACCAGCGCATCCGGCACCGCACCCTGCCCGTTCATGAAGCCGTTAGTCAGCCCGCGCTCGGCCTGCAGGCTGTCGATCAGCTCCGACGAGCGCGTGGCTACGTCCACCAGCTGGCGCGCATAGCGCATCTCTTGCAGCGAGGTGTACTGTTGGAAGGAAAAGACGCCGGCAAGGACAAAGGTCATCACGGCAAACGGCAGCACCAGCAGCAGCAGCTTGGGGCCTAGGTTGAGTCGTGAAAGCATGGTGGGCTCCAATACACGGGGGGTTGTTACACGGGGTGGTTTTTTTCAGACGCCATGCAGTTGTTTTTAGATGGCATTTCTGTTTTTAGTAAAACTTAATGCAAACATCGTGCCGCAATTTTGTTGCAGCGCAAAATAAGAAAAGAAATAGCCATGCCACCAAGGCATGGCTATTGCGCAGAAACAACAACTATCAGCCGCGCGGACGCACCAGCTGCCAGGCACGGCCCAGGTAGGTGACGGCACCAAAACCGCTCCACACGTGCACCAGACGGGTGAACGGGAAGATCAGGAACAGGCTCATGCCCATGAACAGGTGCAGCTTGAAAATCGGCGAGGCGGCGACGATGAACTGGTCGGCATCACCGCGGAAGGTGATCACATGCTGTGCCCAGGTCATCAACAGCACCATTTCGTGGCCATCCAGATGCTGGGAGGACACCACGATGGTGGACAGGCCCAACAGCAAGGTGGCCAGAATCCACAGCAGTACCAGCTTGTCGCGCCAGGTGGTGTTGGCCGCCAGACGGTCGCTGCTGAAACGGCGATGCAGCAGCATCAGCACGCCGATAAGGCACAGGCCGCCCATGATGCCGCCGGCGGTCATGGCGAACACTTGCTTGAAGCTATGTGCCACGCCCAGTGCGTCCCACACCGCTACCGGAGTCAGCAGACCCACGGCGTGGCCGAAGAACAGGCCGATGATGCCGAGGTGGAACAGAATGTTGCCCACGCGCAGGCTGCCACGATGCAGCAGCTGGCTGGACTCGCTCTTCCAGCTGTATTGCTCGCGCTCGAAGCGCACCAGGCTACCCAGGATGAAAATCGCCAAGGCGATATACGGGTAGATCCCGAAAACGAATTGATGCAAGTAGTCCATGTCTTTCTCCTTGTTGCGGCCAACCCGGACGGGCGTCACAGCCTCCCGCCCCGGCAGACGTTGGCCGCAGCGGATTAATGGCAGGCGGCCGGGCCGCTACCCTTGGGATAGAAGTTGACCGGGGCGATCTGCGGCAGACCGGGCTTGAGCAACGGCTCCACGCCATCGATGCCGGGGCCGAAGGTCTCCAGCGCCTCGTCCATGTCGCGGATCGGCGGCACGGTCAGCGGCTCTGGCGCCACCGGCGACAGCCACACCAGCGCATCCAGCACGCCGGCGTAGTGGCTGCCACTGTCGGCCAGCTTCTTGGCGACATGCGCCAGCACATGCACCGCGTCGCCCAGCAGACGGTTGGCCTCCTCCGCTTCGCACAGCGACAGGAATTCCAGGAACAGCGGCACGTAGTCCGGCAGCTCCTCGCTCACCGGCTCGAAGCCGTGCGCCTTGTACTCCTCGATCAGGTCCACCATCGCCTGGCCGCGGGCGCGGTCCTCGCCGTGGATGTGCTCGAACAGGTGCAGCGAGTGCGACGGGCTGCGGTCGAACACCTGCACATAGTTCTGCTGCAGCTCGATCAGATCGGTTGCGGCCAACTGTTGCAGCAGCGGCTCGATACCGCGTGCCACGTCCTCGTCGCCGGCCAGCACTGCGCGGATTTCCGGCAGCGCGTCGATCAGCTCCTGCTGCGGGTAGCCCAGCAGGGCCCCCAGCGCGCGATAAATCATCGGGTTATGCATGATGGTCAGCCTCCGGCGTTGGCCTTGCGGTCGCGGCGCATGTCGTGGAACACAATGGGGGACGCCTTCTTCTTGCCGAACAGGCTGGAATCGGAGGTGCCGCCGGAGCAGCCGTTACCGAAGCTGAAGCCACAGCTGGCCTTGTCGTCGAAGGTGTTTTCCACCATTTCCTTGTGACTGGACGGAATCACGAAGCGGTCTTCGTAATTGGCGATCGCCATCACCTGGTACATCTCTTCCACCTGTGCGCCGGAAAGGTGGGTGCCTTTCAGCGTCGCCGGGTTCACCACCTTGTCCACGCTCTTGCTGCGCATATAGCGGCGCATCGCCACCATGGTTTCCAGCGCATGCACTACCGGTTCTTCCTTGCCGGCGGTCAGCAGGTTGGCCAGGTATTTGATCGGAATACGCAGGTCTTTTACGTCCGGGATGATGCCGTTCTCGCCGATCAGGCCATTTTCCAGCGCCGACTGGATCGGCGACAGCGGCGGGATGTACCACACCATCGGCAGCGTGCGGTATTCCGGGTGCAGCGGGAAGGCCACCTTCCACTCCATCGCCATCTTGTACACCGGCGATTTCTGCGCGGCGGTGATCCAGGCTTCCGGAATGCCCTGCTTCTTCGCTTCGGCGATGATGTCCGGCGCGTTCGGATCGAGGAACACACCCAGCTGCGCTTCGTACAGGCTCTTCGGATCTTCCACGCTGGCAGCGGCTTCGATCTTGTCGGCGTCGTACAGCAGCACGCCCAGATAGCGGATGCGGCCAACGCAGGTCTCGGAGCACACCGTCGGCTGGCCGGCCTCGATACGCGGATAGCAGAAGATGCACTTCTCGGCCTTGCCGGTGGTCCAGTTGTAGTAAATCTTCTTGTACGGGCAGCCGGACACGCACATGCGCCAGCCGCGGCACTTGTCCTGGTCGATCAGCACGATGCCGTCGTCTTCACGCTTGTAGATGGAGCCGGACGGGCAGCTGGCGACGCAGGCCGGGTTCAGGCAGTGCTCGCACAGGCGCGGCAGGTACATCATGAAGGTGTTCTCGAACGCCGAGTACATCTCCTTCTGGATGCCGTCGAACAGCGCATCCTTGGCGCGCTTGGAGAACTCGCCGCCCAGGTCATCCTCCCAGTTCGGGCCCCATTCGATCTTGTCCATCTTCTTGCCGGTCAGCACCGACACCGGCCGCGCGGTCGGCGGGGTGATCATTTCCGGCGCGTTCTGCAGATGTTCGTAGTCGTAGGTGAACGGCTCGTAGTACTCGTCGATGGACGGCAGGTTCGGGTTGGCAAAGATGTTGGCCAGAATCTTCAGGCGGCCGCCCTGGCGCGGTTCCAGCTTGCCGTCGCTGCGGCGCACCCAGCCACCCTGCCACTTGTCCTGGTTTTCCCATTCCTTGGGATAGCCGATACCCGGCTTGGTCTCGACGTTGTTGAACCAGGCGTACTCGATACCGTCGCGGCTGGTCCACACGTTCTTGCAGGTTACCGAACAGGTATGGCAACCGATGCATTTATCGAGGTTGAGCACCATACCGATTTGGGCACGGATTTTCATGTTCTTGCTCCTAATGTCTCAGAAGGCTCGAAAGAGGCGGTGCCGACGGCACCGCCGGCGCGCTTACACGCCTTCCGAGAGCGGCTTGTCCAGCCAGTCCACGTTCTTCATCTTGCGCACGATCACGAACTCGTCGCGGTTGGCGCCCACGGTGCCGTAGTAGTTGAAGCCCCAGGCCAGCTGCGCGTAGCCGCCGATCATGTGTGTGGGCTTGGTCACCGCACGGGTTACCGAGTTATGGATACCGCCGCGTTTGCCGCTGGTTTCCGCGCCCGGCACGTTCACGATCTTTTCCTGCGCGTGGTACATCAGGGTCATGCCTTCCGGCACCCGCTGCGACACCACGGCGCGGGCGGTCAGCGTGCCGTTGACGTTGAACACCTCGATCCAGTCGTTGTCGACGATGCCGGCCTTCTTGGCGTCGATCTCGGATACCCACACGTGCGGGCCGCCACGGCTCAGGGTCAGCATGCGCAGGTTGTCGGAGTAGGTACTGTGGATACCCCACTTCTGGTGCGGCGTAATGAAGTTGAGGACGATCTCGGTATTGCCGTTCGACTTCTTGCCCAGTACCGCGGCAGTGGTCTTCAGATCGACCGCCGGCTTGTACACGCACAGCCCTTCGCCGAACGAACGCATCCACAGGTGATCCTGGTAGAACTGCTGGCGGCCGGTGATGGTGCGCCAGGGGATGAACTCGTGCACGTTGGTGTAGCCGGCGTTGTAGCTGACTTCTTCGCTTTCCAGGCCGGACCAGGTCGGCGAGGAAATGATCTTGCGCGGCTGCGCCTGCACGTCGCGGAAGCGGATGCTGTCATGCTCGCGCGGCAACGCCAGGTGGGTATGGTCGCGACCGGTGATCTTGGACAGCGCATCCCAGGCCTTCACTGCTACGTGGCCATTGGTTTCCGGCGCCAGCGTCAGGATCATCTCGGCAGCGTCGATGGCGGTATCCAGTTTCGGCTGGCCGGCAGCGACACCGTCGGCCACGGTCTTGTTCAGGCCACGCAGCACGTCCACTTCGTGACCGGTCTTCCAGGCAATACCCTTGCCGCCGTTGCCCACCTTCTCCAGCAACGGGCCGATGGAGGTGAACTTGTCGTAGATCTTGCGATAGTCGCGTTCCACCACCGTCATCTTCGGCATGGTCTTGCCCGGGATCGGCTCGCACTCGCCTTTTTTCCAGTCGCGCGGGTCGAACGGCTGGCCCAGTTCTTCCGGGGTGTCGTGCATCAGCGGGGTCAGCACCAGATCCTTGCGGGTGCCCAGATAGTCGCCACCGATCTCGGACATCGCCTTGGCGAAGCCCTTGTAGATTTCCCAGTCACTCTTCGACTGCCACAGCGGCTGCACGGCCTCGGACAGCGGGTGGATGAACGGGTGCATGTCGGAGGTGTTGAGGTCGTCCTTCTCGTACCAGGTAGCGGTCGGCAGCACGATGTCACCGTACAGGCAGGTAGTGGACATGCGGAAGTCCAGCACCACCAGCAGGTCGAGCTTGCCTTCTGCCGCCGGACGCACGGTGACTTCGGTCGGCTTGATGCAGCCGTCCTCGTCGTTCATCACCGCGTTCTGGGTGCCGAGCAGGTACTTCAGGAAGTATTCATGGCCCTTGCCGGAGGAACCCAGGATGTTGGAACGCCACACGAACATATTGCGCGGGAAGTTCTTCGGGTTGTCCGGATCGTTGCAGGACATGTCCAGCTGGCCGGACTTGAGCTGCTCGACCGCGTAGGCCACCGGGTCCTTGCCCTCGGCCTCGGCATCGCGCACCACGTCCAGCGGGTTGGTGGTGAGCTGCGGCGCGGACGGCAGCCAGCCCATGCGCTCGGCCTTGGCGTTGTAGTCGATCAGCGCCATCTGGCTCATGCGGCCATCGGCGGTCGGCGCCAGAATCTCGTTGACGCCCAGTTTTTCGTGGCGCCACTGGCTGGTATGCGCATAGAAGAAGCTGGTGCCGTTCATCTGGCGGGCCGGGCGGTTCCAGTCGGAAGCAAACGCCAGCGGTGCCCAGCCGGTCTGCGGGCGCAGTTTTTCCTGGCCGACGTAGTGGCACCAGCCACCGCCGCTCTGGCCGATACAACCGCACAGCATCAGCATGTTGATGATGCCGCGGTAGGTCATATCCATGTGGTACCAGTGGTTCAGCGCGGCACCAACAATCACCATCGAGCGGCCATGGGTCTGATCGGCGTTCTGCGCGAACTCGCGCGCAACCTGGATCACCATCTCCGGCTTCACGCCGGTGTGTTTCTGCTGCCAGGCCGGGGTGTACGGCACGTCATCCATGTAGCTGGATGCCACGTTGCCGCCGCCGAGGCCACGGTCGATACCGTAGTTGGCCGCCATCAGGTCGAACACGGTGGCTACCAGCGCGCTGCTGCCGTCGGCCAGGGTGATCTGCTTCACCGGCACGTTGCGGGTCAGCAGTTCGTCGTGCTCGGCGCCGAAATACGGGAAGCCGACGCCGACCACGTCATCGCGGTTGTCGAGCAGCGACAGGCGTGCCTTGATCTCGCGGCCGCCATTATTGGCACTGCCGTCTTTCTGTTCCAGGTTCCACTTGCCGGACTGGCCCCAGCGGAAGCCGATCGAGCCATTGGGCGCCACGATGTCGCCGCTGGCTTCGTCCAGCACCAGGGTTTTCCATTCCGGGTTGTTGTCTTCACCGAGGTTGGCCGCCAGGTTGGAGGCGCGCAGGAAGTAGTCCGGAATGTAGCGACCGCCGTCTTTCTTCAGCGTCACCAGCATCGGCATATCGGTGTACTGGCGGATGTAGCCGGTGAAGTATTCGGACGGATTGTCGAGGTGGAATTCCTTGAAGATCACATGCCCCATGGCCATCGCCAGCGCGGCATCGGTGCCCTGCTTCGGCGCCAGCCAGATATCGCCGAACTTGGCCATTTCGCCGAAGTCGGACGATACCGCCACGGTCTTGGTGCCCTTGTAGCGCACTTCGGTATAGAAGTGGGCGTCCGGGGTACGGGTCATCGGGATGTTGGAACCCCACACCATCAGGTAGTTGGAGTTGTACCAGTCGGCCGATTCGGCCACGTCGGTCTGTTCGCCCCAGATCTGCGGGCTGGCCGGCGGCAAATCGCAGTACCAGTCGTAGAACGACAGCGGCACGCCACCGATCAGGCTCAGGTAGCGGCTGCCGGCGGCGTAGGACACCATCGACATCGCCGGAATCGGCGAGAAGCCGATGACGCGGTCCGGACCGTAGTTCTTGATGGTGAAGGCGTTGGCCGCGGCGATGATCTCGTTGACTTCATCCCAGCTGGCACGCACGAAGCCGCCCTGGCCGCGCTTGGACTTGTACTGCCTGGCGGTTTCCGGATTCTGGCTGATCTTTTCCCAGGCCTCGATGGCGCCCATGCTCTTGCGCGCTTCGCGCCACAGCTTCATCAGGCGGCCGCGCACCATCGGGTATTTCACGCGCTGGGCCGAGTACACATACCAGCTATAGGACGCGCCACGCGGGCAGCCGCGCGGTTCGTGGTTCGGCAGGTCCGGGCGGGTGCGCGGGTAGTCGGTCTGCTGGGTTTCCCAGGTAATCAGGCCGTTTTTGACATACACCTTCCAGCTACAGGAGCCGGTGCAGTTCACGCCGTGGGTGGAGCGCACGATCTTGTCGTGCTGCCAGCGCTGGCGATACCCGTCTTCCCACTTGCGGTCTTCTTTCACCACCGCACCGTGGCCGTCGGCGAAGGTGGATTTCACCTTGCCCAGAAAATTCAGTCTGTCGAGAAAGTGGCTCATTTTGCCTCCGAATGGTTGCCGCCAGGCGGCCCGCTAAGGTTGGCCGCATCGCACTGCGGATACCTGTGGTCACGTTCGGAAGCTTAGGCTGGCAGCGCCAGTGCGCCCATTCGCCACAGGTGGCAACACTGGCGGGCAGACGGAGGACGGAAACTCACCCGAAAGGATTAGCCGCGACTAGCCATGCGGGGGTGCATGACAGCGTCGCGGCCATGAAAAATGCCGCCCCCTGACGGGTGACGGCATGGAGTTGGCGGCTAGGTCGCTAGTGCCGGATTCAGGCCTGGCGCGGTTTGTAACCGGCGGCGCCGTAGAACAGGATGAACAGGTAGCACAGCAGCGGCACGGTGAACGATGCCAGCAGGCTCAGGTGGTCGGCGACGCCGGCCTGCAGCAGCGGCAGCAGCGCACCGCCGACAATGGCCATGCACAGCACGCCGGAGCCGGCACCGGTATCGCGCTCCAGACCGTTCAACGCCAGCGAGAAGATAGTCGGGAACATGATGGAGTTGCACAGGCCCACTGCCAGCAGGCTGTACATCGCCAGCTTGCCGCCAGCAACGATGGCCAGCGCGATTAGCAACACCGACAGCAGCGCATTGAAAGCCAGCACCTTGTTGGCGGCCACACGGCGCATTACCGCGCTGCCGACAAAGCGGCCAACCATGGCACCGCCCCAGTACAGCGCCAGCAGCTTGCCGGCGGCAGCCTGGGTCAGGCCGCCGACATCCGGCTGCTCCATCAGGCTGACCAGGAAGCTGCCGATGCCGACTTCGCCGCCGACATAGACAAAGATACCGATCGCGCCCAACACCAGATGGCGGTGACGCAGCACCTGGCGCATGCCTTGTGCGGAGCCGGTGGTGTCATGCACTTGCGGCAAGCGCAGACAGGCAAACACGATGGCGATGATGAACAGCGCGGCGGCCAGACCCAGGTACGGCAGCTGCACTGCCTTGGCGGCACTGGCACCGGCGGTAACGCCGAGAATCAGCAGCGAACCCAGCAGCGGCGCCACCGTGGTACCCAGCGAGTTGAAGGCCTGGGTCAGATTCAGGCGGCTGGAGGCGGTCTTGGCCGGCCCGAGGCGGGTGACATAGGGGTTGGCCGCCACCTGCAGGATGGTAATGCCGGCAGCCAGCACGAACAGCGCGCCGAGGAAGGCGGCATACGACAGGTTGGCCGCAGCCGGATAAAACAGCAGACAGCCGGCACCGGCGATGGACAGCCCCACCACGATGCCGCGCTGGTAACCCAGCGCCTGCACCAGGCGGCCGGCCGGCAGCGACACGATGAAATAGGCGGTAAAGAAGCTGAACTGGATCAGCGCGGCCTGCACATAGCTCAGCGAGAACACCCCTTTCAGATGCGGGATCAGGATGTCGTTGAGCGAGGTAATCAGACCCCACATGAAAAACAGCGAGGTAAGAACGGTCAAGGATTTGCCGTGGTTTTGCGTATCGACATGCGCTTGCATGTTACGAGGCTCCATGTGTTGTGGGCAAAGGAGCGCTAGTCTAAGTTCAATGCCGCTTGTACTCGATAGCTTTCACTATTCTTACGCATAACTTTCACCACAATTGCGCACGCCACAGCAGTATTGTCTTTTTTTTCAATAGCTTGACAAATGCAAACCGCGGCAAGGTTGGCCGCACCAGTTTGCAGCACGGCAAAATGTTGTAAGTTTCATGTAAGAAAATTACCATGCAAGACCGGCGACGCCTGCGGCCAACGTTGCAACCCCAAAAAAAACGCGCCCCGGTGTGGGGCGCGCTAACAGGTGCAGTAGTCAGCCTGCAACTTGGAGAAGCCTTAGCTCAGCACGGAATCTCGGCATTCTTGCGGGCGTAGAACCACCAGTTCACCAGCACGCAGCTGATGTAGAAACCGATGAAGCAGTACAGCGCGGCATCTACGCTACCGGTCAGGGTAATGGAAGTACCGTAGCTCTTCGGGATAAAGAAGGCACCATAGGCAGCAAAGGCACTGGTGAAGCCCAGCACGGCAGCGGCTTCCTTGGTGGCATCGGCCATCGCCTGTTTCTGCGCGCTTTCGCCCTTGCCAGCCAGACGCTGGTGGAAGGTCAGGAAGATCGCCGGCACCTGCATGAAGGTGGAGCCGTTACCGATACCGGTCAGCGCGAACAGGCACAGGAACATGGCGAAGAAGCCCTGGAAGTTGCCGCCCAGACCGCCATGCGGCAGGAAGTTGAGCACGCCGAACACGGCAGCCACCATCAGCACGAACACCCACTGCGTTACCCGCGCGCCGCCGATCTTGTCGGCCAGCCAGCCGCCGAACGGACGGGCCAGTGCACCGACCAAGGGGCCGAGGAAGGCGTACTTGGTCGGGTCGATACCCGGGAACTGGCCCTTGATCAGCAGCGGGAAGCCGGCGGCAAAGCCGATGAAGGAACCGAAGGTACCCAGATACAACCAGCACATCAGCCAATTGTGCTTGCGCTTGAAGATCACCGCCTGATCGGCAAACGATGCCTTGGCCGAAGCGATGTCGTTCATGCCGAACCAGGCCAGCACGGTGGACAGCAGGATGAACGGCACCCACACGAAGCCAGCGTTCTGCAGCCACAGCTGCTTGCTGACATCGCCTTTCACCCAGGTTTGGGCCTCGCCGCCGAAGGCGCCGAACAGGCCCATGGTGATGACGATAGGCACCACGAACTGCACGATGGACACGCCGAGGTTACCCAGGCCGGCGTTCATGCCCAGCGCGGTACCCTTCTCGGCCTTGGGAAAGAAGAAGCTGATGTTGGCCATCGACGAGCTGAAGTTGCCGCCGCCGAAACCGCACAGCAGCGCCAGGATCAGCATGGTGATGTAGCTGGTATTCGGGTCCTGCACTGCGTAGCCGATGCCGACCGCCGGAATCATCAGGCTGGCGGTGGAGATAGCGGTCCATTTGCGGCCACCGAAGATCGGCACCATGAAGCTGTAGAAGATGCGCAGCGTGGCGCCGGACAAGCCCGGCAGCGCCGCCAGCCAGAACAGCTGGTTCTGGCTGTAGCTGAAGCCGATATTCGGCAGGTTCAGCACCACCACGCTCCACACCTGCCAGATGACAAAGGCCAGGGTCAGCGCGGGGATGGAGATCCACAGGTTGCGACGGGCGACAGACTTGCCCTGCTCTTGCCAGAACGACCGGTTTTCCGGCTCCCAGCGGGTCAGCACGTAAGACATGATTTTGTCCTTTCAGCTCGGGCGGCGACGGCCGCCCGTAATCGTTGGAATCCTGTTGTTTCAGCGGGTGCTGGGTGCCAGTTCGACGGCTTTTTCCTGCTCGGCCGCAGCCATACCCTTGAACGAGAAGTGCATCCACACCAGCGACACGCACACGGTGCCGTACAGCAGCATGAAGGCACTGGTGCGCACGCCGGTCAGGTCAAGCAGCACACCGAACATGATCGGCAGCAGGAAGCCGCCAAGACCGCCGGCGAGGCCAACCACACCGGAAACCGCGCCGATGTTGTCCGGGAATTCGTCGGCGATGAACTTGAACACCGACGCCTTGCCGATGGCCATCGCCACACCGACCACGAACAGCATCACGGTGAACATGGTGGGGCTCAGGCCAATGTCGAAGCCCTGCGGACCATTAACGGTCTGGATGATGAAGTGGGTCTGCGGGTAGGACAGAATGAAGAACGCCACCCAGCACAGCCACATCACGCCCCAGGTCACCTTGTAGGCGCCGAACTTGTCGGACAGCCAGCCACCGACTGCGCGCAGCACACCGCCGGGCAGCGAGAAGCAGGCGGCCAGGAACGCAGCGTGCTTGATGTCGAAGCCGTATTCGCCGACGTAGTACTTGGTCATCCACAGTGCCAGCGCCACATAGCCGCCAAACACCACCGAGTAGTACTGGCAGTAGCGCAGCACCGCCGGGTTTTTCATCAGCGCCAGCTGTTCCGACAGGCTGACCTTGCTCGACACCAGGTGTTTCGGGTCGTGATAGGAGAAGAACCAGAACACGATGGCGGTCACCAGCATCACCACCGCGTAGACGGTCGGCACCAGTTGCCAGCCGCCCAGCAGGATCAGGCTCGGCGCCACCAGCTTGGTCAGCGAGGAACCGGCGTTACCGGCACCGAAGATGCCCATGGCGAAGCCCTGTTGCTCGCGACGGAACCAGCGCGCCACATACGGCGTGCCGACCGAGAACGAGCCACCGGCCAGGCCGATCACCAGCCCGATGGCAAGGAAGTGCCAGAACTGGGTAGCGAACTGCAGCACGTAGATCGGTACCACGCAGGCCAGCATCAGGCAGAACATGACGATGCGGCCGCCGTAACGGTCGGTCCAGATACCCAGCGGTACGCGGATCAGCGCACCGGACAGCACCGGCGTGGCGGCCAGCATGCCGAATTCGGTTTCGTTCAGCCCGAGCTTCTGCTTGATGGGGATGCCCAGTACCGCAAACATCATCCAGATCATGAAACAGACGGTGAACGACAGCGTGCTGGATGCCAGCACCGCATATTGTTTGTAGCTTTGCGAGGCCATGATGTTCTTATCCGCTCTATTGAGACGCTCTCACAGTACGCGCCCCGGCGTGCGGCCAACATTGGCCGGTAGTGGAGACCCTGCGCCAATTAGGGATTAGTCCTGCCGCACCGTTTGGCGGGGGAGACTAGTTCGGATGGTGTAGTCGGGATAGCGTGCTGTCGTCACGACAGGCGGCTGCGCTGCAGTGGCAGCCGTGACAGCACAGCGGCGGCAGTACACCGCTGCGGGAAGGGAAACAGCAACACGGCGCAGGCGCGCCGTGCAGGGTTGGCCGCAACGGCAGCCGGTCTCAGCCGCCCCAGCTGGCGGCGGCGGCGCTATCGCTGGCCTTGGCGTCGACCCAGCGGCTGCTGCCGTCGGCAAAGTCTTCGCGCTTCCAGAATGGCGCCTCGGTTTTGAGGTAGTCCATCAGGTATTCGGCGGCGGCAAACGCGGCCTTGCGGTGGGCGGAAGCCACCAGCACCAGCACGATCTGCTCGCCCGGGGCCAGGCTGCCGACGCGATGCACTACCCGCACCGCGCTGATCGGCCAGCGCGTGGCGGCGTCGTCGGCAATGCGGCCGATCTCGGCCTCGGTCACCCCCGGGTAGTGCTCCAGAAACAAGGCGGCCAACGGTGTGGCGGCGTCGTGGCCGCGCACCATGCCCTGGAACACCACCAGCGCGCCGGCATCGCCGGCCACGGCGCGCAGCGCGGCCTCTTCGGCCGCCAGATCGAAGCGGCCCTGCTGGACGGTAATCAGACAGTGCATATCAGCCTCCGGTAACCGGCGGCAGGATGCCGACCTCGGCGCCATCCGGAATCGGCACTTCGCCGCGCACCACCTGCTGGTTCACCACCAGGCGGAATACCTTGCCGGCGGACAGCGCCTCGGCCCAGTCGTCGCCGCGGCCGCGCAAGGCGGCCAACAGCGCGGCGCTATCGCCGCCAGCCCAGTCCAGGGTTTCCTCGCCGCGGCCCAGCGCGTCCTTCAGGCGGCCGAAATACAGAATGCGAATGCTCACGTGCTCTCCTTAAGCCAACGCACGATGAAACCGGCGATGGCGTCGTAATCGTTCAGTGCCAGTTGCGGCACGGCAATATCCAGGGCGGCATCGCTGGCCACCGCCAGCACCCGCGCGTCGTCACGGCACAGTAGCGGCTTGCCCAGCGCCGGACGATGCACCTCCAGCTTGGGCACCGGCTGCCACTTCTGCCCTTCCAGCAACACCAGGTCTACCGGCTGCAAGCGCGCCAGCTGCTCGGCCAGCGACAACTCCTGCGCCAGTTCGGCGAAGACCGCCACCCGCTGCGGCGACAGCAGCATCACCTCGGCGGCGCCGGCCCGGCGATGGCGCCAGCTATCCTTGCCCGCCGCATCCGGCTCGATGTCGTGGTGACTGTGCTTGATCACCGATACCCGCAGGCCGTGTGCGGCCAACCTTGGCAGCAGCGCCTCGATCAGCGTGGTCTTGCCACTGCCGGACCAGCCGGCAATGCCCAGTACTTTCTGCACAACCTCTCCTTTTGGTGGATTGTGGCGCCAGCGCCGTGGCGCTATGGTAGAGCTGTCAGTATTGCCAGCAAAAGCCACGCCATGTCTTCTCCTGCCCCGGTCGCGCTGCGGCCAACTCCGGATTGCCTGCCATTGTGCCGTGCCGCTCAGGCACTGCCTATCCACCGGACGACCTAACATGCTCAGCCAAACGCCGAAACTGCGCAGCCTGTCCAGCAAGCTGCTGATGCTGACCATTGCCTGGCTGCTGCTGGCGATGACCTCCATCGGCTACACCCTGGTACTGTCGTGGAAACTGGAAGGCGGCGCCGCCGCCATCAACGACGCCGGCAGCCTGCGCATGCGCAGCTACCACGCCGCCCTGCTGGTCAGCGAGAACGCCTCGCGCGAAGCCATCCAGCAGGAGGAGCAGGCGTTCAGCGACACCCTCGCCCGCCTGAAGAAAGGCGACCCGGCGCGACCGCTGTTCCTGCCGGACAATGCCGCGGTACGGCAGCAAGCCGAGGAGATCGAACAACACTGGCGCGGCGATATCTTGCCGCAGCTGCGGCGCGCCGAGCTGCAATCCGCCCGCCCCGAGCGGACGGCCAGCCCGGATGTCAGCAGCTTTGTCGACCGCATCGACCGTCTGGTCAAGCTGATCGAGGAAGACAACGCACGTAACACCACCTTGCTGCGCTTCTTCCAGATGGCGCTGATTGCCATGGCCATCGTCGGTTCGTTCACCATGATGTTCCTGCTGTTCCTGCTGGTGATCCGCCCGCTCGACACCCTGGGCGAGGCCATCACCCGCCTGCGCAACGGCGAGCTGGGCGCACGGGTGGAAGTCAGCGGCAATGACGAATTCGCGCTGCTGTCCAGCGGCTTCAACCAGATGGCGGACCACCTGCAGGAGCTGTATGCCACGCTGGAACAGAAGGTAGAAAGCAAGACCCGTTCGGTAGAAGAAAAAAACCGCCATCTCACCGCGCTGTACGGCACCACCTCGTTCCTGCACGAGTCGCACGAGCTGGAAGCCATGTGCGACGGCTTCATCAGCCGCCTGATCACGCTGACCGGCGCCGATGCCGGCAGTGTCCGGCTGGTCGATGTCAAACGCGGCCGCCTGGAACTGATCGCCCAGCACGGACTGCCGGAGGAGATGCTGGAAGACGACCACTGCGCGCCGCTGGATGGTTGCCACTGCGGCGAAGCGGTGCCGCAGCCGTTTGCCGTGATCCGCCGCTTCGACCGCATGCAGCAACAGGAAGAAAAGCACTGCCAGCGTGCCGGCTTCAAGGAAATCTCGGTGTTCCACATTCGGCACAACCAGAGCAATGTCGGCATCTTCACGCTGTATTTCCGCGAACTGACCCCGCTGTCGCCGCAGGACCAGTTCCTGCTGGAAACCCTGGGCAGCCACCTGGGACTGGCGATCGAAAACCAGCGTCTGGCCGCCCGCGACCGCCAGTTTGCCGTGTCGGAAGAGCGCAACCTGATGGCGCAGGGCCTGCATGACAGCATCGCGCAGTCGCTGTCGTTCCTCAACCTGCAGGTACAGATGCTGGAAGCGGCGCTGGGCAGCGGCGAGACCGAACAGGCGCAGGAAAACCTGGGCTTCATCCGCACCGGCGTGCAGGAATGCTACGAGGACGTGCGCGAGCTGCTGCTGAACTTCCGCACCCGCATCAACAAGGAAGACTTCAACGATGCGGTACACACCCTGCTGTCGCGCTTCGAGCAGCAGGCCCTGGTCGCCACCCAGCTGACCATGCACGGCAACGGCTTGCCGCTGGACCCGCAACAGCAGCTGCAGGTGATTTTCATCCTGCAGGAAGCGCTATCCAATGTCCGCAAGCATGCCCAGGCCGAGCATGTCAGCATCGACATCCGTAACGAGGCCGACTTCGTGATGACCATCCGTGACGACGGCTGCGGCTTCGACCAGCAGCGCTTCGAGGCACGCAAGGCACGCCACGTCGGCCTTTCTATCATGCAGGAGCGCGCGGCCCGCATCCACGGCCGCATCGCCATCCGCCCATTGCCCGGCAGCGGTACCGAGGTCTGCCTCACCCTGCCCCAGACTGAAAGACAAGCCGCATGACCCAGACCATCCGCATCCTGCTGGTAGACGACCACACCCTGTTCCGCAGCGGGCTGAAAGCACTGCTGCAACGCCAACCCGATTTCGACATCGTCGGCGAAGCCGCCGACGGACTCGAGGGCGTCAAGCTGGCCGAACAGCTGAAGCCGGACGTGGTACTGCTGGATATCGACATGCCGCAGATGAACGGCCGCGAGGCGCTGGTGCAAATCCTGGTCACCCAGCCGCAGCTGGCGGTACTGATGCTGACCGTGTCCGAGGACGGCGACGACCTGGCCGAGTGCATGAAAAGCGGCGCCCGTGGCTACCTGCTGAAGAACATCAATGCCGACTTCCTGCTGTCCAGCATCCGCCGCGCGGTGGATGGCGACAGCGTGTTGTCACCGGAAATGACCGCCAAGCTGGTTGCCCGGCTGCGCAGCCCGGCCGTGGACAACCGTAATCCGGAGCTGGAAAGCCTGACCCCGCGTGAGCGCGAAACGCTGGCCTGGCTATCGCGCGGCGCCAGCAACAAGGAAATCGCCCGCGCGCTGGACCTGGCGGAAAGCACGGTGAAAGTGCATGTACAGAACATCCTGCGCAAGCTGAACCTGTCCAGCCGGGTACAGGCGGCGGTATACGCGGTAGAGCACGGACTGGAAAAAGGCTGAGACTTCCCTGGCATGAAAAAAGGTTGGCCGCATGTTTGCGGCCAACCTTTTTTGTGACTTCGCCCGGCTCAGTCGCGGAATGTCGCCTTGCCGCCGCTGACCACGGCCATCACCGCCTGCTGGATGTCTTCCGACATCAGCATCGCCGCGTTCCAGGTCGCCACATAGTTGAGGCTGTCGGCCACGCTGTGGTCACGGCTGTAATTGAGCATTTCCTTGGTGCCGCGCACCGCCAGCGGCGACTTGGCGGCGATCTGCGCGGCAGTCGCCAGCGCATCGGTCAGCGCCGCACTGGCATCGGCGGCCACGCGGTTGACCAGATGCATGCGCTCCGCCTCGGCCGCGGTGACATCGCGCGCCGTCAGCGCCATCTCGCGGGCGTTGCCCTCGCCCACCACCCGCGCCAAGCGCTGCAGGGTGCCGACATCGGCCACCATACCGACCTCGACCTCACGCACGCTGAACACGGCATCGGCCGCCGCGATGCGGATATCAGCGGCCAACACGATGTCCAGCGCACCGCCGACGCAGGCGCCGTGAATGGCGGCGACCACCGGCTTGCGGCATTGCTCCAGGCTGTTGACGCTGGCCTGCAGCTGCAGGATCAGCCGCCGCAGTTTCTCGCGCTTGCGCGCCTCGCAGCTGTCTTCCACCGCCTGCTGCAAACCCAGCAGCATGGTCAGGTCGATACCGGCACAGAAGTGCTTGCCATTGCCGGACAGCACCACCGCGCGCACCTGCGGCTCGGCATCGCACCACTGCAGCGCGGCCTGCAACTCCTGCCACATGGTTTCATTCAGCGAGTTGGCCTTGTCAGGCCGGTTCAGCGCCACGTGCGCCACCTGCTCGCGCACCGCTACCGTTAGCGTGCTGTAGTTCACGGCTCAGCCCTCCTTGCGCTTCTTGGGCACCCAGGCCCACACCATTTCGCAGGCAATCGGCGCCTCGCCGGATTCGTCAGTCACCAGCACTTCCACCAGCACATCGCCCTTGTCTTCTACCAGCATGCGGCCAACCTGTTCCGGCGTCAGCGTGGCAACGGCTTTCATATTGCCCTGCGCGCGCTTGAAATAGCTGACCTTCATCGACTTGAGCAGCATCAGCTTGTCATCCGGCACGTTCATGCCGACCACGAAACCGGTAGCGGTTTCCGCCAGCAGCGCCATGGCCGCCGCGTGCAGGCCGTGGATATGGTTCTGCACCTTCTTGCGATTCTTGACGCTGACCACCATGCGCTCGCGACTGACTTCCTCGAACACCAGTCCGGCGGTGCCAAGAAACGGTACGAAGCGGCCGA
Source organism: Vogesella oryzae (assembly GCF_902829295.1). GTDB lineage: Bacteria > Pseudomonadota > Gammaproteobacteria > Burkholderiales > Chromobacteriaceae > Vogesella > Vogesella oryzae. Next base: position 132,018 of record NZ_CADEPL010000018.1, read on the forward strand.
ACATCTTGGTAATCGCCCAGCTGCGCAAGCCGGCCGGCAGTGCCGCGGTTTTGTCCACCATGCGGCACATGCTGTTTTTGGGTGTGCTCATTGTTGTGACTCCTCGTGTGTTGTTGCGGTGTTATTGCTGTTATTGGTGTTGTCCGCCTCCGCTGCCAGCCCCAGCAGCTGCCGCAGCTGGCGCTTGACGCTGGCGATGGCCGCCTCGTCGAATCGGGCCAACTGCAACGCGCCCTGCATGCTGGCAAACATCAGCGCGCCCATGCCGGCGGCGCTGCCGGCATACTGCATGCTGCCATCGGCCTGGCCGCGCGCCACGATGTCCACCGCCCAGGCGCGCATCTCCGCCACGAACAACCCGCCGGCCTGCTGCATCTCCGGCGGCAGGGTTTGCAGCTCGGCAGACAGGATGCCGCTGGGGCAAATCTGCTGGCGCTGGAAATAGCTGTCGGTCAGCGTGAAGTAGCGCTCCAGCTGCTCGGCCGGCGTCAGTCCGGCCTGCGCCGCGATGAAGCGGGCAAAACGCCGGCGGTAACGCTCGATCAGCGCCACGCCCAGATCGGTCTTGCGCGCAAAATGGTAATGGATGGCGGCATTGCGCACCCCCAGCCCGGCACTGATGTGCTGGTAGCTGAAGGCATTGAAACCGCGCGACAGCAGCAGCGTTTCCGCCAGATCGAGAATCTTCCTGCGCGTGTCGCCACGCGCGTCGTGTTCGGCTTTCATGCGGCGACTCTACTTACCGGTCAGTAAGGTGTCAATCAAGCGTTTGAATTTCGGATATCGCCTCATTGACTGTGAACAATCACCGATAAACCGCTTGCCGTTTTCAGGGGTGAATTTGCATGACAGCGCGGACGAATCGGTTATGATGAAGACCATTTTTCTGCCAATCCAGAGCACCCATGAAACTCAAGTTCAGCAAGATGCACGGCCTGGGCAACGACTTTGTCGTGATCGACGGCGTACGCCAGACCGTACACCTGACCGCGGAGCGCCTGCGCCAGCTTGGCGACCGCCATACCGGCGTGGGCTTTGACCAGTTGCTGCTGGTAGAGGCCCCGCAGGCAGCAGAGAACGACTTCCGCTATCGCATCTTCAACAACGATGGCAGCGAGGTGGAACAGTGCGGCAACGGTGCCCGCTGCTTCGTCAAGTTCGTCACCGAACAGAAGCTGACCAACAAGCGTGCCATCCGCGTGGAAACCGCCAAGGGCGTGATCGTGCCGATGCTGGATGACAGCGGCCTGATCACCGTCGACATGGGCGTACCGCGCTTTGCCCCGCTGGACATCCCGTTCCATGCCGAAGGCGATGCCATCACCCACCCGCTGCAGGTCGGCGAGCATTCGGTGGATATCAGCGTGGTGTCGATGGGCAACCCGCACGCGGTGCAGGTGGTCGATAACACCGATACCGCACCGGTGGCGGAACAAGGACCGTTGATCGAGCGTCACAGCCGCTTCCCCGAGCGCGTCAACGCCGGCTTCATGCAGATCGTTGGCCGCGGCGAAATCCGCCTGCGGGTGTACGAGCGCGGCGCCGGCGAGACCCTGGCCTGCGGTACCGGCGCCTGCGCCGCCGTGGTGGCCGGCATCCGCCGCGGCCTGCTGGACAAGGTGGTACGCGTGCATACCCGTGGCGGCGACCTGACCATTTCCTGGGGCGGTCCCGGCTTGCCGGTGAAAATGACCGGCCCGGCGGTCACCGTCTTCAACGGCGAAATCGACGTCTAGCGGCCAGCGTGGCCGCCCGCAAGAAAGGAGCGATCTGTGCAAGCTGAAGAAATTCTGGCCTACCTCGACGACAATCCGGACTTCCTGGCCAGCCATGCGCCGCGTTATGGCCTGAAACCGCTGCAGGATCGGGTGGTATCGTTTGCCGATCGCCAGATGCTGGACCTGAAGGATCGCAACCGCCAGCTGGAAGCGCGGCTGACGCAACTGATCCGCCACGGCGAACAGAACGACCAGATCGTGGCACGTAGCCACAAGCTGGCGATTGCCCTGCTACGCGGCCAGACGCTGGCCGAGGTGCATCACGCCATCCAGCACACTTTTGCCGATCAGTTCGGCCTGCACAGCGTGGCGCTGCGGCTGTGGCATCCGGCGGCGGAAAACACCGAGCTGTACAACAGCCGTCAGGATATCCGTCTGCTGGCCGGCAACCTGTCCGCGCCGTACTGCGGCCCCTACGCCAACGACGAAATCATCAGCTGGTTCCCGGCAACACCGGTACTGCAGTCCTTCGCCCAGCTGGCGCTGCGCGACGGTACCGAGCCGTTCGGCATGCTGGTCATCGCCAGTGATGACGCCCAGCGCTTCACGCTGGAGATGCAGACCCACTATCTGGCACAGATGGCGGAGCTGATGTCGCAAGCGCTGCTGCGCGTGCTGGGCAAGGCATGAGTCCGGACATTTCCGGCCTGCTGCTCCTGGCCCCGCTCGTCCTGTATCTGCTGCATGCGTTGTGGCGGCTGATCGCCAGCGACAGTCTGCCGGCGGTGCTGGCCTTCATCGGCGCCTACTTCATCTGTGCCGTGCTGTTCCGGCTGACCCTGCCGACCCTGGCCATGGTGCCGGTATGGCTGCCGTTCCTGTACCCGTACGCCTGGACCGGCATTGCCGCCCTGCTGCTTGCCTGCGGTACGCTGCAGGTTGGCCGCAGCGGCATCCGGCTGCAAGGCGTACCGCCGCTGATGGCGGCCTATGCCCTGTCGCAACTGTGTCTGCATCTGGGGCTGGTCACCCTGTCAACCGTGCTGGCGGGGCGCCCGCTACAAGCCTATGCCATGCTGCCGCCGCTGGTGGCCGCTGGCGGCTACCTGCTGTACCGGCTATGCCTGCGGCTCAGCCGTCAGCAGCAAGGCTGGTTATCGTGGCCGGGGGTGATCATGACGGCGGTAGCCGCTCCGTTATTGCTGGGCTGGGCCGCAGAACTGGTGGTACCGCTGCTGTTGCGCTACGTCTGAGCAGCGCCGCAAGAAAAAACCCGCCTTCTGGCGGGTTTTACATTTCCGCAAAACTTCACGCCGGCTGTTTCAATACCGTGCCGTCGGCATCCAGCACCGTGACATGCACTGGAATGCCCTGCGCCACACTCTGCGATACGGTACAGAAGTCCTCGAAGCTGCCCAGCAGGCGCTCAAGGTTGGCCGCAGCCGCCACCGGCTGCCCGGTACGCAATACCACATCGATGCGCTGCACCCGCAGGCGGTTACGCTCATTGCGATCGACCAGCGCATTGCTCTCGCACGACAACGGCTCCAGTGCCACGCGGAATTTGCGGGCAGCAAACAGCAGGCTGGCCGACAGGCAGTTGGCGACTGCGGCAGCCAGCAACTGCGATGGCGACGGGCCGTTACCTCCACCCAGTGGCGCCGGCTCGTCGGTCTGCAATGGCTGCTCGACGTCGGCAAAGTGGTTGTCAAAGCGGTAGTCCTGCACTTGCTGCAATTTGACGATGGCGTTTTCGCTCACGCTTGCTCCTGCTTGTTGGGTAATTGTCTCGACATTACAGACTGCGGCCAACGGCTGCGGCCAGCGGTTGCAGCTGTGCCCGCAACGCCTGCAGCTGCGCCGGCGTGATTGCCTGCTCGGCATCGCACCAGGCATCCTGCGGCGAGGCATGTACCTCCAGCAGCAAGCCATCGGCGCCGGCGGCGACGGCGGCGGCGGCCAGCGGCGGCACCAGCCAGCCACGGCCACCGGCATGACTGGGGTCGACCAGTACCGGCAGATGGGTTTCCCGCTTCAACAGCGGAATGGCGGTGATGTCCAGCGCGTGACGGCTGGCCGGTTCGAAACTGCGGATACCGCGCTCGCAGAACACGATATTGTGGTTGCCGCCTATCGCAATGTACTCGGCTGCCATCAGCCATTCGCTGAGCGTGGCAGACACCCCGCGGTACAGCAGCACCGGCTTGTTGATACTGCCCAGCTCGCGCAGCAACGGTACGTTCTGCATATTGCGCGGCCCGACCTGGATGGCATCGACGTCATAGGCCAGGAAGCTGTCCAGCTGACGCACATCCAGAATCTCGCTGATCATCGGCATGCCCTGCGCGCGCGCTGCCTGTTGCAGATATTCCAGCCCTGCCTCGCCGATCCCCTGGAAGGCGTACGGACTGGTACGCGGCTTGTAGGCGCCGGCACGCAGCAACCGGATACCCTGCGCATGCAGCTCTGCGGCCAACGTGGCAAGCGATCCGGCGTCTTCAATGGCACTTGGCCCCGCGATCAGCTGTAGCTGCGGCCCGCCGATAGGCACACCACGTATCGACACCACGCTGTTATCCGGCTTCACCTCGCGCGACACCATGCGGTAGTCCTTCACCACCCGCATGGCACGCTCGACACCGGGCATGGTCTCGAACATGTCGGCACTCAGACTGCGCTCGTCTCCAACCGCGCCGATAATGGTGCGCTCGGTGCCGCGCGAAATATGCTCACTCAGCCCGGCGGCACGGATGCGGCCAACCACGGCATCGATTTGCGGCGCTGTCGCGCCTGCAGCCATCACAATAATCATGCTACAGACTCAGATACGGTCATGCGACAGCCACTTGGTCACCGGCGCGGCACGATAGCTGTTCATGCGCTCCAGCAGCTCCGGCAGCGTATCGGCCACCACGAACAGCTGCAGATTGGCTTCGCGAATGAAGCCCTCGCGCACCCCGTGCTGCACCATGGCCAGCAGCGGATCGAAGAAACCGGCGACATTGAGCAGGCCGATCGGCTTCTGGTGCACGGACAGCTGGCCCCAGGTCAGCATCTCGAACAGTTCGTCGTAGGTACCAAAGCCGCCGGGCAGCGCGATGAAGCCACCGGAAAGGTCTTCCATCAAGGCCTTACGTTCGTGCATGGTCTGGGTCACGTGCAGCTCGGACAGGCTTTCGTGGGCAACTTCCTTCTCCTTCAGGAAGCCCGGGATCACCCCGACGACACGGCCGCCGGCAGCCAGCGCAGCATCGGCCGCTACGCCCATCAGGCCGATATTGCCACCGCCATACACCAGTGTGATGGCGCGCTCGGCCAGCGTGGCCCCCAGCTCGCGCGCGGCAGCGCTGTAGGCAGGATTGCTGCCGCTACTGGAACCGCAAAACAGACAAATGGATTGAATAGTCATGATGTGCCTGTGCCCGCCGGCAGCGGGCTCTCCACAAGTGAATCTTGGGGTAGAAAATTTTTCGCCGGACAGGTGCCCGGCGAAAAGCGCAACTTACAGTACGGCCTGCGGGTAGGCGCCAAGCACCTTCACGAAGGCGGTGCGCTCGCGCAAACCAGCCAGCGCCTGCACCAGATGGGCATCCTGGGCGTGGCCTTCCATATCGATGAAGAACACGTAATCCCACAGCCCGGCACGCGACGGACGCGACTCGAACTTGGTCATCGACACACCATTGGCCGCCAGCGGCTCCAGCAGGTAATGCACCGCGCCCGGACGGTTAGGCGCGGCGACGATGATGGAGGTCTTGTCCTGACCGGTCGGGCCGACATCCTGGTTCCCCAACACCAGGAAACGCGTGGTGTTGTTAGGCTCGTCTTCGATGTTCTCGGCCAGCTTCAGCAGACAATAGCGCTCGGCCGCAGCCTGGCCGGCAATGGCGGCACAATCCGGTTCCTCTGCGGCCAACCTGGCGGCTTCGGCATTGCTGGCCACCGATACCCGCTCGACACTGGCGGGCAGATTCTTGTTCAGCCATTCGTGACACTGCGCCAGTGCCTGGGCATGCGCATAAACCCGGCGGATACCCGCCATATCGCCCTCCTTGCGCAGCAGGTGGTGGTGAATGCGCAGCACCACCTCTCCACAAATCCTCAGCGGCGAGCTGACCATCAGGTCCAGCGTGCGGCCGATGGCACCTTCGGTGGAGTTTTCCACTGGCGCCACCACGTAATCCAGCGCCCGGGATTCAACCAGACGGAAGGCCTCGTCGATCGAGCCGCAGGCTACAGTACGGGCGGCATGACCGAAATGCTTGAGCGCCGCCAACTGGGTAAAGGTACCTTCCGGCCCCAGATACGCAATCGACAGCGGCTTTTCCAGCGCCAGACATTCCGACATCACCTCGCGGAACAGCCGCGCGACCGATTCGCCCGGCAGCGGCCCCGGATTCAGATCCTTGACGCGACGCAACACCTGCGCCTCGCGCTCCGGACGGTAGATGATCCCGCCGCCCTTGATCTCGCCGATATCGCGGGCGTGCTGGGCGCGCTGATTGAGAAGGTTGAGAATTTCGACATCGATATTGTCGATGGCGTCACGATGTTGCTTGAGCAGTTCTTCCGACACGATTCAGTGATCTTTCAGGATGACAAATTGGCCTTTTCCGATGGGGTAAGTTTCCGCGAGATAGCCATGCGTCGCAAGCACTGCAGCACGGAAATCCGCACACTCTGCTGCGTGTGAAATGGCATTGTCCATCACCACGACGCCTCTCGAGGTGAGAATCCGGGCAATTTCAGGCCAGTAGCCAGCATAACGTGACCGGTCGGCATCCAGAAACAGCATATCCACCGATTCGTCGTCACAACCTGCCAGCACGCCGAAAGCATCGCCGGTCAGCAAAGATACCGTCTGCTGCAGCCCGAACGAGTCCAGCGTGGCGCTGGCCAGCGCGGTCTTGTGCGCACTGTGATCCACCGAACGCAGCCGCCCCTTGTTCGCCAGTGCGGCCAACCCCAACCAGACCGTCGAGTAGCCGTTGGAGGTACCGATTTCCAGTAATGACATCGCCTTGCGGGCGCGCACCAGCTGGTACAGGAACATACCGGTTTCCGGTGTGATATTGAGGCGCTTGTCGGCACGCGTCGGATGACGCGCATCGTGCGCTTCGCCCTCCTGCCACAATTGTTGCAGGCGGGCACGATAGGCTGCGGTCAGCATGAACTACTCCTTAAAAACAGGCTGACAGCATATTACCCAAATTGACGACAAACAGGGGCTGCAGATAGGCCCAGAAGCCCAGTGCGGTCATGGCTGCCAACAGCATCCAGGCCAGCACCCTCATGCCCGCGCCTCTGCCGGGGCGGCCAACGTTTCTTTCACCGGCAGATTGGCCAGCGCCGCCGCCACACCCAGCGCAATCGACAAACCCCACACCAGATCGTAGTTACCGGTGCGGTCGTAAATCAGCCCACCCAGCCATACCCCGAGGAAGCTGCCAACCTGGTGCGAGAAGAACACCGCGCCGGACAGCATGCCCAGGTTTTTGATGCCGAACATGCCGACAATTACCCCATTGGTGAGCGGCACGGTGGATAACGCCATACGCTCGGCATCGCCCAATTGCAGTTGCCGCTGCAGCTGGCTGCGCTCGATTTGCTCGGCCATTACGTTGAAGCTGCTCCCCAGCAGCCCAAACTCATGGCCATACAGGGGCGCCAGTCTGACGCCCCGCTCGCCGCGGCCGAGGCGCCGGCTGGCGTCCAGCAGCTTGTTGATCGGCAGCACCAGCTTGCGGGCAAACCAGAACGTGACTGCGCAGGAGAAGATGGTAGCCAGCAGCAGCATGGCGATGCGCTGGTAAAGCTGCTCCCGCAGCGGCGCCATCACGGCGGCCTCGTCGCGGGTGAGCATGATGCCGCCCCCCAGCAGCGGAAGGGCCGACCATGCCGCCAGCACCGGACGACCGCGAAAATCGATTCCGTAGCCGCTACCGACACCGCCTGCCAGCATGCCCCACATGGCTTGTCCGGCCTGCATCTGCGGGGTGATTCTGAGCCGGAATGCGGCATTGGCCGTATTGCGCAAGGGTGACACCACCAGCGCATTGCCATTGTCCTGCCTGGTGACCAGCAGGTTCTCGCCATCCGTCCCCATGCCGGCATAATTGCCGGTGATACGGCGCAGCTGCTCGTCGTTGACGCGCAACATCAGAAAGCCCTGCAGCTTGCCTTGTTGCAGGACGGGAGATAACCAGAACGCCGCAAACGCGTTGAGCGGTGCAAAACGCGCATGGGGAATGAGTCGCACCCCATCGCTCGGCATATCGATCAGCTCCTGCAACTGGCTGGCCATGCGGGATGAGGATTGCGCCGGATAGGTCAGATCGGCCCCCAGCCATGCCGGATGATCCGGGCTGTAGATCACTTTGCCGCGGGCATCCAGCAGCAACAGATCATTGTGCCCGGCCAGGATATGGGCTTGCTGCTCGAAGTCGCAGGCCGGTACGGCGCCCCTTGCCGCTGTGGTTGCGGAATGCACATGCAGCACCGGCGCCCGCAAGCAGGCAACCAGATCATTGTCTGCCGTCAGCAGCTGCAACATGGTGGTCTGGCTTTGCCACCAGTTTGCAATCTCGTTGAGCCTGACACTGAGCAGCGCCTGCAGTTGCGCCTCGGCTGACAGACGATAATGGGTGACGAAGCGCTCGTAACCGATGCCGACCACCAGCAGCAGCGGCAACAGGCTGCCCAGCACCAACCACAGCAGCAAGTGATGCTTGATACGCATGGCGGGTTGCTCAGTTGGCCGGCTGCGGCATGTCGGTCAATACCTGCTTGAGACTTTCCAGCGCCTGGAAATCACCACCATACAAGGAGAGGATGCGATCGCTGGCGCTGCGCAGCACCATGCTGAGCTTGGCTTCCTGGCTGTCGGTCAGACCAAGGTGAATGAACTCCCGCTCCAGGTCACCCAGCATGCTTTCCAGCAATGCCGTGGCCAGAAAGCGATCGTCGCGGCGCTGCTGTTCCATCGACGTCACGCAGGCCTGCACGCTGTTCAGCACCTTGCGCAGACTGGCTTCGCGCGCCACCACCTGCTGCTGCAAGGCCAGCATGGCGCCGCGCGATTCGGCCAGATCCGCCAGTGCCAGCGTGTCCAGCCTCGCGGCGGCCAACTCGGCAATGGCGGCCAGGTAGTCGCGCAAGCGGCCAAGCCGCTCTTCATCGTCCAGCGGCATATTGCGCACCATCAGGGTAACGCCGCCATAGTTGAAGGCGGCACGCTGCCCCATGGCGACAATCCGCCCGCAAGTGGCAATCAGCTGCAGTACGCCGGACTCCATGGCACTTAACTCGCCTTGCTGGTTCATTTCCAGCGCACCGCTCTGGTTACGCAACGCCACGGCGGCAGACAGGCCATAGCTGTCGGCGACTTCCAGCAGCTCTTTCGCCAGACAGGTCATATCTCCGCACAACATCACCTTGCGGGCAAATTGCACCACCTGCCCCATTTCCGCCGCATTGCTCATCGCGGTCATGGCGGTGGCCGTGGCGTAGCTGGCTTGCTGTGCCAGCGCTTCACGCTGTTGCCGGTGGCGCGACAAGGCTTCCAGCTTGGCGCCCAGCAAGGCGAACTCCAGCGGCTTGGCCATGAAGTCCTCGCCGCCGGCGTCATAGGCGGCCATGCGGTCTTCCAGCGTGGTCAGGCCGGACAGAAACATCACCGGAATGTCCTGGGTATCGAAATCCGCCTTCAGCTGGCGGCAGACTTCATAGCCATCCATTTCCGGCATGCTGATATCCAGCAGGATGAGCTGCGGCTTGAGTTCCACCACTTGCTGCAGCGCCTGCAGCGGATTCAGGCAACTGCGGACCTCGTATTGTTCGCCCAGCACATCCTCGATCATCTGTGCCGTCAGCGAATCGTCGTCAATCACATACAGCAATGGTTTGGTTTGCATAACATTTCCGGGGTGGGTAACTGCGATCAAGGCGGTAACAGTTCAGCCACAGACATGGTGCGGCCAACTTCATGGTCTTGTATTTTCGTTTGGTGGCCGGCAGTGCATTTGACGGCTATCAATAAGGCTGCACTATCAATAGTTGGCAATTAGCCGGTGCTTTTCAAACTATTTGTCAAACTTGTGCCGCCTGAGCCAAGCCCGGAAGCAGCATGCCGTAAACGGCCCGGCAAACGCCACCTCCGCAGGGCTTGCCGGCAAGCTTTCATGCCCCGCCAGTGGCGGGTAATGCGGGTGTAAGCGCAGGGTATTGTGTCTGGCCGCTAACCGCCACGAACCTGCGTGGCAGTCCAGAGTCGCTGTAGCATTCGTTTTGAACTAGCGCCTCAACCTCGCACGCCTGCTATCGCCAAATATGCCCCCCCAACAGGGAAAGGCGCTACAATAACCGCGTTGGTTGCTAGAAGTTGCCCTAGTAATCAGCCGGCACCCTCCCTGCGACATCATGAAAAAAGGCGCCCAGCTTTCGCTGAGGCGCCATTTTGATCCAACCCAACGTTGGCCGCAGGGCAGCGTCTTATACTCGCTCACCCCACAGGTCGTGCTCGCTGGCATCGACAATATCGACCTCGACAAAATCACCCACATTCAGGTCGTCGGCATCTTCGATAAATACCAAGCCGTCGATTTCCGGCGCATCGGCATAGCTACGGCAGATAGCGGTGCCCTCTTCGTCGATCTCGTCCACCAGCACGGTGTAACGGCGGCCGATACGGGCAGCCAGACGTGCAGCGGAGATTTCCGCCTGCACTTCCATGAAGCGCTCCTTGCGTGCCTCCTTGACGTCTTCCGGCACCGGGTCGGCCAGCTCGTTGGCCGCAGCGCCTTCCACCGGCGAGTAGGTGAAACAGCCGACGCGATCCAGCTGAGCTTCTCGGATGAACGTCAGCAGCTCCTCAAAGTCTTCTTCGGTTTCGCCCGGGAAACCGACGATGAAGGTGGAGCGGATCACCAGGTCCGGGCAGATTTCGCGCCACTTCTTGATGCGACCCAGCACGTTCTCGCTGTTGGCCGGGCGCTTCATCAGCCTGAGGATCTTCTGGCTGGCGTGCTGGAACGGGATGTCCAGGTACGGCAGGATCTTGCCTTCCGCCATCAGCGGAATGATCTCGTCCACGCTCGGGTACGGGTAGACGTAGTGCAGACGCACCCAGATGCCATGCTTGCCCAGTTCTTCACACAGCTCCAGCAGGCGGGTCTTTACCGGGCGACCGTTGTAGAAACCCAGCTTGTACTTCTGATCTACACCGTAGGCGGAAGTATCCTGCGAGATGATCAGCAGCTCCTTGACGCCAGCCTTGGCCAGGTTGGCCGCTTCGGCCAGTACGCTGTCGATCGGGCGGCTGTCGAGGTCGCCGCGCATGGACGGGATGATGCAGAAGGTGCAGCGATGGTTACAGCCTTCGGAAATCTTTACGTAGGCGTAGTGCTTGGGCGTCAGGCGTACGCCGATGTCCGGCACCAGGTCGACGAACGGGTCGTGCGGTTTGGGCAGGTGGGTATGAACATGCGTCATCACCTCGTCAGTAGCGTGCGGCCCGGTAATGGCCAGCACCGACGGATGCGCCTCCTTCACCACGTCGCCTTTGGCGCCCAGACAGCCGGTCACAATCACCTTGCCGTTTTCGTTCAGCGCCTCGCCGATGGCATCCAGCGATTCCTGTACCGCGGCATCGATGAAACCGCAGGTGTTAACCACCACCAGATCGGCACCATCATAGGTGCCGGAAATTTCGTAACCCTCGGCACGCAGGCGAGTGAGGATCTGCTCGGAATCGGAGGCCGCTTTGGGGCAGCCCAGACTCACAAAACCGACTTTTGGTGCAACTTGCGACATGTAAACGTCAACCCAGAAAGATCAAGAAGACAGAAAGCCGGGCCCTGCAAGCAGGGTCCGGCTGTTCTAAAGTGTTGCGGATTATAGAAAAATCCGCGCCAGAAAAAAACTGGCTAGTGCTTATTTTTTATCGTCGTCCTGGCTGGGCGGATACGCCGGAAAGCCAAAACCGGTAAACATGGTACGAGCCTGCTCCTGCATGCGGTTCTGCATGTCGAGGAACATATTGGTGCTCTGGTCCAGGTAGCTGGTCATCATGTTCTGCATCGCCGGTCCCTGAAAGTTCAGGAAGTCGGACCACAGCTTGGCACCCAGCATCGGGTTGTCACCATACATGGTCTTGGCCTGCTCCTGCATGCGCTGCTGCAACTGCGAGAACATCTGCAGGTTCTTTTCAAGGAATGGCCCCATCATGCCCTGCATGGCCTGGCCGTAATAACGGATGAACTGGGTCAGCACCTCGTAACTGAACATCGGCGAACCGCCGCTCTCTTCTTCCAGAATGATCTGCAGTAGCACACTGCGGGTAATGTCATCGTGACTCTTGGCGTCGACAACCTGGATATCCACGTTATCCAGCACCAGCTGCTTCACATCCCCCAAGGTGATATAGGAACTGGTGGCTGTATCGTACAGTCGACGGTTCGGATATTTCTTGATGACCCGCTTCTCAACACTCATCTATCACTCCCAGCATTATCATTTTGTTGTGTGCCGCCACATTACCATAATTGCAACACACTAGAGTAAAAGTCCTAGTCGCTACCGATCGGCTGCGTTAAGATCGCCGCGTCATTGTGCATTGCACAATAAACACCCCGAATATTGTGCGATGCCGCAGCAATAATAACAATGGCTGCCGTGCAGTGACCAACGTTCTACCAACAACTGCGAGTGAGGGTTTCAAATGATTACCAGCAACGAACAACTGAACAAGCTGTCCTTTGGCGCACTGGACATGGCCTTCCGCATGGCACAAATCTCTCTGGATAGCACCGAGAAATTTGCCAAGCTGAGCCTGGAACTGTCCAAGCAATCGCTGGAAGACAATGTCAAACTGGCACGCGAACTGGGCGATGTAAAAGAGCCGCAACAAGCGGTGAGCAGCCTGAACCAGCTGGCTGCCCGCAACCTGGAGCAAGCAGTAGCCAACTCCCGCAACGTTTACGACATCGTGTCGCAAACCCAGGCCGAACTGGGCAAGCTGGCCGAAGAAAACTTCAACGAACTGAACAAAAGCGTGATCGGCAACCTGGAGGCACTCACCAAGAACGCCCCGGCCGGCTCCGAAACTCTGGTAAACACCCTGAAGTCGGGCCTGGCAGCCAGCACTGCTGCACTGCACACCCTGACCAAGGCCGGCCAGCAGGTGGTCGAGTTTGCCGATAGCAGCGTGAAAGCCGCTACCAGCGCGACTGCCGATGCAGTCAAAAGCGCCGCGAAGCGTACTGCCGGCTAAGCCAGGCTACGCGTGACAAGGGCTGCCGCTAGCGACGGCCCTTTTGTTTGCCCGCAACAAAGATAAAGGCCGTCAGCTGACGGCCTTTATCTTTACCAACTCTGCGGCCAACCCCTGGTTGGCCGCAGGCATCACACCGACAGGTACGATGACTGCTTCAGGCCGCGGCAGAACTCGGCAAAATACACCGAGCGCTCTTCCGCCGATAGACCGGCAACACGCGCCTTGCCTTCGTAGCGGTTGAGAATCTCTTCCGGCGACAGGTGCACGTAGCGCAGCATATCTTCGATGGTGTCGTGCTCCTCAACCCCCTCGAAGGTAACCTTGCCGCCTTCGCGCACATAGACGTTTACCGAATCGGTATCGCCGAACAGGTTGTGCATATCGCCCAGAATTTCCTGGTAGGCACCCACCATGAATACCGCGATCAGGTATTCCTCGCCCGGCTCCACCGCATGGACCGGCATGCTGGATTCGATGCTCTGCTGGTCAACATAGTGCTTCACCTTGCCGTCGGAGTCGCAGGTCAGATCCTGCAATACCGCACGGCGGGTCGGCTGCTCGTCGAGACGATGCAACGGCATGATCGGCAACACCTGGTCGATAGCCCAGGTATCCGGCAGGCTCTGGAACACCGAGAAGTTGCAGAAGTACTTATCAGCCAACTTGTCGGCCAGTTCGTCAAAAACCTGACGCTGCGAACGCTGACTGGCGGTCAGCTGCGCTTGCAGACGACGACACAACGCGGCATGCACCTGCTCGGCCAATGCTTTTTCTTTCAGCGTGATGCGGCCCTCGGCGTACATATCCGATACTTCCGAGCTCAGATGGCTGGCACGGTAGTAGGTTTCGGTCACCATCTCGGCATCGGTCAGGTTCATCAGCTCGAACAGCTTGCGCACCGGTTTAGGCAGAGCTTGCACATCCTCGACTTGCGGCACGCTGTCCGGCAGCCGCTCCACGTCGGTTACATTCATCAGCAGCACCGCATGGTGCGCGGTCATGGCGCGACCAGACTCGGAAAACACGCGCGGATGCGGAATATCGTTCTCGTCGCAGAACTCGGACAACATCGACACGATTACGTTGGCGTACTCGTCCATGTCGTAGTTGATGGAGCTGGCATTGCGCGAGTGGGTGCCGTCGTAGTCCACGCCCAGACCACCGCCCACATCCACATGATCTACAGGCAGACCCAGCGCACGCAGCTCGCCAAAGTAACGGATTGCCTCGCGGAAACCGGCACGGTAATCGGCGATATTGGCGATCTGCGACCCCATATGAAAATGCATCAGGCGGACATTGCTGCCGTGCCCCGCCGCCACCAGCTTATCCACCGCCGAAATCAGCTGCGCCGCCGACAGGCCGAACTTACCTTTCTCGCCACCGGTATCCGCCCATTTGCTGGACGCCAGCGAAGACAGGCGCACGCGCAGGCCGATATTGGCTTTTACACCCAGCTTGGCACTTTCCTGGATCAGCAGATCGACTTCGGATTCCTTCTCGATCACGATGAACACCTCGTGACCCAGGCGCTGCCCCATCAGTGCCAGACGGATGAAATCGCGATCCTTGTAGCCATTGCAGACGATGGTGCCGCCCTTGGGCGACAGTGCCAGCACCGCCATCAGTTCAGGCTTGGAGCCGGCTTCCAGGCCGATGGACACGTCCTGGGTGGCGATGATGCTCTTCACCACCGCCTCCTGCTGATTCACCTTGATCGGGTAGATGGCGGTATAGCGGTTGCCGTAGTTCTGGCTGGCAATCGCGTTGTCGAAAGCGCGGCACAGCCGGGTAACGCGGTCTTGCAGAATATCGGGGAAGCGCACCAGCAGCGGCATGTCCAGCCCCTTGTCCGCCAGGGTATGTGCCAGTTCGTGCAGATCGATTTCGCGCTGATGGTGCACATTGGGACGCACCTTGACGCAACCGTTCTCGCCGACGTTGAAATAGCCAGCACCCCAATGCCGGATGCCATACAGGCTCCGGCTATCCGCCACAGTCCAAGCCATGAAAGGATTTCCTAATTATTCAAAAATGGAAAACTGCTCCTTAGTGCGCGGCTTTCGGGCTAAGAAAGCTTCATGTGGGCCTGGGATGTCGGAGCGCGCAATAAATTGGCGGTTGTCGCCAAAAAACGAGCGCGGATTTTAGCAATCTCACGCCCCCTGACAAGCACAATTTTGCCTTGTCCATTTTAATGAACAAGCCTGCGGCCAACCCTTGGCCACCCCAGTCAAACTACACTACATACATGACTGTTTTTTAAAAGATTGCGCCACAGCAGCGCCCAGAGAAAATCGGGCCGGTTTGTCCATGATATTCGACACCGGCCCGCGCGCATTTACAGAAAATCTTTCAGCCGGTACCAGCCCATTCCCAGCACCAGCGCCGGGGTGCGCAACAGCTTGCCGCCCGGAAATTTGCGGTGCCGCAAACGCTCGAACAACGCCAGACGGCTATCGTCGCCAGCAATGGCCTCGGCAATCACCTTGCCGGCCAGACCGGTCACCGCAACGCCATGTCCGGAGAAGCCCTGTGCATAGTAGATGTTGGCCGCAAGGCGACCAAAATCCGGCGCCCGATTCATGGTGATATCGCAGAAACCGCCCCAAGCGTACTCCACCGCAACATCGGCCAACTGCGGAAACACCCGCAACATGTCCTTGCGCATCGCCGCCGCCAGATCGGCCGGCTCCCGACCGGAATAACTGACCTTGCCGCCGAACAGCATGCGGTGATCACCAGACAGCCGGTAGTAGTCGAGCACAAAATTGGTGTCGCATACCGCCATATTGTTGGCGATCAGACCACGGGCGCGCTCCTCTCCCAGCTGTTCGGTGGCAATCACATAGGTCCCCACCGGCATGATGCGATCTTCCAGTCCCCCTGACAGCGCGCCGACATAGGCATTGCAAGCCAGCACCAGCTGGCGACAACGCACGCTACCGCCTTCAGTTTTCACCAGCGGCGCCACACCTTCTTCATAGTTCAATACCGGCGACTGCTCATAAATCACTACGCCAGCATTGCGTGCAGCCTGCGCCAGGCCCAGCAAATAGTTAAGCGGATGAATGTGCCCTGCCAGCGGATCAAACAATCCGCCCTGATAGCGGTCGGATGCCAGCAATGCGGTCAACTGCTCGCGATCCCACAGCTGATAATGCGCATAGCCGTAGAAATCCTGCGCTTCGCGCTGCCAGTTCACCAAATCCTGGAAATGTGACGGTTTGACAGCGGCCGTGCAGTAGCCACGCGTCCAGTCACAATGGATGTCGTGCTGCCGCACACGCTGCTCGATGATTTCCACCGCCTCCAGCGACATGCGCCACATCTGCCGGGCACCGGCATCGCCGAGTTGACCGCGCAGGGTGTCCATATCACAGGCAAAACCGGCAATCACTTGCCCACCATTGCGGCCGGAGGCGCCAAAGCCGATGCGCGAACCATCCAGCAACACCACCTTGAGCCCCTGCTCCGCCAGGTTAAGCGCAGTCGAAACCCCCGCCAGACCGCCTCCCACCACGCAGACATCGCACTCGACCGCCCCTTGCAACGCTTCCCCTGGCTCCCAGGGAACAGCGGTAGCAGCGTAGTAGGACGGGGCATGGGGCTGGCGAGTGCAATTAAGCATAGGTACCTCTGGTTGACGTGAAAAAACAGGAATCAGGGAAACGCAATACTGGGCAGCAAGATAAACACCTCATGACAGCGGACTGTCTGGCAGGCAAGAAAAACGGCGAAGCCATACGAGGGCTTCGCCGCAGCAACAGCTTGGTACTCAGCCGGCAACCGGCACCGGCGCAGCCTCGCGCATGGCAGCAGCAATCGCCTGCTCCCGCTTGCGCTGGGCATTGAGCATCAGATAGTTGGCGATCAGCACCACGGTACCTACCACCAGCACGGTAATCGCTGCCAGTGCATTGATCTCCGGATTGAGACCCAAACGCACCTTGGAGAAGATCACCTGCGGCAGGGTGGTCGAACCCGGGCCGGACAGGAAGGCAGTAGTCACCAGATCATCCAGCGACAGCGTGATGGACAGCAGGAAACCGGAAGCAATCGCCTGCGATACCAGCGGCAGGGTAATCACGAAGAAGATCTTCAACGGGCGAGCCCCGAGATCCATTGCCGCATCTTCCAGGTTCTGGTCGATCTCCAGCAGCCGCGAGCGCACCACCACCGAGACATAAGCCATGCACAGCGTGGTATGACCAACCCAGATGGTGAAGAAGCCACGTTCTGACGGCACGCCGATGAACTGTTCCAGCGAGATGAACAGCAGCAGCATGGACAGACCGGTAATTACTTCCGGCATTACCATCGGTGCCGTCATCATGCCGGCAAACAGCGTGCTGCCGGTATAGCGCTTGAAACGTGCCAGCACGAAACCGGCAATGGTGCCCAGCACGACCGCAGACGAGGCACTGGCGAGCGCGATCTCGATCGACAGCTTCACCGCGCTGATGATCTGGTCGTTCTGGAACAGCGAGCCATACCATTTGAC
Organism: Vogesella oryzae; assembly: GCF_902829295.1. Lineage (GTDB taxonomy): Bacteria > Pseudomonadota > Gammaproteobacteria > Burkholderiales > Chromobacteriaceae > Vogesella > Vogesella oryzae. The sequence continues at coordinate 149,512 of NZ_CADEPL010000018.1, forward strand.
CGAGAAGCCCCCCCACACCGTCACCAGCTTGGAAGCGTTAAACGAGTACGCAATCAGACTGATGATCGGGATGTACAGGAACAGGAAGCCGACAATCAGTACGCCCTTGAGGAACGGGGACAGTTTGTTACCGTTATACATTGCCCTTGCCCTCCAGCTCACGAGTCTCATAGCGGTGCAGCAAGGCGATCGGGACGATCAGCATCAGCACCATGATGATGGCCACGGACGCCGCCATCGGCCAGTTGTTGTTGTCAAAGAACTCGTTCCACAGCACCTTGCCGATCATCAGCGTATCGGTACCACCCACCAGCTCCGGAATCACGAACTCACCCACCGCCGGAATGAACACCATCATCGAGCCGGCGATGATGCCGTTTTTGGATAACGGCAAGGTAATGGCAAAGAACGCCTTGATCGGCCCGGCGCCCAGATCGGCAGCCGCCTCCAGCAAACGCACATCCATCTTTACCAGATGCGAATACAGCGGCAGGATCATGAACGGCAGGTAGGCATACAGCATCACCAGATACAGCGAAAAGTCGGTATGGAACATGTGCAGCGGTTCGCTGATCACCCCCAACGACAGCAGTAGGTTATTGATCAGCCCGTTCTCGTTAAGCAGCCCCATCCACGCATAAACCCGCAACAGGAAAGAGGTCCAGAACGGCAGCATTACCAGCATCAGCAAGATGTTGCGACGCGCCGGATCGGTACGTGCAATCGCGTAAGCGATGGGATAGCCCAGCAGCAGGCACATCAGCGTGGTAACGAGCGCCACCTTCAGCGACGACAGATAAGTTGCCGCATACAGCTCATCGGAAAAGATAAAGCTGAAGTTGCCAAAGTACAGCGACAAGCCACGGATTACACCGTCTTCCTCCTGCAGCAGGCTGGTAAACGGCGGAATCGCCAGCGCCTGCTCGGCAAAGCTGATCTTCAGCACAATGAAGAACGGCACTAGGAAAAACAGCAGCATCCAGACATAGGGAATACTGATTACCGCCGATTTCCCCAGCCTGAACTTGGCTTTCATTTTCATCAGGTTCATGACCGGCTCCTTAGCGTGTCAGCACTACCGGCATGTCCGGACGCCAGCTGATGTACACCGGGTCCCCCCAGGTCGGCGCCTTGACATTGTTTTCGTGCCAGTGGTTGGCCGAAATCATCGACTTAACCACTTTGCCGCTGCCGAGCTTGACGTGATAGATGGAGAAGCTGCCCAGATAGGCGATGTCATGTACCACGCCCTTGGCGGTATTGGCACCCGCAGCTGGCGGCACCACATGCACATGCACATCCTCCGGACGCACGCTGGCCCATACCTGCATGCCTTTCGGACCGGTAATGCCGTGATCGACCCATACCCGGCCACCCAGATCGGACGATTCGATCTCGACGCGATCCGGCTCATCAACCACCACCGGACCGGAGAACACATTGGTCTCGCCGATGAATTCGGCGGTAAAGCGGCAGTTGGGGTAGTCGTAGATTTCTGCCGGGGTACCGATCTGCAGCAGCTGGCCTTCGCTCATGATGCCGATGCGGGTCGCCATGGTCATGGCCTCTTCCTGATCGTGCGTCACCATGATGCAGGTCACGCCTACTTTTTCCAGGGTACCCACCAGTTCGAGCTGGGTTTGCTGACGCAGCTTTTTATCCAGCGCACCAAGCGGCTCGTCCAGCAGCAGCAGCTTGGGGCGTTTGGCCAGACTGCGCGCCAGCGCCACACGCTGCTGCTGCCCGCCGGACAGCTGGTAAGGCTTGCGCGATGCATACTTGCGCAACTGCACCAGGTCGAGCATCTCGGCCACGCGGGCATCGATTTCGCCCTTGCCGAGCTTGTCCTGCTTCAGGCCGAAAGCAATGTTGTCCGCCACACTCATGTGCGGAAACAGCGCGTAGCTCTGGAACATCATGTTGATCGGACGCTCGTACGGTGCCAGGCCGGTAATGTCCTCGCCATCCAGGATGATCTTGCCGGAGGTTGGCCGCTCCATCCCGGCCAGCATGCGCAGCAGGGTGGACTTGCCGCACCCCGAGCTGCCCAGCAGGGCAAAAATCTCGTTTTTACGAATTTCCAGATCCACGCCATCAACGGCGGCGGTGTCTCCGAACTTCTTCACCACGTTGCTGATACGCAGATAGGGCGTCTCAGATTGAGAAACAGCAGACTGTTTAACAGTTTCCACCATGATATTTCTTCCCGAATGGAGGCTGCGATGGCCCCCTGCAATTATTCAAACAGCTGTATAAGCGGCTAATTCCAACCCTACCCTGCGATGCAAGCGACAAGCAAGAACCAGCGGGTAGCAGGCATGTAACAACATTTCGGTATTGACAATGCAAGGATCGGACTCGCCCGGCAGCACACAGCATGCTGATCATGGTCACCAGCCATTCAGGAAGACACGGCGGCAACCTTTGAACAGGTTAATCATGCTGTTCGTTGGCACCCGCTAGCGGCATGCACAACAGCAGGCTACTCCACGTTTAATAAAATTGACAAGGAAGACGTAAAAAAATCGACAGTCGCTGTTTCCCACGACACAACAGGCACTTACGCGTTGCATTGCAGCAAACATAACGTCGGAAACAGGCGCAGCACACCACGCGTTTAATTACTCAAACACGGGCATCGCTTGCACCATTGCAGTGCAGCCGCAGGCAGGTTCGACAAACAGCACGCTACCCGCCTGTTTTTTGGCGGCTTTTTTGGCCATCGTCGCGGCCGATGCCACTTCATAGTGCGAGGCGTAGCAACCGGGCTGCACCGGCAAGACACCGATCGAGACACTGGTCAGCGGAAAGAAGCGCAAACGGCCATCGCGATCCACCACCTCAAAGCCACCAGCAGCGCGATCCGCCGGTAAAAACAGGGTGGGCACCGACAAATCGAACTGTTGCAACACCTGCTGCAAGCGCTGCCGCCAGTTGCAACTTTGCAACAGCACCACAAAATCGTCGCCGCCGATATGGCCGACAAAATCCAGCAGCGGCTCCACCGCCGCCTCCAGGATCGCCCCCAGCAGGCGGATCATGTCATCGCCGGCGCCATAGCCGTAGTGGTCGTTAAACGGCTTGAAATGATCGAGATCGACATAGGCCACCACAAAAGGTTGGCCGCAATCCAGCCGCCGCGCCACTTCATCACTGATCGGCACATTGCCGGGCAGACCGGTAAGCGGATTGGCATAGCGCGCAGCCGCCAGCTGCATCTCGCTGATCATGCGCATCAGCTCGTGTCCGGTACCCATCCCCAGGTACGCTGCATCCTCGACAATGATGAAACCGTTGACCAGATGGCGACGGTCGGCAGAAGCCAGGGCGGACAAAGTCTGGATATCGGTATCGGCCGCCACCACCAGTGGCGACATATCCGCCAGCGTCAGGCAGGGTTTCTTGCCCAGCAGTTCGCGATTGAACGGCTTGGCAAACGTCTCCAGCACCCGGTGCCGCGACAGCAAGGCCAGCGGCCGCCGGTCTCGCAATACCGGCACGGCAAACAAGGCCGGATTATCGGCAAACAGCCGGTACGCCTCATCGCAGCACGAGGCATCGGTCAAATACGGAATGTCCAGCAGCAACTCGCGGGCCACCGGCAGCTGACGGCCAACCTTGCCTGCCGTCGGCACCGGCAACAGATAGTTGCCGTGACGCGCCGGCAAAGCCAGTGGACGTGCCACCAGATAGCCCTGCCCCATCACCACCCCGAGTTCGCGCAACGCCGCCAACTCCTCCGGCTGCTCGACACCCTCCGCCACCAGCACCGCACCGGCAGCACGCGCCATATCCACCAGTGAACGCACAAACTGCAGCTTCAACGCATCCTGATGCATCTGCTGCACAAAGTATTTGTCCAGCTTCACCAGGTCCGGCCGCAGCTCGGACCACAGTCGCAGATTGGAAAAACCCTCCCCCAGATCGTCCAGCGCCAGGCGCAGCCCGCCAGCCCGCAACTCGGCAGCCACCTGACACAAGGCGCGATAACCGGCATGAGGCCGGGTTTCGGTCAACTCCAGCACCACCCGTGACGGCGCCACCGCGGCGGCATCCAGCATGGCAAGCAAGTCGCCTGGCGGCAAATGCTCGCCCAGCAAGGTATCCGGAATCACATTGACGAACAGCGTGCCCGGCAACTGCTGGCGGGCAAACTCCCGCAACACCGCACCGATACACACCCGATCCAGCTGCGCCGAGACACCAAGCAACTCAGCCTGCCCGAACAGCGCCACCGGCGAGTACAGCAGCGAATCCGACGGCCCCCGCACCAGCGCTTCGTAACCGACCAGCCCACCGGTTGCCAGATAGACAATGGGCTGAAACACCACCTGCACCAGACCATCGCGAATGATGGCATCAAGCAATTCGGCGGCATCATCCGGAACAACGCCAGCAGGCACGAGCAGGTCTTGCATAATGGACAGACACACAGATTTTTATCGAAGATGGCTACTGTACTGCGACTGTATGACAGCATCGGGACAGCACCCCGGCCGCAGCATGGCGGTTTGCATCTAGAATGAAAATGCCAGCAAGGGGAATGACATGCCATTTATGACTATCCAGCAACGCCAGGTGTACTACGAAATCAGCGGCCAGGGCAGCCAGACCCTGTTGCTATTCAATGGACTGACCATGAGCACGCTGGCGTGGGGACTGATGACCCCGCAACTGGAGCAACGCTTCCGCGTACTGCGTCTGGATTTTCAGGGCCAGGGCCAGAGCGAACAGACCGCCGCCGACTACTACCCGCTACCCCAGCAAGCCGACGATGCCGCCGCATTACTGGCGCAACTCGGCATCGACAGCGTCTACCTGGTTGGCCTCTCTTACGGCGGCATGGTGGCGCAGCACTTTGCCCGCCGCCATCCGCAACGCGTGCAGCGCCTGCTACTGGCTTCCACGCTAGCCTGGTCGGATGCCGTCAACGAACAGATCGCGGCCAGCTGGGGCAATGCCGAGCAGGCCGGCGGCGATAACCTGCGCTTCGATATCAGCCTGCCGTGGTTGTTCTCCAGCCGCTTCTTTACCACCGCCAGCGCCATGCTGCCGGACTTGCGCCGCATCTCCGCCCTGACCAGCTGGCAAACCATCCAGCGCATCATCGGCGGTGTATTGCAGCACGACGCCCGCAGCTGGCTGCACGAACTGGCCATGCCCACACACATCATCGTCGGCGATGAAGACCGTCTGACCCCCCCCTACCAGGCCAAGCTACTGCAGCAAGGCATCCCGGGCGCGACACTGGACATCCTGCCGGGCGCTGGCCACGCCATTCACCTCGAGGCTCCGCAAGCCTTCTGCCAGCAGATATTCAGATTTGCCGACCGCTAGCCTGCGGCCAACCTGTAGCGGCAGGGCCGCAACTTGCGCAGATGCGCCATCAACATTCACAGCCGTGACAGCCGGCTGGCCCGGCACCGGGGTTTGCTTAGAATGGGGCATCTCACAAAGGACCACGCATGAATCCGTTTGCCCCTGCCCGCGATTTTCTCGACCTCACCCTGCAAGGTCTCAGCCCGAACCAGACCAGCTGGCACACGCCGACACTGCAGGCACAGTGGCTGGGCCACGGCCTGCTGGAGCTGGCGCCGCATGCGGCCAACCCGCAGCAGGAACACATCCTGTTGTCCACCGGCGTGCATGGCAACGAAACCGCACCGATCGAAATCCTCAACAGCATTGTGGCCGACCTGCTTGCCGGCACCTTGCCGCTGGCCTGCCGCATCCTGGTCGTGCTGGGCAATATCCCGGCGATGCAAAGCGGCAAGCGCTTCGTCGACTACGACATGAACCGCCTGTTCGACGGCGCTCACCAGAAACAGCCGACGGCACAGGAAGCACACCGTGCCGCTGAACTGGAGCAGGCTGCATCGCGCTTTTTCGCCACCACGCCGGCTACCGCGCCGCGCCGTCACTACGACCTGCACACCGCCATTCGCGGCTCGGTATTCGAACGTTTCGCCATCTACCCCTTCATCCACGACCGCGCCCACAATCGGGAACAACTGGCCTGGCTACTGGGCGCCGATGTCGATACCGTGCTGCTGCACAGCAAACCGGCTGCTACCTACAGCTACTACACCAGCGAACGCTGCGGCGCCGATTCCTTCACCCTGGAACTGGGCAAGGCTCGCCCGTTCGGCCAGAACGATCTGTCACGTTTTGCCGGCATCGACCGCGCACTGCGCGAGCTGCTCGCCGGCCGGCGCATCGCTGCGGCCAACCCGGACATCTCGGCGGTACGGCTGTTCAAGGCCAAGTACGACATCGTGAAGCACAGCGGTGACTTTGTGCTGCATCTGGCCGACGACGTGGAGAATTTCACCGCCCTGCCGCACGGCATGACAATTGCAGAAGATGTCGATACCCGTTACGTCGCCGACGGTGGCGAGGAGCGCATCCTGTTCCCCAATCCCAAGGTGGGCATCGGCCTGCGCGCCGGCATCGTGATCGAACCTGCCACCCTGGACTAGCCACATATCCACAGGCAAACAGGGAAAAAGCTGTGGATATCCTGTGAGCGAGCGCAAAAAAATGCGCGGCGTCAGCAATTTGCCGACGCCGCGCATTTTTCATGCAATTTTTCAGATCACGGCAGCAACTTGCCCGGGTTCATGATGCCATCAGGGTCAAATACATTTTTGATGCCCTGCATCAACAGGATTTCCTGTTCGCTGCGACTTACTGACAGGTAGTCGCGCTTCAGCAGGCCGACACCGTGCTCGGCCGACATGCTGCCACCGAAGTCGCGCACCAGCGCAAATACCTGTTCGTTTACCTGCTCGCAGGCCTCGCGGAATGCCTCCAGCGGCAGCGCCGGCGGTTTCAGCACGTTGATATGCAGGTTGCCGTCGCCGATGTGGCCATACCAGATCACTTCGAAATCCGGATAGTTGGCCGCCAGCAACGCATCCAGCGAGGCAATGAATGCCGGCACCCGGCTGATGGTGACGGCAATGTCGTTCTTGTACGGCGTGTACGGCGTAATGCTCTCGCTGATGCTCTCGCGATAGCGCCACAGCTGCTGCGCCTGCTGGGCCGATTGCGACAACACACCATCTAGCACCCAGCCCTGCTCCAGGCAGCGCTCGAACAGTTTCAGCGCGGTGTCGTCACCGGAGTGTGTCGGGTCATCCAGCTCCAGCAGCACGTAGAACGGCGCCCGCACGTCAAACGGCGCCGGCTGTTGGCCGCGCGCCAACACATACCCCAGCGCCTGATCGGAGAAAAACTCGTACGCCGACAGCGCCACCCCCTCGCGGAACACCTCGAACACCCGCATCACATCGGCCAGCGCCGGCAGCGCCAGCAGCAGCACTGCCTGCGGTGGCGGCGGCAGCGCCAGCTTCATGCAGGCCCCCACCACAAAGCCCAGCGTGCCCTCGGAGCCGACAAACAGGTGACGGAAATCGTAGCCGGTATTGTTCTTGGCCAGCCCGCGGTTCAGTTCCAGCAGCTCGCCGGTACCGGTGACCACCGTCAGGCCGGCCACCCATTCGCGGGTCATGCCATAGCGGATCACTTTGATACCGCCGGCGTTGGTAGCGATATTGCCACCCAGCTGGCTGCTGCCACTGGAGGCAAAGTCCACCGGATAACACAGCCCCTTGCCGGCGGCAAACTGCTGCAATGCCGCCGTCACCACGCCGGGCTCGCACTGCACGGTGCGCGCCACGCGGTCGAACTCGCCGATACGGTTCATGCGCTCGAACGACACCACCAGTTCGCCACTGGCCGCCACCGCTCCGCCGGACAAACCGGTGCGGCCGCCGGAGGGCACCAGCGCCACCTTGTGCTCGCGCGCCCAGCGCACGATACCCTGCACCTCGGCAACAGTGCCTGGCAGGGCAATCGCCAGTGGTGCCGGCTGGTAATAGCGCGTCCAGTCCAGTCCGTAGTGCTGACGACTGTCGTCATCGCTACGCAGTACCAGCTGCGGTAATTGTTGATGCAATCGGGTGAGAGGCTGGGACACAGATTTCTCCGTTCAGGTTGGCCGCACCCCGGTGGCGACCCGACACGATGCTAACACGCGGCCATTGCCGCTTCAGGCGGCCGCAGCAAGAAACCCTTACGTCATTTGCCGGCCGGCCATGACGGAGAAAACTACGGAGAAATACCGCAATCGGGTTACAATCGCGCGTTAATCCCAATACTGACTTCTTTCAATCCGATGTCCGCAGAAAACAACGCACCGGTTATCAGCAACTTCATCCGCGCCATCATCGACGAGGATCTGGCCTCCGGCAAACACCACAGTATCGTGACCCGCTTCCCGCCGGAGCCGAATGGCTACCTGCACGTGGGCCATGCCAAATCGATCTGCCTGAACTTCGGCCTGGCCGAGGACTACCAGGGCAAGTGCAATCTGCGCATGGACGATACCAATCCGGAGAAGGAATCCGACGAGTACGTGCAGTCGATCAAGGACAGCGTAGCCTGGCTGGGCTTCCAGTGGGACGGCAACGTGCGCTACGCCTCCGACTACTTCCAGCAGCTGTACGACTACGCGGTGGAACTGATCCAGACCGGCCACGCCTTTGTCTGCGACCTCAGCGCCGAAGAAATGCGCGAATATCGCGGCAGCCTGACCGAACCGGGTCGCGAAAGCCCGTATCGCACCCGCAGCGTCGAGGAAAACCTCGACCTGTTCACCCGCATGAAAAACGGTGAGTTCCCGGATGGCAGCAAGACCCTGCGCCTGAAGATCGACATGAGCTCCGGCAACGTCAACATGCGCGACCCTGTGATCTACCGTATCCGCCGTGCCCACCACCACCGTACCGGCGATACCTGGTGCATCTACCCGATGTACGACTACACCCACTGCATCTCGGACGCGATCGAGGGCATCACCCACAGCCTGTGTACGCTGGAATTCGAAGACCATCGTCCGCTGTACGACTGGGTGCTGGACAACATCAGCATCGCCTGCCACCCGCGCCAGTACGAATTTTCGCGCCTGGAGCTGCTGTATGCGCTGACTTCCAAGCGCAAGCTGAATGCGCTGGTGACCGAAGGCAAGGTAGGCGGCTGGGACGACCCGCGCATGCCCACCATCGAAGGCATGCGCCGCCGCGGCTACAGCCCGGCCGGCATCCGCCTGTTCTCGCAGCGCATCGGCGTGTCCAAGGGCGAGAACATCATCGACATCAGCGTGCTGGAAGGTGCAGTGCGCGAGACGCTGGAAAGCGAAGCGCCACGCGTAATGGCGGTGCTGGACCCGATCAAGGTCACGCTGACCAACTTTGAGGCAGGCGTCACCGCCAGCCGCAGCGCCCCGTACCACCCACACCATCCGGAATTCGGCGAACGCGAAGTGCCGATCGCCCGCGAGATCTACATCGAGCGCGACGACTTTGCCGAAGTGCCGCCGCCGAAATGGCAGCGCCTGACCGCCGGCGGCGAAGTACGCCTGCGTTACAGCTATGTGATCAAGTGCGACGAGGTGATCAAGGACGCCGACGGCAAGGTCGTGGAGCTGAAATGTTCCATCGACCACGACACCCTGGGGCAGAACCCGGTTGGCCGCAAGGTGAAAGGCGTGATCCACTGGATCGCCGCCAGCCACGCGGTGGAAGCCGAAGTACGCCTCTACGACCGTCTGTTCACCGAGCCGCGCCCGGATGCGGTACGCGGCGAGGATGGCGAGTACGTCGACTTCATGCAGTTCCTGAATCCGGACTCGCTGACTACCATCACCGGCTACGTGGAACCGGTAGTCCGCGATGCGGCGCCGGAGACCCGCTACCAGTTCGAGCGTATCGGCTATTTCGTAACCGATCGCAAGGATCACCAGGCCGGCAGCAAGCCGGTATTCAACCGTACCGTTGGCCTGAAAGACTCCTGGAGCAAGTAATACGCGGTTCCGGACGGCGGCAGTTTCGGCCAGCTCCGTTATCACGCTATCATGAAGGCGGCATGCCCCCGTAGGGGCTGCCGCTTTTTTCATGCCAGAGCTGTGCTGCCGGTTTATTGCATATAAGGGGCTTACATGACGACACGCCAAACCGCCATCAACCTGACCATTCTGGGCGCACTGGCCTACCTGCCCGCCATGACGCAGGCGGCGCCTCAGAAAGACCAGACCTACCGCATTACCATCATCCACACCAATGACCATCATGGCCGCTTCTGGCAAAACAGCGATGGCGAATACGGCATGGCGGCACGCAAGAGCGTGATCGACCAGATTCGTGCCGACGTCCGCATTCATGGCGGCTACAGCCTGTTGCTGGACGGTGGTGATGTGAACACCGGGGTGCCGGAATCCGACATGCAGGACGCGGAACCGGACTTCAAGGGCATGAACCTGCTGGGCTACGACGCCATGGCGGTGGGCAATCACGAATTCGACAAACCGCCGGCGGTACTGGCCAAGCAGCGGCAATGGGCACAGTTCCCGATGCTGGCGGCCAATATCTACCGGCACGGCAAGCGCATGTTCGCGCCGTACAAGGTATTCGACCTCGGCGGGGTGCGTGTGGCGGTGATGGGCCTGACCACCGACGACACCAAGAAGCTGACCAATCCGGAAAACACCCAGGGTATCGAGTTCCGCACACCGGCAAAAGAAGCCGCGCGCCTGATGCCGGAATTGCAGCGCAAGGCCGATGTCATCATCGGCGCCACCCACATGGGGCACTACACTGACGGCGAACACGGCGTTAACGCGCCGGGCGACGTGGAAATGGCGCGCCAGGTGAAAGGTTTCAACCTGATCGTCGGTGGCCACAGCCAGAATCCGGTATGCATGAAGGCGGAAAATGTCCGTAACGACGCCTACGTGCCGGGCAGCGACTGCGCGCCGGACCGCCAGAACGGCGCCTGGATCGTGCAGGCCCACGAATGGGGCAAATACGTTGGCCGCGCCGACTTCGAATACCGCAATGGCGAGTTCAAGCTGGTGCAATACCTGCTGATCCCGGTAAACCTGAAGCACAAGGTCAAGGGTGAGGACGGCAAGGAACGCAAAGTCACCTACACCCGCGAGATTCCGCAAAGCCGCGAAATGCTGACCCTGCTACAACCGTATCAGGCCAAAGGCGACACCGTACTGAGCGAACAGCTAGGCAGCAGCGACGGCAAACTGGAAGGCGACCGCGCCCTGGTCCGCAAGCAGCCGACCAACCTCGGGGTCTTCATCGCCAGCGTGATGAAGAACAAGGCCCATGCCGACTTTGCCATCATGAACGCCGGCGGCATCCGCGACTCGCTGCCGGAAGGCAAGATCAGCTACAAGGACATCCTCAAGGTCCAGCCATTCGGCAATACCCTGGTCTACATCGACATGAGCGGGCAGGAAGCGCTGGATTATCTGAAAGCCGCCGCCAGAATGAGCGCCGGCTCCGGCGCCTTTGCCCAGTTCTCCGGCGTGCAGTTGCGTATCGCGGGAGGCGAGTTGCAGCAGGCGCTGATCGGCGGCAAACCGATTGATCCGGCACGCAGCTACCGGCTGGCGTTGAACAACTTCACTGCCGCCGGCGGTGATGGCTATCCGCGCCTGACCACCCACAAAGGCTATGTCAACACCGGCTATGTCGATGCCGACCTGATGCGCGCCTACTTCAGCAGCCACGGCAGCATCAAGACTGCCGACTTCGAGCCGGGCGACAGCGTCGTACGGCAGTAAGCGGCAAAAACCGATGCCCGGAGACGCGGCCAACGCGTTTCCGGGCATTGTCGTTACAAATCAGCGCACAGCGCTCTGCCCTGCGCCGCGGTTTGCCTGTAAAATCACCCGGTTCATTCTGGCGGACCGACAGCATGTTGGCCGCAGCTAATTCTGTAGAAAGTTGAGCAACGTGAAAGACGCGTTCCTGAAAAAGATTGCGGACAAATCCGCGGTCATCGGCATCGTCGGTCTGGGCTATGTCGGCCTGCCGCTGATGCTGCGTTTCAATGAAGTGGGCTTCAAGGTCCTGGGCTTCGACATCGACCAGAGCAAGGTTGATGCCCTGA
>NZ_CADEPL010000019.1 GCF_902829295.1 Vogesella oryzae
CCGCCAGCAGACTGGACTTGCCGGCCCCCGACGGCCCCAGCAGCGCCAGCGTCTCCCCTGCCGCTACCTGCAGCGACACATTCTCCAGCACCCGGCGCTGGCGAAAGGCCAGATTCAGCCCGTCAATCTGCAGCACGATTCTTCTCCGGCCATTCGATGATCAAAAATGCCAGCAGCGCAAATGCCAGCAACAGGCAGGTCAGCAACAGCGCCTGCTCCAGGTTGGCCGCACCCGGCCGGCCAAGACGCTGGTAGATCAGCGTGGTCAGCGTGGTCCACTCCGGGCGCGACAGAAACAGCGTCACCGCGAACTCGCCCACCGCGGTGGCGGCGGCAAACGCCAGCCCGCGGCGCAAGGCCGGGCGGATCAGCGGCAGGCTGACGCGATGGAATGCCCGCCAGCGGCTGGCACCCAGCGTGCGCGCGGCCGCCGGCAGGGTGGGCGGCAGACTGGCCAGCGCGCCGGCCACCGCCTTGGCGACAAACGGATAGGCCAGCAAGGCATAGGCCGACTCCAGCAACCACAGGCTGGCACCGTACTGCGGATACAGCAGCAACAGGCCGAAGGCCAGCATCACCGGCGACACCATGAACGGCAGGAAGCCCAGCGCGCGCAGCCACCACCAGCGCGCGGCGGCAATGCCATGCGCCAGTCCCAGCGCCAGCGCCAGCAGCACTGCGGCACCGGAAAAACGCACGGTATTGCCGATGGCGGCCAGCACCTCGCCATCCCATAGCGCCTGCCAGTTGGCCGCATCGGCCTGCAGCGCGCGCATGGCAATTGCCAGCAACGGCGCGGCGGCAAACAGCGCCAACAGCAGCAAGGCGCCCGCCAGCTGCAACCATTGCGGCCAACCTTGCGGCCGCCGGCACAGCGTCGGGCCGGCGCGGCTATCCTTGACCAGCCGGCGCTCGATCAGCGCGTAGCCGCCAGCCGCCAGCGCGCCCACCGCCAGTGCCAGCAAGGCCAGCGCGCCGGCATCGGCCAGGTTCAGCTCGTAGGCCACCAGCGAATAGATTTCCACTTCCACCGTGGCATAGCGCTGCCCGCCCAGCAGCAACGCCAGGCCGAAGCCGGCAAAGCAGTACAGAAAGATCAGACACAGCGCTGACGCCAGCCACGGCCGTACCACCGGCCACTCCACGCGCCAGAAAGTGCGCCACGGCGTGGCGCCCAAGGTGCGCGCCACCAGCAGCCGGCTGGCCGGCACCTGCGACAGGCCGTCCACGCCGGCGCGCACCAACAGCGGCAGGTTGTAGAACAGATTGCCGTACAGCAGCAGCCACGGCGTGTCTTGCAGATTGATGCCCAGCACGCCGTTCGGACCGAGCAATGCCAGCACGCCAAGGCCGGCCACCAGCGTCGGCATCACGAACGGCAATAACAGCAGCCGCAACAGCAGGCCGCGAGCGGGAAAGTCATAACGCGCCAGCACCCAGGCCAGCGGCAGCCCCAGCGCCAGACACAGCAGACAACTGATCAATGCCTGCGCCAGCGACCACAGCAGCCGCCATTGCAGATAGCCATCCTGCAACAGCGCCGGATTGAAGGCGCTGCCGCCCTCCCACAGCAGCCGGGTCAGCGGTGCCGCCACCATGGCGGCCAGAAACAGCAGCGGCAGCAAGGCCAGGCTGCCGCGTAGCGGCCAACTCATGCCCCGCACTCCAGCAGGTGTACCAGCTCGTCGCCTTCCTGCGGATCATGCCAGCGGCCAACCCGGGTAAAACCGAAGCGTTGCGCCAGCGCCAGCGAGGCCTCGTTGTGCGGGGCGATCGACAGCACGAAGCGTCGCTGGCCGTGGACGCGCTGCGCCCAGTGCAGCATGGCGGCCAGCGCCTCGGCGGCATAGCCCTGGCGGCGATGCTCGGCATACACGGTGTAGCCCAGCTCTACCGCCCCCGGCGCCAGCGCTTGCAGGTAATCCGGCGCCGGCAGGCTGTGAAAGCCGATATGGCCGAGCATGCGGCCGCTGTGGCGGCACAGCATGGCGCGCAGCGACCACGGCGCGTAGGCGCTATCGGCCAGCATGTCAGCCAGCCGCAGCGCCATCAGCGCCTGCTCGCCAAGCCAGTCTGGCGGCAAGGTGGCGCCCAGCCGCGCCCCCGCCTCGCCATGGCGGCCATTGCTGCCCAGCCGCAACACCTCGGCATCCAGATGGCGCAGGATCAGGCGCGGCGCCAGAATGTCGGGGCAGCGCTGCTGGCAATCCGCCACAAGGTTGGCCGCAGACATGGCAACAGGCTCAGTTACCGGACTTCAGCACAACACGCACCCAGCGGCTGACCCAGCCGGCCGTGTGCTGCTGCATGGCGTCCAGCGTCGGGGTCGTGGCGGACTTGGGCAGCTCGGCATGCTTATATACCGGGTCCAGGCCGATGCCGGCCACCGCCGGATACATCCACATTTCGGTCGGAATCGCCTGCTGCGCCGCATTGCCGCGCATGAAGTCGACAAACGCCTGTGCTGCCTGCGGCTCCTTGCCGCCCTTCACCCTGGCAACGCCTTCAATCTGCTGGAACACGCCGCCCTGCAGCAGCAGGTTGGCCGTCGGCGCCGCTGCCAGTTTTTCCTTGCTGTAGAACACTTCGGCCGCCGGGCTGGTGGCATAGCTCACCACGATCGGGCGCGCGCCGCCATTGCGGCTGAAGTCGGTGTAGTAGGCCTCGCTCCAGCCCTTGGCGACCTTGACGCCGTTATCGCGCAGCTTGGCCCACCACTGGAATGCCGCCGCCTCGCCCTTGCCGGCGATGGTCGCCAGCAGGAAGGCCAGACCCGGGCTGGACGTTGCCGGGTTTTCCACCACCAGCAGGTCCTTGTAGGCCGGGCGGGCCAGATCGTCGAGGCTAGCCGGCACAGCCAGCTTGTGCTTGGCGAACCAGTCCTTGTCGATGTTGAGGTTCACATAGCCATAGTCCACCGCCACCGCGCCCGGCAGGCTGATGCCGGCCACGTTGCGGCCAACCTTGCTGCTGGTCGGCTCCAGCACGCCGGCGGCATTGGCTTTGCCGATCAGGGTGTTGTCGATGCCGTACACCACATCGGCGATCGGGTTGGCGCGGGTCAGGATCAGCTTGTTGAGCATCTCGCCTGCATCACCGGCCTTGATGATGGACAGCTTCACGCCGGCCTGTTTTTCGAATTCGGCCAGCTGTTCTTTGGGCAGGCTGAAGGAGCTGTGCGTCAGCACGCGCAGCTCGCCAGCCAGCGTGGACAGGGAGGCGCCGGCCACTGCCAGCAACAATACGGTTTTCTTGAACATCGTAGACATCCTCTTTTGGTAATGGCGCGCACCAAAAAAAGAAGCGGGACGCGGCCGGGCCGCGCATCACGCTCCCTCCGCTGGTATGACCCAGATCAGGTTCTGGGGTATGTCTCAGCCCGCCGTCTGGCAGGCACCCCCGGTGATCGAGCCGCGAGTATAGCGCCTGCACCGTAATGCTCAAAGTTGGCCGCAACGGCCATTACCCGCCACTGCTTTTGCCTTTGGCCGTGGCATGAACTATCACACAAGCACCCATAGCCACAGACAAACAATCAATTAACAACAATCAATTTAACAAATCAATAAGCCATCGCCATACTGCAGTCATCAGCACGGAGCACATGCCATGAAACGTTTCTTGTCTAGCCGCAGCCAGCTCGACGAAATCTGGGCCAACCTGGTCTGGATGCAATAAGCCGCGCCGCACACCATCAGCCGTACAGACAGCCACACCACCATTTATCGCCTGCCGCCACGCGGCAGCCAGGTAGCGACAACAACAGGAGATTCCCATGTCCACAGCAGCCAAATGCCCCTTCGCCGGTAGCACCGCCCCGCACACACTGGCCGGCGGCCAATCCAATGCCGACTGGTGGCCCAACCAGCTCAAGCTCGGCATCCTGCACCAGCACGGCGCCGAATCCGACCCGATGGGCGCCGGCTTCGACTACGCCGCCGAATTCAAGACCCTGGACCTGGATGCCGTGGTGCAGGACCTGCATGCGCTGATGACCGACTCGCAGGACTGGTGGCCGGCCGACTGGGGCCATTACGGCGGGCTGATGATCCGCATGGCCTGGCACGCGGCCGGCACCTACCGCATCGCGGATGGTCGCGGTGGCGCCGGCACCGGTAACCAGCGCTTTGCCCCGCTGAACAGCTGGCCGGATAACGGCAACCTCGACAAGGCCCGTCGCCTGCTGTGGCCGATCAAGCAGAAATACGGCCGCAAGCTGTCGTGGGCCGACCTGTTCATTCTGGCCGGCAACGTGGCACTGGAATCGATGGGCTTCAAGACCTTCGGTTTTGCCGGCGGCCGTCCGGACATCTGGGCGCCGGAAGAAGACATCTACTGGGGCATGGAGAAATCCTGGCTGGCCACCAGCGACAAACCAGGCAGCCGCTACTCCGGCGATCGCCAGCTGGAAAACCCGTTGGCCGCAGTACAGATGGGCCTGATCTACGTGAATCCGGAAGGCCCGGACGGCAACCCGGACCCGGTCGCCTCCGGCCGTGACGTGCGCGAAACCTTCGCCCGCATGGCGATGAACGACGAAGAGACCGTGGCGCTGGTGGCCGGCGGCCATACCTTCGGCAAGGCGCACGGTGCCGGCGATCCGGCGCTGGTCGGCCCGGAGCCGGAAGCGGCACCGATCGAGGCAATGGGCCTCGGCTGGATCAACCGATTCGGCAGCGGCAAGGGCGTGCATACCACCACCAGCGGCATCGAGGGCGCGTGGAAACCGAACCCGACCACCTGGGACAACGGCTATTTCGACATGCTGTTCGGCTACGAATGGCAACTGACCAAGAGCCCGGCCGGTGCGCAGCAGTGGGTGGCCAAGGACGTGAAGCCGGAACACATGATTCCGGATGCGCATGACCCGAGCAAGAAGCATCCGCCGATGATGACCACCGCCGACCTGTCGCTGCGCTTCGACCCGGCCTACGAAAAAATCGCCCGCCGCTTCCACCAGGACCCGGCCGCGTTTGCCGACGCCTTCGCCCGCGCCTGGTTCAAGCTCACCCACCGCGACATGGGCCCGCGCGCCCGCTACCTGGGCAAGCTGGTGCCGCAGGAAGAACTGATCTGGCAAGATCCGATCCCGGCCGTCGATCATCCGCTGGTCGATGCACAAGACATCGCGGCGCTGAAAGCCAAGGTACTGGCCTGTGGCCTCTCCATTGCGCAGCTGGTGAACACTGCCTGGGCCTCCGCCGCCACCTTCCGTGGCAGCGACAAGCGCGGCGGCGCCAACGGTGCCCGCATCCGCCTCGCGCCGCAGAAAGACTGGGCCGTCAACCAGCCGGCGCAACTGGCCAAAGTGCTGCAGACGTTGGCCGCCATCCAGCAGGACTTCAACGCCGGCGCCGCCGGCGGCAAGAAGATCTCGCTGGCTGATCTGATCGTACTGGCCGGTGGCGCCGCCATCGAAGCCGCTGCCGCCAAGGCCGGCCAGCACATCAACGTACCGTTTGCACCGGGCCGCATGGACGCCAGCGCCGAGCAGACCGATGTGGAATCGTTCCAGGTGCTGGAACCCAAGGCCGACGGCTTCCGCAACTACGCGACACCAGGGCTGGAAGGCGTCATGGGCGAACTGCTGCTCGACAAGGCGCAACTGCTGACGCTGAGCGCACCGGAGATGACGGTATTGATTGGCGGCCTGCGCGCACTGAACGCCAACAGCGGCCAGACCCCGCATGGCGTGCTGACCAAGCGGCCGGAAACGCTGAGCAACGACTTCTTCGTCAACCTGCTCGACATGGGTACCAAGTGGCAGCCGAGCAGCACCGCCGGTGTACTGGAAGGACGCGACCGCCACAGCGGCGAGCTGAAGTGGACGGCGACGGTGGTGGACCTGCTGTTCGGCTCGAACTCGCAACTGCGCGCACTGGCCGAGGTGTATGCCTGCAGCGATGCCGAGCAGAAATTTGTCAGCGACTTTGTCGCCGCCTGGAACAAGGTCATGAACCTGGATCGCTTCGATCTGACATAAACCACGTGGCTTGCGGCCAACCCGAAGGCAAACCGTAACGGTTTGCCTTTTTTGGTTTTTAACTGCCCAAAAAGGACGACATAACGCGCTTTCAGCAACATTAAGTTATTCAGGTTGCCCGGCAAAGCAAAGCGGACGAAACTTGAATGTCAACTTGTCACTTGCGCTCAACTGCGGATGGCCTGCCGCCGCACAGGAAACCATGACTCAACGCCAATCGATCAAAACGACTGAACGCAATCTTAGAAACGCCCTGATGTTCCTGCCGATGCCGATAGGCATTACCAGTACAGAAGGCGAAATTCTGATGCTAAACGAGGCATTTGCTATGGCCTTCGGTTACACCTGCGACGAGTTGTCCGATGTTGATGCCTGGATGGAACGAGCCTACCCGGATCCGAGTTATAGAGCCTGGGTGATAGATACCTGGAAGGCCGACATTACCCAATCGGTAAAGACTGGCCGCCCGACACCCCGCCGCGAGTACTTCGTGACCACCCGGCATGGCGAGGTGCGGCGGGTAATGATCATGATGCGCAAAGTCGAAAACCTGTTTTTCACGACGTTTGAAGACATCACCCAAAGCAAACAGAACGAAGAAGAACTGGACCGCTATCGTAGCCACCTTGAGATTCTGGTCGCCGAAAGAACCCGGGAGCTCGCCAGCAAAAACAAAGAACTGGAAGACACCCTGCAGCAGTTGCGCCAGGCGCAAGACCAGCTTGTTCAGGAGTCCAAGTTATCAAGTCTGGGCGCGCTGGTTGCCGGCATTGCCCATGAACTGAATACGCCAATCGGCAATGCGCGCATGGTTTCCACCACCCTGGTGGAAACCAGCCAGAACTTCGGCCAACGTCTGGATGACGCCGCGGGTATTCGCAAATCAGAGCTGAAAGAGTTTCTCAGCCATGTTTCCGACGGCGCGCAACTGCTCGAACGCAATATCGTGCGCGCCTCCGACCTGATTCAATCGTTCAAACAGGTCGCCGTCGACCGTGCCAGCTCGCAACGCCGACGCTTCAACTTGCAGCAAGTAGCCGATGAAGTTGTCATGACGCTGCACCCCATCCTGAATAAAACACCCTACCAGGTTAAAACAGCCATTGATCCGGCCATCGAAATCGACGGCTATCCTGGTCCTCTTGGCCAGATTCTGGTCAATCTGATTGAAAACGCACTCAAGCACGGCCTCGAAGGGCGCAAGCACGGCAGCATCGTGATTTCCGGTCAGCAGCATAAAAACGTAGCCGAGCTGACCGTGGTTGATGATGGCTGCGGCATTCCCAAGGAACACCTCCCCCGCATTTTCGACCCGTTCTTTACCTCGCGCCTTGGGCAAGGAAGCAGCGGACTGGGTCTGCACATTGTTTTCAACATCGTCAGTGGCTTACTTGGCGGCGCGATTAGCGTAGACAGCACGCAGGGCGAAGGGACACGCTTCAAGATGATCTTGCCGCTACAGGCCCCCATTACACCGCAAGACCAGGACGGCTGATTCCCACCACCTTTCCTTCCGCAAAGTGAATCCGGCATACCGGCCTGGCAAGATCGCGCCCATTCGTTCTACGGCGCACGGTGAAGCTTTCTTCAGTCAGTGAGACAACTGCCGCGACAGCGCTGGATCCGCCAACGCAAAACCGGGACCGCGTTACGCATCGAGATTACCGGC
Organism: Vogesella oryzae; assembly: GCF_902829295.1. Classification (GTDB taxonomy): domain Bacteria; phylum Pseudomonadota; class Gammaproteobacteria; order Burkholderiales; family Chromobacteriaceae; genus Vogesella; species Vogesella oryzae. The sequence goes on from NZ_CADEPL010000019.1 coordinate 7,653, forward strand.
CAACTGTTCAATGTCCTGAACCGCATCACCACCGAGCAATCGCTGGCCAACCATGGAAAGGTACGCTCGCTGCAGCTGGTGCAGAACGGGCAGGGCCAGCCGCTGGGCAAATCCGCCCTGCACTACCGCTTCAACCGCGCCTGCAAAGCTGGCGGCATTGAGGACTTCGGTTTCGTGACCGGCGAGGCAAGGCGGCGACGGATAGCGAAGAAGTGCCGGGCCTCGGCCACCCACGGCGTCGGTTAGGTCATGCGAGTGAAAAGATGACCGAGCACCATGTAAAGGCCGCGGAGGCTACCGCACCACTCCTAACTCCGCACGGACTGACTGACAAAGAAAAAGAGATACTGACAGACGGGTGTAAAGGCGCCCGCCAGATTTTTTGTAGAAGCATCTGATTTTTTGTAGAAACCCAACTTCCTGATCGCAGGCTCACTCGGCCTCGCAAGACAATCAAAAATTCAAATGAAAACAGCCCCTTGCATTGCTGCAAGGGGCTGTAAATCTGGTGCCGGCGGCAGGAATCGAACTCGCGACCCCCTGATTACAAGTCAGGTGCTCTACCAACTGAGCTACACCGGCGTTAGGCGACGAATAATATGCAATACCTTTGGCTTTGGCAAGCTTTTTTTAATCTTTTATCGTAATTTGCTGTTTTTACAAATCAGCGGATCGTGGCGATGGCCAGAGTCTGCCTGCCAGCAACGACAAGGCCGCTGTCTCGCGGCAGCGGCCTTGGCTCCTGGCAATCAAGTAACGGGCTTATTCTTCGCGCTGCAACAGGTGCAAGGTCAGCGTCAGCTCGCCGTTGTCACCTTTCACGCTCTGCACGTTCTGCAGGCTCAGGTCGGACGGCAGCAGCAGACTGACGCCATGCCCTACCCCTACCTTGCTCCAGAACTTCTCCAGCCGCTTGGCCACGCCCTGTGCCGGCAGCGGCGCCTCGCTCTGCAGCGAGAAGCCGTAGCTTTCCGCCGCACTGTCGAACAACCGGTTTACCTCGTTGGCCGGCACATAGCGCTCGGCCATGTCGGCCATATCGCGTGGCGATACTTCCGGCTCGGCCTTGCAATGGGTCAGCACTTCTTCGCGGAAGCGCAGCTGCTCGGCCGGGTCGGCAATCTCCTCCGCCACCTGCTCGATCACCTCGGCCACCAGCTTGCTGGTAGAGCTGCTGTCCGGCACGCGCAGCGCGCGCAGGAAATCGTCCAGCCAGAACTTGGCCTCGTGGCCGAGACGGTCCACCGCGTACAGCGTGGGGCCGCTTTCCAGCACCAGTGCGCCCTTGTCGATCAGGCGCGGGTTGATGCCGGAGGCGTGACTGATGTCGAACACCTCGCCGCTTTCGATGATGGTGAGGAAGTCTTCCTGGATCTCGGCCTTGAAAATGCCCAGCGCGCGCTGCGGCGCGTCGGCTTCGCCCAGGCCGGAGAACAGGATGATCAGCAGGTCGCCGGCGGCGATATTGGGATGCTGGGAGCGGGCGTACAGGTGCTTGGCGATCTGCCCCGACACCTCCAGCAGGTCCACCTCGCCACGGAAGAAGCGGCGGCTGTAGTGATACAGCTCGTTGAGGTTGAGATCGGTCTCGTGCACGAACTGGAACTTCTTCTTGTCCGAGACGATGCCCTTCAGGTAACCGTCGAGAATCAGCGCCGACACCGCCTCGTCCACGCCGATGGCCTTGCCGGACAGCTGCAGGGGTTCGCCACGGCTGGGGTTGCCCACGCGGTGGATCACCAGTCGTTCTACTCGGGCTTCGCTGATCTGCATGCTGTGTGTTACTCCGTTTCAGTTGAGGCGCGATTATCGCCGCCCGCCGCCGCCGCAACAAGGTTGGCCGCATGCCCGCCCGCCACGCCAAACTGCAATGCGGCCAACCTGGCATACAGCGGCGAGCGTTGCAGCAGCTCGTCGTGACGGCCCTCGGCGACGATACGGCCACCGTCCAGCACCACGATGCGGTCCGCCTGCTTCACCGTGGCCAGACGGTGGGCGATCACCAGCGTGGTGCGGTTGGCCGCAGCGCGTTCCAGCGCCGCCTGCACCAGTTGCTCGGATTCGGCATCCAGTGCGCTGGTGGCCTCGTCCAGCAGCAGGATCGGCGGGTTCTTCAGAATGGCGCGCGCGATGGCGATGCGCTGGCGCTGACCACCGGACAGCCGCACGCCGCGCTCGCCAAGAAAGCTGTGGTAGCCCTCCGGCAGTTTGACGATGAAATCGTGCGCCGCCGCTGCCCGTGCCGCCGCCATCACTTCCTCGTCGCTCGCTTCCGGCCGGCCGTAACGGATGTTCTCCAGCGCGCTGGCGGCAAAGATCACCGTATCCTGCAGCACGATGCCGATATGGCGGCGCAGCACCGCCGGGTCCAGCGTGGCGATGTCGGCGCCATTCAGGGTGATGCGGCCAACTTGCGGATCGTAAAAGCGCAGCAGCAGCTGGAACAGCGTGGTCTTGCCGGCACCGGACGGCCCGACCAGCGCCACCTGCTCGCCCGGTTTCACCCACAAATCGATGCCATCCAGCGACGGCTGCGCCGGGCGTGACGGGTAGGCAAAGCGCACGCCCTGCAGGCGGATGCCCTCGCCCGTGGCCGGCAGCGGCTGCGGCCGGGCCGGCGGCGTCACCGGCGAGCGCTGCGACAGCAAGGCCAGCAGCCGCTCGGTGGCGCCGGCGGCGCGCTGCAGGTCGCCCCACACCTCGGCCACCGCGCCGATCGCCCCGGCAGTGACCACCGCATACAGAATGAACTGCGCCAGCTGGCCGCTGCTCATCTGGCCGGCCAGTACCGCATGCGCCCCCAGCCACAGCACGAACACGATGGCACCGAACACCAGCAGGATGACGATGGCGGTGAGCTGGCTGCGGGCACGGATACGCGCCAGTGCGGTGGCAAAGCTGGTTTCTACCGAATCCGAGAAGCGCGACACTTCGCGCGCCTCTTGCGCAAAGGCCTGCACCGTCTGCACCGCGTTCAGCGTTTCGCCGGCCATGGCACTGGAGTCGGCAATCCGGTCCTGGCTGGCACGCGACAACGCCCGCACCCGCCGGCCGTAGATCAGGATCGGCAGCACCACCACCGCCAGTGTGATCAGGATATAGCCGGTCAGGCTGGGGCTGGTCACCGCCAGCATCACCAGCCCGCCGAGCATCAGCAGCATATTGCGCAGCCCCAGCGACAGGCTGGTACCCACCACGGTCTGCACCAGCGTAGTGTCGGTAGTGAGCCGCGACAGCACCTCGCCGGTCTGCAGCGTCTCGAAGTATTCCGGGCTCATGGCGATGACGTGGCGGTACACCGCGCTGCGCAGGTCGGCGGTGACCCGTTCGCCCAGCCACGACACCAGATAGAAGCGCAAGGCGGTAAACACCGCCAGTACCGCCGCCACCGCGAACAGGGCCAGAAAATAGCCGTCCACCGCCTCGCGGCGGGCAAAGGCATGATCGATCAGATAGCGGAATGCCACCGGCAGCAGCAGCGTGGCGCCGGCGGCCACCAGCAGTGCGCAGCCCGCCAGCACGAAGCGGCCACGATACGGCCGCATGAATGGCAGCAGGCCGGACAGCGGCGTCAGCCGCTGCAACAGGGGAATGGGTCGCACCTTGCCTCCACGGCAGCATAAAACCAGTACATGGTAGCAGCCATGGCACAACACAAGCGCCCGCCCCGCTCAGGCCGATAACAGCATGCCGCTGCGCAGCGCTGCCTCGCCCGCCAGATAGGCCACCTCGGTGCCGGCATTCACCAGCCGGCCGGCGACGCGGGCAAAGTAGTAACCGGCGTGCCGATTGAGCAGCGGTGTGTGGGCACCGCTGTGCGGGTCAAGTACATACCCCAGCTGGCTGCCGGCCGGCAGCCATTGCCCGTAGTCGGCCTGGTACACCAGCACGCCGCCCTGCGGCGCGGTCACGCACTCCACGGCGGCCAGCGGCGTCGCCGCCCGCGGCGGTGCCGGTGCGTTACCGGCCGCACCGCTGATGACGCCGATGCCGGTCAACCAGCCCAGCAGCCCGGCTTCATCGCCTGCGGCCAACGTGTCGCTGACATCGGCCACGCCACGCAACTCCACGGTGGCGGCAAACGGGATCGCCAGCGACAGGCCAAGGCCGGCTTCCAGCCGGCGCCAGTTCTGCACGATGGCATCGTCGAACGACATGCCACCGGCCTCGTCACACAACAGGCTGGCCTCGGCCTGCAGCCAGCCGGCCAGCCCGGCCACGGCGTCGGCATGGCGGTGATTGGCGTACAGGTGCAGCACAGCCTCGCTGTCGCAGTGCACATCCAGCACATAGTCGGCCGGCAAGGCCAGGGTAAACAGGCTGTGACGCAGCCGCTGTAGCAGGGTGTCGCCCGGCAGCGCCGCCAGCGCCGTCAACAGTGCCTGTTTTACTGTCATCTCCTCCCGCTGCAGCAGTTGGGCGGCATGCGCGCTCAGGTCCGGGTAATGGCGGTTGAAGTTCTCGCCGCTGCCTGCCGCAAAGCGGCCATGGTGCTGCCCCTGCCAGTGCTGTGCCATGCCGACCGGATTGGCCATCGGCACCAGGGTGACGCGGCCGCGCACCCGGCCAGCCTCTTCCAGCGCGGCCAGGCGCTGGCGCAGGCGGTGCAACAGCAACACGCCGGGCAATTCGTCGGCATGCAGCCCGGCTTGCAGATAGACATGCGGCCCGCCGGCATCCGGCGCACCAAAGTGATAGCTGTAAAACTGGTAGTGATGACCGGGCATGTCGCCCGGCAACTGGTGTTCGATTCGGATCATGCTGACTTCCAGAACCCGGCTACGGCGAGCTGTCGCCGCCGTGCCGGGGCGGTTCGATGGCAAGCCCGGCGCGCCGGACAGCGGCACACCGGGTCTGTGGGCGATCAGTCGTACTGGTTGTAGTCGAAGTACTTGTCGTTGATCTGCTTGTAGGTGCCGTTGGCCAGAATGGTCTTCAGCGCGGTATTGATCTTGCCCAGCAAGACTTTGTCATCCTTGCGCACCGCGATACCGGAGCCGGTGCCGAAGTAGCGCGGATCGTTCATCTTCGGGCCGAAGGTTTCCACCAGCTTGCCCTTGGGCGTTTTTTTCAGCTCGTAGGCACTGCCGATTTCCACCATCAGCGCATCCACCCGGCCACTGGTCACATCCAGCAGCGCGTTTTCCACCGTGCTGTACATGCGCAGCGTGGCGCCGGCCGGCGCGTATACCGCGCGGGCATAGTTGGCCTGGATGGTGCCGGTCTGCACGGCGATGCTCTTGCCCTTCATGCTGGCCGGCGAACCATCCAGCTTCTGGCCGGTGCGGCCAACAAACGTCGAATAGCCGCCCTGGTATTTGTCGCTGAACGCCACCGCCTTTTGCCGCTCCGGAGTAATCGCCATCGATGCCACCGCCACGTCGAACTTCCTGGCAATCAGCCCCGGAATCATGCCGTCGAATTCATTGGCCACGATCTGGCACTTGACCTTCATTTCGGCACATAGCGCATTGGCAATATCGACGTCGAAACCGGTCAGGCTGCCGTCGGATCTGGTCATGCTGTAGGGCGGGAAGGTGCCCTCGGTAACCACACGCAACGGCTCCTGGGCACAGGCCAGGTTGGCCGCAGCGGCCAGCACAACAGCAGCGAGCAAACGTTTACGCATCGGGATCTCCTTGTTCGATGTCTGGGGAAATCCCACTCTACTCAGCCGCCACGCGCGCTAACATATACGGCCATGCCCCGCCGACGCCTGACTGTACAGGCCGTCGAACCTGTACAGAGGAGACCCCATGCAATTGCCGCTGGCGCAGTACACCGGCACCCTGACCGAGCGCATCGTCAGCGCCATCCGCGCAGCGGTGCAGGCCCGCCAGCTGGCGGCCGGCAGCAAATTGCCATCGATCCGCCAGTTCGCCAGCCTGCATGGCGTCAGCACCTTTACCGTGGTGGAAGCCTACGACCGGCTGGTGGCCGAGGGCATTCTGCTGGCCCGCCGTGGCGATGGCTTTTTCATCAGCCCGCGGCAGGGGCAGCGCCAGCCGGTGGCACCGCGCCAGCCGCAGAAATCCATCGACGCCTTCTGGCTGATCGACAACCGCTTCAACCCGGCAGATGGTGACAGCCAGCCCGGCTGCGGCTGGCTACCGGCCGACTGGTACGATGCCGACGGGTTGCAACGCAGCCTGCGCAGTCTGGCGCGCAGCGGCGCCCCGACCGGCTATGGCGACTCCATGGGCTGGCTGCCGCTGCGGCAATGGCTGGCGCAGTGGCTGCAGGAATGCGGCCAACCAGCGCGCCCGGACAACACCCTGCTGACCGAAGGGGCCAGCCAGGCCTTGCAGCTCATCATCCGGGTGCTGGTGCGGCCGGGCGACACCGTGCTGGTGGATGACCCGGGTTACTGCAATCTGATTACCCTGCTGGACATGGCCGGCGCCCGCGTGATCGGCGTGCCGTGGACGGCGCAGGGCCCGGATTGCCAGCAGCTTGCGCGGCTGATGGCGACCCACCGCCCCGGCGCCTTCTTCACCAATCCGCGCCTGCACAACCCCAGCGGCGCCAGTTACGACCACGCCACCACCCACCGCGTGCTGCAACTGGCAGAGCAGCACGCCTGCTGGATCGTGGAGGACGATGTCTCGGCGGCACTGGCCAGCGGCGGCCCCGGCCCGCTGCAGGCGCTGGGCGGCACCGAGCGGGTGATTCACGTCGGCAGCCTGTCCAAGACGCTGGCGCCGACGCTGCGCGTCGGTTATGTCGTTGCCGCCGACACCGTGATCGACGCCCTGCTCAATCACAAGATGGTCAGCGGGCTGAGTTCGTCGCAATTGAGCGAGCAACTGGCGCTGGGCATGCTGACCGACAGCGGCTACCGCCGGCGGCTGCAGAAACTGCAACAGCGCCTGCTAGCGGCCAACCTTGCCACCCGCGAACGGCTGGAGCACCTGGGCTGGCAGCTGTTTGCCGCCCCCGCCCCCAGCCTGTTCCTGTGGGCCAGGCCACCACGCGAGCTTGACCCGCTGGCCCTTACCGAACAGGCACTGGCGCAGGACATCCTGCTGGCGCCCGGCATCCTGTTCCGGCCGCAACGCGAAAGCACGCCCTGGTTACGGCTGAATGTCGCCTACCTCAGCGAGGCGGTGTTCGACTTTCTGGCAACGGCCAGCCAGCCATTGCCCTGACCGGCCGGCACGCGACTTGCCACGCCATGCCCTTGCCGGCAGCATAACGGGCAAACGGCAATCGCCAAGCATGGCGGTCATCCGCCAAAAAACACCGTCCGCCCGCGCGGCACAGCAACGGGGAGACAAGCATGCTGATCAACTGCGCTGCCTACCAGAACGGCAGGAAACTGGCCGACCTGGCGCAGGAAGAAATCCATGACTACCTGCAGCATCTGGACTGCTTTGTATGGGTAGCGCTGCGCGACCCCAGCCCCGAGGACCTGGATGCGATGGCCCGCCAGTTTGACCTGCATGAACTGGCGGTGGAGGACGCCCGCAACGGCCACCAGCGCCCGAAGCTGGAAGAGTACGACGATGTGCTGTTTTGCGTGGTACGAACCCTGGAGCACGACGAACAGGGCGCGCTGATCGTGGGCGAGCTGGACCTGTTTGTCGGCCCCAATTTCGTGCTGTCGATCCGCAATGGCACCCGCAAGGGCTTCCAGAGTGTGCGCGAGCGCTGCGAGCACGAGCCGGAACTGCTGCAGCACGGCGCCGGCTTCGTGTTCTACGCGCTGATCGATGCGGCGGTGGACCGCTACTTTGCCATCATGCACCGCCTGGAAGACGAGCTGGACGAACTGGAGGAGCGCTTGTTCGGCAGCAAAAGCTCGGCGCGGCAAAATATCGAAGACCTGTACGCCCTCAAGCGCAAGCTGGTCACCGTCAGCCATGCGGTAGTGCCGTTGCACGAGGCGGTCGGCCGGCTGCATGGCGGTCGCGTCCCGCGCGTCTGCTTTGAACTGCAAAACTACTACCGCGATGTGGACGACCACCTGGCACGCATCATCCGCAGCCTGGAAACCCAGCGCGACATGCTGTCCACCGCCATCCAGGTCAATCTGGCGATGATCTCGCTGGACGACTCCAGCGTCAGCAAACAGCTGGCCGCCTGGGCCGCCCTGTTCGCCATTCCCACCATGATTGCCGGCCTGTATGGCATGAACTTCAACAATATGCCGGGCCTGAGCGCCCGCGACGGCTTCCAGGTCACCCTGCTGGTGATGCTGCTGCTGGACGTGCTGATGTGGTGGCGCTTCCGCAAGGCAGGATGGCTGTAACCCGCGAGCGGCAGCACAATGCAAAAACCCCGTGTCGCAAGACACGGGGTTTTCTTTATTCTGGTGGCGGGAGAAGGATTCGAACCTTCGAAGGCAGAGCCGTCAGATTTACAGTCTGATCCCTTTGACCGCTCGGGAATCCCGCCAGAAGAGGAGGCGAATAATAGCTACCGCCCCCCTGCCCGTCAACCATTTATTGCCATTTTTCTGCAATTCTTTTTTTAAATAAAGAAAATCGCCGAAAAATCATAACCATGCCAAATGGTTACCACCACCAGAACAGCCAGCCCCAGGCGCTATCCACCCACGCCAGCCCGGCAGCAAAGGCCAGCAGCGGCAGCAGCAGGCGCCAGCCGGTGCACCATTGCCGCACGATGCCCTGCGCCAGCCACAGCGACCACAGATTGGCCGCCAGCAGCAGTGCTAGACGCAGGTCGTTGATCCAGAACCAGTACACGCCCTCGCCGCGCAACAGCGCCAGCGTCACCGCGGTCAAGCCGAGGAACACGCCGCAACCGGCCAGCGGAATCAGCGCCTGCGCCAGATGATGCAGCCGCTGCCATTGCCAGCGCCCAGCGCTGCGTACCGCCAGCGCCAGCGACAGCATGCCACCCAGCCCCAGCACCAGCGCGGTAGCGGCGATGTAGGCCAGCAGCAGCCCGCCATCCAGCCAGCTGAATACGTCGTTCTTTTCCGGATAGTGGGTAAACAGCCACCACGGCGCATTGCTGTCCAGCGGCCAGAACCATTCATGGTCGATCAGCCACTCCGCCAGCGCCTGCTTGATGGCGACGAACCACGGACTGGCGCTCCAGTGGAAGGCACCGATCGCCACCCCCTGCAAGCCGAACACGATCAGCAGCGTCTGCCAGCCATCCGCCTCGCTGGCGCCCAGCCGCACCACCTCGTCCGACGGCGAGCGCCACGACAGCGCCACCGCATCACGGTGACTGCTGCAGCGCCCGCACATATGACAGCCGCTGCCGCCCTGCATCTGGCGGATCGGCTGCAGTGGCGCACAGTCCACCGCCTTGATCGGGATGCTGCGCTTGTTGGCCACCGAGGCCTGCCATGCAGCCTCGTTGACGCGGAAATGCACCGGCGCCAGCTTGGACAGCAGCGAGAACACGCCGTTGACCGGACACAGGTAACGACACCAGGCGCGCTTGCCGCGGGTATACCAGTAGCCCACCGCCATGGCGGCTACCGTGGAGCCGCCCAGCACCAGCAAGGCGGCTTTCGGATACTGGTAGACACTGACCATCTGGCCATACACCGTGGTACAGACGAAAGCGACAAACGGCCAGCCGCCCCAGCGCATCCAGCGCGGAATCGGCCGCCCCTTGCCGTGGCGCGCCGCCCACTCTGCCAGCGCACCCTCCGGGCACAGCACACCGCACCACAGCCGGCCGAACAGCAGCATCGACAGCAGCACGAACGGCCACCAGATGCCCCAGAACGCAAACTCGGCCAGCAGCGTGATGTGGTTCCACACGTGCGCGGTTTCATCCGGCAACGGCAGCACCGCCGGCACGATCAGCAATACCGCATACACCAGCACCACCAGCCATTGCAGCAGGCGGATCAAACCGGCGTGCTCGCGCAGCCAGTCGCCGACCTTGGCCAGACGCCCTGCCGGACGCGGGCCGGATACGCTGCAACTCATGCGGCCAACCTTTGCGGCCGCGGATTACGCCAGCGCAGCAACAACAGGATGCCCGCCCAGTAGCCGGCATAGGCCAGCAGGCTGGTCAGCGACGGTTGTGCGCGATAGCCGGTCAGCGCCGCCAGCACGCCGCCGGCCGGACTCATGTCATCCACCAGCGCCGAGCTGTCCCACAGCCGGTCAACCAGCGTCGGCAGCAGCTCCATCGACTGCAGCTTGTCCACTCCGCTGATGAACAGCGCGGCGGCCAGCAGCAGCAGCATGATTTCGGTCACGCGGAAGAACAGCCGCCACGACAGATAACGCCCGCCCAGTTGCAGCAGCCAGAAGGTAAGCAGTGCCAGCACGAAGCCGATCACGCCGCCGCCGGCCATCCAGCCCAGCTCCGCCCCCTCGGCGCTGGCCAGCATGCCATACAGGAACACCACCGCCTCGCTGCCTTCGCGCGCGACGGCAATTGCCACCAGCACCAGCACGCCCCACCAGTTATTGCGGGCGGCGCGCGCCGCCATGCCGGACTCCAGGTCTTTCTTCAGCGTGCGGCCGTGCTCGCGCATCCACAGCACCATGTGAACGATCAGCGCCGCCGCCACGAATACCATGCCGGCCTGGAACGCATCCTGATGCGGCCCCAGCAGTTCGGCGGCGGCAAACAGACCGAAAGCCAGCAGTGCGGCCAACGCCAGACCGAGCGCCACCCCGCCCCACAGCCAGCGCTTGCCGCCGCTATCGGCGGCGTTGTGCGACAACCAGGCGTGCAGGATGCCGATCACCAGCATCGCTTCCACGCTCTCGCGCCAGACAATAAACAGTACCTGACCCATGACCGGCTCCTTACTTGACGACGATCACGCCCTGCGTGGTCGCCATATGGAATTCGTCATAAAACTTGTATTCGCCCGGCGACAGCGGCCCCAGCGTCACGAAGCTCTCCGCCCCCGGTGCCAGCACTTTTTCCTTGCGCAGCGACAGGCTTTCGAACTCGGCCGCAGTCTTGCCCTTGTTGATGAACTCGATCTTGAAACGCTTGCCGGCCGGCGCGTTGATCTGGCGGGTGTTGAGCTTGCCGTCGTTAAGCTCCAGTTTGAAAGTCGGCAGATCGTCGGCATGGGCCGCAAACGGCAACAGCAAGGCGGCAATCAGCAACAGGCGGGTAGGCATGACATTCCTTAGGCAAATACAACGCAGAACAGCGCCACGGCATAGCCGGCGGCGCTGACACAGACATTAGCGGGGCAAGGCCGGCTTAGTAGCCGCCCTTCTTGCCGATGCCGGCGTAGGTGAATTCGTAGTTGAGATCAAACGGCTTGAACCACGGACCCACGCCGGTTTCCTTGTCCACATGGCGACCAAAGTGGGCGTGCTGGTTCATGCTCGGCGGCATGATGGTGAACTTCAGCTTGTACTTGCCCGGGCCCATCAGCTTGACGTTGTCGCCGTAGTGCGGGCCATCGGATGCCACCATCGGCATGAAGTCGCCCTTGATCACTTCGCTGCTGCCCACTTTCTGCAACTCGTACTTGATCATCAGGTACGGCACCCAGTCGCCTTCGCCAAAGCCGTTCGGATTGCCCTTGGCGGCGTGGATGTCGGCTTCCAGATGCACGTCGGAGGCTTCCGCCTTGGTCATCATGCCGTCCGGCTCCATTTTCACCGGCTGCAGATAGACGGCGGCCACTTCCAGACCGGCCTTGATCTGCGGTTTGCCGATCGGGTATTCGGCGGCTTGCGCCAGCACGGGCAGGGTAAACAGACTGGCGGCCAACAGGGCACTGTAACGAAGACGCATGCTTGGGTTCCCTTTGCAATAAACGATGCGGCCAGACGCAATGACTACTGGCCAGAAATCAAATCAGAACCACATTAAGAACCATTATCATTAATATGTCCACAATTATCGTTGTATCCGGCATGTGTTTTCTGCCCGGAAATTACATGAAAATAATTAAACGGCTGTTTTTAAAATAAAAATGCCGGGCACCGGCAGCGCATCAGAAACCACACCGTCCGTCAGTCCCAGTAACCGGGCGCGGCATACACCTCGCGCAGATGTTCGATGAACAGCCGTACCCTGCCCGGCAGATAGCGGCGCTGCGCCACCACTGCGTACACCGGGTAGTCCGGCGAGGAGAACTTGTCGAGTACCGTCACCAGCCTGCCCTCGCCGATGTCATCCTTCACTTCCCACATCGAGCGCCAGGTCAGACCCAGCCCCTGCAACGCCCAGTCGTGCAGCACCGCGCCGTCGTTGCACTCCAGCGCACCGCGCACCTTGAGGTTCACCAGCTCGCCGCCCACCTTGAAGGTCCAGCCGCGGCTCTGGCTTTCGCCCAGCGACAGGCAGTCGTGGCGCTCCAGATCGTCCAGGGTCTTGGGCATGCCGCGCTGCGCCAGATAAGCCGGCGACGCCACCACCACGCGGCGGTTTTCCGCCAGCCGCACCGCGATCAGGCTGGAATCGGCCAGATCGGAAATGCGGATCGCGCAATCGATACGGTCGCGCGCCAGATCTACCAGCCGGTCCGACAGATCCAGCGCGATGCGCAGGTCCGGATGCTTGCGCAGGAAGCTGGCGACATGCGGCGCCACGTGCTGGCGGCCGAAACCGGCCGGCGCCGATACCCGCAACAGCCCGCGCGCGCGGCCACTGCCGCTGGCAACCGCCGACTCGGCCTCATCCAGCTCGGCCAGGATGCGCAGACAGTCCTCGTAGAAGGCGCTGCCCTCCTGCGTCAGCGCGATGCTGCGGGTGGTGCGCACCAGCAGCTTGACGCCCAGCCGGTGCTCCAGCGCATCCAGCCGGCGACCAATGATGGCCGGCACTACCTGTTCCTGCCGCGCGGCGGCAGAAAGACTGCCCAGATTCACCACCGAAACAAAGGTTTCAAGCTGCTTGAATACGTCCATTAGCACACCAAAAGTAAAAGATGTTGTGGCATTTTAGCGCTTTGCGCAGCGCAGCAACATGGCTACACTGGCCGTCATAACGTCGAAAAACCCCGCGCTCCGGCGCCATATATATCTACAGAGAGAGCATCCATGACTGCACGCATCCAGAAACAGCGCCTGGCCGTTGCGGCCAACCTTTACGACTTCATCGAGCAGGAAGCCCTGCCGGGCACCGGCATCGATAGCGCCGCCTTCTGGCAAGGTTTCGATGCCATTGTGCATGAACTCGGCCCGAAGAACCGCGCCCTGCTGGCCGAACGTGACCGCCTGCAAAGCGAGATCGACCAGTGGCACCGCACCCATCCGGGCCCGATTGCCGACATGGCCGCTTACAAGGCATTCCTTACCGGCCTGGGCTATCTGCAGCCGGTTCCGGCCGACAGCCGCATCGACACCAGCAACATCGACACCGAACTGGCCGAACAGGCCGGTCCGCAGCTGGTGGTACCGGTGATGAACGCCCGCTATGCGCTGAATGCGGCCAACGCCCGCTGGGGCAGCTTGTACGACGCGCTGTATGGCACCGATGCCATCAGCGAAGCCGACGGCGCCGGCAAGGCCGGTGGCTACAACCCGGTGCGTGGCGGCAAGGTTATCGCCTTCGGCCGCGAGTTTCTGGATCAGGCGGCGCCGCTGGAAGGCGGCTCGCACCAGGACGCCGCCGCCTACCGCGTGGCAGGCGGCCAGTTGCAGGTAGCGCTACAGAACGGCAGCGTTACCGGCCTGAAGCAGCCGGCACAGTTCATCGGCTTCAATGGCGATGCCGCCGCGCCTACCAGCGTGCTGCTGAAAAACAACGGCCTGCACTTCGAGATCCAGATCGACAAATCCAGCGCCATTGGCGCGCAGGACGGCGCTGGCGTGAAGGATATCGTGATGGAGGCTGCCATCAGCACCATCATGGACTGCGAAGACTCGGTAGCCGCAGTGGATGCGGACGACAAGGTAGTGGTGTACCGCAACTGGCTGGGCCTGATGCTGGGCACGCTGGTGGAGGAAGTGGAAAAAGGCGGCAAGACCTTTACCCGCCGCCTGAACGCCGACCGCCGCTACAGTGCGGCCAACGGTGGCGAGCTGACCCTGCACGGCCGCAGCCTGCTGTTCATCCGCAACGTCGGTCACCTGATGAGCAACCCGGCGATCCTGGACGGTGAAGGCCGCGAAATCCAGGAAGGCATCCTGGATGCGGTGGTGACCACCCTGATCGCGCTGCACGACCAGCAGCGCAAGGGCAACTCGCGCACCGGCTCCATCTACATCGTGAAACCGAAGATGCACGGCCCGGCCGAAGTAGCCTTCGCCGACGAGCTGTTCGGCCGCGTGGAGCAACTGCTGGGCCTGCCGCAGTACAGCGTGAAGCTGGGCATCATGGATGAAGAGCGCCGCACCAGCGTGAACCTGGCCGCCTGCATTGCGGCAGCGCGACGCCGCGTGGCATTCATCAACACCGGTTTCCTCGATCGCACCGGCGACGAGATGCACACCGCAATGGAAGCCGGCCCGATGATCCGCAAGGGCGACATGAAGACCTCAAGCTGGATCACCGCCTACGAGCGCAACAACGTGCAAGTGGGCCTGGCCAGCGGCCTGCGTGGCCGCGCGCAAATCGGCAAGGGCATGTGGGCGATGCCGGACCTGATGGCCGAGATGCTGAAGCAGAAGATCGGCCACCCGAAAGCCGGTGCCAACACCGCCTGGGTACCCTCGCCCACCGCCGCCGTGCTGCACGCGCTGCACTACCACCAGGTAAACGTGCAACAGGTACAGCAGCAGCTGGAAGCCCAGCCGGCCGTCGATCTGCTGGACGATCTGCTGACCATCCCGGTTGCGGCCAACCCGCAGTGGAGCACGGAAGAGATTCAGCAGGAGCTGGACAACAACGCACAGGGCATCCTCGGCTACGTGGTGCGCTGGGTGGACCAGGGCGTGGGCTGCTCCAAGGTACCGGACATCCACAACATCGGCCTGATGGAAGACCGTGCCACGCTGCGCATCTCCAGCCAGCACATTGCCAACTGGCTGCGCCACGGCATCGTCACCGAGGCGCAGGTGATGGAGACGCTGCAGCGCATGGCCGCGGTGGTGGACCAGCAGAATGCCGGCGACCCGCTGTATCGCAATATGGCCGGCAACTTCAACCACTCGGTTGCCTTCAAGGCCGCTTGCGATCTGGTGTTCAAGGGCTGCGCCCAGCCGTCCGGTTATACCGAACCGCTGCTGCACGCCTGGCGCCAGGTCGCCAAGGCCGAGGCCTGATCGTCGCGACTTAGAGCACAAGCGCCCTGCGGGGCGCTTTTTTCATGCTGGCAGGCAACGCCAGCACCCAAAGTTGGCCGCAAACCACCGGTTTTTAACCTCGACCAACATCGGGACGGGCGGTTTATGCCAGAATTCTGTATTAGCGAGCCGGCATTGTTGTCCGTACTGCAGCCGCCTTCAGTCATCGATCCGTGGAGCTTCCAATGGAAACCTTGCTAGCCAACACTGCTGAACCTGCCTGCTACCGCCCGCTGTCGCCACGGCGCCTGCAGCAGGCGCCAGTGCCGGCGCGCAGCCTGTTGCTGGGCAGCTGGCTGCTATCACTGTTTGCTTCCATCGGACTGGGGCTGGGCGCAGTCATCTGGCAGTGGTCCGGCATCGGCATGCAGTTTGGCGGCGTGTCGTTTTATGTGTCGGTGTATCCGCCGCTGACGCTGTGCCTGCTGTGGTGCCTGCTGTTCGGGCTGGGCTGGGGTGCCATTCCGGCCTACCTGGCCACGTTCTGCCTGTCGCTGTATGCCGGGCTGCCGCTACCGTGGGCGGCACTGTTCGCACTGTCCAATCCGCTTGGGCTGGCGGTGTTCACCATCGCCTACCGCGCGCTGCCGGTGCCATTGAGCCTGCGCAGCGCGGATTCGCTGTTCTTTTTCGCGCTGATCGCCTTTTTCAGCAGCGTGTTCAGCGCCAGCGGCGCCTTTATCTGGATCTACACCAACCGCATCGGCTCCAGCGATGCCTTCGGCTTGTGGCAGGGCTGGTGGCTGGGCAACTTCCTGCAGCTGCTGCTGATCTGTGGTCCGCTGCTGTACCTGCTGGCACCGGCCCTGACCCGCTGGCGCGACCGCGAACTGTTCGATACCCCGCGGCAAGCGCACACCAGCCTGCGCTGGGTGCTGCCGGCCGCCGGAATGGTGGTCAGCGGGGTGTACCTGTATATCGCGCTGTCGTTCTGGCTGAGCCGCAATGCGGTACAGGCCAGCGAGCAGCTGGCCACCCCGGCCGGCTGGCAACGGGCGGTGGCGCTGATTTCCGCCTCCTCGTCCGCGGTCTACATGGTGGTGGCCATCATGTTCCTGGCGATGGGTTTTCTCGGCTACCGTTTTGTCCGCAGCTGGACGCGCCAACTGCAGCAAGCCGTTACCGATGCCGAGGAAGCCAACCGCGCCAAATCGGGCTTCCTGGCGCGCATGAGCCATGAAATCCGCACCCCGATGAATGCCATCACCGGCCTGACCAGCCTGGCACTGCAACAACCGCTGGCCCCGCGCGAGCGCGACTACCTGCTGAAAATACGCAGCGCCGCCGACTCGCTGCTGGTCATCATCAACGACGTGCTGGATTTCTCGCGCGCCGAAATCGGCACCCTGAAGCTGGAGCAGCGTCCGTTCCAGCTGGAACAGTTACTGCAGACCCAGGTGGATCAACTGCGTCAGCAACTGGACGCCAAGCAGCTGCAGCTGCTGGTGCACATCGCGGCCGATGTGCCGCTGACGCTGCACGGCGATACCGTGCGGCTGGGGCAGGTACTGCTGAACCTGCTCAGCAACGCGATCAAGTTCACCGAGGCCGGCGAGATCCGCCTGGAGGTGGATTGCCTGCAGCGCGACGCCGCCGCTGTCACGCTGCAATTCAGTGTCCGCGATAGTGGCATCGGTATCGATGCGGCCACCCTTGGCCGGCTGTTCCAGCCGTTTGCCCAGGCCGACGAATCCATCACCCGCCGCTTTGGCGGCACCGGTCTGGGACTGGCAATCTGTCGTCAGCTGCTGGCGGCGATGGGCGGCGAAATCCATGCCGACAGCCAGCCGGGCCAGGGCAGCTGCTTCCGCTTCCGGCTGGCCCTGCCCTATGTTGCGGCCAGCGAACTGGCGCCACTGCCGGCCGCGCTGACGGTGTTGCTGATCGAGCGCAACGACAGCAGCCGCGAGCACAACCGCCAGCTGCTGCAACAACTGGGCGCCAACGTCAGCGCTTGCAGCAGCATCGGCGCGGCCCGCGTCATGCTGCAGGACGGCATGCGCACACCGCAACGGGTCATTGCCGACCTGCCGGAGCAGGGCGACTGCCACCTGTACCTGGCGCAGCTGCAGCAACTGCTTGCCGATGGCTGCCCCATCCTGTTGCTGGCACCGGCCTACAACTCGCGGCTGGATGCCAGTTGCCAGCCGGTCCGCATCCTCGATCGCCCGTTACTGCCCGCCACGCTGCGTGCCGCCCTGCTCTCCCCGCTGCCAGCGGCAATCCCGCAGCAGCCGCAGGCGACGCCCATGGACCCGCGCTTGCAGGGTCGCCGCATCCTGCTGGCCGAGGACAACCCGATCAACCAGCAGATTGCCAGCGAATTGCTGGAAGCTGCCGGCGCCAGGGTCAGCTGTGCCGAAAACGGCCAGCAGGCGGTAGACATGGCCTTGCAGCACGGCTTCGACGCCATCCTGATGGATGTCCACATGCCGCAACTGGATGGTCTGGCGGCTGCCCGCCTCATCCGCGAGCACGGTCTGCAACTACCGATCATCGCCGTCACCGCCCACGCTTTCGACGAGGCCCGCGAGCAGGCGCTGGCGGCCGGCATGGACGACCATCTGGCCAAGCCGTTTACCCAGGAACAGCTGTACCACGCGGTCGCCCGCCAGCTGGAAAACGTCCCCCCTGCCACCCCGCCTGCCGGCTGCGTGCTGCAACCGGCCAGTGGGCAGAGCGAGGCACAGCACCAGTCGCTACTGCATAAATTCCGCAAGCACCACAGCGGCGATGGCGACATCCTGCGCCGGGCGTTGCAGGAGCAGCGGCTGGAGGACATCCAGCGCATCGCCCACAACCTGAAAACCGTGGCGTTCTACATCAATGCCCGGCAGCTGCAGCAGCTGGCACAGGCCCTGGACGACAGCGCCAAGGACGGCACCATCGTGGCGGAACAGGTCATGGCGCTAGCCGCAGAGCTGGACCATATCCAGCTGGCACTGGCGCAACAGTTGCCGGCGCCGGACTAGCGCCGGCGGCTGGCAGGATTCAGCAACCAGACCGGTCGGCCTTGTCCGGTCGGCCATCACAGGAAGCACTTATGCAGAAAACACTGTTGGCCGCAGTACTGGGCTGTCTGTCGCTTACCGCCTTCGCCAGCGATGTCGAGGTCGATCTGGGACACCGCGCCGACGTGGCCGCGCTGTTCTCCTACCCCAACTGCCAGCAACACTGCCCGGCACCCGCCCCCTCGCTGGAAATGACCGTCAGCCACTGGCTGATGCAGAACGTGCTGCGCGATGCCAGCGGCAGCAAATTGCAGCCGGCGGTCAGCGTGCGCAACGAGGATGACCTCATCAAGGCCCGCATCAGCGATGCGCCGTCCGATGATTACGGCCAACTGCTGCAAGCCTACCTGGCCATCGGCCAGCAGGGTTACCTTGGCGCACAGGCCATCAAGCAAGCCGGCGGCTGGCAAGACGACTGGCGCTTTTTCCTGACCCTGGGCATGGCCATGCGCAACCACCGCACGGTGCAACTGCTGCACTTCCCGCCGGATACGGTACTGAACGACAGCCAGGACTACCTGACTGCGGCCACTACCCTGCGCTGGGCACAGGTGCTGGGTTTTAACGGCATGAATACCCGTGACAACGCGCTGTACCAGACCATTGCCGATATCGCCCCGATCGCCGCACCGGCCAGTGCCGGCGCGGAGCTGACCCAGGTTTACAGCTATTTCACCCCGTACAGTACCGCGCTGCTGCAAAGCTGGACCGCGCCGCAGCCCGGCAGCAGCAGCGTGCGCCCGATGGTGGCGCTGGGCGGGCCGGCACGCGACTGGTTTGCCCAGCAATACCTGCCGGCCGGCAGCAAATTTGATGTACTGCAGCTGGCCAAGGTCAATATCGGCAATAACCAGCAGGTGCCGGTGCTGGGTGGCAACCACCCAAGCTACATCTGGTACGCCAAAACCGATGCTGAAGGCATCAACATCATGCAGCAGGACCTCACTGTCGCATGCTGGCAGAACGCCATGGGCCAGAAGCCGGATAGCGATGCGCAAACCGTACTCGATAGCTGTAGCAGTAGCTGGCAGCAGGACAGCAATATGGTTTGCCGGTTGTATTACACCTCGGTCAAGAATCTGGATGCCGCCAGCGCCAAGGCCAAGTGCCAGTAAGCTGATCATGCCGTGGCGCATGCCGCCACGGCTTCCCTTCCCCACTGTCTATCGGTTGGTAAAGCGTGTTCCGCTTGCCTAGTATGCAGTACGACGCCCTGCCACCCAGCTTGCCGGCGTGCCCGCCGCGTGGCACAGCCAGCGGGCGGTGACTGTCGCTGCCAGGCCCAATGTCACTGGTGCGCCGTGCCCCGTCTCCATCACCGACTGCCACCGACATGCCGCGTCAACTCCGCCTACGGTCCATCTCCCCGCTGATGCGCCAGCTGATTCCGCTGGCCGGCTTTACCGCCATCGTGGTCGCGCTGCTGCTGGCGTGGAGTGCCTACGAGGATGCGGCCAAGCGTGGCCGGCAGGAGTTGCTGGCGGCGGGTGAGCGGCTGGCCTCCAACGTCGATCACGAACTGACGATCCGCCTCAACACCCTGAACAGCATGCAGGTACTGGCGGAGCAGTATCTGGCCGAACGCAGTCCGCTGGACTGGAGTGTGCATCCGTTCCTGGTGCCGGAGCCGCAGCATCACGGCTATTCGCTACGCTTGCCTGCCGGCTTTAGCAACCAGAGCCTGGGCAATATCACCGGCCTTGGGCCGATACCGGCGGAAGACTCGCCGGCGGTGCGCGAGATGCAGATGGCGCTGGCGCTTACCCCGATGTTCCGTGCCCTGATCGGACGCGACCCGGACACACCGTGGGTGTACTACACCTCGGCCAGGCAGTTCATGTACCTGTACCCGCGGGTGGGGGTGGCCGATTACTTTGTCACCCCGCAGACCTTCGGCATGGATTTCTACATGCGCGCGCATCCGGCCAAGAATCCGGCCGGCGAACTGGTGTGGACGCCTGCCTACCAGGACGATGCCGGCCGCGGCTGGATGGTGAGCATGTCCGCCCCGGTGCATAACCGCGGTGTGTTCTGCGGCGTCATCAGTGTCGACATCACCACCAGCCGTCTGGCCTGGCTGCTGGAACGCATTCCGATCGCCAACGCCAGCCGCCACCTGCTGCAGGCCGACGGCAAGAAACTGGCCAGCGCCGGCGGCCCGGCTCCGCAACTGCAGCCGGCCAACTGGCCGCAACACACCCTGCAACCGCGCGGCCAACGTTTGCTGGCGGTGTTCCCGCTGGAGGCAAACGACTGGTATCTGGTGCTGGATGGCGATGCCAAGGCGCTGCAATGGGAGGCCATCCGCCAGTCGCTGCCGTTCTGGCTGCTGGTACTGTTTCTCAGTGGCAGCCTGGGACTGCTGCTGGTTCTGCTGCGCAGCTGGGCGCGGGTGGAGCACCTGTCCAGCCATGACTGGCTCACCGGGCTGTGGAACCGACGCGCCTTCGACGAGCAGCTGCAGGATGCCCTTGGCCACCTCAAGCGCGGCGGCAGCTCGCTGGCGCTGATCCTGTTCGATGTCGATGACTTCAAGCACTACAACGACACCCTGGGCCACCCGGCCGGCGACAAGGCCTTGCAGGACATCGCGCGGGTGGTGCAGCAGGTGGCACAGCGCCAGGACGACCGCGTCTACCGCCTCGGTGGCGAGGAGTTCGCCATTGTCACCAGCCTGCCGGACCAGACGCGGCTGCAAGCCTTCATGGACCGCGTCGCCGCCGCGGTGTACGAGTACAACATCCAGCACCCGGGCAGCAGCTACGGCGTACTGACCATCTCGCTGGGCGGCGTGCTGATGCTGCAAGGGGCGCAGCCGGATGCCGCCGAAGTCTACCGCCAGGCCGACCAGGCGCTGTACCGCGCCAAGGCCCGCGGCAAGAACTGCAGCCACCGTCACGACGGCAGCGACTGAGCCGCTATACCTGTACCGACGGCACCGACTTCATGCAGCGCAGGGTGAAATGCGAACGGGTGTGGCGGATGCCCTGGATCTTGTACAGCTTCTCACGCAGAAAGCGCTCGTAGCCGGCGGTGCCATCCACCGCCACCTTGATCATGTAGTCGTACTCACCGCTCAAGAGGTGCGCTTCCAGCACCTCCGGCAGTGCCGCCAGTTCCTCGCCGAAACGCGCCAAGGTGTCTTCCTCGTGCGCGTTCAGCGTCACCTCGATCATCACCGTGTCGCGCAGCCCCATCTTCTTCTGGTCGATCAGCGCCACATAGCCCTGGATATAACCGGCCTGCTCCAGCTGGCGGGTGTGCTTCCAGCACGCCGACGGCGACATGCCCACCCGTTCCGCCAGCTCGGCGTTGGACAGCCGCGCATTGCGCTGCAGCTCGCGCAGGATGTTTCTGTCCTGTGCGCTTAATGTGAAATCGGTTTCCTGCATGGCATCACCAGGAAATTTTTAGCGTTGTTTTTGGCAAAACAGGAAACATTCTAGACCAATCAACGCCATGACGCAGTCAGTTCGAAAGCCTTTTCGCGGCGGCGGGTCGTAAACTTTTCCCACGTTCTCCTGGCAGACAGGCCGCTACCCGCCGCCTGCCCACCGGCGGCCACCATGCCGCCGGACTGCCGCTGACGGTTGCCGCGCCCACCAGGCTGGCAGGCCACAGCAGACGGATAAAGAAGCAGGTCGGCAACGGCCGGGACAAAGTACCAAGACGCCCGCAGGGCGCACAAAAGCATGCGGCCAACCTGGCACCAGGTTGGCCGCATCGTTTTTGCACTCGCCGGATCAGTTCTGCTGCTGCAGCGCGCGGGCGATGAAGTGGCGCGGCACGCGCGGCTTGGGTACCCGCACGTCGAACCACTGCTGCACGTTCATGTCGAGGCCGATGCCGTGCATGAAGTTGTACAGCGCCTTGTTCAGCGCACGCCCCATTGCCTCGTGGTCGGTGCCGGTCGGATCGATGAAGCCGACATCGTTACGGGCAAAGGTGATCTCCGGCTGCGGGATCAGCTTGACGCCGTATTCGTCCGGGTTCTGCCCCACCGGCGAATGTACGGTACAGGCAAAGCGGTGGAAGAAGCCGCTTTGGATGCAGCCGTTGTCGAACAGCTGGCGCACATACTCCAGCGCGTCCACGGTGTCCTGCACCGTCTGGGTGGGGAAGCCGTACATCAGGTAGGCGTGCACCAGGATGCCGGCCTCGGTAAAGCCCTGCGTCACCCGCGCCACCTGCTCCACCGACACGCCCTTCTTCATCAGCTTCAGCAGCCTATCCGACGCCACCTCCAGCCCGCCGGAAATGGCGATGCAGCCGGAATCGGCCAGCAGCTGGCACAGCTCGGGAGTGAAGGATTTTTCGAAGCGGATATTGCCCCACCACGAGATGCTGACATTGCGGCGCAACAGCTCCTCGGCCAGCGCGCGCAGCATCTTGGGCGGCGCAGCCTCGTCGACAAAGTGGAAGCCAGTCTGCCCGGTCTCGGCGACGATGGCTTCGATGCGGTCCACCAGCACCTCGGCCGAGGCGGTTTCGTAGCGCGAGATGTAGTCCAGCGTCACGTCGCAGAAGCTGCACTTCTTCCAGTAGCAGCCATGCGCCACCGTCAGCTTGTTCCAGCGCCCGTCGCTCCATAGCCGGTGCATCGGGTTGAGCATGTCCAAGAGCGACAGGTAGCGGTCGATCGGCAGGCCGTCCCAGGTTGGAGTGCCGACTTCGCTGAACGGGATGTCGGCTTCCATCATGTTCACGTAACGTACCGCGCCGTCTTCCCGCAGATAGGTGCGCACCAGCCGCGAGACGCCGCGCTGGCCGGCAAAGTGCTCCAGCAGCGCCAGGATCGGCTTCTCGCCATCGTCCAGGGTGATGAAGTCGAAGTAGTCGAACACCCGCGGCTCTTTCAGCTCGCGCAGTTCGGTGTTGACGAAGCCGCCGCCCAGCACGGTGCGGATCTGCGGCCAACGTTGCTTGATGGTTTGCGCGATGCGGAACGCGGCGTACACCGAGCCGGGAAACGGCACCGACAGCAGCACCACGTCCGGCTGGTGGCGTTCGATGGCGGCCGCGGTCAGCTCGGCCAAGGTGTCGTCCACCAGGTTTGGCGCCGCCGCCAGCGCCTTGGCCAGCGGCTCGAAGGTGGGCTGCGCCATCGCCAGCGATTCGGCGTAGCGCACGAACTCGAAGCGCGGGTCCACCGCCTCGCGCAGCACGTCGGCCACGTCGTTGAGGTACAGCGTCGCCAGATGGCGGGCGCGGTCGTAGCTGCCCAGCGCGCCGAAGGCCCACGCCAGCGGATCGCCGCCTTTCGGATCGTCCGGGTCCATGTAGTTTTCCAGCGAGGCGAAGCGCGCGCCCTCCGGCAGATAGCCGCGGCTGGCGATGCGGTAGGCCAGCGTGGCATCGCGCCCCTGCAGGAACGCGATTACCCGGTCGATGGTGGCCAGGTACTGCGCCTGATGCTCGATGAAATGCCACAGCTGCTGGCTGCGCTTCTTCACCGGCACCGCCTCCACCGCCGGCAGGATCGCCTGCAGCCCGGCACGCGAGAACAGCCGCAACACCAGCGCCAGCGCCAGATCCTCCTGCACGGCGCTGACGCCGCGCGAGCGCAGGAAGCCGGTGATGTAGGCGGTGGAAGGATACGGCGTGTTCAGCTGCGTCATCGGCGGGATGAGCGACAGCACGCGGGGCGAGGCAATCTGGGACATGGCGGGTTCCGGCTGAAAACAAGGCGGGCAGCCATGGCTGCCCGTGATGTGCGGATTTTCTCATGAAAAGCCCGCTTTGACATGGTTGGCCGCAGGCTTGCCAAGCGCAAACCGGCACACGCCAAAAAATGACAATGCGGTAATATGCCGCCTTCCCACTCACCTGATAACGAGGACACCATGCGTCACCTGATCACCATCCTGAGCCTGGGTCTGGGGCTTGCCCTGGCCGCCAGCGCCCACGCCAACTCCAGTTGCGACAAGCCCCACAACGATTTCGACGACCTCTACTGCCTGAACAAGGTCTACAGCCAGGCGGACAAGGACCTCAACGACAACTACGGCCAGCTGGCCAAGCTGCTGGATGGCGACGGCCGCCGCATGCTGAAGAGCGGCCAGCTGCAATGGATGCGCCAGCGCAACGACAACTGCAGCTATCGCGACCAGCGCGGCTTCTTCGTCAACCTGGATTGCGCCACGCAGACCACGCTGGAGCGGGTGCGCTTCCTGCAGGACCGCGTGCGCGAGTGCAAGAGCGCCGGCTGCATGAACAGCAAGCTGTAAGCATGACGGGGCGGCCGCCCGGCTGCCCCTGCCCCACCCGGCGCGGGAAGACGCTATGCAAGCCGGTTTTTTCCGCGCCGCCGGCTGCCTATAGTGACAACAGCCACCACTCACACCCCACACACCATGAACGACACCCAGATCGACCTGGTACAAAACGCCTGGGAGCAACTGTCCTATAACCGCGAGCAATTCACGCTGGACATCTACCACGCGCTGTTCCGGCTCGACCCGACCCTGCGCTCGATGTTCAACCTGCCGCCGGAGCGGCTGTCGCAGAACCTTGGCCGCACGCTCAATACCGTGCTGACCAGCCTGCACGATCTGGACAGCATCCGTTTCATCATTGTCAACCTCGGCGCCCAGCACTACCGCTACGGCGTCAAGCCGGAGCACTTCGCGGTGCTGAAAACCGCGCTGACCGAGGTACTGCAACAGCACCTTGGCAAGCAACTGACCCCCGCACTGGCCGAGGCGTGGTCACAGGCGTACGACCTGATCGCCACGCTGATGCTGCAAGGGCTGGCGCAGGCGGCACAGCGGCAGCAGGCCGCCAGCTGAGCCGCACGACTCAGGCCAGATCGAACAGCAGTGCCTGCAGCGGTTCGCTGCCAACGTTGCGCAGGGTGTAGGCCGGCTGTGCACTGACCTTGGCGGCATCGCCCGGGCCGATCTCGACATCGCCCAGCTGCAGCTGCCCGCTCACCACATGCACATAGCTGCAGCGACCCGGTTGCTGGCTGAATTCCTGCGCCGCGCCTGGCGCCAGGATCAGCTGGTACAGCCGCGCATCCTGGCGCATCTGCAGGCTGCCGTCGGCACCATCCGGCGACGCTACCAGCGTCAGCCCCGGCGCCATGCCAAAGTCTTTCTGCTGATAGCCCGGTTCGCCGCCGCGCTGGTTCGGCTCGATCCAGATTTGCAGAAAGCGCAGCTCCTCGCTGTCACTGGCATTGAACTCGCTGTGCAGGATGCCGCGACCGGCGCTCATCAGCTGGAACTCGCCGGCGCGCAGTACTTCCTCGTTACCGGTGGAGTCGCGGTGGCGGATGGCGCCCGCCAGCACATAGCTGATGATTTCCATGTCGCGATGGCCGTGGGTATCGAAGCCGGCGCGCGGCAGCACGCGGTCATCGTTGATGACCCGCAGGTCGGAAAAACCCATGTGCGCCGGATCGTAATAGCTGGCAAACGAGAAACTGTGCCGGCTCTGCAGCCAGCCAAAGTCGGCCTTGCCACGGGATTCGGCATGACGAATGTCGATCATGGTGAGTTCTCCTGAATAAGTTTCCGGTAGCAGCACTAGTTACCAAACCTGCTGTAGCCGTCATGCCTGCTACTTTACCGCTGCCGGCGGCAAAGCAAAATCGCAGAAATTCGCGTAGCTATTTCAGTAAAACAGAACAAGTCCGCGCGCGGCACGAGCGCGGCAGGCCGCCGCGCTTGATGCAGCACAAACCGCGTCGCCACACTGCCCCGCCGTGGCGGGCGATGTAATATCTTTTTATCAACTATCCACCGCGCCGGAGCCATCTCATGCATTTTCTGCACGCATTGCCCGCCTATGTGTTCTTCACCGGCAAGGGCGGGGTCGGTAAAACCTCGCTGGCCTGTGCCACCGCCGTGAAGTTGGCCGATAGCGGCCAGCGCGTGCTGCTGGTCAGCACCGATCCGGCTTCCAATATCGGCCAGGTATTCGGCCAGACCATCGGCAACCATATTGTCGCCATCGACACGGTGCCCGGCCTGGCAGCCCTGGAGATCGACCCGCAGGCGGCGGCGCAGGACTACCGCGACCGCATCGTCGGGCCGGCGCGCGGCGTGCTGCCGGAAGCCGAGGTGCGCAGCATGGAGGAGCAACTGTCCGGCGCCTGCACCACCGAGATCGCCGCCTTCGACGAGTTCACCGCACTGCTGACCGACGCCTCGCTGCTGCACGACTACGACCACATCGTGTTCGACACCGCCCCCACCGGCCACACCATCCGCCTGCTGCAGTTGCCGGGCGCGTGGAGTGGCTTTCTGGACAGCGGCCAGGGCGATGCCTCCTGCCTGGGGCCGCTGGCCGGCCTCGACAAGCAGCGCAGCCGCTACCATGCCGCGGTGGCGGCGCTGACCGACCCGGCGCGCACCCGGCTGGTGCTGGTGGCCCGCGCACAGCAGGCCACGCTGCGCGAAGTGGCGCGTACCCGCCAGGAGTTGGCCGCACTGGGCATGCGCCAACCACAGCTGGTGATCAATGGCGTGCTGCCGCAAGCCGCCTGTGATGGCGATCCGCTGGCCGAGGCGGTGTGGCGCCGCGAACAGGCGGCACTGGCGGCGATGCCGGCCGAGCTGGCCAGCCTGCCGCAGGACAGCGTGCCGCTACTGCCGGTCAATCTGGTGGGGGTCGATGCGCTGCGCCAGCTGTTGGCCGCATCGCCAGCCGGTGGCACCGCCGCCGCGGCCAACCTCGAGCTGCCGCCGCTGCCGCAACTGGGCGGGCTGGTGGACGAGCTGGCGGCCAACGGCCACGGCCTGATCATGCTGATGGGCAAGGGCGGCGTGGGCAAAACCACCATGGCCGCCGCCATCGCGGTGCAGTTGGCCGCACGCGGCCATGCGGTGCACCTGACCACCTCCGACCCGGCCGGCCAGCTGGATGCCAGCCTGCAGGGCAGCCTGCCCACGCTGGCCATCAGCCGCATCGACCCGCAGGCCGCCACCGAGCAGTACCGCGCCCAGGTGATGGCCAGCAAGGGCAAGCAGCTGGATGAGCAGGGCCGCGCCATGCTGGCGGAAGACCTGCGCTCGCCCTGTACCGAGGAGATCGCGGTATTCCAGGCCTTCTCGCGGGTGATCCGCGAATCCGGCCGCAAGTTCGTGGTGCTGGACACGGCCCCTACCGGCCACACCCTGTTGCTGCTGGATGCCACCGGCGCCTACCACCGCGAAGTGGTACGGCAGATGGGCGAGCGGCTGCACTTCACCACCCCGATGATGCAGTTGCAGGATCCGGCGCAGACACGGGCGCTGATTGTCACGCTGGCGGAAACCACGCCGGTACTGGAGGCGGCCGGGCTGCAGGACGACCTGCGCCGCGCCGGCATCGAGCCGTGGGGCTGGATCATCAACAACTGCCTGGCGCAGGCTCGCCCCACCGCACCGCTGCTGCGCCAGCGCGCCGCCAGCGAGCTGCCGCTGATTGCCCGGGTACAACAGCAGTACAGCCAGCATCTGGCGGTGGTACCGCTACAGCAGCAGGAGCCCACCGGCGTGGCGGCACTACTGGCACTGGGGCAACCCGCCACCGCGCCATAGCCCCGCGCCGCGCGGCAATGGCAGGCAGCGACGGCCCCGCGCGCTGCCTTCCGCTGCTTGCGGTGGCCGGCTTGCAAGATCAGGTCGTCAAACGGCCATCAAACAGAATTTTCTGCAAATTCTGTCGCCATCCGCCACGCAATACGCAATCGGAAAATTTCCCGCCGGTGCTAGCATAGCTTTATGCCACTAACACCCACGGGAGCCAGGATGACGCTGTTCGACATTACTCCGCCGCTATCGGCCGCCACCCCGGTGTGGCCGGGCGACACGCCGATTGACGAGCAGCGTACTTGGCAGCTGGATGCCAATTGCCCGGTCAATGTCTCGCGCCTGACGCTGTCCACCCACAGCGGCGCGCATGCCGATGCGCCGCTGCACTACCTGGCGGAAGGGCTGCCGATCGGCCAGGTCGACCTCACCCCCTATCTGGGGCCGTGCCGCGTGGTGCATTGCCTGGGCGCCGGCGAACTGGTGACACTGCCGCAGCTGCAGCAACGGCTGCAAGCCCTTGCCGGCCCGCTGCCGTCGCGGGTACTGATCCGCAGCTACCAGCAATTCCCGCAACAGTGGGACAACGACTTTCCCGGCATCAGCCCGCAAGCCATCGACTGGCTGGGCAGCCAGGGCGTGTGCCTGATCGGCGTGGATACCGCATCGCTGGACCCGATGCACAGCAAGACGCTGGACGCGCACCACGCGGTAGCCCGCAACCGCATGGCGATTCTGGAGAACCTGTGCCTGGACGCGGTGCCGGAAGGCGACTACGAACTGATCGCCCTGCCCCTGAAACTGATCAACCTCGACGCCAGCCCGGTACGCGCCGTACTGCGCCCGCTGGCCTGATTGCCGTACCGTGGCGCCACGCGCGCCATTCGCCACAACACCGGAGTAACCATCATGCAATGTCCAATGTCCGGCCACGCCGCCGCAGCAGATAACAGCAACGAGCGCTGGCACGATGCGCAAATGGATTTTTCCTCGTCCATGAGTTACGGCGACTACCTGGGGCTGGACCAGATCCTGAGCGCCCAGCACCCGCTGTCGCCTGACCACAACGAGATGCTGTTCATCGTGCAGCACCAGACCTCCGAGCTGTGGATGAAGCTGATGCTGCACGAGCTGCATGCCGCCCGCGAGCAGGTGAAGCTCGACCAGCTGGCGCCGGCCTTCAAGATGCTGGCACGCGTGTCGCGCATCATGGAACAGCTGGTGCAGGCGTGGAACGTGCTGTCGACCATGACACCACCGGAATACACCGCCATGCGTCCCTACCTGGGGATGTCGTCCGGCTTCCAGTCGTTCCAGTACCGCGAGATCGAGTTCATTCTCGGCAACAAGAATGCCGCCATGCTGCAGCCGCACGCCCACCGTCCGGAGTATCTGGCGCAGGTGACCGCGGCACTGGAGGCGCCGTCGCTGTACGACGAAGCCATCCGCCTGATGGCGCGCCGCGGACTGGCGATCGACCCGGCCTGCCTGCAGCGCGACTGGACCAAACCGGCCGGCCACAATGCCTCGGTGGAGGCAGCCTGGCTGCAGGTGTACCGCCAGCCCGACCTGCACTGGGAGCTGTACCAGCTGGGCGAGAAGTTTGTCGATCTGGAAGACGCCTTCCGCCAGTGGCGCTTCCGCCATGTCACCACCGTGGAGCGCGTGATCGGCTTCAAGCGCGGCACCGGCGGCACCGATGGCGTAAGCTACCTTCGCAAGATGCTGGACGTGGTGCTGTTCCCGGAGCTGTGGCACCTGCGCACCGAGCTGTAACCGGCAGCCCGGCAACAGCGCGGGGATGCGGCGCAAGGACAAGGGTTGGCCGCATGCGGCCAACCCTTGTCGATTACAGCCCGCCACTGGTATCCGGCGGGTAAATGGTCTTCACTGAAGCGGGAGCGCATCGCCTGTCGGCATGCGCGGCAGACGCGCTTGCGCCGCAGCAAGCGGCAAGGAGACCACCATGCATATCGCCATCATCGGCAAGGGCAATGTCGGCAGTGCCCTGCAGGCCGGGCTATCCCGGCTGGGACACCAGGTACAGGCCGTTGGCCGCGACCCGCAACAGATTCACCAGGCAGCACTGGCCAGCGAGCTGCTCATCCTGGCGATGCCGTTTTCCGCCATGGATGACGTCATTACCGCGCTGGGCGTGGCCGCCGACAGCAAGATCGTCATCGATGCCACCAACCTGCTCACCGAAAGCCTGCACCTGGCCGACGGTTTCGACACCAGCGGCGCCGAACAGCTGCAGGCCAGGCTGCCGGCGGCTCGGGTCATCAAGGCGTTCAATACCTGTTTTGCCAGCACCATGAGCAGCGGCCATGTGAAAGGCGAACAGCTGGTGGGCCTGGTCGCCGGCGATCACGCCCCCGCGAAGCACATCGTGCTGGAGATAGTCGATGCACTGGGCTTTGACGCGGTCGATGCCGGCCCGCTGCTGATGGCGCGCTACCTCGAGCCGATGGCGCTGCTGAATATCCGCCTGGGCTATGTACAGGGACTGGGGCCGGACATCGGCTTCCGGCTGGTGCGCTAGCAAAACCTGGCTGCCGGCTCAGGCGGTCGGAGCGTAACCGGCCAGAAACACCTTCACGGCATCAGCCACGGTGTCGCGAATCTGCTCGATGGCCGGCAGCTCGGTGATGCCGACAATCATCTGCTCCTGGTATTCCGCCTCCAGCAACCCGATCAGGTGCATCGTCGCCGCCCAAGGCCGAGCTTGGCGCAAGCGTCCGGCCGCCATTTCACCGGCCAGAAAGTCAGCCACCACCTGCCAGCAGCGCCCAGGGCCGTTGTCAAAGAACAGCCGCCCGACTCCGGAACGGCGCCCCTCGCTCAGCACGATGCCGCGCAGCGCAGACAGCTCCGGACTCAGCACGTTAAGCAGGAAATTCTCGCCAAACGCCTGCAAGGAGCCGACCAGATCGTCTCCAGGCACCAGCCGCGCATACGCTTGTTGCATGCGCTCTTCGGCCAGGAACTGCATCACTACCAGGAACAGCTCTTCCTTGGACGGGAAATAACTGTACAGCGTGGCCTTGGAACCACCGGCACGCGCGGCGATTTCCGCCATCGAGGCGGCTTCATAGCCCCGCTCGATGAATACCACGGCTGCTGCCTCCACGATGGCCTGTCGCTTGGCCTCGGTCTTGACCCTCATGCCCTCTCCATATCTGAACCCGTGAGTTCAATTTTCTGTTGACAAGGATTATACCTCAATATTATAACCATACCGTACAGTTTAGTTATGACCCGAACGAGGTCGCCACGATGCACACACAACCACACCCCTTACGCCTCACCCTGCTGCTGGCAACAGTGGCCGCACTGAGCGGCTGCGCCGCCATTCCGGACTTGGGCAGCAAACCGGAACTGCAATCGCTGTCGCAACTGGACAGCAAACAAACCCTGCATGGCACTGCCGACGGCTGGGTGCAGCAGGACTGGTGGCAGGCTTACGGCGATGCCCAGCTAAACCAGCTGATGGTAGAAGCGCTGGCCAATGCACCGGATCTGGCACTTGCCCGCGCCCGTATCGCCAGCGCCGAGGGCTATGCCCAGCAAGCCGGTGCCAGCCGCCTGCCCAGTGTTGATCTCGACGCCAGCGTCACCCGCGAGAAGCAGAGCTACAACAACGGTTATCCGAAGAGTTTCGTGCCGCAGGGATTCAACAATGCCAACCGCGTGACACTGGACTTCAGCTACGAGCTGGACTTCTGGGGCAAGAACCGCGCCGCGATTGCCGCGGCTACATCCGAGTTGGCCGCCAGCCGTGCCGAGGCCGCGCAAAGCCGTCTGTTGCTGACCACCTCGCTGGCGGCCAACTATGCCGAGCTGGCACGCTTGTTTGCCGAGCAGGAAGCCGCGCAGCAAGCGGTAAACGTACGCCAGCAGACCGAACTGCTGCTGCGCGAGCGCCAGCAACAGGGGCTGGAGACCGACGGCAGCGTGCGCCAGGCTACCTCGCGCCTGGCCGGCGCACGTGCCGACCTGCTGGCGGCGGAGCAGACCATCATCCTGCAGCGCCATGCGCTGGCCGCGCTAGTCGGCGCCGGCCCTGACCGCGGCATCACCATTAGCCGTCCGGCCGCCAGCATTGGCCAGCCGCAAGGACTGCCCGCCAGCCTGCAAGCCAGCCTGCTGGGGCATCGCCCCGATCTGCAGGCCGCGCGCCTGCGTGCAGAAGCGGCTGCCCGCCGCATCGACGTGGCCACCGCCGGCTTCTATCCGGATGTAAACCTCAGCGCCTACATCGGTGCGCAGTCACTGGGACTGGGCCTGCTGACCAAGGCCGGCTCCGGCATCGCCGGCATCGGCCCCAGCATCAGCCTGCCGATTTTCCGCACCGATCAGCTGCAGGGCAGCTATCGCGTGGCCCGTGCCGACTACGACACCGCCGTAGCCAGCTACAACCAGACCCTCAGCCAGGCGCTGCGTGAAGTGGCCGACGCCGTCACCCGGCAACGCCTGCTGCTGCCGCAGCTGGAACAGCGACAACTGGCGCTGCAGGCGGCGGAAGACGCCATGCGCGTCGCCAACGACCGCTATCGCGGCGGCCTGGCCAGCTATCTGGACGTGCTGAATGCCGAAGACAGCGTGATTGCCGCCCGTCGCACCCTGGCCAATCTGCAAAGCCAGCGCTTCAGCGACGACATCAGCCTGATCAAGGCCCTCGGCGGCGCCGA
The DNA here is from genome assembly GCF_902829295.1 of Vogesella oryzae. Taxonomy (GTDB): domain Bacteria; phylum Pseudomonadota; class Gammaproteobacteria; order Burkholderiales; family Chromobacteriaceae; genus Vogesella; species Vogesella oryzae. The sequence continues at coordinate 40,016 of NZ_CADEPL010000019.1, forward strand.
ACTGCCGGCCTGAACCATCACCAACCGAACATAGCCCCGGCAGTGACGCCAAGCGCCTGCCGCACTAGCGAGAGAACCGATCATGAGCGAACTCACCCAAACCCTGCCCTCCTCCTCCCAACCGGCCAGCGACATGATGGCGCGCCGTAAACAGCTGTTCCGCCTGCTGGGCAGCTTGGTCGCACTGGCCGCCATCGGCTACGGCAGCTACTGGTATCTGGTGTCGTCGCACCATGTCAGCACCGATAACGCCTATGTGGCGGCGGAAATCGCCCAGCTGACCCCGGAAGTGGCCGGCACCGTCAGCCAGGTCAAGGTGGTGGATACCCAGACCGTCAAACGCGGCGATGTGCTGGTGGTGCTGAACGACAGCGATGCCAGACTGGCGCTGGCGCAGGCCGAAGCCGAGCTGTCGCGCGCCCAGCGGCGGGTAAGAGGCTATCTGGCCAGTGATGAAGGGTTGGCCGCACAGGCGCAGGCCCGCGCCGCCGAAGAAAGCCGCAGCGCCGCGCAACTGGCCTCGGCCAAATCGGAACTGGAACGCGCCAAGCTGGACTTCGATCGCCGCCAGGCACTGGCCAAGAACGGCTCGGTCTCCGGCGAGGAACTGAGCAATGCCCGCAACGCACTGGCGGTCGCCAATGCCGGTTACACCGCAGCCGAGGCCGCGGCGCGCCAGAGTGCGGCCAACTACCGCGCCGCCATCGGCTCGCTGAAGGCCAACCAGGTGCTGACCGAGAACAGCTCGCTGGACAGCAATCCGGAAGTGGCCCTGGCGCGCGCCAAGCGCGATCAGGCACGCCTGGATCTGGCGCGCACCGTGATTCGCGCCCCGGTCGATGGCGTGATTGCCAAGCGCCAGGTGCAGCAAGGCCAGCGGGTACAGGCCGGCAGCACGCTGCTGTCGGTGGTGCCGTTGCAGCAGGTGCATGTGGATGCCAACTTCAAGGAAGTACAACTGCGCGATGTGCGCATCGGCCAGCCGGTGGCGCTGGAATCCGATCTGTACGGCAGCAAGGTGGTGTACCACGGCAAGGTAGCCGGCCTGTCCGGCGGCTCCGGCGCGGCGTTTGCCACCATCCCGGCACAGAACGCCACCGGCAACTGGATCAAGGTGGTGCAGCGCCTGCCGGTACGCATCGCACTGGACCCGGCCGAGCTGAAAGCCCACCCGCTGCAGGTCGGCCTGTCGATGACCGCAACGGTCGATACCGCCGCACAGTAAGGACGCCGCCATGTCATCCGTCAGCGCTCCCGCCCCCGTCAATCCGCTTACCGGCAACAAGCTGTGGCTGGCCGCCATGTTGCTGGCGGCGGCCAACTTTGTGGCGGTGCTGGACACCACCATCGCCAACGTGTCGGTACCCAATATCGCCGGCAGCCTGGGGGTGTCCTCCAGCCAGGGCACCTACGTCATCACTTCCTACGCGGTGGCCGAGGCCATCACCGTACCGCTGACCGGCTGGTTGGCCGCACGCCTTGGCACGGTGCGGCTGTTTGCCGGCGCGATGATTTTGTTCGGTATCTTCTCGCTGCTGTGCGGCATGGCCACCTCGCTGGAGATGCTGATCCTGTTCCGCGTGCTGCAAGGCCTGGCCGGCGGCCCGTTGATGCCGATGTCGCAGACCCTGCTGCTGCAGATTTTCCCCAAGGAAAAAGCCGGCGCCGCCATCGGCTTATGGAGCATGACCACGCTGGTGGCGCCGATCATGGGGCCAATCCTCGGCGGCAAGCTGTGTGACGACGCCAGCTGGCCCTGGATCTTCTACATCAACGTGCCGATTGCCATTGCCTGCGGCTACTTTGGCTGGGGGCTACTCAAGCGTTACCAGAGCCAGCTGGTGAAAATGCGCTTTGATGCCGTGGGGCTGGCCTTGCTGGTGCTGTGGGTCGGCGCGTTCCAGATCATGATCGACGAAGGCAAGAATCTGGACTGGTTCAACTCGCCGGAGATCGTCAGTCTGGCCGTGGTCAGCGCCATCGGTTTTGCCGCCTTCATGATCTGGGAGCTGACCGAGCGCAATCCGGTGGTGAACTTGCGCGTGTTCCGCCACCGCGGTTACTGGGTCAGCGTGCTGACCATCTCGCTGGCGTTCGGCTCGTTCTTCGGTGCCACGGTGCTGACGCCGCAATGGCTGCAAAGCTATATGGGTTACACCGCCACCGCGGCTGGCCACGCCACCGCCATGAGCGGCATTCTGGCCGTGCTGGTGGCACCGTTGGCCGCACAGCTGTCGCAACGTATGGACCCGCGGCCGCTGGTCTTCGCCGGGGTGATGTGGCTGGGGGCGGTAACGCTGTTCCGCAGCTTCTCCACCACCGACATGGGCTTCTGGCAGGTAGCGCTGCCCCTGCTGTTCCAGGGGCTGGGCATGCCGTTCTTCTTCGTGCCGCTGACCGGCCTCGCCATGGCCAGTGTCAATCCGGAGGAAATGGCCTCCGCCGCCGGGCTGATGAGCTTCATGCGCACGCTGTCCGGTGCCTTTGCCACCTCGCTCGTCACCACCGCGTGGGATGACAAGGCCAGCTACTACCATGCCGAACTGACCGCCGTGGTCGACAGCAGCCAGCAAGCACTGCAGCAACTGGGCGGCGGCAGCATCGAAGCCGGCAAGTCGCAGCTGGCGCAACTGGTCCAGGCACAGAGCATCATGCTGTCCACCAACGAGCTGTTCTGGCTGTCCAGCCTGTCCTTCGTGGCCGCGGCCTGCGTGATCTGGCTGGCGCCCAAACCCAGCCGCGTGGCCGATACCAGCCAGGCGCACTAGCTGGCGGTTGGCCGCAAGCCTCTGCCGCTTGGTGGCGACTTGCGGCCAACCTCGCCACCTGCCGCAGCGCCTCGCCGGGGCGCGGATTGTCCGCAGGCCGGCTTTCGGCTAGAATGCCCCCCCTGTCCATGCCCCGGTGGTGAAATTGGTAGACACAAGGGACTTAAAATCCCTCGGCTTCGGCTGTGCCGGTTCGACCCCGGCCCGGGGCACCACAGCGACCTCGCAACAGGTCCGGACAGCAAAATAACCCGCTCGGCGTAAAGCCCGGCGGGTTTTTTGTTTTTCGCGGAAATAGCCTAGCCAAAAGTACGCAGCCATTGGCACAGCCAGCGCTGGCGGAAAATGCTTGGGATAAGGCCCTGACTTCGGTCTACAGCCCACACCACGCCCGGCCCGCTCCACGAAAGCGCACCAAGCTTGTCAGCACAAACCAGCCAGCAAACAGACTGGCCGTGTACAGCCAACCCGGCTTAACGGGCAAAACAATCCGATGGACAGTAGCATTGCTACCAATTTGAGGTCGCAGCACACCGATTTGAAGGGAATTTTAGGCTAGAAAAGCAAAACGCCCAGCATCTGCTGGGCGTCTGGCACCTTGATTTACAAGGGTTTTGTTGGAGGCGCGGGCCGGAGTCGAACCGACCTACACGGATTTGCAATCCGGTGCATAACCGCTTTGCTACCGCGCCGTAAACTTTTTGCCCGAATTGCAATCATTCAGACAATTTGAACAAATTGTGGAGCGGGAAACGAGGCTCGAACTCGCGACCTCAACCTTGGCAAGGTTGCGCTCTACCAACTGAGCTATTCCCGCGTCGCTGTACTGCTATCAATTTTTTGGAGCGGGAAACGAGGCTCGAACTCGCGACCTCAACCTTGGCAAGGTTGCGCTCTACCAACTGAGCTATTCCCGCATCGCTAAAACTGCTACTTATTTTGTGGAGCGGGAAACGAGGCTCGAACTCGCGACCTCAACCTTGGCAAGGTTGCGCTCTACCAACTGAGCTATTCCCGCGTCGCTATACTGCTATCAATTTTTTGGAGCGGGAAACGAGGCTCGAACTCGCGACCTCAACCTTGGCAAGGTTGCGCTCTACCAACTGAGCTATTCCCGCGTCGCTAAAAACTGCTACTAATTCTGTGGAGCGGGAAACGAGGCTCGAACTCGCGACCTCAACCTTGGCAAGGTTGCGCTCTACCAACTGAGCTATTCCCGCAGACCGTTTTCTCTGCCACTTCGCTGCCGTTGCTGCTGGCTGCGTCGTGAAGAGAAGGCGAATTATAATGATGGATTGGCGATTGTCAACGCTCAAACATCAATTTTTTTGCCCGAAAATTCCCGCGCGGCCATCTGCAGATAATAAGCCATTGACCACAAAGTCAAAATTACCGCGATTACCATAAACAGTTTTCCGGCGATCATGGTATCGATGCCTGGGATGATCGGGCCGGCATACAACAACAGCAGAATGGCCACCATCTGGGCCGCAGTTTTCAGCTTGCCGATATAGGCTACCGCCACACTGTTGCGGCGCCCCATTTCTGCCATCCACTCGCGCAATGCCGAGATGGCGATCTCGCGACCGATGATGATCATCGCCATCCAGCCTTCCAGCCGCCCCAGTTCCACCAACAGGATCAGTGCCGCCGCCACGATAAGCTTGTCGGCCACCGGATCGAGAAAGGCGCCGAAGGCCGAGGTCTGCCCCAAGCGGCGAGCCAGATAGCCATCCAGCCAGTCGGTGACGGCAGCCAGGCCAAAGATCAGTGCTCCCAGGCTATTGCGATGGTGCTGTACCAGCACGCTATCGGGCAGGAAAAACACGGCAACGCAGACGGGTATCAGAGCTACGCGCAGCCAGGTAAGCAAAATCGGCAAATTGAAGGGCATGTTCAGGTCTAGTTATTCAATGCAGGGCATTATGGATTTTTTCGGCCAGCGCATGGCTGATACCGTCAACTTGAGCCAGATCGTCGATACTGGCGGCAATCACGCCACGCAAGCCACCAAAACGGGTAAGCAGCCGCTGCCGCCGCGTGGGACCCACGCCCGGAATCTCTTCCAGCGTGGACTGTGTCCTGGCCTTGGCACGGCGCGCACGGTGACCGGTAATGGCGAAGCGGTGGGCCTCGTCGCGCACAGTCTGAATCAGGTGCAGTGCGGCGTGATCGCGCGGCAATTGTAGCGTTTTTTGCAAGTGGGGCACGATCAGTGTTTCCAGCCCGGGCTTTCGCTCCTCCCCCTTGGCCACACCGACGATGGGCACATCCACGCCGACTTCGGCCAGAACCTCCAGCGCTACCCGCACCTGGCCCTTACCGCCATCGATCAGCAAGACATCGGGCAACTTGCCCTCGCCGGCGGCCAACTTGCTATAGCGCCGCGTCAACGCTTCGCGCATGGCGGCATAATCATCGCCCGCGGTGGCGGTCTCGATATTGAAGCGCCGGTACTCCGACGGCTGCATGCCGCCACGGTCGTATACCACACAGGAGGCCACCGTCGCCTCGCCCATGGTATGGCTGATGTCGAAACACTCCAGCCGCGCCACCTCGTCCACTTCCATCAGCTCGGCCAAGGCGGCCAACCGGGCATTCTGACTGGCGGCACTCAACAGGCGCTGACCGATGGCGATGCGCGCATTCTTCTCGGCCATTTCCAGCCACACGCGACGCTCGCCGATCGGGTTACCGACAAATGCCAGCCGCTTTTGCGCCTGCTCGATCAGCAGTTGCTGCAATTCAGCCGCCACTGTTTCATTGTGGATGATGACCGCCGGCAACATCGCCCCCAGGTAATGCTGGGCCAGAAAGGCCTCGAGGTTGGCCGCAAGGGTATCGTCGGCATTACTGGGAAAGAAGCTTTTGTCGCCCAGATGGCGGCCCCCACGAATCATCACCAGGTTGACGCACACCAGGCCGCCCTCGGCAGCAATCGCCACCACATCGGCATCCAGCTGGCTGGCGTTACTGGAGACAAACTGCTTTTCCTGTACCCGCGACAACGCCTGAATCTGGTCGCGCAATTCCGCCGCCTGTTCGAATTCCAGGTTTTGCGATGCGGCCAACATGCGATCGCTCAGCTCGTCGATCAGCTCGCTTTGTTTGCCCTGCAGGAAGGTTGTTGCCCGCCGTACATCCTCGCGGTAATGCGCCGGACTGATCTCGCCAGTACAGGGGGCGGAGCAGCGCTTGATCTGGAACAGCAGGCACGGACGGGAGCGATTGGCAAACACGCTGTCCTCGCAGGTACGCAGCCGGAATACCTTTTGCAGGATCTGGATACTCTCGCGCACCGCATAACCGTTGGGATAAGGACCGAAATACTGGTTAGGCTTTTTCGGCTCGCCACGGAAATACGCCAGCTGCGGATACTCATGCCCGGACAGCATCAGATAGGGATAGGACTTGTCATCGCGAAACAGGATGTTGTACTTCGGCGCCAGCGCCTTGATCAGGTTGTTTTCCAGAATCAAGGCTTCCGCTTCGCTGCGCACCACCGTGGTTTCGATGCCGGCGATCTGTGCCACCATCAACTGGATGCGTGGGCTGAGGTCACTCTTCTGGAAATACGAACTGACCCGCTTTTTGAGGTCGATGGCCTTGCCGACATACAGCACATTACCTGCAGCATCCAGCATGCGATAAACACCGGGCAGGCCCGGCAGGCTGGCCAGCACCGGCTTGGGGTCAAACTTTTGCGTCATTACTGCTGGCACCAGGTCTTGACGTCTTCCTGTGCCCGGCGAATCGCCTCTGACTTGCCCGCTTCCACCGGGCGGCCCGGTACCGGCGGTTTGGTCAGCAGCGCCAGATTATCCTTGGCGGTCTTGCAGTTGGCCGCCATCATGCGGCGATTCTGCTCCTGCGCCTTGGCGGCCAATGCCTTGCTGTCCAGCGGCGGCTTGGCATCACCCGCCGGCGCCGAAGCATCCTGTCCAGGCACGATACCGCCCGGCTGCAGCACCAGTTTGCTGGAACGACGCCCCGGCGGCGGCGTATCGAAAAAGACAGTACGACCGTTGGCATCCACCCAGCGATAGACATCGGTTGCCTGCGCCCCACCGGCGGCCAGCAACCCCGCCAGCAGCAACCATCCGTATCCCTTTGCCATCTTTGATCCCCAGTAGCGTTTGCACGATTGACCGGATTGTATATGTCCGGTGCCATCAAACGAAGCCTAGCAGGGTTTTGCAGAGCTCGGCGGGTATCGGTATAATGCGTTTTTGCCGCTTAAGGAACGCCAAGATGCGCATCATCGAGAAAGCCTATACTTTCGACGACGTTCTCCTCGTCCCGGCCCATTCCGCTGTACTGCCGCGCGACGTTGCCCTCACCACCCGCCTGACCCGCAATACCAGCCTGACCCTGCCGCTGATCTCCGCTGCCATGGATACCGTGACCGAAGCCCGCCTCGCCATTGCCATGGCACAGGAAGGTGGCATCGGCATCATCCACAAGAATATGTCTGCCGAGAAGCAGGCGCTGGAGGTCTCCAAGGTCAAGCGCCATGAAAGCGGCGTGGTGAAGGATCCGATCACCATCGCACCGGACATGCTGGTGCGCGATCTGGTCTTGCTGACTCGTCAACACAAGATTTCCGGCCTGCCGGTCGTACAGAACGGCAAAGTCGTGGGCATCGTCACCAACCGTGACCTGCGCTTCGAAACCCGCCTGGACCAGCCGGTTGCCAGCATCATGACCCCGCGCGAGCGTCTGGTGACTGTCAAGGAAGGCGCCAGCATCGAAGAAGCCCGCGGCCTGATGCACACTCACCGCCTGGAGCGTGTACTGGTCATCAATGATGACTTCGAGCTGAAGGGTCTGATTACCGTCAAGGACATCATCAAGACCAGCGAACACCCGAATGCCAACAAGGACAGCCAGGGCCGTCTGCGCGTTGGCGCGGCAGTTGGCACCGGTGGCGACACCGACGAGCGCGTCGCCGCCCTGGTGGCCGCCGGCGTGGACGTGATCGTGGTGGATACCGCCCACGGCCACAGCCAGGGTGTACTGGACCGTGTGAAGTGGGTGAAAACCAACTTCCCGCAAGTTGACGTGATTGGCGGCAACATTGCCACCGCCGACGCTGCCCGCGCACTCGTTGCCGCCGGCGCCGATGGCGTGAAAGTGGGCATCGGCCCCGGCTCCATCTGCACCACCCGTATCGTGGCCGGTGTCGGTGTACCGCAGCTGACCGCCATCCATAACGTATCCGAAGCGCTGAAAGGCACTGGCGTGCCGATGATCGCCGACGGCGGCATCCGCTTCTCCGGCGATATTTCCAAGGCACTGGCAGCCGGCGGTAACGCCGTAATGCTGGGCGGCATGTTTGCCGGCACCGAGGAAGCCCCGGGTGAAGTCGAACTGTACCAGGGCCGTTCCTACAAGTCCTACCGTGGCATGGGCAGCCTGGGCGCGATGAGCCAGGGCTCCGCCGACCGCTACTTCCAGGACACCACCAGCAACGCCGACAAATTCGTGCCGGAAGGCATCGAAGGCCGCGTACCGTACAAAGGCCCGATCGCCCAGGTCATCCACCAGCTGGTGGGCGGCCTGCGCTCCTCGATGGGCTACCTCGGCTGCAAAACCATCGACGAAATGCACGAAAAAGCCGGCTTTGTGGAGATCACCTCCGCCGGCATGCGCGAATCCCACGTGCACGACGTGCAGATCACCAAGGAAGCACCGAACTACCACGTGGATCGCTAAACACCACCAGGTTGGCCGCAAAAACCCCGCTCCGGTGAGCGGGGTTTTTTCATTGCCGCTAACGCCAGCATCGAATGCAGTGTTCTGCCACTGCACCTCGCCGTTGCTAACGGCCTTGCGTACACTGCCTAATCCCCAGCCAACACCGGCCACCAAGCGATGATCCACAGCTACCAACCCCGCCGCCAGCCATGCAGCGAGCGTCTCACGCTCAACCATCATGACTACCACATCCTGCGCTGGGGCGACCCGTCGGCGCCGCTACTGTTCATGCTGCACGGCTGGATGGATTGCGCCGCCACCTTCCAGTTCACCGTGGATGCGCTGGATGATGGCTGGCAGATCATCGCCCCGGACTGGCGCGGTTTTGGCGACAGCGCCTGGAACAGCGACAGCTACTATTCGCCGGACTATCTGGCCGATCTGGATGCCCTGCTGCAGCATTACAGCCCGCATGCTGCGGCCAACCTTGTCGGCCACAGCATGGGGTCGATGGTTGCCGGTCTGTATGCCGGCATCCGCCCGGAACGGGTGGCGAAGCTGGCGCTGGTGGAGGGCTTCGGTCTGCCGCCGTCACGCCCGTCCGAAGCACCGGGGCGCTATGGCAACTGGTTGAAGGAAAAGCGCCAGCCGCCGGCCTTTGCCCCTCTGGGCGGGATCGAGGAGCTGGCCAGCAAGCTGGTTGGCCGCAATGCCTACCTGCCGCTACCGCAGGCGCGTTTCATGGCCACCGCCCTCACCCGCTGGCAAGCGGATGCCCTGCGCTACCGGGCCGACCCGCGCCACAAAATGGTGAATCCGGTGCTGTACCGGCTGGAGGAAGCCATGGCCTGCTGGCGCCGCATCACCGCGCCGGTACTGTGGGTGGTGGCGGAAGAGGCACTGGGAACACCAATGGCGCGTGGCATCGCGCCCACACTGGACGAGCGCCGCACCTGCTTTGCCACTTTGCAGGAAGTCAGCATCGCCCGCGCCGGGCATATGGTGCAGTGGGAGCAGCCGGAGGCGCTGGCCGGGCATCTGGCGCGCTTCTTTGCATATGAACAATTGTCATAACCGCAGGCGCGATCCTCCCGTAAAGTTTTCGCCTCTGCTTACAACCCAGCGGCCCGCCGCACCAGCCTACGGACCACGTCATGACCCGCTATGCCCGCCACCTGCAGGATGTCACCATCAACAACCCGTTCCCCGGCCTGCCCCGGCTCGAGGCACTGATCGGCCGCAAGATTGTCAGCCGCATCGGCTCCAACGAAAGCATGGCCATCGAGCAGCACACCGTCAGCCGGCTGTGGGGTGATGCACTGTACGAGCTGGCCCGCCTGTACCCGGACCCGTATGCCACGGCAGTGCGTGAACGTGCGGCCACGCTCAACGGCGTGACGGCGGCCAACGTGGTGGTGGATGCCGGCGCCGACAGCCTGATCGCGCTGTTCCTGCGCACCCGCGTCAGTCCGGGTGACGTGGTGGTATGCACCGCCGGCAGCTACCCGACTTTCCGCTACTTTGCCGAAGGCGTCGGCGCCCGCATCGTCGAGGTGCCGTATGCCGAAACCGAGGGCGTGCTGCACAACGACCTGCCGGCCCTGGCGCGCGCGGCACGCGAACACGATGCCGCACTGCTGTATCTGGCCAACCCGGACAATCCTACCGGCACTTTTCACCGCGCCGATGCTATCGACACGCTGCAGAGCCAGTTGCCTGCCGACTGCCTGCTGCTGCTGGACGAAGCCTATATCGACTTCTGCGCCGAGGGCGAACGCCAGGGCGTGCTGCCGAATACCGCCCGCCTGCGCACCCTGTCCAAGGCACACGGTCTAGCTGGCCTGCGCGTCGGCTATGCCATTGCACCGGAAGAGTGGATTGCCAAGGCTGACCAGATCCGCACCCAGTTTGCGGTATCCAGCGTCGCGCAGGCCGCCGCTACCGCCGCGCTGAACGATCCGGACTGCAGCGCACGACTGATCGCCGACACCCTGCAATTGCGCGACCAGCTGGCCAGCGCACTGTTGCAGCGCGGGCTACAAATCCTGCCGTCACATACCAATTTTGTCGCCATCGTTTACCCGGATGCCGCCACGGCACTGGCAAAACAAAAAACCCTGCTGTCACAAGGGGTTGCCGTTCACCGCCCGCCGCACCCATCCATGCAGCATGTGCTGCGCGTCACTGCCCACCCGGATGCACTGCAAGCAACGGTGCTGGCTGCGCTGTGCCAGGCATGAAAAGCACAAGTGGCGCTGCTAGAATGGGCGAAACATTCCATCGAAAGCCGCGCCGGTAATGAGAGTCCCGCAATTCGACGCCAACACCACGTCCGAACTGGTGCGTAATCTGGTCATCCCGCCCCGCCCGGCCATCATGGATCAGCTGATGGCCTTGCGCAGCAATCCGGACATGAACCTGATGGACGTGGCCGACGTCATCTCCACCGACATTGGCCTGTCATCGGCGGTACTCAAGGCCGCCAACAGCCCGTTTTTCGGTGCCTCGCGCTCGCTGACCTCCATCCACCAGGCTGTCAGTCTGCTTGGCGTTCGCAATCTGCTGTTCCTGGTGCAAGGCCTGCTGCTGCGCCTGACGCTCACCAGCCAGAAGCCACCAGCCATTGAGACCTTCTGGGAGCGCACCATGCACGAGGCGGCCACGGCAGCGGCGCTATGCCACCGTCTGGGCCGCCCCAGCGAGGAATGCCAGTCCTTTGCCCTGTTCCGCAGCTGCGGCATTGCGGTGATGCTGATGCGCTACCCCAACTACGAACGCACCCTGCGCCTGATTACCCAGGCCCAGGACCAGCAGAGCAGCAAGATCGAACAGGAATTTCACGGCACCAGCCATGATGTGGTGGGTTACCTGGTTGGCCGCGCATGGCTGATGCCGGAAGACTTCAACCAGGCCATCCTGCTGCAGCACAGCCCGGAGCTGTTCCGTGGCGACAGCAGCAATCAGCTGCTGGATCACGAGCACAAAATGATGGTGGCAGTGGCGCGTGCCGCACAGCATGTATGGCGCACCAGTACCGATAGCCACGGCGACCCGGGCTGGAAAGAGCGTGCCGAAGAGCTGGTTTCCTACTTGGGCATGAGCGAAGTGGAGTTCGAGGACTGGGTGGATGCCATGCATGACCAGATCCACCAGCACCGCTGATTGCCGCGACATCACATTAACGGTCTGAAACCTGCTGCCGTTCACTTGCCCAAGTGAACGGCATTTTAGTTGCCAGTTCGCCGAAATATGACTACAGCAGGCAACCCGTTATTGCCTGCGCTTAACCGCCCTCGCCCAGTGCTGCGCGCATTTGCTCCAGTTCCTGCAACCGGTCGTGAATATCACCCCAGTGCCGCGTATTCACCGCGGCAATCAGCGCGTCGATCAGCATCAGCAGCGGGGTGTTGGCATCCCAGCCGGCCGGACCGGCGGTGTGCGCCGCCAGCGTGTATTTGGCGCAGCGTGACACCGGCGACAGCCACTGGTCGGTGAACAACACTACCTGCACCTTGCGTTGCGCCGCCATCTCCGCCATGCGCTGCGCGTCCTGCCAGTAGCGGCGGATATCGAACACCACCAGTACGTCGTGCTTGTCCATGTCCACCAGGTGATCCGCCCAGCTGGCCGGCAGCGCGCGCAACTGGGTCACCTGCGAACGCACCACCTTCAGGTGATGCGCCAGATAGGCAGCCAGCGGCTCAGTCAGGCGCCCGCCCAGCAGCCAGATGCGGCGCTTGGGGTCGGCCAGCAGTGCCACCGCACCATCAAACTCTGCCGCGCTGACGTTGGCCGCGGTCTGGTGCATCAGCTCGCTCTGACGGCGCACAAAGCCGGCCAGAAAATCGGTATTCGCCAGTTCCGGCGCAGCCTCGCGCCGCACCAGCGGCGACTGCAGCCGCGCCTCCAGCTCGCCGCGCAGCGCGGCCTGGAACGCGGAGTAGCTGTCAAAACCCAGTTTCCCCACCAGCCGCAACACTGTCGGCCCGCTGACTTCCACCCGCGCCGCCAGCTGGGCAATGGTCTCCAGCCCCGCCACCGGGTAATTGGCCAGTAGCACGCGCGCGATCTTGCGCTCGGTCGGCGTGAGCTTATCCATTTCGGTGCGCAGCAATTCTGCAACAGAGCGGTTTTGCCCCATATGACATCCTCGTTTCCAGCATTGGCGGTACTTGTCGACAGTTTGGCGGATGCACTGCGGGAGAGCAACGTAATTTTTATTACATTTAACCGCTTGCAATTAATTTTTCTAACGCCTACTACTATGCACAGAGGGCAAGAAAACCGCCCCGGGTGACTGCAAAGAGAGAGGAAACCATGGAACCGCATAACGTAAAGACCGCAGACGATCTGCGCACGCTGATTCAACAGCGTGACCTGAAGCAGATCAAGGTCGGCTTGTACGATCTGGACGGCGTGATGGCCGGCAAGTATATGTCGCGTGAGAAGTTTCTGTCCGCACTGGACGGCGGCTTCGGTTTTTGCGATGTGGTATTCGGCTGGGACGTGAGCGACAAGCTGTACGACAACACCAAGCTGACCGGCTGGCAGCGCGGCTATGCCGACGCCCAGGTGCGGATTATTCCGGAAAGCTGTCGCGAACTGCCGCTGGAAGGCAACATGATCCTGCTGCAGGGCGAGGTGGTCGGCCGGCTGGAGGCGCTGTGCCCGCGCGGCCTGCTGCGCCGGGTGCTGCAGCGTGCGGCCAACCTGGGTTTCGAGCCGATGGCCGGTATCGAGTACGAATTCCTGGTGGCCGACGAAAACAACACCGAGCTGCTTTCCCGCCACTACCGCGACATCAAGCCGCTGGGCAACGGTGCCTTCGGTTACTCGGTGCTGCGCAACTCGGTGAACACCGAGTTCTACCAGGGCTTGATGCAGCTGTGCGACAGCATGGCCATGCCGCTGGAAGGCTTTCATGAAGAGACCGGCCCCGGCCAGCTGGAAGCGGCACTGGGCGTAGACAAGGCACTGCGCGCCGCCGACAACGCCGCGCTGTTCAAGACCTTTGCCAAGGTACTGGCTCAGAAGCAGGGTCGCACCTGCAGCTTCATGGCCAAGTGGCACCAGGAATACTCCGGCCAGGGCGGCCATATCCATATCTCGCTGAAGAACGGCAATGGCGACAATGCCTTCTTCGACCCGAGCCAGCCAGGCAACGTCAGCCGCACCATGCGTCACTTCATCGGCGGGCTGCAGGCGCTGATGCCGCAGATCACCAGCCTGGCCGCCCCCACCATCAACAGCTTCCGCCGCCTGGTGCCCGGTTACTGGGCGCCCACCTCCGCGCTGTGGGGCATCGACAACCGCACCGTGTCGCTGCGCGCCATTCCCGGCAGCAACAAGTCGCAGCGGGTGGAATACCGCTTGCCCGGCGCCGACTGCAACCCTTACCTGGCACTGGCCAGCGCGCTGGCCGCCGGCCTGCACGGCATCGAACACGAGATCGAACCGGACGACGCGATTACCGGCAACGGCTACCTGCTGGATGCGCCACCGGAGCGCCGCCTGCCGCGCTCACTGTGGGAAGCCGCCCAGACGCTGAAGCATTCCGTGGTGATGCGTAACTGGCTGGGCGACGACTTTGTCGACCACTTCGCCGCCACCCGCGAGTGGGAGGAACGCGAGTTCCAGCGCCACGTTACCGATTGGGAATTGAACCGTTACTTCGAGATCATCTGACATGAGCCAGCATTTTTCCGTTATCTCCCCTGTCGACGGCAGCGAGCTGCTGCAACGCAATTATCACGACGCCGCCAGCGTGCGCGCCACGCTGGATGCGGCCAACCTTGCCCGCCGCAGCTGGCGCCAGGTCAGCCTCACCGAACGCAAGCTGATGGTTGGCCGCGCGGTGGACGAACTGGTAGCGCGCAAGGAGCGCATCGCCGAGGCGATTACCCGCCAGATCGGCCGCCCGATCAGCCAGTCGCCGGGCGAAGTGCGCGGCCTGGAAGAGCGCGCCCGCACCATGATCGAGCTGGCCGAGCAAGGCCTGGCCGACGTGCGTCCGACACCCAAGGCCGGCTTCGAGCGCTTCCTGCGCCGCGAACCGCTGGGTACCGTGCTGGTGCTGGCGCCGTGGAACTACCCGTTCCTCACCGCCATCAACACCATCGTCCCGGCACTGGTAGCCGGCAATACCGTGATCCTGAAACACTCCAGCCAGACCCCGCTGGTGGCCGAGCTGTTCGACGAGGCCTTCAAGGCTGCGGGGCTGCCGGCTGGCGTGTTCCAGATCCTGCATCTGGACCACGCCGCCACCCTGCAGCTGGTGGCCAGCGAAGGCATCGACTTCGTGGCCTTCACCGGCTCGGTAGAGGCTGGCCGCACCGTGCAGCGTGCCGCCGCCGAGCGCTTCATCGGCCTGGGGCTGGAACTGGGTGGCAAGGACCCGGCCTATGTGCGCGAAGACGCCAACCTGCCCTCTGCCATCGAAAACCTGGTGGACGGCGCCTTCTTCAACTCCGGGCAGTCCTGCTGCGGCATCGAGCGTATCTACGTACACCAGCGCCACTACGATGACTTTGTCGCCGGCTTCGTGGAGCTCACCAAGGGCTACCGCTTCGGCAACCCGCTGGATGCCCATACCAACCTCGGCCCGATGGTACGCGCCAGCGCCGCCGCCTTCGTGCGCCAGCAGACGGCGGAAGCCATTGCCCAGGGCGCACAGGCGCTGATTCCGGCCGGCCACTTCGCCGCCGATGCGCCGGGCACGGCCTATCTGGCGCCGCAGGTGCTGGTGAACGTGAACCACGGCATGCGGCTGATGAGCGAAGAAAGCTTCGGCCCGGTGATCGGCATCATGCCGGTAAGCGGCGACGAGGAAGCGCTGCAATTGATGAACGACAGCCGTTACGGCCTTACCGCCTCGATCTGGACCGCCGACCGCGACGCCGCGTTGCACCTGGGCGAGCGGCTGGAAACCGGCACCGTGTTCATGAACCGTTGCGATTACCTGGACCCGACCCTGGCCTGGACCGGGGTGAAGGATACCGGTCGTGGCGTGTCGCTGTCGGTGCTGGGCTACAGCCAGCTCACCCGCGTCAAATCCTTCCACCTCAAAGACTGATCACCACTTCCGCTGCGGCCAACGTTGGCCGCAGCCAGCGCACAAGGACACGCACCATGCAACTGAAAGGCAACTGGAACTACCCCACCGCCATCCGTTTCGGCGCCGGCCGCGCCAGCGAACTGCCGGTCATGTGTGCCGAGCTGGGCATCAAGCGCCCGCTGCTGGTCACCGACCCGGGCCTGGCCAAACTGCCGCTGATTCCGCGCCTGCTGGACTTCCTGCACAGCGCCGGTCTGGCAGCCAGCGTATTCAGCGACCTGCGCCCCAACCCGGTGGGCCGCGACGTGGATGCCGGCGTGGCCGCCTATCATGGTGGCAGCCATGACGGCGTGATCGCCGTCGGCGGCGGCAGCGCGCTGGACGTGGGCAAGGCCATCGCACTGATGGTGGGCCAGGACCGCCCGCTGTGGGACTTCGAAGACGTGGGCGACAACTGGACCCGGGTCAACGTGGCCGGCGTGGCTCCCACCATCGCGGTACCCACTACCGCCGGCACCGGCTCCGAGGTTGGCCGCGCCTCGCTGATCATCGACGAGAACGGCCACCGCAAGGTCATCATCTTCCACCCGGCCATGCTGCCCAAGCTGGTACTGGCCGATCCGGAGCTGACCTGCGGCCTGCCGCGCCACCTCACTGCCGCCACCGGCATCGACGCCTTCGTGCACAACCTGGAAGCATTCTGCTCGCCCTACTACCACCCGATCGCCCAGGGCGTGGCGCTGGAAGGCATGCGCCTGGTGCACGACTGGCTGGAGGCGGCCTGCAACAACGGCAACAACGTGGAAGCGCGCTCCCACATGTTGGCCGCATCCATCATGGGTGCCACCGCGTTCCAGAAGGGCCTGGGCGGGGTGCATGCGCTGGCGCACCCGATCGGCGCGCACTTCGACACCCACCACGGCCTGGCCAACGCCATCCTGCTGCCGTATGTGCTGGTGAAGAACCGCCCGGCCATCGAGGAGCGCATCGTGGCCGCCGCCCGCTACATCGGCCTGACCGATGCCAGCTTCGACGGCTTCCTCAGCTGGACTCTGCAACTGCGCGCCAAACTGGGCATCGCCCACAGCCTGGCCGAGATCGGCATCAGCCGTGAACATGCGGCAATGATCGGCCATGACGCCAAGCAGGACCCGAGTGACGGCGGCAACCCGCTGCCGCTGTCCGCCGACGACTATGCGGCCATCTTCCTGGCCGCCTGCGAGGGCAACGTCCATGGCTAAACCGGTAATCGGCCTGACCACCTACCCGCCGGGCCCCGGCCACGGGCCACATACCCCGGAGCTGTACGTGCAGGCGGTGGTGCGTGCCGGCGGCGCGCCGGTGCTGCTGCCGCATGTCGGCGCCGACATGGTGGATGCCTGGCTGGCGCGGCTGGACGGCGTAGTGCTGATCGGCGGAGGCGATATCGAGCCGGCCCGCTACGACGGCGGCGAGCACCCCACCATCTACAACCTCAACCCGGCGCGCGATGAAACCGAGCTGGCACTGACCCGCGCACTGCTGGCAAGCCGGCTGCCGACGCTGGCGATCTGCCGCGGCCTGCAGCTGGTGAACACCGTACTGGGCGGCAGCCTGCACCTGCACCTGCCGGACGTGGTGGGCGAGGACACCCTGCACCGCGCCCCGCCGCGCGAGCCGGTGCCCCACGCCATCCGCGTGGCCGCCGGCAGCTGTCTGGCCGGCCTGCTCGGCGAGCACAGCGAGTCGGCCTCCTGGCATCACCAAGCCATAGCCCAGCTGGGTGAAGGCCTGGTGCCGGTGGCGTGGGCGCCGGACGGGGTGATCGAAGCGGTGGAACTGCAGGGCAACCCGCAGCTGACCGCAGTGCAGTGGCACCCGGAAATCACCGCCGCAGACGATAGCCGCCAGCAGGCATTGTTCGACCACCTGGTGCGACTGGCCAGCAAGTCGGCCTGACCCCCTTCCCGCATCCCGGCTCCCCGCCTGAGCGTGCTCCCCGCACCGCAGGCGCGGCCCCCGGCTTGCCTGAAGGACAGCATCACCGCAGCAACGTTTTTTCGCGACGGCCGTGCGGGACAGTCACGACCGCCGTACCACGCCTGAGCGCAACCGGCACAGACCGGACGGGCAAAGCGGCGCAAGCCACCATGCAAGACGATTGGGATCAAAGGAGAAATTCATGGAGAAGCAAAAGGTCGTGCGAGAGCTGAAACCCAGCCTCAAGACCATTCATCTGTGGGGTATCGCTGTTGGTCTGGTGATCTCCGGGGAGTACTTTGGCTGGAGCTACGGCTGGGCCAGTGCCGGCACGCTGGGGTTTCTGGTGACCTCATTGCTGATCGCGGCGATGTACACCACTTTCATCTTCAGCTACACCGAGCTGACCACCTCGATTCCGCACGCCGGCGGCCCGTTCGCCTATGCGCGGCGTGCCTTCGGCCCCACCGGCGGCTTCATTGCCGGCGCCGCCACGCTGATCGAGTTCGTATTCGCGCCGCCGGCCATCGCGCTGGCCATCGGTGCCTACCTGGGGGTGCAGTTCCCGGGGCTGGATCCGAAAATCGCGGCGGTGGGCGCCTATCTGGTGTTCATGACGCTGAACATCCTCGGCGTGCAGCTGGCGGCCAACTTCGAGCTGTTCGTCACCGTGCTGGCCATCGGCGAGCTGCTGGTGTTCATGGGCGTGGTTACCCCCGGCTTCTCGCTGGCCAACTTCAGCGCCAACGGCTGGGCCGGCGGCAGCGAGCTGAACCACACCGCGGTGCTGGGCATTCTGGCCGCCATTCCGTTCGCCATCTGGTTCTTCCTGGCGATTGAAGGCGCCGCCATGGCGGCGGAGGAAGCGGAAGACCCGCGCCGCACCATCCCGAAAGCCTATATCGGCGGCATTCTCACCCTGGTGGTGCTGGCCATCGGCGTGATGCTGTTCGCCGGCGGCGTGGGCGACTGGCGCAAGCTGGCCAATATCAACGACCCGCTGCCGCAGGCGATGAAGGCGGTGGTAGGCAACAACAGCACCTGGATGCACATGCTGGTGTGGATCGGCCTGTTCGGCCTGATCGCCAGCTTCCACGGCATCATCATGGGCTACTCGCGGCAGATTTTCGCGCTGTCTCGTGCCGGCTACATGCCCAGCGTGTTCGCCCGCGTACACCCGCGTTTCAAGACCCCGCACCTGGCCATTCTGCTGGGCGGCGTCATCGGCATCATTGCCATCTTCAGCGATGAATGGATCAGCTTTGGCGGCCAGACGCTGACCGCCAACATCATCACCATGTCGGTGTTCGGCGCGCTGGTGATGTACATCATGTCGATGTTGAGCCTGTTCCGCCTGCGTCGTTGCGAAACCCGACTGGAGCGCCCGTTCCGCGCGCCGTTCTACCCGCTGTTCCCGGCCATTGCGCTGGGTATCGCCGTGCTGTCGCTGCTGACCATGGCCTGGCTCAACCAGCTGGTGTTTGCCGTATTTGTTGCCGCGATGGCCGCCGGTTACCTGTACTTCCTGGCGACCAAGCACCTGCGTGACGCGGCACCGGAAGACGACATGCTGGAGAGCCGCCCCGAAACCGGCGCCGCTCTGCGTGCATCGATGGCTCCGGGCCGGGACTGAGCCAACGTTTAGCCATACCAAACAACAAGGGCCGCGCAAGCGGCCCTTGTTGTTGGCGGCCATGCCGCCGCAGCCCGCTTAGTGACGCTGCTGTTCGCCGCGTACCGCCTCGATGACATCCATGCCGAACAGGGTATTCACCTCGTCCTCGTCAAACACGTAACGTTGGCCGCAGTATTCGCAGCCCACTTCGATGGAGCCCTGCTCCAGCACCACCTCGGCCACTTCCTGCCCCCCCAGCAGCTTGAGCATGTCGCCGACACGCTCTTCGCTGCAGTTGCAGGCGAAGCTCACGTCTTCCGGCTCGAACACGCGCACCTGCTCTTCGTGGTACAGGCGATGCAGGATGTCGTGGGCATCCAGGGTCAGCAGTTCTTCGTCGGTCAGCGTGGCCGCCAGCACGGTCAGGTGCTGCCAGGCTTCCGGATCACCGTGGCCATCCGGCAGGCGCTGCAGCAACAGGCCGGCAGCGGTGTCGTCGTTGCAGGCCAGCAGCAAGCGGCTGTCCAGCTGCTCGGAGCGCTGCAGATAGTTCTGGATCATGGCGGCAATACTGTCGCCTTCCAGCGCCACGATGCCCTGCCACGGCTCGCCGTCCTTCGGCTCCAGCGTCAGCACGCAGGTGCCACCCTCGCCCAGCAGCTCGGTCAGCGGCGCATCGTGGATGTGGGCATCGTAACGGGCCGTGGCGCGCACGGTACGCTCGTTGGTGCACTCGGCCACCGCCAGGCGCAGCGAACCCTTGCCGTGCAGCTGCATGATCAGCGTGCCGTCGAACTTGAGGTTGGCCGCCAACAGCGCGCTGGCCGCCAGCATCTGGCCCAGCACCTTGCGGATCGCCGGCGGGTAATCGTGACGGGCCAGCACCTGCTGCCAGGCGCCGTCCATGCGCACCAGCGCACCGCGTACCGGTGCGCCGTCGAACAGGAAGCGTTGCAGATTATCGTGTTGGCTCATGAATGCTTGTCCTTCTCGGTAGGTATGGAATAAAGCGTCAACGGCAGCGAGGAGCTGGCGTCGAACTCGCAGGCGGCCGTTACCGCCCGCTCGGCAATTTCCGCTGCCGTCAGCGGGCTGTCATACAGCACCTGCATCGCGCCCATGGCGAACTTGCGCCCGGAGCCGATCGCCCAGTAGCGGGCAAACTGGTACACCTCGCGCATCGGGAACACCCCGAAGATGCCGTGGGCGTTGGCCACCAGCACCATCATCTGGCTGGACTCGTACGGGTCTTCCTCGTCCTCTTCCGGCCGCAGGAAGAAATGGTCCTTCAGCTTGGGATGAATCTTGCGGAAGGTCTCGAACAGGCCGGCACGGCTGGTCAGATCCCGCGATTTCATCCCCTTCAACGCCGACTGCAAAACCAGATCGTGCGCTGCCGAACCGGCAATCGCCAGATAGCTGTCGCCGATGCGGAAAATCTTGTCGTGGAACACATCGTAGCCAGCCAGCAGCTTGTGCTCGTCGCTGAACGTGGTCTGGGTATCGGCCGCGATGGCGACCTGACCGTCCTTGCAGACAACGACAATGGTAGTCATGACAGGCTCCGGTTGGGCGGGCAAACGCCATAGATAGGGGCGGTGCCGCAAACTGCAAGTACGCAGACCGTCATTATCGCCCGCAGTCGCCTTGCGGCCAACCTTGGCTAAGCGCGAGCTTCGTGAAAAAATGAAACACTTATCTGCATCACGGACACTCACCATGTGCCAGCTGCTGGGCATGAACTGCAATACGCCCACCGACATCCTGTTTTCCTTCGAGGGCTTTCATCGCCGTGGCGGCCTCACCGACCACCATGCCGACGGCTGGGGCATCGCCTTTTTCGAAGGCCGTGGCGTACGGCTGTTTCTGGATGACAAACCGGCTGCCGACTCGCCGGTCGCCAGTCTGGTACGGCAGTATTCGATCAAGTCGGAAAACGTGATTGCCCACATCCGCAAGGCGACCCAGGGTGAAGTCAACCTCGCCAACTGCCACCCGTTCCAGCGCGAGCTGTGGGGGCAGTACTGGCTGTTCGCCCACAACGGCAACCTGCTGGACTTCCATCCGCAGCTGGGCAGCCACTATCAGCCGGTAGGCTGCACCGACTCCGAGCGCGCCTTCTGCTACCTGCTGGAGAGCCTGCGCAGTCGCTGGAACCAGCCGCCGGCACGCGAGGCGCTGTTTGCGGCGGTAGAAACGTTGGCCGCAGAGTTGCGCAGCCATGGCGTCTGCAATTTCATGCTGTCCAATGGCGAGTGGCTGTTCGTGCACTGTTCCACCAAGCTGCACTACATCGTGCGCCAGGCACCGTTCCCGACGGCCCATCTGGTCGACGACGACGTCACCGTGGATTTCTCCACCGTCACCACGCCGCAGGACCGCGTCGCCATCATCGCCACCGTGCCGCTCACCGACAACGAGCACTGGACGCCGCTGCAGGATGGCGAGCTGGTGCTGTTCGCCGCTGGCGAGCCGCAACTGCGCAGCATCACCAGCCCGCCGACGCGCAGCGATGCCGCCGGTTGTGGCAGCAGCTGCGGTGCGGATGCCGCAGCGAAAGCTGATCCAGCGCAAAACTGAGCGTATCCGCCAGCGTCGACATGGCGGTGGCGGCAGGCAGCCGTTTATGCTGCAAGGGTGTCCCGTACGGAGTGCCCGCATGTCCCGTTTCGACTTCTCCCACCCGCCGTTTACCCACCTGAGCAATGCCGAGCAGCAAACGCTGGAAAACGCTGCCGACATCGTGTTCTTCGACGAGGACGAGGTAATCCTGTCGCCGGGCACACCGGTAGATGCGCTGTACGTGGTGATCAAAGGCGTGGTGCGCGAAATGGCAGACGATGAGGTAATCGCCGTCTACCGCCAGCGCGACACTTTTGACGCCCGCTCGATGGTGGCCGGCCACACCAGCACCCGCTTCGTGGTACACGAGGAAGCACTGGTGTTCGCGCTGCCGCGCGATACCGTGCTGGCACTGACCGACAGCAACCCGGGTTTCGGCGCCTTCTTCTTTGCCAGCATCTCGCAGAAATTCGGCGCCATGGCACGCGAATCCGGCAACCGCGAACTGCAGACCCTGCTGACCGCCACGGTGCGCGATGCCTGCTCGCGACTGCCGGTATTCGCCGAGGGCCGCGACACTATTCTGGACGCGGCTCGGCTGATGAAGCAGCGCAAGAGCAAGTCGATTCTGGTACGCCACGGCGAACGGCTCGGCATGTTCACCACCACCGATTTCCGCGACATCATTCTTGCCGACACCCCCTCCAGCACGCCGCTGCATCAGGTCTGCCACTTCGACCTGATCACCGTCGACAGCGACGACTTCCTGTTCAACGCGCTGCTGACCATGACCCAGCGCAATATCCGCCGGCTGGTGGTAATGGAGCGCGGCGAGCCGGTGGGTATTCTGGCGCAGGTGGACATCCTGTCCTACTTCTCCAACCACTCGCACCTGATCGCACAGCGGCTGGATCGCGCCGAATCGCTGGACGAGTTGGCCGCCATCGCTGAACAGATCACCCGGCTGGTCAGCATCCTGTCCAGCCACGGCGTCAAGGCGCCGCAGCTGGGGCGGCTGGTGCAGGCGCTGAATGCGCGGCTGTTCGAGCGCGCCTGGCAGCTGATCGCACCGGCCGAACTGGTGGCCAACAGCTGCCTGCTGGTAATGGGCTCGGAAGGTCGCGGCGAGCAGATCCTGAAAACCGACCAGGACAACGCACTGCTGATCCGCGACGGTTTCGAGCATCCGGCGATACAGGGTGCCTGCCAGACCTTCAGCGATACCCTGACTCGCTTTGGCTACCCGCCCTGCCCCGGCGGCATCATGGTGCGCAATCCGCAGTGGCGCCAACACGAGCAGGGCATGCGCGACCAGCTGTATCGCTGGGTGATGGCGCCGGATGGCGATGCGCTGATGAACCTGGCCATTTTCATCGATGCCGAAGCGGTGGCCGGCGACCACAGCCTGTTGACGCAATGCCGGCAGTACCTGGACAGCCTGCTGTCGGACGACGAGAGCTTCTACGCCCGCTTCGCCCGCGCCATCGAGCAGTTCGATACCCCGCTGGGTTTCTTCGCCCAGTTACTGACCAAGGAAAAAAACGGTGCCGCCACGCTGGACATCAAGAAAGGCGGCATTTTCCCCATCGTGCATGGCATCCGCGCGCTGGCGCTGCGCCACGGCATTCCGGCCTGCAATACCTTCGAACGGCTGCAGTTGTTGGCCGAGCGCGGCCTGCTGGAGCGCGAGCTGGCCAATGACGTCGGCGAGGCGCTGTCCTTCCTGCTGGGGCTGCGCCTGAGCCAGGGCCTGGCCGAACTGGCCGATGGCCGCAGCGCCAGCAACCTGATCCGCCCGGAACAGCTGTCGACACTGGAGCGCGACCTGCTGAAAGATGCGCTGGCGCTGGTAAAACGCTTCAAGGGCCACCTGCGCCACGTGTTCCGCCTGGGAGCCATCGCATGATTCCGGCCATGAAACGGCAGCTGGCTCGCTGGCGCCTGAAGAACCCGGCGTTTGCGTACCTCCTGGAGCACGACGACAGCGAGCTGGTAAGCGTGGACTGTGAAACCACCAGCCTGAACGTAAAAGAAGCGGAGCTGCTGTCCATCGGCGCGGTAAAAATCCGCGGCCAACGCATCCTCAGCAGCGAATCGTTCTACGTGCTGGTAAAGCCGGAGCGCCGCCCGGAAGCCGACAGCGTGAAGATTCACGGCCTGCGCCCGCGCGATGTCAGCGACGGGCTGTCGCCGCAAGAAGCGGTGGCACAGTTGCTGGCCTTTATCGGTGGGCGGCCGCTGGTCGGCTACTACCTGGAATACGATGTGGCGGTGCTGAACAAATATGTCCGCGAGCTGGCCGGCATCGGCCTTCCCAACCGCCAGATCGAGATTTCCGGCCGCTTTTACGACTACAAACTGCGCCAGCAGCCGGACAGCAATGTGGACTTGCGCATGGCAACCCTGAACGAGGAGCTAGGGATTCCCGCCCTGCCACGCCATGATGCGCTGAACGATGCCATTACCGCCGGCATGATGTATCTGGCACTGAAAAAGCGCGGCTTCGGCTAGCACCGCCTGCAGGCTTGCCGTTGCGGCCAACGTTGGCCGCAACCACCACCAGTACATCCATGAAAAAAGGAGGGCCGCAGCCCTCCTTCAACATTGCCGGCCAGTCGCGTAACCGGCAATGGCTCTAACCATTCAGTAATCCAGCGAATCGTGACGGGTCTGCACCAGCTTGCCGGCCGACAGCGACATCAGCAGCAGCGCGATACGCTCGTGCATGATCACGGTGTGGTTGTTACCGGCAAATTGCATGAAGCGGCGCAGATCCTCGCGCACTTTGCGCGAACCGGTCAGGTCGATAATGATATCCACCCGCTCGCCCTGCTCGGCCAGCTCGATGAAATTATCGGTTACCGGAATGCCGTACTCCTTAACCAGTGCCACCCCTGGCAACGCAAGGTTTAGCTCGGCCACCCCCACCAATTCGACAAAATCCGAAGTCAGCAGCTGCTTCAACAGCGGCGTTGCCGTTTCACCAGCGCCCACCATTGCTACGCGAATTTTTTCCATCTCGACCCCTACCCGTGCTCATGCACAAAGCATTTGGAAGTCGGCATTCTAACTAGCGTGCCATGCGGCCAACTTGCGCCAGATCAATTGGCATCGGTCATAAATGTCCGCAGCTCGTCAAGGTGCGGCATGCCGCCCTGCGCGCCCAGCCGCGTCACCGACAAGGCGCCGGCCGCCGCGGCATGCCGCATCGCCGCCTCCACGCCAAGCGGCAGAAACGCGGCCAAGGCACCGTTGAAGGTGTCGCCGGCACCGGTACTATCCACCGCCTCAACCTTGAAACCCGGTTGGTGCTGCAAGCTGCCATCGGCACGGCAATACCAGGCGCCATGTTTACCGTGGGTCATCACGATCTTGCCCGGCAACTGTGGCAGCAAGCTATGCATATCCTCGCCCGGCCGGCCCAGCACCACGGCCAGCTCGTGCTCGTTCGGCGTCAGCAACGCCACCTGTTGCAGCATAGCGGCCGGCAGAGCCTGGGCCGGGGCCGGATTGAGGATGACCGGCACCTTGTGGCGGGCGGCGACTTCCAGCACTGTCGCCACCGTCGGCAGCGGAATCTCCAGCTGGGTGAGAATCACGTCGGCCGTAGCCAGCTCCGCTTCGGCGGCGACAATGTCGGCCGGCAATAGTGCATGGTTGGCCCCCGGCACCACCACGATGCTGTTTTCACCGCCACTGACGGTAATCAGCGCCACGCCGGTGGCGACATCGGCACGGCCAACGTGGCGGGTATCGACGCCTTCGTCCTGCAGGCCAGCCAGTAATTGGTCGCCGAATGCGTCGCGGCCAACCTTGCCCACCATGCCGACGGTGGCACCCAGCCGGCTGGCGGCCACGGCCTGATTGGCCCCCTTGCCACCGGCGACGGTCAGGAAGCGCTCGCCGCTGAGGGTCTCGCCCGGCGCCGGAAAGCGGCTGGCCACCACGACCAGATCCATGTTGATGCTGCCCACCACCACAACTTTGGTCATTGCTCGTTGCTCCACGGAGATCATGCGCTAAAAAAAGGGGCAGCGATTATCCGGCGCTGCCGGCAATTACTCAAGCTGGCCCCCAGACAGCAGAAAGCCGCCTTGCGGCGGCCTGTTGCCCGTTATCGAAACGGGTCAATGTAGTGCTTGCCGGGTTAGAAAGCGCAGATAACCCACACTTTCCAGCCAGTAGGCACCATCAGCCAACGGTGTGGCATCCTCCAGATCGGCGACGGTCAGCACCAGTTCGGCGCCGTCCAGCTGTGCCTCCACAGCCACATCGTCGTCTTCGGCGTAGTCCTCGGAGGCGAACATGTATTCCGGCTTGATCAGCTGGTTGTTGATCTGGATGTAATCGGACTGGTTCAGCAACTGCAGGATGTTCATGATGCGCCCCTCCAATTGCGGCCAGCCGGCTGGCCGCGGGTCAGTTTCACCCTGTCTGTGCCGGCCGGCTGCCGGCACATCTTACCTGTTCACCACCCGTTAACCCTCTGCATGCTAGACCCAGCCCCTCTCGGCCAGAGATTCGGCACGTGTGCCGGTGACAACAAAATGATCCAGTAACTTAATATCGACCAGTCCCAATGCCTGCTTTAACGTGGCAGTCAGCGCCCGGTCGGCGGCCGAAGGCTCGGCCAAACCTGAGGGGTGATTGTGCGCCACGATCACGGCACTGGCATTGTGCTGCAAGGCCCTGCGCACCACCTCGCGCGGGTAGACCCGTGTTTCGGTCAAAGTGCCACGTGATACTTCTTCGACTGCCAGCACCCGGTTTTGTGCCGTCAGGAACAGTACCACGAATACCTCCACATCATGACTGCCGATCGCCAGCCGCAGGTATTGCCGTACCGCATCCGGGCTATCCAGCACATCGCCCAACTGCATATCCTCTGCCAGCAGTCGACGTGCCAGCTCTTTCACCGCGGCAAACTGCGCATACTTGGCCGGCCCCATGCCGGTACAGCGGCCGATGTCTTCTTCTCCCGCTGCCAGCAATTTGCTCAGGCTGCCAAAGCGCTGCAGTAATTGCCGCGCCATGTCCACTGCCGACAAGCCACGCACTCCGGTGCGCAGGAAGATGGCGAGCAACTCGGCATCCGACAGTATCTGTGGTCCGCGCTGCAGCAGTTTTTCCCGCGGACGCTCGGCCGCCGGCCAGTGGGAGATGGACATCGCAGACTCCTGAATTTGGCTATAGCATGGTTTTTATCAGAATATTAATGACAAATCACTATTATCTAATCCAGAGCTTAGCCACCGTAATGGGAGTGCTTCCGCTACAATTGCAGACGTGAGAAAAACACAGCTTTTCGAGACAGGCATGGCGCAAAAAAACATTCTTCTGGGCATTACCGGCGGCGTGGCAGCCTACAAGGCAGCCGAGCTGACCCGTCTGCTGGTGAAAGCAGGTCACCACGTAGAAGTGGTGATGAGCGAAAGCGCTACCCGTTTTGTTACTCCGCTGAGCTTCCAGGCATTGTCCGGTCACGCGGTGTACCACGACGTGTGGGACAGCCGCCCTGACAACGCCATGGCGCACATCGAAATGTCGCGCCGTGCCGATGCCTTCGTAATCGTACCGGCCACGGCCGACTGCATCTTCAAGCTGGCGCATGGCGCCTGTGACGACCTGATTTCCACCATGGCGGCGGCACGCACCTGCCCGCTGATCGTGGTGCCGGCAATGAACCGCCAGATGTGGGACAACCCGCCCAACCAACGCAACATCGCGCAATTGCACGCCGATGGCGTGACGGTGTGGGGGCCGGCGCACGGCGTGCAGGCCTGTGGTGAAACCGGCCCCGGCCGCATGCTGGAGCCGGAAGAAGTATTCGAGCTGCTGCAGGGCTTCTTCGATGCCAAGCTATTGGCCGGCAAGAAAGTACTGCTGACCGCCGGCCCGACATTCGAGCCGATCGACGCGGTGCGCGGCATCACCAACATCAGCTCCGGCAAGATGGGCTACGCTCTGGCACGCGCCTGCCGCGATGCCGGCGCCGAAGTCACCCTGGTGTCCGGCCCGACCGCCCTCGCCGCCCCGGTAGACGTCCGGCTACTGCCGGTACAAAGCGCGCAGGAAATGTACCAGGCGGTCTTGTCGGAGGTTGGCCGCAGCGATGTGTTTATCAGTGTGGCAGCGGTGGCCGATTACCGCGTGAAGAACCGCAGCGAGCACAAGCTGAAAAAAGGCGATGCCGTACCGGTTATCGAACTGGAAGAAAACCCGGACATTCTGGCCACAGTCGCCGGCCTGCCGGCGGCTCCGTTCTGCGTCGGCTTTGCGGCAGAAAGCCAGAACCTGCTGGACTTTGCCGAACAGAAGCGCAAACGCAAGAAAGTCCCGCTGCTGGTTGCCAATCTGGCCCAGCAAGCGATGGGTGCCGACCGCAATGAAGTGATTCTGCTGGACGATGATGGCCAGCACCCGTTGCCAGCCATGCCCAAAGACGACGTTGGCCGCGCCATCGTCGCCCATCTGGCCAAGCACCTGAACAACCGCCAACCCTGATTTTTAACTGATGAAACCTGTACTCGACGTCAAGATTCTCGATTCCCGCCTGCACGACTGTCTGCCGGCCTACGCCACCAGCGGCTCTGCCGGTCTCGACCTGCGCGCCGCCATCGATAACGAGATGGTGATTGAACCCGGCCAGACGGTGCTGGTACCGACCGGTATGGCCATCCATCTGGCCGACCCGACGCTGGCGGCCATGATCCTGCCGCGCTCTGGCCTCGGCCACAAACACGGTATCGTACTGGGCAATCTGGTGGGGCTGATCGACTCCGACTACCAGGGCCAGCTGATGGTCTCGGTGTGGAACCGCGGCGATACCGCGTTCAAACTCGCGCCGCTGGAGCGCATCGCGCAGATGATCATCGTGCCGGTGGTACAGGTTGCCCTGAACATTGTCGAAGACTTCGATGCCTCTGAGCGTGGCGTTGGCGGCTTTGGCAGCACCGGCCGCGGTTAAGCCCCACACTCCACTTGGTAAGGTGATATGAGCAGCAGCGAGGCCTCCATCAGCATTGCCCATCTGGTGCAACAGCTGGCCAAAATGAGTGCCCAGCGGGAGCAAAACGAGCTGGAGCACAGCCTGCTGGAGCTGATCAGCGTGCTGCTGCCTGATCACCGCATCCGGTTTTACAGCCTGCGCGGCAACGATCAGGAGCTGCAAGTCCACCTGCTGCACCGGCTGGACAAAGTCGATGGCTATCGCAAGGCCAGCACCGGCTGGCAGCCGCCGGATGAGCTTATGCGCCAGGCCATTCTGCGCAGCGATGACGACCCTACCCCGTGGCACCTGGACGGCCAGACCTGGCAGGTTATCCGCCAGCGCAACCGCCGCATGGCTCTGCTGCTACTGGAAGGGCAACCGCTGGACGAGCAGGAACAGGGGTTTCTGGCGGCTATCGTACTGATCCACGAGAACTACCTGCGTCTGCTGTACGACGCCGAGCGCGACATGCTGACCGGTCTCTTGAACCGGCGCACCTTTGATAACCGGCTCTACGAATTACTGTCCATGCCGGACTCCGGCTACTCGCTGGCCCTGATGGATATTGACCACTTCAAACAGATCAATGACCGCTACGGCCATATCGTCGGCGATGAAGTGTTGCTACGCATCTCCCAACTGATGACCAGCACGCTGGGACAGAAAGCCCGGCTGTACCGCTACGGTGGCGAGGAATTTGCCGCCATCATCTCGCCGCGTACCAGCGATGTCGGTGAACTGCTGGAGCTGCTCAAGCAGACGATCGCCGAGACTGTTTTTCCGCAGGTAGGCCAGGTAACCCTCAGCATCGGCCATGTCCGCATCGAGCGGCAACCCTTGCCCGCCAACGTCGTGGAACAGGCAGACAAGGCGCTGTATTTCGCCAAGGAGCATGGCCGTAACCTGGTTGCCGATTACGCCTCGTTGCAACAACAAGGGCTGGCCAAACCCGATAGTTGGCCGCAAGGCGATATCGAACTGTTCTGAGCACACCACTGGCTACACACAAAAAAAGCCCCGCTTGCGCGGGGCTTTTTACTGCGGCGGAATGTCATTCCGCCAGACTGGTGCGCATGCGCTCTGCGCGGCCACGCAACCACTCCAGCGACAGCAGCAGGGCGATGGAGAACAGGATCAGCACCGTGGCAGCAGCAGCGATGGCCGGGCTGATGTTTTCCTTGATGCCGCTGAACATCTGGCGCGGCAGCGTGGTCTGTTCCGGACCGGCCAGGAACAGCGTCACCACCACTTCGTCAAACGAGGTGGCAAAAGCAAACAGCGCACCGGAAATCACGCCCGGCGCGATCAGCGGCAGCACTACCCGACGATAGGTGGTAATGGCGTTGCCACCCAGGCTGGCACTGGCGCGGATCAGGTTGTTGTTGAACCCGCGCAGCGTTGCCGACACGGTAATCACCACAAACGGCACGCCCAAGGCGGTGTGCACCAGAATCAGCGCCGGATAGCTGTTGGACAGGCCCAGCGGGGCGAAGAACAGATAGGCACCGACACCGACGATCACCACCGGCACCACCATCGGCGAAATCAGCACCGTCATCAGCAACGACTTGCCCGGAAAGTCAGACGAAGTCAGCCCGACGGCGGCCAACGTGCCCAGCGAGGTTGCCAGCAGCGTTGCCGCCGGCGCCACGATGAAGCTGTTCTTCAACGAATGCAGCCACACGCCGTTGCCGAAAAACTCCTGGTACCAGCGCAGCGAGAAGGAGTGGATCGGATACAGCAGGAAGCTATCGGACGAGAACGACAGCGGCACAATCACCAGCAGCGGCGACACCAGGAAAATCAGGATCAGCACACACAGGGTACGGAAGGTCCAGAACCAGATGCGTTCGATCGGGGAAGCATAATTCGGCAGCATGATTTACCCCAGACTCAGACGGTTGGCACCCACCAGCTTGCTGTACACCGCGTACAGCGTCATGGTGGCAATAAGCAGCAGGCTACCCAGCGCTGCGGCCATACCCCAGTTGATGGTGACGTTGGTATAGAACGCCACGTAGTAGCTCACCATCTGCTCTTCCGGGCTACCCAGCAGTGCCGGGGTGATGTAGTAGCCGATACACATGATGAATACCAGCAAGGCACCGGCAGCCACGCCCGCCACAGTCTGCGGGAAGTAGATTTTCCAGAAGGCGGCAAACGGATGGTCACCCAGCGAGATGGCGGCACGCATATAGGTCTGCGGAATGCTCTTCATCACGCTATAGGCCGGCAGAATCACGAACGGCAGCAGGATGTGCACCATGGCGATGTATACACCGACGCGGTTGAACGCCAGCTGCAACGGCTCGTGGATCAACCCCAGATTCATCAGCGCGCTGTTGATCAGGCCTTCGCGCTGCAGCAGCACGATCCACGACGCCACGCGCACCAGTACCGAGGTCCAGAACGGCAGCAACACCAGAATCATCAGCAGGTTGCTCTTGCGAGCCGGCAGGTTAGCCAGCCAGTAAGCCAGCGGGTAACCCAGCAGCAGACAGAACACGGTCACCCACAGGCTGATCCACAGCGTACGGCCGAAGATATTCAGGAAGGCGCGCTCTTCTACGGGCGCCAGTTCCGGCGTACCGGCCTTGGTCTCGCGCAAATCGAGCGAGCTGTACAGATAGAACGGTGTCCACGACTTGGCATTCTTGGCAATCACATGCCAGTGATCCGGGTCGCCCCAGCGCTCGTCGATCTGGATGAAGCGGTCACGTACCGATTCACCTGCGGCCAACTCCAGCGGCATTTTGCGCGCGGTTTTTTGCAGCAGGGAACGGAAGCCGGTGATATCCATGTTCAGCCGCTTGGCGACTTCGAAAATGGTCTTGTTTTCCTTGGCCACCAGCAGGTCTTGCGACATGGCGCGGAACACATCCTCGGATGGCAGCGCGCGACGATCCCAGCCGGCAATTGCCTTGGTGGTTTGTGGCAGGTAGGAAACGACTTCCGGATTGTCCACACTGCGCTTGAGCAGGGTAGCAATCGGAATCACAAAGGTCAGCAGCAGGAAAATTGCCAGCGGGGCAATCAGTGCCACCGCCTTCAATTGCTTGTTACGGCGCTCGCGCGCCAGCTTCAGCTTGAGCGGCTCGCCATCGGCAGCCGTCAGCGGCGCATTGACGGAAAGGGATTCGGACATAGTGGGCATCACTTCCGGAGAGTCCCGCCACCGCAGTGGCGGAACGAATCAGCAAAGATCTCTGGTCTGGCGGGGACACCAGACCGGACAGATAGCGGCGAGCAGGGGCCAGCCACACCGGCGTGCGGCCGGCGGTCCCTGCTCTGCTAACTGCCTGACAACGCTTAGCGGGCAGCCCAGGCGTTGAAGCGCTCTTCCAGACTTTCGCCGTTATCCACCCAGAAGTTCACGTCCAGCGGAACGGCGTTCTTCAGGTTGGCAGGCCAGGTCGGCAGGTTGGCCGCAGACTTCGGATCAACTTTCTGCACTGCCTTCAGGTTGGTCGGACCGTAGGCGATCTTGTTGGAATACACCGCCTGGTTTTCCGGCTTGCTGGCGTGCTTGATGAAATCCATGGCTTCCTTCAGCTTCGGGGAGCCTTTCGGCACCGCCCAGGAATCCACGTCATACACGCTGCCGGCCCATACCACTTTCAGGTTCTTGCCTTCCTTCTGCGCGGTGTCGATACGGCCGTTGTAAGCCGAGCTCATCACTACGTCGCCGGAGGCCAGGAATTGCGGCGGCTGCGCACCGGCTTCCCACCACTGGATGTTCGGCTTCAGCTGATCCAGTTTCTTGAAGGCGCGATCCACACCGGCCTTGGTAGCCAGCACCTTGTACACGTCAGCCGGCTTTACACCGTCTGCCATCAGCGCGAATTCCAGGGTGTACTTGGCACCCTTGCGCAGGCCACGCTTGCCCGGGAATTTCTTCACATCCCAGAAGTCAGCCCAGCTCTTCGGGGCTTCCTTGAGCTTGTCGGCGTTGTAGGCCAGCGCGGTGGACCAAACGAAGATACCTACGCCACACTCGGAAACCGCCGGCTTCACGAAATCGGCCTTGTTGCCGACCTGTGCCCAGTTGATCTTCTCGAACATGCCTTCTTCACAACCACGCAGCAGTTCCGGAGACTCAACCTCGACAACGTCCCAGGTCACTTTCTTGGTGTCTACCATGGCCTTGATCTTGGCCATCTCACCGTTGTAATCACCCGCAGTAATCTTGTTACCAGTCGCTTTCTCGAAGGTCTGGTAGTACGCAGCAGTCTGCGCATCCTTGTTGGCACCGCCAAAGGAAATCACAGTAAGGTCCTTCGCCATGGCCGGCGCAGCAAATGCGACAGCAACGGACAGCACGGCAAGGCGGGGGGCAAATTTGGTCATGGATAACTCCTCGAAGTTTGCACGTTTGCAGACAACAGTTAGCGACCCGTTTTAACAGGCCTTGTTTTGGTACTGGGTTGGGTACTACGGGTGGTTCATCCGTCAGACACAGCGATCAGCACGCCAGCACACAAGCCCGAGGCATGTGCGCCGGCACGCCGGATCAATGTGCGATAACAGCCGAATCCAGGGCGCGAATGTCTTGCGACATCCAGCCCACATTGAGGGTGTCACCCACCTGCCAGCGGCTGTCCAGCTCGCCTACCGGCACTTTCACCATGAAGCCGCTTTGTCCGGCAACATCCAGACGCAGGCGGACATGGTCACCAAAGTAGATGAACTCGGCCAGACGTGCCGGCAAGCGGTTCTCGCAAGACTCGGCAAACTGGTTCAGGCGTACACGCTCCGGACGAATCGACATGGAAGTCGGCTCACCGGCGCGATCGACACAAATAGCGGAAGCCCGCACGGTATCGCCGGAAGCCAGGCGCACTACCGCGCTGCCCTGCTCCACTGCCACGACTTCGCCATGCAGCGTGTTGTTTTCGCCAATGAAGTTGGCGACAAAGGAATTGACCGGCTTCTCGTACAGCACGTTGGCCGCATCGATCTGCTGGATGATGCCGTCCTTGAATACCGCAACGCGGTCGGACATGGTCAGCGCTTCACTCTGGTCGTGGGTCACATACACCACGGTAATACCCAGCGTGTCGTGAATATGTTTGATTTCCAGCTGCATGTGTTCGCGCAGCTGCTTGTCCAGTGCACCCAGCGGCTCGTCCATCAGCACCAGCTGCGGTTCGAACACCAGCGCGCGTGCCAGCGCCACGCGCTGCTGCTGACCACCGGACATCTGGCCCGGATAGCGATTGGCAAGATTACCCAGCTGCACCATGTCCAGTGCCTTTTTGACACGGGCGGCAACATCGCTCTTGCTCATCTTGCGGATGGTCAGCGGGTAGGCCAGGTTTTCAGCTACGGTCATGTGGGGGAACAGCGCGTAGTTCTGGAACACCATGCCGATGTTGCGTTTGTGCGGGGGCACGTTATTCAGCAACTGGCCGCCAAGACGGATTTCACCGTGGGTGGGGGTTTCAAAGCCGGCCAGCATCATCAGGCAGGTGGTTTTGCCGGAACCGGACGGCCCCAGCATGGTAAGGAATTCGCCACGGCGAATGTCCAGGTCCAGGCTCTTAACAATCAGAGATTCGCCGTCGTAGCTTTTCTGCACGCCACGAAAGCTGACTAAGACATCCGATGCCGGTTGTTGCTCGCTCATCCTGCTTTCTCCACTTGTTCCGCTTGGCGGAATCTTGTTTCAGTTTTATTAGGCTAATCGCCATCGGCGGGGATGTAAAGCATGCAAGTGCTTACTTGATGCAGCGGCCAACCTGTCCCGCAGCACAGCCGTTGATTAATTTAACCACACCGTTTAAGAAAACAAGCAGGCGCCCTGCACAAATTTGCGAGAAACCTTTTGCGGATTGCGCTTCAAACTTTGACAGCCCTGCAGCGGTGCATGTTATTTACATTTGTTAGCATTATTCACCAAGCACTGCCGGGCTTTTTGCAATGAAATGCACCACTAGCGGGCATTAAATGCACCAGCCAATGAAACAACTGTTTTGTTGTCGGCATACAACAAAACAGTCAGTTCCCTGTCGCAGAACAATCCTGCAGAGCGTATCGCCAGCGAGCTACGCCTTGTCTGACACATGAAACCACAGCCAAACCGGCTGGCAAATACACGCGACGCCCCCCCCCTCGCGACCATCACTTCGCAAGCGCTTACCACCCCCTTCCTCGATCGGTACTGGCGAAAAAAAAAAGCCGACCCGCAAGGGTCGGCTTAAGGGAGTACACCGACAACAGGGAGATAAAGGAGATAAAACCGTTGCGCCGCCGGGCACGCAGATAGCGCAGACCGATGAAGGCCTCGTAGTTAAGGGACATGGATCAGCCTTGGTAGGGGTTTTCCAGCCGCTGCATCAGCGCCACCAGAAAGCCGCGCACCTGCTGCTCGTCGCAGCCCATCAGGATGGCATCCTCGAACGCGTCTTGCGCCATCTGCGCCAGTTCTTCCATGTTTTCGGTCATGACCTTCACCTTCTCGGTGCAGGACACCACGCTGCCATCGGGGGCGTGCCAGATCGGCAAATCCAGATTCATGCTTCACCTTGCAAATGTCGATGCCCGCGACAGCGGGCATCCGGTCTGGTTCTTGCCCCGGAGCCAAAGCCCGGAGCGGTCAAATCGTTAATTTCAGTGTTTTTTCACTGGCCGTTTTTTCTTGCTGGCCGGTGCCGTACTCTTGCCGCGCGTTTTCTTGCTGGCGGCCTCGCTCTTGCTGCTTTTGGCCTTGCCCTTGGTTTTGGCGCTGGTTTTGACGGTGCCCTTGGCACTGCGCTTGGCAACCGCGCCGGCCGTCTTGGCCGCCACGGCGGTGTCCGGCCGCTTAGCCGTGGTGACCGCGGCATCATCAGCAGCGGCAAGCTGGGTACCCCGCGCCACGCGGCGCGCGCCATTGTAACGGCTAACCCAGTAGCTCTGGCTCATGTTGCCCACTTCCACACTCTTGCCGGTGCGCGGCGAATGGATGAACTTGTTGTTCCCCAGGAAAATACCCACGTGCGAGTAACGGAAGCCTCGGGTATTGAAGAAGACCAGATCGCCCGGCTTGAGTTCATCGCGTGAAACCTCGCGGCCAACCTGTGCCATCTCGGCAGCAGTGCGCGGCAGATTCACATGCAGCGATTTCTTGAATACGTACTGGATGAAACCGGAGCAATCCAGCCCGGTTTCCGGATTGCTGCCGCCAAAGCGGTAGGCCACACCCAGCAGGCTCATGGCCTGCAGCAGCAAATCACCGGCGGCCTCTTCGCCCGGGCTGGCAAAACGGGCAATCGGATCGGCGCTTTCATCGGCCGTGCGGCTATCTGCGCTCTTATCCGGTGCCGCATTGGCCAGCGCCATGCAGGCAGCCAGCACACAGGCCAGCAAGTATTGATGAAATTTCATAGCTTAATAGGGACAAGCTTCCGCGCCGCCGGTTCTATGAGTGCCGGCATTCCTGCGCCCGGAAGGCTGATTCTGAACAAAACGACCTGCACGATACCATCTAGCGCCGTGGCAACCAAGCCGCAATCGCAGTAGCACAGGCCTCGCAGCGGCAGCGCTATTGTGGAGCGGTACTGAATCTTCGATACTTGTTTGCCATTTTTTGCCACCTCCGCGCCAGCTGGCGCCTGCCCTGATCGGTTCTGCCATGCTCAGAGAAACGCTGATTGCCATGCGTGACTTGCCCCGTCTGAAAGAAATCAGCGGCATCCTTTTCCGTCACGGCCTCGGCGAATTCGCGCAGCGGCTGCGGCTGCCGCGTGCGGTGGAGAAAGCCGGCCAGTGGCTGAACATCCCGTTTCCCGACCCGGCCAACGCCATCCCGACGCCCATCCGCCTGCGCAAGGCCTTCGAGGAACTGG
This sequence comes from Vogesella oryzae, assembly GCF_902829295.1. GTDB lineage: Bacteria > Pseudomonadota > Gammaproteobacteria > Burkholderiales > Chromobacteriaceae > Vogesella > Vogesella oryzae. The sequence goes on from NZ_CADEPL010000019.1 coordinate 76,488, forward strand.
GACCAACCTTCATCAAGCTGGGGCAGATTCTCTCCACCCGTGTCGACATGTTTGCGCCGGAGTGGATTACCGAATTCGAAAAGCTGCAGAACACCGTGCCGCCGATCCCGGATGCGCAGCTGGCCGCCACACTGAAACAGGCGCTGGGCGCCGCGCCAACGGACATCTTTGCCGAGTTCGACCATACCCCGATCGGCTCGGCATCCATCGCCCAGGTACACCGTGCGGTGCTGAAGGATGGCACCGTGGTGGCGGTAAAACTGCGCCGGCCGGGCATCGTGGAGAAAGTGGAAGCCGACCTGCGCATTCTCGAACATCTGGCCAACCTGATCGAACTGGAGTTTCCGGATGCACGCCGCTTCCAGCCGTCGGAAATCGTGGTGCAGTTTGCGCGCTCGCTGCGCCGCGAGCTGGACCTGGCGGTCGAGGCCCGCAATATGGAGCGCTTCGCCAAGGACTTTGCCGGCGACCCGCACGTACGGGTGCCGCGCGTGCACTGGGAGTACACCAAACCGGCGGTCAACGTGCAGGACTTTGTCGACGGCCTGCCGGCCACGCCGGTCGAGGCGCTGCCCGCTGCCGGCCTCAACCCGCCATTACTGGCCAAGCGCGGCGCCGATGCGGTGCTGAAGATGATCCTGCTCAACGGCTTCTTTCATGCCGACCCGCACCCGGGCAATGTGTTTTTCCTGCCGGAGGACATCATCGCCTTCATCGACTTCGGCATGGTTGGCCGCCTGTCGCACAAACGGCGCGACGAAATTGTCGACCTGCTGGCGGCACTGTCGGAACGCGACGAGCGCGGCATGATGAACGTGCTGCTGGAGTGGACCGGCAGCACACCGGTGGACGAGGAGCAGTTTGCCGAGGACATCGGCGAGATGCTGTTCCAGTACGACCATGTGCCGCTGAAAAACCTCAATATGTCACAGCTGATCAACGACATCATGGCGCTGATCCGCGACCACGGCATCGTGTTGCCACCGGACATGGCGATGCTGTTCAAGGCGCTGCTGACCCTGGAAGGGCTGGGCCGCCAGCTGGACCCGGACTTCCAGCTGGTAGAACACCTGGCGCCGTTCGTGCGCCAGCTGATCCTGGCGCGCTACGATCCGCGCAACTTCCTGATGCGCAGCAAGCAGACCCTGCGCGAAGGCTTCGCCATGATCAGCGACCTGCCGCGCGACATCATCCGCATCGGCAAGGACATCCGTCACGGCAAGTTCCGTATCAATCTCGACCTCAAGCGACTGGAGCAGTTCGGCCACCAGCTGGACAAGAGCGTCAACCGCCTGACCATGGGCATCGTTACCGGCTGCCTGATCATCGGCTCCTCGATCGTGATGACGGTAAAGGGCGGCCCGACGCTGTTCGGGCTGCCATTCTTCGGCTTTCTCGGCTTCATGGTGGCGTTCTTCAACAGCATGTGGCTAATCTGGTCGATCTGGCGCGCCGGCAAAAATCTATGACACCTGCGATTAGCCGGGCAGCCTGCCCCGCCATCCGGATATTTGATAGCAAGCAACGGAAACAGCACTAAGTCTTTGCTGTAAATGGCCGATATATCCGGCATCGCCGGAGCAGGAGTCGCGCCATGAAGATCGATGCCATGTCACTGGCACTGGATAGCCGCCACCAGTTGCAGCAGACCCAAAGCGAGACGCAGAAATTGCAGATCTGGCGACAGCCAGCACCTGCGGCCAACCCTGTGGCCGCGCCAGACGACAGCGTATCGATCAGCGCCGCCGGCAAGACCGCCAGCCAGGATGACAGCAGCCTGCAGGATGGGCTCTCGCCGGTGATGGCGATGGTGCGCAGCCTGCTGGAAAAAACCTTCGGCATCCGCATCCGCCTGCAAGACGTCCAGGCACACCCCGCCAACAGCAGTGACAGCAACGTTGCGGCCAACGTTGCCGCACCGGATAGCAACACTACCTCCCCTCCTCCTACCCCGTCATGGGGAATGCGCCTGCAGCGCGAATTCCACTACCAGGAGCAGGAGTCACTACAGTTTTCCGCCAGCGGCAATATCACCACCAGCGACGGGCGGCAGCTTAGCTTCCAGCTGGACATCCAGCTGCAGCGCAGCCTGGAGCTCCACAGCAATGAAACCCTCAACTTTGGTGCCGCCGCCAAGGACCCGTTAATGCTGACACTGGGTAGCGATGCCGGTGTGCTTTCCGGCGCCAGCGTGGCGTTCGATCTGGAGGGCAACGGCACTATGGATGCCCTGCCGATGGTTGCCAATGGTGGCTGGCTGGTACTGGATCGCAACGGCGACGGCAAGGTCAACGACCGCAGCGAGCTGTTCGGGCCACAAAGCGGCAACGGTTTTGCCGAGCTGGCGCAACTGGATGCTGACGGCAACGGCGCCATCGACGAAGGCGACCCGCTGTTTGCCCGCCTGCAGCTCTGGCAGGGTCGACACGACGGCCAGGATCAGCTGGTATCGCTGCTGGATCAGGGCATCGGCGCCCTACTGCTGCCCAATGTGGCGGCGGATTACCGTTACAGCGATGCCCAGGGCAATACCCAGGCACAGATGCGCAAGGCCGGGGTATATCTCAACGAGGACGGTAGCGCCGGACTGGTTTCCCAGCTCGATCTCACGGCCTGAAGCAAGACGGCCGGCGGGAGACGCGTCGCCAAGCCGGCAGGCACAGCAAATCCCTGCGGCGGGCTGCAGCACGAGCCGTTGCCAAGCCGGCATGGCTGTTGCGAATTTGCCAGTACTAAAACCGCAAATACGAATAATTCTTGATTAGATTTAGATCACTGGCTACCATGCCGTCATTGATCTCGTCAGGACAACACCATGAATGCAATGCTGGTCGGCGCCGATACCCTGGGCAACATCCCGGGCGTGCTCGATTCTTTCGGCATCAACATCCACAAGCACCTGAGTGGCCGCAACAGCTCGCACCAGCGCAAGCTGGATCGCCTGCCGGCCGGCACCGAGCTGTTGATCCTGTTCACCGACTTTCTGGGCCACAACGTGATGAAGCACTTCCGCGAGCTGGCCAACGAGGAAAAGGTCAAGTTCATCGCCTGCCGCCGCTCGGTGTGTTCGCTGAAACAGTCGCTGGAGTGCGTGGGCTTCAGTGAGCGTTGTGCCAGCTGTCCCAACGCCTGCGCCGCGCGGCAGGGCAAACGCAAGCACTAGCCCGCCGCAAACAGCAAGGGCAAGCCGCATGGCTTGCCCCTGGTTCTGGCGATGCGGCCAACCTTGCCGCTATCGTTCCCGCCCCTGGCGGATGCCCTGACGCAACTGCTGCATCTGCTGGCGGAAATTCCGGCAATTGCGGCACAACAGCAGATGCATCGACAGTTGCAGTTGCTCGGCCCGGCTCAGCGGCCGGTCCATGGCTTCGGAAATCAGGCGGCTAGCCTGCCGGCAATCCATCATGTGGCCTCCCGCTGGAACCAGCGTATTTCCAGGCATTCGCGCAGACTCAGCCGCGCCCGGTACAGCATCACTGAACAATTGGTCGCCGTAATGTCCAGATTCTGACAAATCTCGGCGATATCCATATCCATCACCTCGCGCATGGCAAACACCATGGCGGTGCGCTTGGGCATCACCTGTGCGCATTGCTGGTAGACCTGCCAGAACTGCTGCGCCAGCAGACTTTCTTCCGGGGCGCCCCACGCCCGTACCGCATGCGCCCAGTGGCCGCTACCGTCGAACACGGCATCCAGATCGGCCAGGTCCAGGTCCTCGCCCAGGTCAATGGTGCTCTCGCGCGATTGCCGGCGCACCACATCGATCAGTTTGAATCGCAATATCGAGGTCAGCCAGGTGCGCAAGCTGGCGCCACCGGCAAAACGTTCGCGGCCCTGCAATGCGGCCAACAGCGTGTCCTGTACCGCGTCTTCGGCAGCGGCCGCATCCTGCAACTGGCTGCGGGCGTAGCGCAACAGATAGGGACGCTCGGCTTCGATTTCGTGATCAGAGGGCATCGGCTCTCCTAGCGGCGAATGCAGTAATCAACTGCTTCGGACAAACGATCGACACCGATAATCTCCAAACCGTCGATAGGCTGGCGCGGCGCGTTGGCACTGGGCACGATGGCACGGGTAAAGCCCAGCTTGGCAGCCTCTTTCAGCCGCTCCTGGCCGCGCGCCACCGGGCGCACCTCGCCGGACAGCCCCACCTCGCCGAACACCACCAGTTTTTCCGGCAGCGGCTTGTTGCGCTGCGAGGACACCATCGACAGGATCACCGCCAGATCGGCGGCCGGCTCCATGATTTTCACCCCGCCCACCGCATTCAGGAACACATCCTGGTCGAAACAGGCCACGCTGGCATGGCGATGCAGCACCGCCAGCAGCATCGCCAGCCGGTTCTGCTCCAGGCCGACGGTCAGCCGCTTGGGCTGGAAGCCGTGCGCGTCGTCCACCAGCGCCTGGATTTCCACCAGCAGCGGGCGACTGCCCTCCTGCGTCACCAGCACGCAGGAGCCGGAGACATCATCGCGATAGCTGGACAGAAAAATCGCCGACGGGTTGGACACCCCGCGCAGGCCGCGGTCGGTCATCGCGAACACGCCCAGTTCGTTGGCCGCACCAAAGCGGTTCTTGATAGCGCGGATCATGCGGTGACTGGAATGGCTGTCGCCCTCGAAATACAGCACCGTGTCCACGATGTGCTCCAGCACGCGCGGGCCGGCGATCGAACCTTCCTTGGTGACATGCCCCACCAGAATGATGGTGATGCCGCTTTGCTTGGCGATGCGGGTCAGCTGCGCCGCACACTCGCGCACCTGCGACACAGAGCCGGGGGCCGAAGTCACCTGGTCGGAATACAGCGTCTGGATGGAGTCGATCACCGCTACGTCCGGCTTTTCCTGCTGCAAGGTGGCGATAATGGCTTCCAGCCGGATTTCGGACAGCAGCCGCACGCGGGCGGCATCCACCGCCAGCCGCGAGGCGCGCAGCGCAATCTGCTGCGGCGATTCCTCGCCGGATACGTACAGTACCTTGCGATTGCCACCCATAGTCGCCAGCGCCTGCAGTAACAAAGTGGATTTGCCGATGCCCGGGTCGCCGCCCAACAGCACCACCGCGCCGCGCACGATGCCGCCACCAAGCACACGGTCCAGCTCATCGATACCGCTGGACTCGCGCGGCACTTCGGTCGCCTGCACCTCGGCCAGCACCTGTACCGGCTGCGTCTGCGCCGTCCAGCTTTGATAACGCGGGTTGGCCGCTGCCGGCGCGGCGACGGTTTCGCTCAGGCTGTTCCAGGCTCCGCAATGCGGGCACTGGCCCTGCCATTTGGGCGAACTGCCGCCGCATTCGCCGCACTGGTAAATCGTTTTTTGTTTTGCCATGAAAATCAGTGTGCCGCGGCAGGATGTTCCTGCGGGGCTTTGGCAGCAGACTGGCTGCTGTTGAGATCGCTGAGGATGTTAAGCAGACGGTTGTCGCGCGTGGCCTGTTCGTCCTTGCGGGGAACAGGTTTGGGTTTCTCGTTGCCGCGCACGGTGGACAGGATTGAATCGATCAGCGGGTCATTCTTGGCCATTGCCTCCGCCTCGGCATTGGTCAACGGCTTGCGCGCTGGCGGCGCCGCACGCGCCACAGCCGCAGGCGGCGGGACTGCGGCCTGCGGTGGCGGCACTACGGCGTAACTACTTTTTTTTTGAGCCGTAGCATCCGCATGCCCATTGGCGGCGGGAGCCGGCGCCGAAGCGACCGGCGGTGGCTGCTCAGCCGGCGGCACCATGGTCTCCAGCTTGTTCTTGGCCATGTAATCCTGCATCTCGCGCCAACCGGCAAAAATCTGCGCCTTGTCGGCATCCGGATTCCGGCTGTAGCACTCCTCCAGCGAGCGACCGGTCTGGCGGCACGAGGCCCCGATCGCTTTGTTGGATTCAGCTGCCAGACCACTGACGTTCATGACCCAGTTACACCCGGTCAGTAACAGCAGCGCCGGCAACAGCAGATATGCCCGCATCGTTTGTCCCTATTTCTTGTTGCGCAGATCCAGCTCGATAACTTCACCGCTGCGACCGCTACTGGCCGCGCCAAGCCAGTACAACATGTGCGGCATCAGGTCCACCAGATTGCCGCGCTCGCTCTTGTCTTCACCCGGATGGGTACGGGTGCGGAATGGTGAATTGACCGCGCCCGGCACCAACAGGTTCACCCGCAGGTTGGGATACATGTCCCACTCCGATGCGGCCACCTGCATCAGATAATTCAGGCCGGCCTTGGAAGCACCAAACGCCCCCCAGAACGGGCCGGCTTTCTGGCCATGGGTTTCGCCCACGAACACCACGCTGGCGTCTTCCGCCGCCTTCAGCAGCGGCAGACAGGCGCGGGTCAAGGCAAACGGCGCTACCGTATTGATACGGTACTGGTTCATCCATTCGTCGATGCGCTGGTCGGTCAGCGGCGACAGCGCAAAGAAGTGCTGGGCGCAATGCACAATGCCATCCAGACGCCCCACCGCATGCTTGATCTGGTAAGCCAGCGTATTGAACGCGTCGTCGGTGGCTTCCAGCAAATCCAGCGGAATAGCTACCGGCTCCGGCGAGCCCTGCGCCACGATGTCGTCGTACACCTTCTCCAGTCCGCGCACGCTACGCGCCAGCAGCACCACGGTTGCGCCATGCTTTGCCGCGGCAAGAGCCGTCTCGCGGCCAACCCCTTGCGTGGCGCCGGTCACCAGAATCACGCGGCCGGCCAGATAATTATCGTCAAAAGTTTGCATCATGTTCTTGTTGTCCAGTCCTGCATAAGGGCACCGGCGGCGGCAATGCCGCTGCGTACCGCTCCTTCGAGGGTAGCCGGGTAGTCGGCACACAGCCAGTCACCCGCCAGATAGCCCGATTTTACGGGAAGTCGCACATCGGGGCGCGGCAACGCAACGTTGGCCGCAAAGGTAGCGCGGCGCTCGGTAATCACGCGCCCGCCGAGCAATGAAGGCAAGTCAGGCACCGCACGGCGCAGTTCCTGCTCGACCTGCGCCAGCAATGCATCGTGTGTCAGGTTGTCATGCGCCCCTTCGGCACTGATTACTACCGACACCAGCCCGGCCTCCCCGCTCAATGCCTCGCGATCAAACCACCATTGCCCCAGCCCTTGCGCCTGCCCGGTCATCACCGCCGGCAAAGTCACCCTGCCGGCGAACTGCAGGTATACGGTGGTTATCGGCTGGTATTGCCATGCCTTGAGCAAGTTTGTCAGTGCCGGGGCATTCACCAGGCGTAAAGCATGGTACGGCGCGGTGGCGACAATGATGGCATCGAAGCTTTCACCGTCCACCATCTGCGCCGTAAGATCCAGTGCCGTGACGCGCTTACCCAGCCGGATATCGCCGCCGTGTGCGGCCAACCACTGCACGGCCGGCGCGGCAAACAAGGCGCCCAGATCGACACGCGGCAGCAGCAGCCGGCTATCCTCGCCACGTGACGAGCCGAGGCTGTCGCGCAGCACATTGGCCAGCAATTGCATGGAAGCTTGCGCCGGCGGGGTATTGAGCGTGGCCAGAATCAGCGGCGACCAGAAACACTGCAACAGCCGCTCGCTCTGGCCATGCTGTTGCAGCCAACGTTGCGCGGCAACATCCTGCCCGATTTGCCAGCGCCGCACCCTGAGCCAGGTCAACAGCCGCAACATGGCCAGCTTGTCGCGCCAGCGCAGCCCGTTAGCCACCAGCAGCCCGGCCAGCAGATGCCACGGCGCCGGCCAGTCCGGGCATCGCATGGAAATACCGTCAATTTGCTGCCAGGCCAGCGGCTGTGCGGCCAACGTCTGCTGCGGATCGACCCCCACTTTGCGCATCAGCCGCAGACATTCGCGATACGCGCCGATCAGGATGTGCTGGCCGTTATCCAGCCGCATGCCATCCAGCTCCACGCTACGGGCGCGACCACCGGGCACGCGACCGGCTTCAAACACCACAACGTTGGCCGCATCGGCCAGCTCGATCGCGGCGGCGAGGCCGGCCCAGCCGGCACCAATGATAGCAACGCGCGGTTTCACGGCTTGTAGCCGAAGTTCCAGGTCTTCCATGCCAGCCAGATCTTACGCCCCGGCGACAGCGACAGCCGCTGGTTCAGCACCTTGCCCGGGCCATCCAGCGCGATTTCGTCCAGTGTGGCGCGGTAGATCGCTGCCATCACCAGGCCGATGCGCTGCGCCTTGCGATCCGCCGCCGGCAGCAGCTGCCAGGCCTTGCGATAATGCTCATGCGCGCGTGCGATCTGAAACTGCATCAGCTCGGCAAACTGCGGGCTTTCCTTATAGGCAAAGATATCCGCCGCCGGCACGCCAAAGCGCTGCAGGTCTTCTACCGGCAGGTACAGCCGGCCGCGGCGCGCATCCTCGCCCACATCGCGAATGATGTTAGTGAGCTGGAATGCCAGCCCCAGCTCGTGGGCGTACTTCAGCGTGGCGCGGTCGCTATAGCCGAAAATCTGTGCCGACAACTGCCCCACCACCCCGGCAACGCGGTGACAGTACAGCTGCAGATCGGCAAAGCGGTTGTAACGCGGCACATCCAGATCCATCTGCATGCCGTCGATGATCTCGGCCAACCACTCCTGCGGCAGATCGAACGCAGCCACATGCGGCTGCAGCGCGCGCATTACCGGGTGAGTCGGCTGGCCTTCGTACAAAGCGGCCAGCTCGCTGCGCCACCATGCCAGCGTGGTACGCGCCACGTTGTCATCGTGAATCTCGTCCACCACGTCATCCACCTCGCGGCAGAAGGCATACAGCGCCACCATGGCATCGCGCTTGTCCCTGGGCAGGTAGCGGAAGCTGGCGTAAAAGCTGGAACCGCTCTTGGCGGCCTTGTCTTCACAATATTGCTGCGGGGTCACGCCCGTCTCCCTTTTCTGGCATACGGCGCCCACAGCGCCTTGCCGATAATCACCGGCCAGTCTTTCCAGCCCAATACCGGGCGATGGTTGAACACATCACCGCGGGCATCGTGAATTTTTTTCAGAATGCGCTCGCCGCCCAGCACGATCATGCGCAGCTCGAAACCAAATCGCCCCTTCAGCTTGAGGGCCAATGGCGAGCCGGCCTGCAACATCGCCAGTGCGCGTTTGACTTCCTTGTCCATCAGCATCGGCCACACGCCACCGGCATCGCTGCGCGCAATCTGCTCTTCACTGATGCGCAGTTTTGCCAGATCATCCTGCGGGATGTACACCCGCCCCTTCTGCCAGTCGATCGCCACATCCTGCCAGAAGTTGATCAGCTGCAACGCCGTGCAGATGCCATCGCTCATAGCCAAGCTGCGGCTGTCGTGCTCGCCGTACAGCGCCAGCATCAGCCGCCCCACCGGGTTGGCCGAACGGCGGCAGTAATCCACCAGTTCGGCAAAATTTTGATAGCGGGTCTTTTCCACGTCCTGGCTGAAGGCCGACAGCAGATCATAGAACGGCTGCAGCGGCAGTTTTCTTTCGGAGATCACCCGAGCCAGCGCCTGCATCAACGGCTGCTCTGGCATGGCACCGGCCGCGATACGATCCAGCTCCACACGTAGCGCCTGCAATGCGGCCAACCTTTCCACCGCCGGCGCATCGCCCTCATCGGCGATATCGTCGGCATGGCGGGCAAAGTGATAGATCACATGCACCGCCTTGCGCATCCGGCGCGGCAGGGCCAGCGAACCTACCGGGAAATTTTCGTAGTGATCGACCGCCATCGGCGCCCATCCATCTGCATTGGCAAACGCGCATTATATGCGAAGCCAACAGGACGCCTCCCATTGCTTGCAAAATTAATGCTTGACGTCAGCCACCCTGCCAACTAAACTGCGCTCCGCGTTGAACAACGCAGCCTCTTGTGGGGGTATAGCTCAGCTGGGAGAGCGCTTGCATGGCATGCAAGAGGTCAGCGGTTCGATCCCGCTTACCTCCACCACGAATACAAAAAATCCGACTTCGGTCGGATTTTTTTCGTCCCCATCGTCTAGAGGCCTAGGACACCGCCCTTTCACGGCGATAACCGGGGTTCGACTCCCCGTGGGGACGCCATATGCGTATGAAGGAAGGCACCGATTCGGTGCCTTTTTTCATTTCCAGCACCGTCTGCGCCAGTTCGGCATAATCCCCGCTCATCACAGCCTCTCCCATTGCCGTGATTCGTATGTCACGTAGCAGCACCCGCAGATACTGCTTGGCAAACACCTTGTCCACCAGTAGTCGATCACGCAGCACCTGACAGAACAAGCCAATCTGTTGCTGGGTGATCTTCTCGACAGGAGCAATCTGTACTCGCTTTATGCCCGCCAGCTCGACCAGCTGCGCCTCGCGCTCCGCCTTCAGTCTGTCCAGCCGTGAACGAATCGACTGGTCTGCCACTGGCAGCGCGCCAGTCTCGATTGCATCCAGCAATCGTGCCTGCCGTGCCTCGATGTCAGCCAGCGTGCGCTGAACCTGAGTGTAGCGATCCTGCTGTCCTGACTTGCGCAGGCTAAGTTGCTGCCGCCATTCCTCTAGTAAGCCGCTGATCCGTTCCGGTATTAGCCACTGTTCGGCAAAGAAATGCAGTACGGCATTGTCAAGCTTGTCCATTGGCAGGCATTTGCTTGGACAGATGTCATTCTGCTTGTTATGCCGGTTGTTGCACTTGTAGTAGCGGTAGCGGCCGCTCTTGCCGGTAACTATCGTCATCGCCGCTCCGCAATGTCCACACCGCAGCAAGCCCGTTAACAAGGTTTCGCTGCTGACGAGGCGGGGAGCCACCTTCGACGGCGCACGAGCGCTGCGCAGCGCTCGCACGTCGTCAAAGGTAGCGCGATCTATGATCGGTTCTACTTCCTGCTTTACCCACTGCTCTGGCGGGTTCTTTTTGCGACTCTTGGCGGGGGTTACGTTGAAGTAGCGCTCGCCCACATACAACGGCTTAGACAAAATGGTATGCACCTGCTGGATACGCCACGGCCTGCCACGCATCAATAGACCCCGTTCCATCAAGTGAGCCGCAATCTCCTTGAGGCCCATCGGTCTGCCTTGATAGCCATGTAAGTACAGGTCGTAGATTTGGCGCACCAACGCCGCCTCTGGTTCGTAAACGGCTAGACGCTTCTTGTGCCTGCCACGTGAAGTGGTGGCTTCCGCCTCCACCGTGCAATAGCCGAACGGTGGCAGGGAGCCGTTGTTGAATCCCTGCCGTGCGTTCTCTTTCATTGCGCGGGAGGTGTGCTTACCGTTCTCCTTGCTCTGGTACTCGTCAAACACACTGAAAATCTTGCGTGCCATTTCGCCGGCAGGGTCGTCACCTGTCATCTGGGTGATGGAAATCAGCTTCACCCCGAACTTGGCCAGCTTGCGCTCGTACAACCCCATGCTCACCGAGTCGCGGAAGAAGCGCGACAGGCTATGCACCACGATGGCCTCAAACGGAGGCGGCGACCGCAACGCCTCTTGCATCATCTCTTGCAGCACGGGACGACGGTCATCGGTAGCAGACGCGCCCGGCTCGACATACTCGTGACTAATGACATACCCCTGCCGTTCGCACCATTCACGCATCTGGCGCAGTTGGTCGGGTATCGATAAATCGTTGTCTGCCTGACGGACAGTGGAAACACGGGCATACAGGGCAACAGCCATGGCATCCTCACAATAGCGATACACCGCCAGCGCGCCTTGCCAAGCTGGCCCACGCGGCGCAAGCGCTCGCGTTGGCCAGCCGGCAAGGCTAGGCGGCTGGGTTTAGTCCTTGTCGATGCTTTGCAGCAGGGACGGCAGCAAGTCCGGCAGATATAGCGTCCATTGCCTTAGCTCGGCCTGACGCAACTCCGGACTGGTCTCATGCCCGTAGAAAGCCAGCTCGTACGGCAACTGATTTTGGCGAGGGGTTTTCATAAGCCTAGCCTCATTTCCGTTACCCGTTTTTCCACATCGCTGCGCCAGGTCGCTGCGTCATGCACCCGTTGCAGCAGGCGGTCTATCTTGCCCACTGCTTCATCCAGAGCCATGAACTCTCGCCCGCTGCGCAGGCACTCGATGGCCGCCACCCGCTTGGCGTAGCCGTACAGGCTGACGCCGATGCGCATTAACCGCTCATCCAGCACCATCTTCGGGTCAATCTCACGGTAGACTCCTTGCCCATCCAGCAGCTCAATCTGCTGCAACAAGTCCAGCCACAGCGGATGCAGCGGCCAGCGTGAACGATTGCTATCGCCAGAAGGCACGCGCAGGCTGTCATGTTCGTTCGCCAGATAGCGCAGGCAGTCTGCCTGTCGCTCGAACAGGTCATCCATGGTGCGGATGCCAAAGCGCTTGAGAATGGCTTTGCGTACCTGCCATTCGATACGCCACACGCCTTGCTCCACACCCCACAGCGGAAGGAACCATACCTTGTCACTCTGCTGGGCAATCTCAGCCACCTTGTCGTACACCCGCAGCATCACATCACCCTTACCGAAGGCAAAGGTCTGCTCCTGCCCGTTCTCGCGGTACTGGCTATCCTTGCCCGCCAAGCTGACAAAGCTCTGCAAGTCGAAGTCCCGCTTAGGTAGGAAGTAATCAAAGGTGAAATCTACCCGCGACAGCGACGGCGGTTTGACACTGGCTAGCCCCACCCCATCCGCCCATTGCAGGAAGCGCTGGTGCAAGGCCATGGCACCGTGCTGCCACAGCGCCTGACTGCGGTAGGTGACAAAGAACGACGGGTTGTTGAACTCGCCGAACTCCACCTTGAAGTCCGCATTCTCCATCACCAGCGGATAGCCGGAGCCGCTGCCGTACGGCTTGAGCGACCACGGCATGCCGCCAACAATCAGCACGCAGGCATCCCGCTGCTTGGCTTGGCGCAAGCGTTCTTTCTCAATGCTCAGGAAGGTGAAGTCGAGTGTGCAGTGTGCCGCACGATGCAGGTAGTAGGCGCACTGCACAGTGTCATGGCCGGCAAGCAGAAAGCGTGTTTCGCACGCCAACTGCTCCTGCTCGATATGCGTAGTCAGAGACATGATGGCTCCATTCAGGTTCGGGAATGGAGCCATAGCATCAGCCGAAGGCTGAACAACTCCAAACCCTTGTTAGCAAAGGGGAAGTTGTCATGTCGGCTGGTAAGTGAATAGCGGTTTTAAGTAATGCCGGGGACTCGTCAGAGGTCTTTTGCCTACGCGGTTCGCGTTCAGGTCTTCAGCCTTCGCTCTCTTTAGCGATCAGGACTTCATGCCTCGCCACTTCGGTTCGATTGATCACCAACTATGGGTAGTGGTATTGCCGTTGACATAGAACAGCATAGCCGCCACTATCGATAAGAACAAGGGCATTTTGCGGGACGTAGCCGTAGCCCCCCGTGTTACCAAGCTGGGAGGCGGAATTTGTAAAGCACACATGTTTACCAAAGCTATAGCAAATAAAAAAATCCTGCCAATCTATTTATCAAAACAAACAGCAGCTTTTAATATTTTAAAGTAAGCTAATTAGCAATAGCAACACACTAAAGGAATAACTATGGATTCTTTCGAAATATCAAATTTAAAAAGCTTTAAAAACACTGGCAAGATAAAAATAAAACCGATCACAATATTTGTCGGAGAGAATAGCTCAGGCAAAAGCAGCATACTACGATCAATACCGCTATTCAAACAGAGCATGGAAGAAAAGACGCTTGGGAGTATATTGTGGTCAGGTAAATATGTGGACTTTGGAACATTTACCGAATCGCTAAACATGCTCGCCCACAAAGAAGATAGCGTAGACAACAAAGAAATTTCATTTAAGTTTGACTACAAAACCACCTCAATACAAAGACGGAGAAGTCAAAAAGAAAGCAAAGAGGTAATACCTGTAAGCTTAACGATCAGTGTAAGCGAAGAGGAATATGATAGCAAAAGCTACACCCTACTCACAATAAAAATTCACAACAATGTCATTAGCATTAAAACAAGGCCTAATTCAAAGCCTGAAGAAATCATAATAAATTCACATAATTTCACAAAAGAAATCCTCGAAAATTATGTGTTTTTCAAAGATTTTTCTGTTATTCCATCCGCACGTAGATACTATCAAATGGAGCGGGAGAATAGAAATGTTGTAGCATCAATGCTAATGTCGAAAATTAAAGAAATAACGCATCACCGAACATCAGAGAAAACAATAGAAAATATAGCGCAATATTTTAAATATGATTCCGATCATGTGCTATTACGACAGCTAAAGAGCTCATATTTAACTGGAGTACATGGCGCACATGTTACAAGCACATGGAACCCTGAAACCGAAAGATTTAAAGCAATTAAGAATCTAGTAATTGCAAACAATCTTGCAGACATTCTCGATTCAGTTTCACACTATTTTGTAATGTTTTTCCATGAATCCCGTTACATAACTCCACTGCGAGCAGCTGCAGATCGTTATTATCGAATAAAAAACATTTCTATTGACCAACTAGATCCGAACGGTAGCAATTTGGCGATGTACTTGAACGCCATGAGACCAACCGACATTGAAGAGCTAAACCATTGGCTGAAAAGGGAATTAAAGTTCAAAATAAAAATAGAGTCGACAAGAGGACATGCTTCGATTTTTATCGTAGATGAAAATGAATCAATCACAAATATTGCTGACAATGGTTTTGGTTTTTCACAAATATTGCCAATATTAATACAAGTTTGGCACGTAACCAATAGTAAGAACAAAAGAACGGCATGGATGAACATTCCAACATCAATAGTAATTGAACAACCCGAGTTACACCTTCATCCTAAGATGCAATCTAAGGTGGGAGAGGCGCTTTGCAAAACAATAGAAATTGCTAAGAACTCCGGAATTGACTTGCGCTTACTTATTGAGACTCATAGTGAACAAATAATTAACTCGATTGGTCGAAGTATTGAAAACAAAACAATAACAAAAGATGATGCCGGCATTTATTTGGTGGAAAAAAAGAACTTCGCTTCAATTAGAGAAGCTCACTACGATGAAGGCGGGTTTTTGAACAATTGGCCGTATGGCTTTTTTGATGGAGAGTGATGTGCTATTTCACATATCCAAATCCATCGCAGAAAACATTGCAAATAATGTTAACTACGTAGAGTCAATTGATTTTGTACACAGCTTGATTGAAGCCAGAAAAAAAGGATTAATCTTAGTTTCTGCCCATGAGATGACGCTAGATATTATTTTCCACCACTTGGCTGCCCAAGGAAACAATAGGGCTGCAGAAATAATTAGAAAAATAAAAATTAAACAGCGTCAAAAAAAATCACTTCTAAAATCGTTAACAAAAATCATTTATGTTACGGGGAAAACCACAAAACCTAGAAAACTAGGAAATTTACTTGTGGTAAGTTGCAACTCAATAAACAAATCAAACTTCCTTTATCCTCCATATTTACTGGCGGAAAATCTGTCTGACTGCGAGTTTTACTCGACGGTAATAGCGGATAATTTTTTTGATGATCAATGTTTTGACTTGTCTAGATTAAAAACTCATAAGTCAAGATATACTGGCGGCGGTGGCAATACGATATCAAATCAGTACGATTATTACAAAAATCAAGGACTTGACCTCTGCCTTTGTATTGCAGATTCGGATAGAAAATTCCCGCAAGATGGACTAGGCGACACTGCCAAATTCATAGTGGATTCAGATGCAAAAAATCCCAGTAATTATTGCGAGGCAATTATAATAAACACATACTCCATTGAGAACATTCTTCCAATTAAAATAACAGAAATGGAATACATAAAAGACAAAGGGAAAGATCAAATAGAAGAGTTCAGTAAAATAAAAAAAATATATGATGATGTCAGCTGGAAATTCTTGCCTTTAAAAAAGGGAGTGGCTGGGGCAGATTTAAAATCTCAAACACCCTATTCCAATTACTGGAATGGTGTGTTAGAAAAATTAAAAATAAGCACAAACTGCTGCTCTCAGGATAAATCAAACTGCAACTGCAAAATTGTACCAAGCCTTAGCAGCAAGCTGCTTGCTTCATTATTATCCAATAATACAATTGACTGGAGAGAGGCGCTATCCAACGAGGAAAATGAACACATGAGAGACACCTACAGAAAAATCGTATTGAATGTAAAATCCTGGTTATGCACCGGCGAAGTAATGCGTTCCTAGAGGTGTAATTTATTACTCCATAAATGCACACGGCTCTCTTTTGTAATTACTTGGCAAGTGGAGGATTTACTCCACTTGCCGTCAAATTCAATATCTACAGGTGCATTGGGGCGACAAATATGCCACTTAATTTTTTTGTCATTCTGGTAATTAATTGGCATTAATGATGCCTCGCCTTGGATGAAGTTCGTGATCAATTAATCCACGCAGAATGCGGAGGCAAAAAATTTTCACGTGGAGATTTTAGTGCTTCGACTGGAAGATAAAAAGTTACCACGCATAACTTGTTTATAACATTAAGAAAATAATAGGATTACAGCTAAGTGTAGTCCCTACCAGAGCGCTTACTCTTTTGACTGGAACATAAAAAATAGCGTTGAGTTCCAGTTACCTGCTTCATCCCCCTTGGCACGCCAACACAAACAAAAAAGCCACCCTCCGGTGGCTTTTTTGTTTCCCACGTCCACGACCACAAGCAGCACACCGCAGAAAGCAGAGCGTCATGACGACGACTATGCTTCATACAGAGTCCCGCTCACCACCCTGCCGGCAGTTGCCATCGGTGCTTTACTGAACCCAGCCGGCATGCGATAACAAGGCACGCGGATCGCAGGTCACTCCTAGCGGCCACAGCACAAGCCTGGGTGAGCATGGCGTTAGCACCCCGAGTGTTTGAGTTGATTACCCATCCGTTTCTTATCCAAATCTCACTGGTGAAAAATCGCCATGGATAACTCCGAAGTCAACCTCAAACTGAGCCACAGCAAGCCTCACAGCCTCGTTCGCCGGTCGTTATTCCTGCTGGCGTTACTACTGGTCGGGCTGGCGGTTTATCTGATAGTGGAAGAACTGCAAACATCGCGACTGCAGGCCCAGTACTTTTCCCGGATCGCCCATGACGCCAGGTTCGAACTCAAGCCAGGCAGCAGCAAATCCATCCGCTACCCCACCGCCAACGGCCCCTACGATCTGCGGCTAGGTTACGCTGGCATGCCAACCTTTCTGCAGCGGCTGAACACACGCGGCTATACCGTCACCGCCCAGGCAGAACAGTCAGCTGGCATGACGGCATTGGCAGACCACGGCCTGACCGCACCACTACTACCGCTGGGTCTGTACCTACCCTATCGCGAGAAGGATCAGGCGGGGCTGACGCTGTACGACAGCTTTAACCAGCCTATCTACCAGGCACATTATCCGCAGCGCGTGTATCCGGATTTCGATGCCTTGCCGCCACTGCTGGTCAGCGGGCTGTTGTACATCGAAAACCACACCCTGCTGGACCAGGAAAATCCGCTGCGCAATCCGGCGGTGGAATGGTCACGCTTTACCAAGGCACTGTTCGACAAAGGCGTACACCTGCTTGATTCCGGTTATCGCCCGGCCGGGGCCAGCACCCTGGCAACACAGATCGAGAAATACCGCCATTCCCCCGAAGGACGCACCGCCTCGGACCAGGAAAAACTTCGCCAGATGCTTTCCGCCTCGGTTCGCGCCTATATGCACGGCGAGGACACCACCCAGGCCCGGCGACAACTGGTGCTGGCCTACCTCAATACCGTGCCGTTGGCCGCACGCTCGGGCTATGGCGAGATATCCGGCATCGGCGATGGCATGTGGGCGTGGTATGGCCGCAGCTTCGAGCAGGTAAACCGGGCACTGGCCGGCAATTCCACCACGCTGGCCAGCGAGCGCGCCACGGTCTTCAAGGAGGCGCTCAGTCTGATGATCTCGCAGCGCAGCCCGTCTACCCTGCTTAACGGCGACATGAAAGTGCTGGAAGGAATGACCGATGCCTACCTGCGGCTGATGGCCAAGGACAAGGCAATCACCCCCGAGCTGCGCGATGCCGCACTGAAGGTCTCGCTGCGACAGCAACGGGAGCTGGCGCGCCCCGCCAGTGCCCCGCCCATCAAGCAGAAAGGTGCCAATGCAGTTCGCATCAAGCTGGCCAACCTGCTTGGCGTGCCGCGCATGTACGACCTGGACCACCTCGACCTGAGCGCCAGCAGCACGCTGGACTTCCAGCTGCAGCAGGACATCACCGCCGAGCTGATCAAACTGCGCGATCCGGAATACGCCAAGGCGGCCAACCTGCTTGACCAGCACCTGCTGCAGCAAGGCTCGCCGCAAGGCGTGACCTACAGCTTTACCCTGATCGAGCGCACAGCCGACGGCAACAAGGTGCGGGTGCAGGCAGACAACTTTGACCAGCCATTCGACATCAACGAAGGCGCCAAGCTGGACCTCGGTTCCACTGCCAAGCTGCGCACACTGGTGACTTACCTCGGCGTAATCAACGAACTGCACCAGCGCTACGGCGCGATGGACAGCCAGCAGCTGGCCGCCATCAAGCTCAGCGGCAAGGAACCGCTGCTGCAGCGCTGGGCCATCGACTACCTGCGCCAGACGCCGGACCACGATCTGACCGCCATGCTGGAGGCCTCTCTGCTGCGCACCTACTCCGCCAGCCCGGCCGAAAACTTCTTTACCGGTGGCGGGATGCACACCTTCAACAACTTCGACAAGAATGACGACAGCAAGATACTGACCGTGCGCGAGGCCACCCGCCGCTCCGTCAACCTGGTCTACATCCGGTTGATGCGCGACATCGTCCGCTACTACATGGCACCGGCCAACGCGACCGTCGATGATGCCGCCGCGCGCAAAGACTATCTGCAACGCTTTGCCGACCGCGAAGGCCGCACCTTCCTCGCCGGCTTCTACAACAAATACCGTCACAAGACACTGGCCGAAATCGACACCCTGCTGGTCGAACGCGCCCGCCAGAGCCCCAAAAAGCTGGCGGTGATCTTCCGCAGCCTCCAGCCGGAAGCCGATATGGCGCAATTCAGCGCCTTCCTGTCCCAGCATCTGACCGCTGCGCAAAAGCCGGATCAGAAAACCCTCGCCAAGCTGTATGACGAGTTTGCCCCCGGCCGCTTCAACCTGGCCGACCGCGGTTATCTGGCCAATGTGCACCCGCTGGAGCTGTGGCTGGCAAGCTATCTGCATCGCCACCCCAATGCCGGCTGGTCCGAACTGGTCAGCGCCAGCACCCAGCAACGGCAAGAGGTATACCAGTGGTTACTGGAGGGTAAAAACAAGGCCGGACAAGCCACCCGCATCAGCGAGATAAAAGAGATCGATGCCTTCAAGCAGATCCACAAGACCTGGCAGCAGCTTGGCTACCCGTTCGATTCGCTGGTGCCGTCCTATGCCACCGCCCTTGGCGCCTCTGCCGACCGGCCGGCATCGCTGGCCGAGCTGATGGGCATCCTGTCCAACGATGGCGTGCGGTTGCCAGTCGGCTATCTCGACACCATCCACTTTGCGGCCAACACCCCGTACGAAACCAAGCTGGCAAAAACTGCGGCCAACG
The DNA here is from genome assembly GCF_902829295.1 of Vogesella oryzae. GTDB lineage: Bacteria > Pseudomonadota > Gammaproteobacteria > Burkholderiales > Chromobacteriaceae > Vogesella > Vogesella oryzae. Next base: position 95,926 of record NZ_CADEPL010000019.1, read on the forward strand.
GCAACCGGGTGCTGCCGCCAGAGATTCCGCAGGTCGTGCGCAAAGTATTGTCCGAGGTGGTGGACCAGGGTACCGCGCGCCGCGTCTCCGGCGCCTTCGATCTGGCGGATGGCACCCACATCCTGGTTGGCGGCAAGACCGGCACCGGCGACAACCGTTTCAAGGTGTTTGCCAAGGGCGGCGTGCTGACTTCGGAGCGGGTAGTCAGCCGCTCCGGCGCGTTTGTGTTCTATATCGGCGATCGCTACTTCGGCACCTTGGTCGCCTATGTCGCCGGCCCGCAAGCCGCCGATTACCAGTTCACCAGCGCACTACCGGTGCAAATCCTGAAGGTGCTGGCCCCCACGCTGAAGAAGCGGCTGACACTGCGTAACAGCCCGGCAGCGGAGCAGACACCACAGCCGGTCGCCAGCAGCCAGAACGACCGGCGCCCGTTCCGGCAACTGCCGGGTTTTGCCATCAACTGAGCGCCGTGCCGGCGCGGCCAACCAGCCTCCGGCGGCCCGGCAATCCTCCGTGAGCACCCGGGATACTGCCCCCCTGTGCGGCCGGCAGGTTGGCCGCACAGTCGCTGCCGCCACACCGCTAATGGCAACACAGAGTCAGCCCTGCCTCCCGTGCCGGAAAAGCCGGAGCAGCCAGCCGCGCCACACTATAGTGAGGAAATAGCGGCCTGCCCGGCTTGCGCTCTCCCAGATGTGCGGCCGCCGCTGTCGGCGCCATGACTGCCGGCAAGCTTGCCTCACCCACACCCTGGACCAGCCCATGCGCAACGCGCTTGCCAATCACCGCGTCAACCTGGCCACCATCGCCAGCTGGGCCATGTTCAGCCGCGGGCTGGCGCCGGAGTTTCCGCCTGCCGTCAACAAACAGCTCAACCAGATCAAAGGCCCGGCCCGTGCCGACGACAGCAGCATTCGCGACCTTAGCGGGCTGATGTGGTGCTCCATCGACAACGACGACTCGCGTGATCTTGACCAGCTCACGGCGATCGAGTGCCTGGCCCACGGCGCCAGGCGGGTGTTTGTCGCGGTAGCGGATGTCGATGCCCTGGTACCCAAGGGCACCGCCATTGACGAGCATGCCCGCCTTAACACCACCACGGTCTACACCTCGGCGCGCATCTTTCCGATGCTGCCGGAGCGGCTGTCTACCGACCTGACCTCGCTCAACGTCAATGAAAACCGGCTGGCTCTGGTCAATGAAATGGCATTTTCCGGCGATGGCATCCTGGCACACGCCACGCTTTACCGCGCCATCGTCAGAAACAAGGCACAGCTGGCGTATGACGCGGTATCGGCCTGGATTGAAGGTGACGGCGAACTGCCGGAAGCCGCCCGCGGCATCGCCGGCCTGCCGGCCTCCTTGCGCATGCAGGATGAGCTGGCGCAGAAGCTGCGCGTGTTGCGCCGGGCGCAAGGCTCGCTGGAGTTCGAGACATTTCAGCCCAAAGCCCTGTTCCAGGGCGACCGCATCACCGAGATCCGCCAGCAGCAGCAAAACCGTGCCCGCCAGCTGATCGAAGAACTGATGATCGCCACCAATGGCTGTACCGCGCGTTTTCTGGCCGAACAAGGCAGCGCCTCGCTGCGCCGGGTGGTGCGCTCTCCCGAGCGCTGGCAGCGCATCGTGGAAGTCGCCCACGACTATGACGTAACCCTGCCCAAACAACCGGACGGCCCCGCACTGGAAGCTTTTCTAGCCCGCCAGCACAAGGCTGACCCGCTGCACTTTCCCGATTTGTCGCTGGTAATCGTCAAACTGATGGGGGCTGGCGAATATGTTGTCGAGCGCCCCCATACCCTGGCTATCGGCCACTTTGGCCTGGCTGTGCAGGACTACATGCACTCCACCGCGCCCAACCGCCGCTACCCGGACCTGATCACCCTGCGCCTGATCAAGGCCGCGCTGGCCGGCCACCCGCCTCCTTACAGCAACGAGGAACTGGAAGAGCTGGCCAGCCACTGCACCGCCCAGGAAGATGCCGCCAAGAAAGTGGAGCGCCAGCTGCGGAAATCCGAGGCCGCACTGCTGTTGCACTCCCGTATCGGGCAGAAATTCGATGGAGTCGTTACCGGGCTGGGCGACAGCGGCAGCTGGGTTCGTATTTTCGATCCGCCCGTCGAGGGACGCCTGCGGGGCACCCTGCCAGCACTAAAAGTGGGCCAGCTACTGCGGGTACAACTGGTAGCCACCTCGGTAGAACGCGGCTTCATCGACTTCGAGTTACCGCATCAGGCTGCGCGCTAGCCGATATTGCCCGCCACCGGCAGCACCCTATCGTCTACAACGGATTAACAGCGGCACTTTCGCCGCCAGCCAGCAACATGGTGGCCGGCGCCGCACCACAGGCGCCGCCGCCGAGCAATACGCCACTAGTTTGGCATCAACAGGTAACTGTGATGCCCACCATTGCCAACACCTCCGCAGCAAGCACCGCCCCCACCGGCCCCGGCTTTCCCGTAGGCTGGTCGGTAGAGTCACGCTTGCGGCTGGCAGACTCGCTATTCAATAACGACAGCATCGCCATCTGCGTCACCGATACCGCGGAACGCATCGTCGACGTCAATCCGGCACTGTGCCAGCTCACCGGCTTCAAGCGCCAGGAACTGCTGGGCAAGACGCCACGGGTCTTCAGTTCGCACTTTCACGACAAACTGTTTTTCGAACAGATCAAACAGGCACTCGCCACCAGCGGGCAGTGGCGTGGCGAGATATGGAACCGCCACCGCAATGGCGGGCTTTACGCCGTCCGGCTGGATATTGCCGCCGTGTACGACCAGCAACAGGACATTACCCACTATGTCGGGGTGATGCTGGATATCACCCAGCGCAAGCTGCAGATGCAGGCACTGGAGAAAAGCGCCCACTTTGACACCCTGACCGGTCTGCCCAACCGCCAGCTGTTCAGCGACCGCCTGCATCAGGCCATGGCGCATGGCAGACCGCAGCGGCACCATGCTCGCCATCGGCTTCCTCGACCTGGACGGTTTCAAGGAAATCAACGACCAGTATGGCCACCAGGCGGGCGATACCGTGCTGCAGGAGGTGGCCCGCCGCATGCAAGCCTCGATCCGCAGCGGCGATACCGCCGCCCGCTTTGGCGGTGACGAGTTCGCTGTCCTGCTGTGGGGCTTGCAGCAGCAAACCGAGTGCCACCATCTGCTGGAGCGCATGTTGCAGGCCGTGCGCCAGCCGATCCCGCTGGAGCAGGACAGCGTGCAGCCGGCCGTCAGCATCGGCGTCGCGCTGTATCCGCTGGACGCCGCTGAGCCGGATGTCCTGCTGGCGCTGGCCGATACCGCGATGTACCAATCCAAAACCACGGGCGGCAACCGCATCAGCTACCACTCTTAGCCATTGCCGGCGATCGGTACCCATCCCTACCCCCGGGAGCACTTCATGATCTTTACTTTTCACTCGCAGGCGGCAGGCAACCTGCTGATGTTCCGTAGCGACGCCGAAAATGTGCTGGCCTTGCTGGGCAAGGATGCCAAGCAGAGCAAAGGCGTGATTGCAGTGGCAGAAATGCCGGACGCCATCGTGACACTGCAACAAGCCATCCAGCACAGCCAGGCCCTGGCAGCAATACCGGAACCGGAACCCAAGCCGGAACAAAGCGCAGAACAGCAGCACAACAAGGACAATAGCGACGCCAAACCGGCAGAGACACCGGTCGCGTTTTATCAGCGCGCCCAGCCGTTGCTGGAAATGCTCAAACTCTCGCTGCGCGAAAACAAAGCCATCACCTGGGGGGTATGAAGCGGCACGGGTTGGCCGCAACGTGCTATTGCCAGCGCCCATCCTCCCTGCCCCCCGCAACGGCCGGTGCGGCCAACCTGTAGCCGGTATTGCGCCGGCTGCAGTCACAGTCCAGAAACCCTGCGCTGGTGTGCTATCAGCCCTCCCTCCCCCTTTCTACGATGGTGACAGCCTGACGGCTGACAACCATAAAAGGGAGAGACATCGTGGCAAGCATCATCAATGAAAGCGGGGCGCACAGCGACCCGGACTTTACCCGCGGGCCGGTTCCGGCCGCAGCCCGCATGGGACGGCTGGGCCTGAGCATGGCCTGGTGGTCGGTGTGCAGCGCCATGTTCTGGCTGGTGGTTTCCGCCACCCTGGCACTGAACTACGGCACGGTGAACACGCTGATCGGGCTGGCGCTGTCGGCGGTGTGCTATAGCGCGATCAATGCGGTAATCAGCCGCTACGCCATCAAGAGCGGGCTGTCGGTGGCGCTGTTCTCGCGCACGCTGTTCGGCCAGTCCGGTTCGGCGCTGGCCACGCTGATCTTCTTTGCCACCGCCATCTACTACGCGGTGTTCGAAGGCTCGGTGATTGCGGTGGCGATCCAGAACTATTTCCCCTCACTCAGCATCGAGCAGGCCTACCTGCTGGTGGTGGTGTACAGCGTGCCGCTGGTGTTCGGCTCGGTGCAGCGCTGGCTGGACAAGCTCAACGGCGTGCTGCTGCCGTTCTATCTACTGGGCTTGGCCGCAGCGGTGATTCTTACCATCAGCGAGTTCGGTTACAGCGCTGCCTGGCTGCAACTGGCGCCGGCCGGCGGCGCCCCGGCCGACGGCTGGGGGCACTGCTTCAGCTACTTCATGGGGGTGTGGATCCTGATGATGTACACCTGGGACTACGCCCGCTTCGGCCGCGAGGAAGACAGCGACTACCACGCCCGGCTCAACTTCGGGCTGCCGTTCTACCTGTTTACCTTCCTGCTCAACGGCATGGCCGGCATCTTCCTGGCCAGCAGCATCCCGACCAGCGGCGGGGTGAGCGAGGTGTCGGTGGTGCTGGCACTGCTCAAGCTGATGGGCTTTGCCGGCCTGGCCTTCGTGTGGGTCAGCCAGACGCGCATCAACACCGCCAACTTCTACCTGGCGACGATAAACATGCAGAGCTTCTTCGACCGCGCTTTTGGCATCCGCCTGCCCAAGGTGGCCTGGGGCGTGGTGGTGGGCGGCATCGTCTACCTGCTGATGCTGGGCAATGTGTTCAGCGTGATCCTGCAGGCGCTGGCCTACCAGGGCATTTTCGTGGTGGCCTGGGTGGGCATTGCCCTGGCGCACATCCTGCTGGGGCTGGGCGCCAGCGTGGATGACGGCACGCCGGCCATTCGCCGCGAGGGTATTACCAGCTGGTTCGTGGCTACCGGTGTCGGCATTGCGCTGATGGAAGTCGGCGGCACGCTGGCCGGCTTCTCCGCCCCGGCGACCTTTGTGGTGTCCTTCCTGCTGTATCGCTATCTGCAACGCGCGGCCGCCAGCCGCGAAACCGTGCTAGATCGCGCGCAATAAGCTTCGTTCGCTCCTCGTTAGCCCCGCCCAGTGCGGGGCGTTTTTTTTTTTGCCGCAACTCATGCACGCACAGACCAAGCATCCTGCGCTGTGGTGCAAGAGCCGTGTGCGGCAAGGGCATAAGGTACAGACACAAGGCCGGCAATCCCCCGCCGGACCAAGCCCCTTGCGGCCAACCTTGCTGGCCGCAGGACAAACGGAGACGCACCATGACGCAAGCCCCTCACCACGCCGGCCGGGTAGACCCGATCACCCTGGCCGTGATACGCGGCGCGCTGGAAACCACGCAGCGGGAAATGACGCTGACGCTGGAAAAAACCGGCCGCTCCAGCGTATTCAACCTGGCGCACGACTACAGCAATGCGCTGTTCGACCACCTGCCGGAGATGATCCTGCAGGGCCAGGACATACCCATCCACCTGGGTTCGCTGATTCCGGCGATGAAAGCCGTGGCCGGTTTCTTTGGCGACGACATCCACGAAGGTGACGTGATCTACCACAACGACCCGGCCTACCAGGGCAGCCACATCCTGGACTGCTGCATGTACAAGCCGGTGTTCTATAACGGCGAGCTGGTGTTCTGGACAGTGTGCAAGGGCCACCTCACCGACATCGGCGGCCCGGTGCCAGCCGGCTACAACCCGGCGGCCAAGGAAATCTACGCCGAGGGCCTGCGCATTCCGCCGGTGAAGCTGTGGGAGCAGGGCCGCCGCCGTGACGACGTGGTGAACCTGCTGCTGTCGAACATGCGCGCCCGCCGTGACCAGGAAGGCGACCTGAACGCCCAGTTCGGCGCCTGCCGCGTGGGCGAGCGCAACCTGATCGCGTTGCTGGACAAATACGGCGTTGACACCGTGCGCGCGGCCATTGCCGAGCTGAAGGACATGGCCGACCGCCACATGCGCTCGCTGGTCCGCTCGATTCCCGACGGGGTGTATCACGGCGAGGCGGTGCTGGAAGACGCCGGTCACGGCCTGGGCGCACTCACCATCCGCACCACCGCCACGGTGAAGGATGACACCGTGCACATCCGCGTCGACAGCCCGCCGCAGGTGCCCTACTTCATCAACTCCTACGCCGGCAACTCCATGTCCGGCATCTACCTGGGGCTGATGATGTTTGCCCAGGTGCCGCCACCGTACAACGAAGGCCTGTACCGCTGCGTCAGCGTGGACCTGGGGCCCAAGGGCACGCTGTGCAATGCGGTAGAACCGGCGCCGCACGTTAACTGCACCACCACGCCGATGGAAACGCTCACCGACGCGGTGCGCATGGCGTTCGAGGCCGCCGCGCCGGAGCGCGTCACCGCCTCCTGGGGCCACGCCAGCGGCATCAATATCGCCGGCATCAACCCGGCCACCGGCGAGCAATACGTGACCATGGTGCTGGCGTCCATCATTTCCGGCGCCGGCGCCACCCGCTACATGGACGGCTGGCACGCCTGCGGCCCGCTGTGCTGCTTCGGCGCGCTCAGCTCCGGTGACATCGAACTGCTGGAATACGCCTACCCCATCATCATCCACCGCTACGGCCTGCAGGAAGACAGCGGCGGCGCCGGGCGCTACCGCGGCGGCAGCGGCACGGTGTGGGAGGTGGAACCGATTGACCACGAGATGACCATCATCGCCTTCGGCGAAGGCCGCCAGATCGGCACCATGGGCGCCGCCGGCGCGGTGGACGCACTGCCGGAACGCAAGCTGGGCCGGCTGGAAATCGACAAGCCGGGCGAGCACATCGTGCACCGCCAGAACGTGATCACCACCATCCAGCCGGGCGAGCGCGCCCGCAATGTGAACCCGGGCGGCGGCGGCTACGGCCTGCCGTGGCAGCGCCCGGCCGAGGAAGTGCTGCGCGACGTGTGTAACGGCCTGGTGTCCATCGACGCCGCCGCCACCGAATACGGCGTGATTCTCGACAGCTGCGGCCAACATGTGGATGCCGCCGCCACCGCCGCTGCCCGTCAGCGCATGAACCAACAGGGAGTACAGGCATGAAACAGCGATTCCGACTGGGCGTAGACGCCGGCGGCACCTTCACCGACTTCGTACTGGCAGAAAAAGACGGCCCGCTGCGCCTGTTCAAGAGCCCGTCCACCCCGGACGACGGCACCCGCGCCATTGCCGCCGGCCTGCAGCAGATGGCCGAGGCGCTGGATATGTCCGCCAGCCAGATCGTGCAGAACTGTGACCTGTGCATCAACGGCACTACCGTGGCGCTGAACGCGCTGATCGAGCTCAAGGGCGTGAAAGTGGGCCTGCTGTGCACCGCCGGCCACGAGGACAGCATCGAGATCCGCCTTGGCCACAAGGAAGAAGGCTACCGCTACGACGCCAGCTACCCGCCGGCACCGCAGCTGGTGCCGCGCCAGCTGCGCCGCGCGGTGCGTGGCCGCGTGCTGTCCGATGGCAGCGTGCATGAGCCGCTAAACGAAGACGACATCCTGGCTGCCATCGAGGTGTTCCGCGCCGAGCAGGTGCAGAGCGTGGCGATCAGCTTCGTGTGGTCGGTACGCAACCCGGCGCACGAGCGCCGCGCCCGCGAGCTGGTGGAGCAGCACCTGCCCGGCGTGTTCGTGTGCTGCGGCAGCGAGGTCTACCCGCAGGTGCGCGAATACACCCGCACCTCCACCACGGTGGTAAACGCCTACCTCAGCCCGGTAATGGGCCGTTATGTGCAGCGCATCGACCAGTTCTTTGCCGAACACGGCGCCCGCGCCCCGGTGCGCTACTACCAGAGCAACGGCGGCCTGGCACTGGGCACGGTGATGCGCGAACGCGCGGTGAACGCCATCAACTCCGGCCCGGCCTCGGCGCCGCAGGCCGGGCTGTACATCGCCAAACCGTTCGGCATCGACAACGTGATCACCGTGGACATGGGTGGCACCTCGTTTGACATCACCCTGGCCAAGGGTGGCCAGACGCAGCTGAACCGCAACTTCGACTTCCTGCGCCACCGCATCGGCGTGCCGATGATCCACGTGGAAACGCTGGGGGCCGGCGGCGGCTCCATCGCCCACATCAACACCTTCGGCATGCTGGAAGTGGGCCCGCACAGTGCCGGCGCCACCCCGGGCCCGGCCTGCTACGGCAAGGGCGGCGAGCAGGCCACCGTGACCGACGGCAACCTGGCGCTGGGCTATCTGCGGCCAAACGCGGTGCTGGGCGGCACCATCCGCCTGGACCAGGATAAGGCACGCAACGTAATTGCGGCCAACGTGGCCGAGCCGCTGGGCATCAGCGTGGAAAAAGCCGCATTCGGCATCAACACGCTGGTGAACATGAACATGGCCAACGGTATCCGCCGCATCTCCATCGAACAGGGCTACGACCCGCGCGACTTCGCGCTGATCTGCGCCGGTGGCGCCACCGGCATGCACATCACCGCGCTGGCCGAGGAACTGGGGGTGGAAACCGTGCTGGTGCCCAAATCCGCCTCCTGCCTGTGCGCCTTCGGCCAGGTGATCTCCGACGTGAAGTACAACTTCCTGGCCAGCGCACCGATGCGCCTGCACCGCGAGGCGGACCTGGCCGAGCTGAACCGGCTGTTCGCCGACATGGAACAGCGCGGCCGCCAGCTGCTGCTGGACGACGGCTTCGATGCCGCCGACATCCGCGTGCACCGCAGCGTGGAAATGCGCTACATGGGGCAGATTCACGAATGCACGGTGGACATTGCCGGCGGCGAGCTCACCGCCGCCAGCGTGGACGCCATCCTGGCGGCGTTCCATGCCCGCCATGAGGCGCTGTTCACCTACAGCGAGCCGCACAACCCGGTAGAGCTGGTGAACCTGGAATGCACCCTCACCGGTCTGGTGGACAAGCCGGCGCTGCCCAGCCTGGCACAGGACGCCGACAGCATTCGCGACGCGCATGACGGCTTCCGCCCGATGCTGTTCGACGACAGCGGCCGCTGGGTGGAAACCCCGGTGTACCGTGGCGAGCAACTGCTGGCCGGCAGCCGCATCGTCGGCCCCGCCGCCATCGAGGAACCCACCACCACTGTGGTGATTCGTCCCGGCTGGCAGGCGGAATTGCACACTTCCGGCACATATAAACTGACGCGCTGGGCCGAATAGCCGATGATTTAAGAGCCTGTTCAACGTCTTTTCGCGGTTGCGGCCGGATTCTGCCGGATGCAGCGCCAGGAGAAGCTCCCGCCGCAGTGTCATTCACTGCCAGGGAGATTCGACGCCGTGATGCGCCGACAGAACCCGGCCCCGCAGGGCTGGCCCGGCAAACGGCCATCTGCGGCGTTGGCCGGTTTGGCCTTAGAACGACTAAGGCCGGCACCGTCCGCCTGGCATCTGACCATTTGCCGGGCCAGCGCAGTCGCGAAAAGACGTTGAGCAGGCTCTAAGCAGCAAGACCGCAGCCGGCCCCGTGCCGGCTGCCGCGCTGCCGAACCCGTTGCCATGACGACGGGCGGAGCGATCCGCAGCGCGATACCAGAGGAGACAAGCATGAAGCAGCATTACAGCACCGCCGGTTCAGGCCCGATCGAGCGCATGCGCAGCTGGCAGGACGTGATCCGCAGCACCTATTTCGACCTGCAGCTGGATTTTCGCGATGCGGCCAACTTCGAAGCCTGCCTCACCCGCTGGAGCCTGGGCGAGCTGTCGCTGTCGCGCCTCAGTTCCAGCCCGCTGCGCTACCGCCGCAGCAGCGGCGAAAGTGCCGACAGCCGCGACGAGCAGTTCCTGGTGTCGCTGCCACGGCAAAGCGATATCCGCTTCAGCCAGATGGGGCGCGATGCGCACTGCGCCCCCGGCCAGTTCCTGCTGGAACGCAGCCTGGACCCGTACGAATTCAGCCACAGCCGCGACAACAATCTGTGGGTGCTGAAGATACCCGGCACGCTGCTACGCCATCGCCTGCGCAATCCGGAGCGCTTCTGCGCGCTGACTTTCGACGGCAGCAGCGGCATCGGCGCGCTGTTCACCGGCTATGTCAACGCGGTGGGCAGCCAGCTGGAACAGGGCCAGGAAGTGCTGCACCCGCTGGTGGGCCAGCAGTTGCTGGAGCTGTTCGTCGCCTGTACCGAAAACAGCCCGGCAGTGCTGGATTCAGCAGGCTCCGGCGTGCGAGCCGCCCACCTGCAGCGCATCGAACAGCATGTGCGCCGCAACCTGGCCGATACCAGCCTGGACCCGGAACAGATTGCCCGTGCCTGCCGCATTTCCACCCGCTACCTGCACGACCTGTTTCGCGACACCGGCCAGACTTTCAGCCACTGGCTGCGCGAACAACGGCTGGAAGGCGCGCGCCAGGCACTGGTACGCCAGCCGCGTTTGAGTCTGGCTCAAATCGCCTATCAGTGGGGATTTACCGACCAGTCGCATTTTTGCCGGGTTTTCAAACAGCGCTACGGCATTACGCCGCGCTCGGCACGCGAGCAGCAGTTGCAGCTCCATCACTAAAAAATCATTGCAATCAGCACCTTGCAAACCAAAGCTTGCAAAGCCACAGAAAAATGCAAAAAGATTGCAGAAAAACGCTTGACGACAATTATCGCTCACGTTAAAGTGCGCACCTCTTCGCGATGCAGCGATGCAAAACGAAGAACCTGTGGGGGTATAGCTCAGCTGGGAGAGCGCTTGCATGGCATGCAAGAGGTCAGCGGTTCGATCCCGCTTACCTCCACCACAGTCCCCATCGTCTAGAGGCCTAGGACACCGCCCTTTCACGGCGATAACCGGGGTTCGACTCCCCGTGGGGACGCCAATCTGGGGGTATAGCTCAGCTGGGAGAGCGCTTGCATGGCATGCAAGAGGTCAGCGGTTCGATCCCGCTTACCTCCACCAGATAAAGAAAAAACCGGTCTTCGTGACCGGTTTTTTCATTTCTGCCCTGCTCCACCGATTTTCGTCACCCCACGCCACATCTCAGGCTGACAGGCTGCGCTCGCTTTCTTCCAGGCTAGCGGCCAACTGCTGCCAGTCATCCGGCTCGGCACTGTGCTGCAACACCCGCAACAGGAAGTGGCAACTGGCAAACAACGGCCGCAATCGCCCCCGTGCCTCATCCTGTTGCTGCGGTAACTGCTGCCGTAGCCGCGGCCACAGCATGACCAGTCGCGCCAGCACTGCCGCCACCTGCTCCAGCTCGGCAAACAGGCCATGTGCCGGACGTCCGCCGGCGAGCAACGCCCGCTCCTTCAGATCATCGATTCGCTCTTGCAGCAGCCGCAGCAGTGCCGCGAGCTGGGCCTGCAACTGCTCCGGCATAGCATCGCGCGCCGGCTGCCCATCCGGATCCAGCACCAGGGCATGCTGCGCCAGCAGGCTGGCATGGAAGTCACTCCCCCGCTCGGCCAGCGGCTGCGGCAACGCATGGCGGGGTAATGGCGGATGCGGCAGATGCTCGCTGACGACACCAGACGGAGTTACCGGATCAATACGCGCCATCTTCTCTCCCGCCCTGCCGCCACAGCGGCCAGACTAGAAACCGAACAAATGCCCCAGCTTGGCCTGCTTGGTATTCAGGTAGTGATCGTTGTACTCATTGCGGCCAACCTGCAGCGGCACACGCTCCACTACATTGATGCCGGCCTGCTGCAAGGTTGCCACCTTGCGCGGATTGTTAGTCATGATGCGCACGGCCGGCACATCCAGCAGCGACAACATTTCACGGGCAATGCGGAAGTCGCGCATGTCGGCAGGGAAGCCCAGCTGCTCGTTGGCCTCCACCGTATCGGCACCACCATCCTGCAGCTTGTAGGCGCGAATCTTGTTCAACAGCCCAATGCCGCGCCCTTCCTGGCGCAGATACAGCAAAACACCCCGACCTTCCTTGGCGATGGCGTCCAGCGCCGCTTCCAGCTGGAAGCCGCAATCGCAACGCAGCGAAAACAGCGCGTCGCCGGTGAGGCACTCGGAATGCACCCGTGCCAGCGGCGCCTCGCCTTGCAGCTCGCCCAGGGTCAGCGCCACATGCTCGCGGCCGCCCTCTTCCTCGAATCCGTGCATGTCGAACACGCCGAACGGGGTCGGCAGCCGGCAGCTGGCCACCAGCGTAACGCGCGGCGCCTTATCGGTTTGACTCAAAATGAACTCCGGTTATCCATGACAGCAGCGGCATGGTAACGACCGCGACTGCACCTACAAAGCGCAATGTTTTGCAGGCTTTATCAAAAATTTTCAACAGGGGTCGCAGCCAACGCTGCAAAGGGTTGCGCCAATGCCAGCGCCAGAGCGGCCAATACTGCCTGCCGCTGTTCATCAAAAAATCCGGCGCTGCCATCTTCGGCATCCAGGATGCCCAGCACCGTGCCGTCAGCATCCAGCACCGGCAGACACACCTCGCTCTGCACCTTGGGGTCACACTCGTAATAGGCGCCACCAGCCTGCTGCCAAGCGCGCACGTCGGCAATGACCGCACCCTTGCCACTCAGGCCAACCCGACTGTTGTTGCTGAACAGGGCAAAATCATCAGTCAGCGGGAATTCGGCACGACTGGACAAGCCGCGATACGCCAGTTTCACCAGCCGCGGCAGGCCGTCACGCTCGAAACGGCAGTACACCCCGAGCCAGTCGGCCGGCACCAGCCGCAGGGTTGCCTGCACCAGGGCATCCAGCGCACGCAACTGCTCTTCCGCAGCACTACTGCGACCACCCAGCCACGGCGAGATGTCGTATGGCTCGGCCTCCAGCTCGTCTACCAGCGAACAGCTGCCACCCTCTCCCAGTTTGGGCACCCGGTAACGGTAAAGTTCATCCGCTCCGCGAGGTTCCACCGCCTGCGTCAGCGCTTGCTGCAGCGCGGCAACGCCTTGTTGCACCACGGGTAACGACAGCGCCAGTCCGGCGTGCTGAAGATAGGATGCGGCATACTGCATGGTTGGCCACTCCGGCTAAGTAATTTAGTCGGGTATTATCGCCCTTTTTCGCCCCCGAACTCCAGCCATATACCCGACGCCGGCCGGAAAAACCATCGCACCCCAGCCGCCCCGGCACAAAAGACTGCGGCCAACCTGCCGCAGAAACGGAAGGTTGGCCGCAGTCCAGTCAAGCCGCCATGACCTCAACGGCTTGCCATCGAAGATCAGGCCACCGCCGGCGCCGGCGAGGACACCAGCCAGCAGTGCTGCTCCATATTGCGGGTGACCAGCCGGTTGCGGCCATTCTGCTTGGCCTGATACATCCGGCTATCGGCCAGCTCCAGCAGTTGGCGCCAGTCATTCACGCCATCTTCCTGCCACTCGGCCACCCCGATGCTGGCCGTCAGCGGCTCGCCATCCGGGCGCAAGCCCAAGCCACCCTGGCGCAGCCGCCCCAGCGCATGCACCGCCTGGCTGGCGGTAGTGTTGGGCAACAGCAGCAGGAATTCTTCGCCGCCCCAGCGCACCAGCACATCGCCCTTGCGCAATTGTTCCACCACCAGTTCGGCCAGCGTTTGCAATGCGCAGTCACCGGCATGGTGGCCAAAGCGGTCATTGATGCTCTTGAAGTGATCGATATCGATGAAGGCCACGCTGAGCGGACTCTGGCAGCGCATCGCCAGCGTCGCCTGCAATTCCAGCACCTCTTCGCCACTGCGGCGCGAGAAGGCACCAGTCAGCGGGTCACGTACCGCCTGCTGCACCAGCGCAATCATGAACGCCAGCTGGCTGATACAGGCCAGCGCCGCCACGCCGGCAATCAGCACCTGCAACCAGAAACTCCCCCAGAACGACGGCCAGTCCACCGAGGTCCATTCCAGCATGCCGCCCAGAATGTGGGCCGCCAGCGCCGGCAGCGCAAAACCGATACATTCGGCCAGCGTCAGCGGAAATATCGCCAGGCCGGCCAGCAGCACGAATGGCAGGAAGGCATAGCCGGTGCCGATGGCTGCCGAAATCCCCTGCAGATGATGGTTGAGCAGCAGCAGGTGCGATACCACATAGAACACCGACGGAATGGCAAACAGGCAGGCCATGCCCCCCCATGCCTGCAGCAGGGTACTGCCGGCACGGTAATGCCGGTGCAAGGCCATGAACGCCAGCGATGCCAGCAGTCGCGCCACCGCCAGCTGCCAGCTCAGCGCCAGCGGCAGCACCAGCAAGTCGACGACAATCCACAGCGGCGTCAGGATGGCAAACAGACAGGCAACCAGCCGCACCCGATTGACGATAATGCGGGCACGCCTGCCGTTCATCAGCGGCATGTGGCCATACGGCGACAGCAGCCAGCGCGCCTCGCTGTGATTCACCTCTCCGGGCAACAGGCCTACCAGCCTGAGCCACAACTGCCTGGACAAACCACCCATCAGTCATCCCTCCTAGGACAAGCCAAGCATTATCAGTAGCTCCCCGCTCCCGATGTTTGCCCGAAGTCAACTAGCAGCCATTACAGGCAAAACAAAACCGGCGACACCACAAGTGCCGCCGGCCACACATAAAACGCCCGTTTTAAAACGCTTAACTATAGATAAAGTGCGCGCGTTTCACATTGCACAGCACTTCATAGCTGATGGTGCCGGCCTTGGCCGCCACCTCGCCGACACTGATGCTGTCGCCCCACAGCTCCACCTCGCTACCGATACCGGCCTGCGGCAAATCGGTGAGGTCCACCGTCATCATGTCCATCGACACCCGGCCGATCACCTGGCTACGGACGCCGTCGATCAGCACCGGACTGCCGGTAGACGCCAGTCGCGGATAACCGTCGGCGTAGCCACAGGCCATCAGACCGACACGGGTTGGCCGCGAAGTAATAAAGGTCGCGCCATAGCCCACCGGCTCGCCGGCAGCAAGCTCGCGCACCCCGAAAATACGGGTAGTCAGACGCATTACCGGCTTGAGGCCGGCAGCGGCGGCATCGTCATCCGGCAGCGGCGAGGAGCCGTACAGCATGATGCCTGGACGCCCCCAATCGCGGTGTGCGCCCTTGTGGATCATGATTCCGGCAGAGTTGGCCACACTCACATCGCCAGCCAGCCCGGCGGTCGCGGCATCGAATGCGGCAATCTGCGCAGCGGTGGCATCGCAACCCGGTTCGTCGGCGCGGGCGAAGTGGGTCATCTTGACGATGCCATCCACCTTGCCGCTCTGCAGCAGGCGCTGGTAGGCGGCGGCATAGTCGGCGGGGAAGAAGCCGGCGCGATGCATGCCGGAATCCATCTTCAGCCATACACGGTACGGCTTGTCGGCAGGAGCGGCCAACAGCATTTCCAGTTGCTCGCGATTCTGCACCACCAGCCACAGATCATGCGCCTGCACCTCGGCCAGCTCGGCAGCCTCGAACACCCCTTCCAGCAACAGGATCGGGCCCCGGATACCGGCCGCGCGCAGTTGCAGCGCTTCTTCCAGACAGGCAACAGCAAAACCGTCGGCAATATCGGCCACTGTCTGGGCGCAGCGTACCGCGCCGTGGCCATAGGCATTGGCCTTCACCACGGCCAGCGCGCGGCCACCGTGACGCTGGCGCGCCTGCAGGTAGTTGTGACGAAAATGATCAAGTCGGACGTTGGCAATCAGGGGACGCATCGTTTCGTTCTCGGGAAATAGGCCGCTACCGGCCATAAAAAAACCTGCCACGTACTACGGTGGCGGCAACGCCGGAACAACACCGGCATTGCCACATCAGACCGCGATACGGGGCAGGAATTCAGGCGCGAATCAGGCCTTGGCCAGCGTCGGCTGGAACATCGGCACGACCAGGGTCTGGCCGCTCTTGGCATAACGCTGCATGGACAGGCCATCAATGCTGATTTCCGGCTGTGCACCGACAATCTGGTCGGCCAGTACTTTGCCGGAGCCGGCACACATGGTCCAGCCCAGCGTGCCGTGGCCGGTATTCAGCGACAGGTTGCCAAAACGGGTGCCACCGATGATAGGCGTGCCATCCGGCGTCATCGGGCGCAGGCCAGTCCAGAACTCGGCACGGGACACGTCGCCCCCCTCCGGATAAAGATCGGTCACCACCATTTCCAGCGTGGCGCGGCGTTTCGGATTCAGGCTCAGGTCGAAGCCGGCCAGCTCGGCCATGCCGCCAACACGGATGCGATCATCGAAACGGGTAATGGCGATCTTGTAGGTCTCGTCCAGCACAGTGGATACCGGCGCGCCAGCAGCATTGGTGATCGGCACGGTCAGCGAGTAACCCTTGACCGGATAAACCGGAATATCGATACCCAGGGTTTTCACCATCTCGCGCGAATAGCTGCCGGTTGCCACTACGTAGTGGTCGGCGGTCAGCAATTCGCCTTCCACGCGCACGCCAGTCACCTTGTCGCCGTAAGTCTGGATACCGTCGATGCTCTTGCCCCACAGGAACTTGACGCCGTTGGCCGCACACATTTCGGCCAGACGGGTGGTGAACAGCTGGCAGTCACCGGTATCGTCGTTAGGCAGACGCAGACCGCCCTTGAGCTTGTGCTTGGTCTTGGCCAGCGCCGGTTCGATACGGGCACAGCCATCGGCGTCCAGTACCTGGTACTCCACGCCGCATTCCTTCAGCACTTCGATGTCCTTGCCCATCGCGTCAACTTGCTGCTGGCTGCGGAACAGCTGCAGCGTGCCGCCGTTGCGGCCTTCGAAGTTGATGCCGGTCTCGGCCTTCAGCTCGCGGATCTTGTCGCGGCTGTATTCGGCCAGACGCATCATGCGTCCCTTGTTGACGTTGTAAGCCTGGTAGTTGCAGTTGGCGAACATGCGCGCCATCCATTCCCACTGGTAGGTACTGCCATCAACACGGATCGCCAGCGGAGCATGCTTCTGAAACAGCCACTTCAGTGCCTTCATCGGGATACCCGGCGCAGCCCACGGTGCGGCATAGCCCGGAGAGATCTGGCCGGCATTGCCGAAGCTGGTTTCCAGCGCCGGACCCGGCTGACGCTCGATCACGGTAACGTCCACCCCGGCCTTGGCCAGGTACCAAGCAGTGGAAATACCCACTACACCACCACCCAATACGATGACTTTCATGTGCTCCTCCAGATCCCTGCATGACGGTTTGAATCCGTCTGTTTGCTATACATTCGACCACCTGGACACCGTCCAGTGAATTTCCGTAGTATATTGATTGAATGACAGTTTTTTTCACTTAGTTTAAATATTGACTAAGTGTATTTTCTCGAAAAATTGGTGGTTAACAGTGAAATCTCCAAACAAAAATATTGCACCGCAGCGCCAGCTGGATCGTATCGATCTGAAAATCCTGCACCACCTGCAAGCCAATGCCCGCATCTCGATGACCGAGCTGGCCGAAACGGTAGGCCTGTCCACCACGCCATGCACCGAGCGGGTGCGTCGCCTGGAGCGCGACGGCGTGATCGAGGGCTACCATGCCCGTCTCAACCCGCAGGCACTGGGCGCCAGCCTGCTGGTATTTGTTGAGATCAAGTTGTCCGCCAAATCCGGCGACATCTTCGACGCCTTCCGCCGCGAGGTACAAAAGCTGCCGGACGTGCTGGAATGCCACCTGGTCTCCGGCGAATACGATTACCTGCTCAAGGTGCGACTGCCGGACATGTCCATGTACCGCAAAGTGCTGGGCGACATCCTGCTCAAATTGCCGCAAGCCAATGAGTCCCGCAGCTACGTGGTGATGGAGGAGGTCAAGGAAACCGCCCTGCTGCCGCTGGGCAACTGACCCGGCCGGCGCACCAAATCGGCGCAAACCATTGTTTGCGCACCGAATTAGCGCCTTGCCAGCACCATCGTCGTACGTCATTTGGCAAAAACACCTATTTGGTGCCTTGCTGGCGGGCTGGCACCGTTATTGCTCATGAATGCCCCAATAACTCGCATAACAGGGACAAACTCATGACCGCCATTACTCCTAATGACGTGCTGTTTCTATTACTAGGCGCAGTGATGATTCTGGCCATGCATGCCGGCTTTGCCTTTCTGGAGCTGGGCACGGTGCGCAAGAAGAATCAGGTCAATGCCCTGGTAAAAATCCTCACCGACTTTGCCGTTTCCGCCATCGCCTACTTCTTTGTCGGCTATAGCGTGGCCTATGGCGTAAATTTTTTTGGCGACGTGAATCACATCAGCCAGTACAACGGCTATGAACTGGTGAAATTCTTCTTCCTGCTGACCTTCGCCGCCGCCATTCCGGCCATCGTTTCCGGCGGCATTGCCGAACGCGCCAAGTTCCACCCGCAATCGGCGGCCACCTTCCTGCTGGTCGGGCTGGTCTATCCGTTTTTCGAAGGTATTGCCTGGAATGGCCACTTTGGCGTGCAGGACTGGCTTGCGGCCAACCTTGGCGCCCAGTTCCACGACTTTGCCGGCTCGGTGGTCGTCCATGCCGTCGGCGGCTGGATCGGCCTGGCTGCCGTGCTGCATCTGGGCGCCCGTCGCGGCCGTTACAACAAGGAAGGACGCATCGCCGCGCACCCGCCGTCCTCCATCCCCTTTCTGGCATTGGGAGCCTGGATTCTGATCGTCGGCTGGTTCGGTTTTAACGTGATGAGCGCGCAGAAAATCGCCGGCATCTCCGGCCTGGTCGCCATCAACTCGCTGATGGCGATGGTCGGCGGCACGCTGACGGCAATGTGGCTGGGCAAGAACGACCCGGGCTTCATCCACAACGGCCCGCTGGCCGGTCTGGTGGCGGTATGTGCCGGCTCCGACATCATGCATCCTATCGGTGCCCTGGTCGTGGGCGGGGTCGCCGGCGCCATGTTCGTGTGGCTGTTCACCCTGACGCAGAACCGCTGGAAAATCGACGACGTGCTGGGCGTATGGCCGCTGCATGGCCTGTGCGGTACCTGGGGCGGCATCGCGGCCGGCATCTTCGGCCAGCATGCACTGGGCGGGGCCGGTGGTGTCAGCCTGGCTTCCCAGTTGCTGGGCTCGCTGGGTGGCATTGCTGTCGGCTTCGGTGGCGGTTATCTGGTCTATGGCCTGCTGAAGAAAACCGTGGGCATCCGCCTGAGCGACGAGGAAGAATTCAACGGCGCCGACTTGTCGATCCACCAGATTACTGCCACGCCGGAGCGTGAAGCCAACTGGTAACCGGTAGAACCTCGCCATGAGTTGGCCGCATGCGGCCAACTGCCGATTGTGCTAGCTGCAGCTACCATGCAACAAGCCGCCCGGTGTGAGTCGCGGCGGCTTGTTGCATGGAGGGTTAGGGTTGTGAGTGTGATTCGAAGCGATGGTCACAAGAACGGCAACGCTGCACAGCTTCCTGCGTCCAGTAGACATGAGTAACTGTCTTGCTGCCATTGCTGTTTTCGCGCTCATAGGTCGAACTACGGCCATTGGCAGACTGGCGGACCAGCGTCCCCCAACTCAGCGGATCGTCACTGATGTCGACCCCTGCCGCACTGGCACCACCGCTCGCTGCGGCTAACGTGGTTGTCGAGTCTTGGTGCGAATAGATAATGCCAAGCTCTTCGAAGTCATGGTCATTCGGCCGCGTACTCTGGTCGCTGCCAGCATTCACACCGGTATTCGAGAAGTAGTCCATACAGCTATTCTGTGAGCTGCCATCGGTGGATTGGTGATCCAGTCCGAAGGTATGCGCCACTTCCTGGCACACCACATGCTGCCTTTCGTTTGGGTTGTTGTACGTCTTCAGATTGAAGTAGGAGTCGTTCATCTTGGCAGTACCCTGGGTAATATGCACCCCACCGGTAATGTTGATCGATGCCAACCCCAGCCAACCGTTGTAGCCGTATTTGCCATTGCAGACCTGGGTAGTGCCAGCCACCATAGAGCACGTACGTTTGCTGGATCGCCCACCGACTAACGACACCAGCAATGGCGTGCTGGCCGAACTATTCCAGTCATTTGCAGCCTGGTTCAAATGAGTGATCCAGTCGACGCTAGTCATATTGTTCCCCACCTTCAAGGTGAAAGAATAGGTAGTGCGTGCCCAGTGATAGCCGCCCCAGGAGTGGGTCGCCTCGCTCACGGCGGGTGCCAGCGCCAAGAGCACCCCCAGCAATACGGCCAGGCGCTGCGGTCTGTATCCGGTAATCAGCATGGTGGTTTCCTTTCAACTCGGCGAGACCGGCAAGCTGCCCGCCGTAATGATTGATTGCCCCTTACTGGATACCTGCCGGCAATGCCGGCGCATAGCCGATTGTTTTTCTTCGTTATAGCGCGCCAGCAGCCAGTCCTGCGCCACAAAAAACATGGCCCGCAGTGCGGGCCATGGTCTGCTGGAAATACAGCGCAGCGTGATCAGTAGTCGTACTCCGGCGATTGCTTGTAATAGTCGAAGCAGCGTTGCAGCTGGGCGCGCTTGCCGGCATCCAGCGCCACGAACTCCAGCCCGTAATTGCAACTATCCTTGCCGTCGGTCTTGCGCAGGATACGGGCAGCGACAGCCAATGGCTCCTGTTCGTCGTAGACCTCGCGCTCTTCATGCGGAATGCGGATCAGCAGATGTACACGCTCGCCCTCCCGTACCTGCAATTGGGCCGGCACACGCAGCTGCATGCCACTCATGCTGAAGTCGGCGGTGGTTGCCAGCTGGCTGCAGTGGCCATCATCCACAGTAACCAGCAGGTTGTGCGCCACCCGCGGCTCGCGACGCAGCTCGTTGGCCGCAGGCTGCGGCTTGGGCGCATCCTCGAAGTGGAAGTTCTGCATGATCTGCCGCAGCCGTTCGGCGACCTGGAACAGATCGGCACTCACCACGCTGGTGGTACGGATCTCGGTGGTATTCATTTCCAGCGTGTGCAGCAGCTCCTGCAAACAGGCTTCCAGATGGCGCAGTTTGCTCATCTGTTGCTGGCTGACGGTAGCAATCTCACCGGCCAGCGCATAGTTGTTGTCGATGTCCTGCATGATCAGGCCAAACACCTGATTGGCACCATCGGCCTTGTCCATGCTCAGGCTGGTGCGCTGGATGATGGCTTCCATCGCGGCCGCATTATCGGCAATCAACCGCGCCAGGTTGCTGATAATGCCATTGATATTGCCAGTGGCCTGCCCGGCACGTTGCGCCAGACTGCGGACTTCGTCAGCCACGACCGCGAAGCCACGGCCTGCCTCGCCGGCGCGCGCCGCCTCGATGGCTGCGTTCAGCGCCAGCAGATTGGTCTGCTCGGTAATGCCGGCGATGGTGTCGGTAATGGCCTGGATCTGGCGGCTGGCCTCACCCAGTGCCTGCATCTGTCTTTCCGCCTGCTGCACTTCACTGACGGCACGCTGCATTTCCTCGATATTGTCGCGTATCGCCGTCACGCCTTGCTCGGCGCGTTGCTTGGCCTGCTCGGCACGATCGCTCACCGCCTGTGACAACTCCAGTACCGAGCTGGTGGTCACCGCCAGCTCGGCAGTGGCGCTATGCACTTCCACCGAGCGCTCCTCCTGCTGGCGTGCAGTACCGGTGATGCGCTGCGAAATCTGGGAAATCTGGTAAGAAGACTGGGCGATTTGCCGCGACTCGACATCGATGCCACGCATATGGCTCGCCAGCGCACTGACCATGCCCTGCATGCTGCCCAGCAGACTTCCTGCCACGCCGGAGCGGTTGTCGATACGGGTATCCAGCCGGCCTTCGGCCACATGGCGAGTCACCTGTACGGCATAGGCAGGTTCATTACCCAGCATGGCAATGAGTTTGCGATAAAGATAGGCACCACTGGCCAGCAACAGCAGCAGCGAGGCGGCGGCACCGCCGGTACTGACCCAGAACATCAGTCCCAGGTGTAATTGCTCATCCTGCCCGGCGGCTGCCGTCTGCTGGTCGAGCTGGGCCGCCAGTTTTTCCAGTTTGTCGCCCAGCGCATCGGTCTGGGCATCGAAACCGCCCGGCTCCTTCATCACGACATTGCCAGCTTCCCTCCCCTGCTGCACATACAACTGGACCATCTTTTCGCCCGTGTCGTACAGCTTGCCGACAAGGCTATCCGCTTCGGCCACGGCATCGCGATATTCCGGCGCCAAGGCTGCCAGGTGGGTCAGCTCTGTCTTGGCCGCATCGCGCTCGGCCCTGGCTTCGTTGAATTCGGCCGCCCCGACGGCTGCCGAATCGGTAAGAAACTGCTGAATCTGCACTACATGGTAACGGACATTCTTGAAGGCCTCGGAGGCCTGCTGCAGACGTTCCTTCTCCCGTGCCGAAACATCAAGCGAGTAATTGCCATACCAGACCACGGCAATGCCGATCAGCATGATCAGCGATACCGCCGTTGCCAGTGTCAGCAACAAGCGCTTCAGGGAAGTAGAGGAACTCAGGGGGGCAGACATAGGCGTGTTCCGTTGACATTGTTGTACTCAATGATACAAACAACGCATTTCCGTTGTTAATTGCGAATTACACATTGCAATTAACATTAAACAATACCGCAACCGCCAGTAGATACCAGCCAGGTTTTTCACGCCTCCGGCTCGTTGTTGCGCCGGGCAACCTCTTCGCCACGCATGCCACGCTTGAAACCGCGCACCGCCGCACCCAGGTCTTCGCCCGCGGTACGCAACTTGCTGCCACCAAACACCAGCAAAACCACCAGCAACACGATCAGCCAGTGCGCCAGACTGAATTCACCCATTTCTGTTTCCTTGCATCACAAAAAAACCACGGAGGCCATGCGGCCAACCGTGGCATCAGCCTGCCAATCAGGCTTTCTTGGCGTAAACGTTACACCAGCCCTTGGCGGATACCAGCTTGCCGCCCAGCATCGGACAGGCGCCAAACGCATCGCCAGCCTTGCCCTGGAAGAACTGGCAATTGCTACAGGACTGGCCGGCCACAAATTTCGGGTGCTTGGCCTTGTCAATCTTGCCAGCATCGGCCACATAGCCCAGCGCTGCAGCAGCCGGGTCTTTCTCGTCAACCTTGGCCGGTGCAGCCAGCGCGGTACGGGCAACGGCCAGGGCAGAAACCACCCCTACACTTTTAATCAGAAAACTGCGGCGAGATTGCATGTTCGACTCCTGTAGGTACCGGCAACGCCGGTGATTGCTGAAAAAGACGGTACAGCCGGCAGCGCTGCTGCCGGAACATCACCCATCGCAGCCGGCATACGGCAGCGGGCGAGGCTGCCAATGTTGCACAGCAGCGCAAAAAAACCTTTGGCCAATCTCAAGCTTTTTACAGAATCGCAGCACACGGCACCATACACCCAAAGTCGTAGGGGCTTGCAGCCCGCGCCGGCATGGCGATAATCGAAAGCTGATTTTCACCCACGAGGCCGTCATGAGCTTGCAATCGGTACGAGCGTTCTTTGCAGAACGCCAACTGGATATCCCCATCATCGAACTGGACACCAGCACCGCTACCGTGGCGCTGGCGGCCGAAGCTCACGGCGTGGAACCGGGCCGTATCGCCAAAACCCTGGCTTTCCGCCTTGCCGACGGCCGTGTGGTACTGCTGGTGGCACGCGGCGATGCCCGCATCGACAACCGCAAGTTCAAGGATGCCTTCGGCAAGGGCCGCATGCTGCCGGCGGAAGAAGTCCACCAGCTGACCGGCCATCCGGTTGGCGGGGTCTGCCCGTTTGGTCTGGCGCAAGCGCTGCCGGTCTTTGTCGACAGTTCGCTGCAGATTTACGACGAAGTACTGCCGGCAGCGGGGGATGTACACACCGCCGTGCGCATCAGCCCTACCCTGCTGGCTGAAGTGGTAGCCGGCGAGTGGGTGGATGTCTGCCAAGAAGCCGCAACACTCGCCAGCGTGTGAAAAACGGGCCGATCACAGCCCTTCCCTCCGCACCAATGTCTAGGCAATCGGCGCTCTTGCCAGCCGGCCAAGCGGCTGGGGTGCTGCTGCCGAATGCCCGGTTGGTGACGGCAGCGTAAAGAAGGCGATGGCTGCCTTCAGCTCGTGCGCCATCTGCTCCAGCTGGCCGGCCGATACCGCAGTCTGCGTGGCCGCGGCACTGGTTTCCTCGGTCATCTGCGCCACCTGCTCCACATTGCCGGCAATGCTGGCTCCTGCCGCCTGCTGCTGCGCCAGTGCCACCGACACCGACTGGATGGCCTGATCGATGCGGCCAACGTTGCCGCTGATACCCGCCACTGCCGCCTGCGCCTGCTGCGTTTGCACCAGCCCGGTTTCCATCTGCGCCACGGTTTGATGAATACCGCCGACCACCTGCTGACTGCTGGTCAGCATTTCGGCAATGATGCCGCTGATCTGGCTGGTGGACTGCGCGGTACGTTCCGACAACTTGCGCACCTCGTCCGCGACCACGGCAAAGCCGCGCCCTGCCTCGCCGGCCCGTGCCGCCTCGATGGCGGCATTCAGTGCCAGCAGATTGGTCTGTTCCGCTACGTCGCGGATCACTTCCACCACGCCGGAAATCTGCTGCGACTTGCTGCCCAGCAGATTGGCCTGTTGCTGCGAATCGCGCACCAGCTGGCTTACCTGCTGGATGGTCTGCAAAGTACCGGCAATGATCTGTTCGCCCTCGCCAGCCAGCTTGCCGGCGCTATCGGCATCGCGCGCCACGTCACGGGTATTGTCGCTGACCGAGGCAATACTGACCGACAGCTGCTCCACCGAGGCGGACATCGCGGCTGCCGAGCGATTCTGCTCTTCGGCCGATACCGCCACCTGCTCCGAGGATGCGGCCAACTCGCTGGCATTGACCGACAAACGGGCAATGACCTGTTCCAGATTCTGCACCAGCCGGCACAGTGCGTGCTGCATCGCCGCCATCGACGCCACCACGCTGCAGTCATCCCCCTGGCGCACCGGCAGCGGCTGCCCCAGATCACCTGCGGCGATACGCCGTGCCAGCAGCACCACGTCCGCCGGCTCGCCGCCCAGCTGCCGCAGCAGGTTGCGGATGATGTACCAGCCCATGCCGCCGCCCAACAGCAACCCCAGCGTCATCAGCAGCACCGAAAGCTGCGCACTGTGCTGCGCCGCCGCCTCGGCGGTTGCATATTGTTCCGCCGCCACCCGCAGCTGCAGTGCGATCAGGGCGGCAATGCGGCCGGATACCGGGTCGATGGCCGGGTACAACTTGCGGTCATTAAATTGCTGCAAGCCGGCTTGATCGTCCGCCTGCGCTAGCTGCTGCAACTGGCCAACTGCGGCATTGGCCAGTTGCATCGCCTGCTCGGTCTCGGTGACCAGTTTCTGTTCTTCATCGGTCAGCAAAGTACTGCGATAAGCCTGCCATTGCTGGTCTATGCTGCCGCGGGCCGCGCCAAGGCTTTGCAGGAAACTGTCGCGGCTGATGGCACCGGCGCGCAGCTTGTGCGCGGCATCGACAATGCTCACCGCGTAGCCGTCCGCCACTTGCTTGAGCTGCTGCAGGGGCACCACGCGATCGTTATAGGTACTGGAATAGTCGGCGAGGATGCGCTGCTGTACATACATGCCGTAGCCGCCCAGTACGGCGGCAATCAATAGCAATAGTGACAACAACAGGCCAAGGCGCTGGCCGATGGTAAGTGAGTGGGTCATGGAGCTTGCTCCGTTGCGGTGGGATGGGATAACGGAAACTGCAATGCATGCCACTTCTAGTTAAACGCCATAACATGACATGTCAAAGACATGTCTGCACCCTAAGTAATTGCACCTAGACCCGGTTTATTCCGGCCAAAAGCATGTGCCACCATTTCTCAGCCCGCTGGTGGCAGCAAATTGTCTATACCGCCAGTGGCAAGCCATTTCCACGGCATAAAATGGCGGCCAACGTCGCCAGCAGGTTGGCCGCAGCTCGGTGACCGATGCAATATTTATTCCGTAAGCATTGGCGATATAAACAAAAAACCCGCACACGGCGGGTTTCCATACGAGCGGCCAACCGCAATCAGGCATAGTTCTGCGGGAACAGCGCGCGCTCGACCGACTCGATCAGGATGTGGATCACCTTGATGTGCAACTCCTGCACCCGGTCGGCATACTGGCCACCCGGGGTGCACACGTCGATGTCCGCCAGCTGGCCGATCACCGAGCCGGGACGGCCGGTCAGCGCCACCACCACCATGCCCATTTCCTTGGCGGCCTTCACCGCCGCCAGCACGTTCTTGCTGCTGCCGCTGGTGCTGATCGCCAGCAGCACATCACCGGCGCCGGCATGCGCTTCCAGGTAACGCGAGAAGATCGCCTCGTAGCCATAGTCGTTACCGACGCAGCTGATATGGCTCGGGTCGCTGATACTGGCCGCCGGCAACGCGCGGCGGTCGTTGCGGTAGCGACCGGACAGCTCCTCGGCAAAATGCATGGCATCGCACATCGACCCGCCATTACCGCAGCTGAACACCCGCTTGCCCTGCTGATACGCCGTCACCAGCGCATCGCCGGCGGCGTCGATGGCAGCCAGCGCTTGCGGGTTGGACAGCAGCGCATCCAGCGCGCTGCGTGCTTCGGTCAGGGTGGCAACGATATGCGGTTTCATGATGTCAGCCTTGTTGGTCTTGATGGGCGGGCATTGTACCCGCCTCGCGCGGCCAGCGCAGCAGCAGATCCTGCCGCAAGCCGACCGCCAGCTGACCGCCGGTCTGCGGTGGCGGAGCCGCGCCCAGCTCGCGCGCGCCCAGCAGCAGCTGCCACGGCGCATCGTCGCCAGCCACCGTCACCTGCCAGCCATCGGCCTGCGGCGCCGTCGCCATCACCGGCCGCAGCGGTTGCCCGGCCCCGAGCATGAATGCCTGCGGCGGGATGGCGTAATGCTCGAACACATTACGGAAGCCGACAAAACGTGCCACCCAGCTGCTGGCCGGCCGCGCCAGAATGTCCGCCGGCGTGCCCTGCTGCACGATGCGGCCATGCTGCAGGATGGCGACCCGCTGCGCCAGGGTGAAAGCTTCGTGCCGATCGTGCGTCACCAGCAGCGCCGGCACCTGCAAGCCGGCCAGATGCCGCGCCACATCGGCCAGCAGCTGCTGCTTGAGATCGGTATCCAGGCTGGAGAACGGCTCGTCCAGCAGCAGCAACTGCGGCCGGCACACCAGCGCCCGCGCCAGCGCCACCCGCTGCCGCTCGCCGCCGGACAGGGTGTGGCAGGCGGCACTTCCGCGCCCGGCCAGACCTACCGCCGCCAGCATCGCCTCGGCCTGCTGCCGTGCGGTGCGGCGCGGGGTGCCGCGCTCGATCAAGCCGAACGCCACGTTGGCCGCGGCATCCAGATGCGGAAACAGCGCGTGATCCTGGAACATCATCGCCAGCTGTCGCCGCTCCGGCGGCAGTGCCAGCAGGTCGCCGCCATGCAGGCTTACCCGCCTGCATATCGTCGCCGGCTTCAGTTGTGTATAAGAGCCGGGCCCCCACCTTGCCGTTACCCAGCCGCTGCAGGAAATACATGGCCTCGCGGGAGACATCGGCGGCCATCGCCGCGCTCAGACTGCTAAACATCTCGCGCGCCTTGTCCTCGTCCGCCGGTGTACCGCCCAGTGGCGACAGATAATCCGGCGCCAGTACCCAGTAACCCGCCAGTGCCAGCCGCCGGGCCACATCGCGGATATGCGGATTCAGGCCGCGGTTCTCGTGCACCAACACGACCCCCGGCATCGATTTACCGGCTGCCAGCGGCCGCACCAGATAGCCGGATAGCGGCACACCTTCGCGGTTGCCGAAGCTGACATCCTCCGCCTTGAGCCGGCTGTCGTCGGGCGCCGTCTCGCCGGCCTGCGCGTAATTGTTTTCCAGCAGCGGCAGCACCGCATAGGCCGCCGCCGCACTCCCCAGCAAGCGCGTCAGCCGGCCGATGAACTCGCGCCGTGACAGCGGCTGGTGGGTATAGCAGTCGTACAGATTGATGACCTCCTGCGACAACTCAGGCGGCGGACATTTCGGCTTCATAGGCAGCTCCTATGCAGACAGACACGTTGGCCGCATCCGGCCGGGCGGATGCGCAATGCAAGCGGCAGCGGCCGCACCGTTTTATAGGAAACCGTGACGGCAAAACGCAATGACAATTGCCTGTTGCGCGCCGCCACCCCCGCGTTGCCGGTATCAGCAAGGCAGTACGGCGGCGGCGCGCCCGGCAAGCCGGCACCGGAACTCGCCGGACAGACCATCGGTCTTACCGGAGTAGCGAATTGCTCGCTGCCTGCCTGACACCAGCAACTCACAGGGGACACATCATGACACCCTTCCTGACGCGCACTACCCTCGTACTGGCGGCCATTGCCAGCCTGTCCGGCTGCGCCGGCATGACCCAGCGCCAGCAGAATGCCGCCATCGGCGCCGCGGTTGGCGGCGTTGCCGGCTCGGTACTGACCAATGGCAGCACCGCCGGTACCATTGGCGGCGCCGCCATCGGCGGCATCATCGGCAATGGCGGCGTGAAATAACCCCCGCCGCCGCCCGCAAACCGCCGCCCACCTATGCGTGGCGGCGGTTTTTGCTTGCCGGCAACAGGCATGGAGAAAGCCGTGCCAGCCGCCATGCAGCATCTATACTGGCGGTAAGCTGCGACGCGACGCCGCGGCTGCGTCAAGGAGCATCGCCATGAGCAAGTCCAGACATAGCACCAAGGAAGCCAAGAAGCCGGCCATGCACACGGCCAAGGAAAAACGGGCCGCCAAGCACATGAAGAAACATGCCGCAGAAATGCCGCCCATCATCGTTCCACACTAAACGCCAGCAGCATGAACAATGCGGCCAACGTTGGCCGCATTTTTGTTTGCCCAGCCGCAAAGCGATGCGGCCAGCCGGCACACCACCGCCAGCAAGCAGCGCCGCAGCGACTACCATCAAGGGTAAGGAGGGACACACCATGAAATGCTGGACTTACGACACCCGCTACGGTCCGTTCGAGATCGTGCCGCTGGATGGCAGCTACCACATCATGCACGAGGGCGAGGCGCTGGGCGCCTACCCCAGCCCGGAAGCCGCCGCCAAAGCCCTGGCCGCCGGCGACACCAGCTGGCCACCATTCGGCAACCCGCAGGATCTAGGCATCCCCGCCGACCTGCAGCAATGGCATGCCCGGCAGCTGGTTTGAACTAGCGCACACACAGACCCGAGAAGGCAAAAAGGTTGGCCGCAAGTCCACACAGGCTTGCGGCCAACCTTTTTCTCCCCAAGCACCGCAACCAAACCATGCGCCGCCGAACCGACTTAGCCCACACCCGTTGGCGCGAGCCGGGCGAAACGGTGCGCCCCGGGTGTTAAGACGCTGCCTGAGCCGCGCGACGTTAGCGCGCGGTGAATCAGCGGCGCCCGGGGCGTATCGTTTGGCACAGGGTTGTGAGCAGCCGTCGGGTCGCCTTTCTTTGGGTACTTTCTTTTGGCGAGGCAAAAGAAAGTATCCCGCCGCCGCGCGGAAAGCGGCACTTAAACAAACCGCGTAGCGGCACTACAAACAAAACAAGGTTGGCCGCAATGCCATCTGGGCATGCGGCCAACCTTGGTGATTGCGCGGTAACTGTTGGGTTTCATTTCATTCAACCCAACCTACGAGCTCAAGACCCTAACAAACCTGCTGCCTTTGCTTTACCCTCACCCCAAAACGCAGATTCATCGTAATAATTTTTGTGATTCAAATCCATGAGCAGATCTTCATCAATATTTCTCAATAAGCTATATTTCTCAATCAATGGCTTAAACTTCTCCGCTCCAACCCCAGTCAAACCGTTATAAAAAAGTAAAACCAACTCATAAGAGGAGAGTTGTGCACGAAAAAGGCTAGTATAGAATCGCTTATCCACACCACTCAAACTTGTTGATTTATCTACAAAATCAACAACATAATACATGTTTCTAAAATAATGCTGCAATTCACTAGAGAATTTTTTAGTCAGTAAAGTTGCAGATTCCACACAAATCCCACGAGTATCATTTATTTTTTTCGCACCACCATCAGCATGATCACCTAGAATTTTTTCATATAGAGATCTGAAATGACGATAGATATGATAAAAAGCGGGCTTTCCAGCCACCGTTACCTTTTTATCTTTAAAATAGTGCGTCGAAGAAACAATATCTCTATGAACAGAAAGCAATTGAAAGAAATGCGCCTCAAATTTTGATTTTTCATCTTTACTTCGCTGAAAATACAGTGTCAAGACAATAAGCAATGTTGACAAGGCAGCAAAAAACGCATTGAAGGAGCCAAACATATCGCCTGACTGCCCCCTAACTGCTATGGCTGCAGATGCCTCGACACTCCCGCTCTCAACTGGAAGAGCCCTATATAAAACAGATGCTATCCAGTCACCTCCATAACCGAGAAACCATACCCAAACCAACAATACAAAGGCAAAAGCAAAAATCACCCAATACCCAAAAAACACGCGCTTCAAGAAGCCCATACTCCCTCCAAAAAAATAAGGCACGCCAAAGCGTGCCTTACATCTCTATCAAGCCAGCTTGGCAAGCTGCACCTTGATCTTGTCCAGCTTGTCATTCAGCTCGGCCAGCTGCGCCTTGTCGCGCTCCACCAGGTGCGCCGGGGCCTTGTCTACATAGCCCGGCTTTTCCAGCTTGGCGGTCAGCTTGGCAAGCTCCGCTTCCACCTTACCCTGCTCCTTGGTGAGGCGCGCGGTTTCGGCGGCCTTGTCCACTTCCACTTTCAGCATCAGGCGGGCGTCGCCGGAGATGGCCACCGGCGCGTCGTCGGCCGGCAGTGCGGCGACGATGCTGCCTTCGCTGATACGGGCCAGCAGCTTCAGGTACGGCACAAAGTCAGCCAGGCTGGCGTCGCTGGTTTCGATGAACAGCGGGGCCTTCACTGCCGGGCCGATACCCATTTCACCGCGCAGGTTGCGCACGGCGTTGACCAGATCCTTGAACGCATCCATGCGGGCGTTGGCCGCAGCGTCGATCTTCTCCGGCACGGCGACCGGCCAGGCGGCAACCATGATGGAGTCGGTGTGCTTGGCGTTGGCCAGCGGCGCCACGGTCTGCCACAGTTCTTCGGTGATGAACGGCATCAGCGGGTGAGTCAGACGCAGTGCCACTTCCAGCACGCGCACGATGGTGCGGCGGGTGGCGCGTTGCTGCGCTTCGTTGCCGTTCTGCAGCTGCACCTTGGCCAGCTCGACGTACCAGTCGCAGTACTCGTTCCAGATGAATTCGTAGATCACCTGGGCGGCGAGGTCGAAACGGTAGGTTTCCAGCGCGTTGGTGACATCCAGCTCGGCCTGTTGCAGGCGGCCGATGATCCACTTGTCGACGAAGCTGTATTCCAGCGGCAGGGTTTCGTCCTGGCCGCAGTCCTTGCCTTCCACGTTCATCATCACGAAGCGGGTGGCGTTCCACAGCTTGTTGCAGAAGTTGCGGTAGCCTTCGGCGCGCTTGAAATCGAAGTTGACGGAGCGGCCCAGCGTCGCGTAGCTGGCCATGGTGAAGCGCAGCGCGTCGGTACCATAGGCCGGGATGCCGTCCGGGAACAGCTTCTCGGTAGCCTTGGCAATCTGCGGTGCCTTTTCCGGGCGGCGCAGGCCGGTGGTGCGTTTTTCGATCAGCGGTTGCAGCGCGATGCCGTCGATCAGGTCCACCGGGTCGATCACGTTGCCCTCGGACTTGGACATCTTCTTGCCTTCGTGGTCGCGCACCATGCCGTGGATGTACACGTCGCGGAACGGCACCTTGCCGGTGAAGTGCTTGGTCATCATGATCATCCGGGCAACCCAGAAGAAGATGATTTCGTAACCGGTCACCAGCACGTTGCTGGTAACGAAGGCGTTGAGCTCCGGGGTGTCTTGCGGCCAGCCCAGGGTGGAGAACGGCACCAGTGCGGAGCTGAACCAGGTGTCCAGCACGTCCTGTTCGCGGCGCAGGGTCTTGCCCGGCGCCTTGGCGCGTACTTCTTCCTCGCTGCGGCCAACGTAGATGTTGCCGTCTTCGTCGTACCAGGCCGGGATCTGGTGGCCCCACCACAGCTGGCGGCTGATGCACCAGTCCTGGATGTTGTTCATCCACTGGTTGTAGGTGTTGACCCAGTTTTCCGGAATGAAGCGCACTTCGCCGCTGGCGACGGCGTCGATGGCTTTTTCGGCGATGGACTGACCGGTGGCATCGCCCTCGCCGACCTTGCTCATGGCCACGAACCACTGGTCGGTGAGCAGCGGCTCGATCACGGTGCCGGTACGGTCGCCGCGCGGCACCATCAGCTTGTGCGGTTTGGCTTCCAGCAGCAGACCCTGGGCTTCCAGATCGGCCAGCATGGCCTTGCGTGCCTCGGCGGTGGTCAGGCCGGCGTAGGCGCCCGGCAGGTCGATGCTGCCCTGGGCGGTGCCGTCAAAGCTGAACACCTGCGCCTTGGCCAGGATGCGCGCTTCCAGCGACATCACGTTGATCAGCTGGGTGTCGTGGCGCTTGCCGACCTGGTAGTCGTTGAAGTCGTGTGCCGGGGTGATCTTGACGAAGCCGGTACCGAAGGCGGCATCGACGTAGTCGTCGGCGATCACCGGAATCTGGCGGCCGGTCAGCGGCAGCTCCAGCAGCTTGCCCAGCAGGGGCTGGTAGCGCTCGTCCGTCGGGTTGATGGCCACGGCCACGTCGCCGAGCAGGGTTTCCGGACGGGTGGTGGCGACGGTAACAAACTCGTCGCTGCCCACTACCGGGTACTTGATGTGCCACATGTGGCCATCTTCTTCCTCGGACACCACTTCCAGATCGGAGATGGCGGTGCCGAGCTTGGCGTCCCAGTTGGACAGGCGCTTGCCACGGTAGATCAGGCCCTGTTCGAACAGGCGCACGAAGACTTCGGTGACCACCTCGGCGCGGGCGTCGTCCATGGTGAAGTATTCACGGCTCCAGTCCACCGAGCAGCCGACGCGGCGCATCTGGCTGGTGATGGTGCCGCCGGATTTTTCTTTCCATTCCCAGATCTTGGCGGTAAACGCTTCGCGGCCTAGGTCGTGACGGTTGATGCCCTGCTCGGCCAGCTGGCGCTCCACCACGATCTGGGTGGCGATACCGGCGTGGTCGGTACCCGGAATCCAGGCGGTGTTATGGCCCTTCATGCGGAAGTAGCGGGTCAGACCATCCATGATGGTCTGGTTGAAGGCATGACCCATGTGCAGGGTGCCGGTGACATTGGGCGGCGGCAGCTGGATGCAGAAGGCGGGCTGGGTGCTGTCCATATGCGGCTGGAAATAGCCGGACTGTTCCCATTGATCGTACCAGCGACGTTCGATGTCGCCCGGCTCATAGCTTTTGGCAAGTTCCTGGGTCATGGTGTGAATTCGGTCAGTTGAGGCAAAAAATGGCGCAAATTATAAACCGATCTGTCGCACGGCGTCCCGCCGGGTGCCAAGAAGTGCCTGAACAAAACCAAATGGCAACGACAACTGCCAGCAAAGCCATGTATATATGGCACTAATACCAACTATTTTTTCGCCGGCGCAAGCACAACAGGGATCTGGATAAGAATGAGCAACAAGATCTTGCTGGTAGAAGACAGCACCGCCGTACTGCGCACCATGCAACGCATTCTCGAAAATGACGGTTTCGAGGTGGAGTGCGCGGTCAGCATGCAGGAGGTAAAGCACATCCTGCAGCAAGGCAACGACTTCCTTGCCTGTGTACTCGATTACTGCTTGCCTGATGCGCCAGACGGCGAAGCGCTGTCGCTGGTACTGAATCAGCAGATCCCCACCATCGTGCTTACCGCCCGCAGCGACATGGAAACCCGGGAAAAAGTCCTGCTGCAGCCCGTGGTGGACTACGTACCAAAGGACTCCCCAGCCGCATTCGATTACACCATCAAGATGGTACGGCGCATCAAGGCCAACCCCGGCATCCGTGTGCTGGTGGTAGACGATTCGGCAACTGCCCGCGGCTATTTGCGCCAATTACTGCGCCGCCACCGCTACGAGGTACTCGAAGCAGGCGATGCCGACACCGCACTTCGTATGCTGCGTGACGATCCCAGCATTCGGTTGGTGTTGTCCGACCACGACATGCCAGGCAAGAGCGGCGTGGTGATGGTGAACGAAATTCGCCGCTTCCGTAGTCAAGAAGAGCTGGCCATCATCGGCATTTCGGGCAGCCAAGACCCCACCATGACAGCCCGTTTCATCAAGTCCGGCGCAGATGATTACCTCAACAAGCCATTCAATCATGAAGAATTCACTTGCCGCGTGACACGCAACATCGAATTCGTGGAAAACCTGTGCGCATTGTCACGTGCAGCCAACGAGGATCCGCTGACCGCCCTGCCCAATCGGCGTTATTTCTTCGAAAACGCGATGAAACAGACGCAACCATTTGGCGTGGCCATGATAGACATCGATCATTTCAAGTCCATCAACGACCGCTATGGCCATGACACCGGAGACTTGGCACTGAAACTACTGGCGGACCTGCTGCGCGCCCACTTTCCTGGACAACTGATTGCGCGCTTTGGCGGCGAGGAGTTTGTCATTCTACTGGAAGCCGAGCACGAACAATCCATGCTGCCAGCATTGGAAACATTTCGTGAACAGGTCGCCCAGATGATCTACCCGACGACACAGGGCGATCTACAATTCACGCTTAGCATAGGCGTAGCCGCCGGGCAGCACGACATTAGCGCCCTGTTGAAACTGGCGGACGACCGCCTTTATCGAGCCAAGGGATTGGGGCGTAATCGCGTGTGCAGCAGCTGACCCTGCCCCAGCCAAAAGCACAAGGCCGCCCGATGGGCGGCCTTGTGCTTTCAATGCGGCATCACGCCGCGCGCGCCAGCACCCAGTCCAGCAGCCGGGTGGGCAACAGCCACTTCAGGTGCCAGAACAGATGGGTGGGGAAGGTTACCCGGTAGCGTGCCGCCGGCCGGCGTGCGGCCAACG
Organism: Vogesella oryzae; assembly: GCF_902829295.1. Classification (GTDB taxonomy): domain Bacteria; phylum Pseudomonadota; class Gammaproteobacteria; order Burkholderiales; family Chromobacteriaceae; genus Vogesella; species Vogesella oryzae. The sequence continues at coordinate 130,800 of NZ_CADEPL010000019.1, forward strand.
CCTTTTGTACCTGCGCCAGCACTGCCGTGCCCGGCAGGGTAAACGGTGCCGCGTGACCCTCTTTTTTCAGCCGCAGCAGCTGCCGCTGGTATGACTCGCGGTGCGCGCTGGCTTCGGTATCGATATTGCGCAAAAACTTCTGCAAGGCATTGGGACGGAAGCGGCTTTCGATCGGCCCCGGCTCGATCAGGCTGACATGGATGCCGCTGCCGGCCAGCTCCAGCCGCAAGGTATCGCACAAGCCCTCCATCGCATATTTGCTGGCGTTATAGGCGCCACGGTATTTCATCGCCGCAAAGCCCAGCACCGAGCTGTTGAACAGGATGCGTCCCTCGCCCTGCTGGCGCATCACCGGCAACACGGTGTTGGTCAGCTCCCAGGCGCCAAACAGATTGGTTTCGAATTGCTCGCGCATCGCCTGGCGCGGCACATCCTCCACCGCACCCGGCTGGCCGAAACCGGCGTTATTGAACAGCGCTTCCAGCTGGCCGCCGGTGCGGCGCAGCACTTCCGCCACCGCGGCGCGGATGCTGTCACTGTCATCCACATCCAGCTGCAGCGCATCGGCAAAACCGGCTGCGGCCAACCTTGCCACATCGTCCACTTGCCGCGCGGTAGCAAACACCCGCCAGCCATCGGCCTGCAGACCACGGGCGACATCCAGGCCAATACCACTGGAACAGCCGGTAATCAGAATATTTTTTTGCATGAATGGTGAACCAGACGAAGCAGGCCCCGTCACAGTAGTCTTAAGATATGTAACCGTATGTACGGCAAAAATCGGTCGCGCCAAGCTGCGCCGGCCGATCATAACAAAACACACTTCATTTTCTACGCACAAGGAGCATTCCCGATAATGGAACAGGCCCTCCCCTCGATTGGATCGCCTTTCTTCTACACGGTATTTTTTGTTGCCGTTCTGATCATGGTGGTGATCGACATGCTGGCGCTGAAGCAAAGCGGCGCACACAAGGTATCGGTCAAGGAAGCCGCCGGCTGGTCGGTAATCTGGGTCAGCCTTGCCTGCGCCTTCGGCGGCTGGCTGTGGTGGACGCTGGCCAGCGACCCGGCCTATGGCGCGGCCATCGCCAAGCAAAAAACACTGGAGTTCTTTACCGGTTACGTGATCGAAAAATCGCTGGCGGTAGACAACATCTTCGTGTTCCTGATGATCTTCGGCTTCTTCAAGGTGCCGGTGGAATACCAGCGCCGCGTACTGCTGTACGGCGTATTTGGCGCCATCGTGCTGCGTACCCTGATGGTGTTTCTGGGCGCGGCGCTGGTGCAGCAATTCAGCTGGATCCTGTATGTGTTTGGTGCCTTCCTGCTGTTTACCGGTCTGAAAATGATGCTGCCGGAGAAAGAAGAACAGCAAGACCTTACCGATAATGCGCTGCTCAAGTTCCTGCGCCGCCACATCCGCATGAGCAACGACTTCCACGGCGAGGCCTTCTTTGTGGTGAAGGATGGCCTGCGCTACGCCACGCCGATGCTGCTGGTGCTGGTGATGGTGGAGCTGTCGGACGTGGTGTTTGCCGTGGACAGCATTCCGGCCATTTTCGCGGTGACCATGGACCCGTTCATCGTGCTGACCTCCAATATCTTCGCCATTCTCGGACTGCGCGCAATGTTCTTCCTGCTGGCAGATGTGGCGGATCGTTTCCACCTGCTGCGCTACGGCCTGGCCATCGTGCTGACCTTCATCGGCCTGAAGCTGTTGCTGCTGCAGGTACTGCACGTGCCGGTACTGCTGTCGCTGGGGGTGGTTTTCGCGGTGATCGGCGGCTCTATCGTCGCATCGCTGCTGTTCCCGAAAAAACACGCCTAAGCCACTGCCATATTCCGGCCCCCACCCCGCTGCAGACAGCCTGCCAGCGGGGTTTTTCCATCTGTTGCAGCGCGATATGGCAGCTTTGTTACGCGGAGCAAAAACGCCTACAATGGCGGCCGACTTGCCATTCACTTACGGAAAGCCCCGCAATGGCCAAACCGACCAAAGCGCAAGCCAGCTTCGAAAGCGCGCTGGCACAGCTGGAAGACATCATCCGGGCGATGGAAAGCGGCGACATGCCGCTGGATAACGCCCTTACCTCGTACAAGCAAGGCATGGAGCTGATCAAGTTCTGCCAAAGCAAACTGGCGGATGCCGAACAACAACTGCGCGTGCTGGAGAACGACGAACTCAAGCCGCTGGATCTCGCCGATGGCCAATGACACTTTTACCGGCTGGATGACCGCCACCCAGCAAGCGGTGGAAACCGCGCTGGAATCGCTGCTGCCGGACGCCAGCCGCGCACCGCACATCCTGCACGAAGCCATGCGCTACAGCACGCTGCAAGGCGGCAAGCGCGTGCGCCCGCTGCTGGCGTTTGCTGCCGCCGAGCTGGTGGATGCCGATGCGGCCAACGTGGCGCGCGTGGCCTGTGCCGTGGAAATGATCCACGCCTACTCGCTGGTTCATGACGACATGCCGTGCATGGACGACGACGTACTGCGCCGCGGCAAGCCGACCTGCCACGTACAGTTCGACGAAGCCACCGCGCTGCTGGTGGGCGATGCGCTGCAAACGCTGGCGTTCGAACTGGTCGCCAGCCCGCTGCCCGGCGTCGCCGCCTCGCAGCAGCTGGCGATGGTCAAGCTGCTGGCGCAGGCTTCCGGCCACGCCGGCATGGCCGGTGGCCAGGCCATAGACCTCGCCAGTGTCGGCAAGCCGCTGTCGCAGCCGGAGCTGGAATTCATGCACCTGATGAAAACCGGCGCACTGATCCGTGCCGCGGTACTGCTGGGCGCGCTGTGCGGCCAACCGCTGGATGCGGCGCAGACCGAAGCGCTGGACCACTTTGCCAAGCGCATGGGCCTGGCGTTCCAGGTAGTGGACGATGTGCTGGACGTGGAAGCCGACACCGCCACGCTGGGCAAGACCGCCGGCAAGGATGCGGCCAACGACAAGCCCACCTATGTCAGCCTGATGGGACTGGGCGAAGCCAAGTCCTACGCCCGCGACCTGTACGACGACGCACTGGCGTCACTGGCACCGTTCGGTGACAAGGCGGCACGCCTGAAACAGCTGGCCGACTACATCGTCGCCCGCTCGTTCTGATACACCACAACAAGATCAATATGACAACATTGCTCGACACCATACAGAGCCCGGCCGACCTGAGAAAACTCGGTCGCCAGGAGCTGCCGCAACTGGCACAGGAGCTGCGCCAGTTCCTGGTGGAATCGGTCAGCAAGACCGGCGGCCACTTTGCCTCCAACCTGGGCAGCATCGAGCTGACCATTGCACTGCATTATGTGTTCAACACCCCGGACGACCGTCTGGTATGGGACGTTGGCCACCAGACTTATCCGCACAAGATCCTGACCGGCCGCAAGGAGCAGATGCCGACCATGCGCCAGCTGGGCGGCCTCGCTGGCTTCCCCAAGCGTGGCGAATCGGAGTACGACACTTTTGGCGTCGGCCACTCATCCACCTCCATCGGTGCGGCACTGGGCATGGCGGTCGCAGCCAAGGCGCAGGGGCTGGACCGCAAGTGCGTCGCCATCATCGGTGATGGCGCGATGACCGCCGGCCAGGCGTTCGAGGCCCTGAACAACGCCGGCGCGATGGACACCGACCTGCTGGTGATCCTCAACGACAACGATATGTCGATCTCGCCCAATGTCGGCGCGCTCAACAACTATCTGGCCAAGTTGATGTCCGGCCGCTTCTACGCGGCGATGAAACAGGGCAGCAACAAGGTGCTGGGCATCGCCCCGCCGCTGCGCGAGATCGCCAGCAAGATGGAAGAGCACGTGAAGGGCTTCTTTACCCCCGGCACGCTGTTCGAGGAATTCGGCTTCAATTACATCGGCCCGATCGACGGCCACGATGTCGACGTGCTGGTGGATACGCTGAAAAACATCCGCAGCCTGTCCGGCCCGCAGTTCCTGCACATCGTCACCAAGAAGGGTCAGGGCTACAAGCTAGCCGAGAACGATCCGGTGAAATACCACGGCGTGACCAAATTCGACCCGGTCAACGGTCTGGCTGCCGGCAAGAGCGGCAGCAGCAAACCGCAGTACACGCAGATCTTCGGCGACTGGCTGTGCGACATGGCCAAGCAGGATACGCGGCTGGTTGGCATCACCCCGGCCATGCGCGAAGGCTCCGGCATGGTGCGCTTCGAGAAAGAGCACCCGGACCGCTACTTTGACGTGGCGATCGCCGAGCAGCACGCAGTGACCTTCGCCGCCGGCATGGCCTGTGACGGCATGAAGCCGGTGGTGGCGATCTACTCCACCTTCCTGCAGCGCGGTTACGACCAGCTGATCCACGATGTGGCGATCCAGAACCTGCCGGTGGTGTTCGCCATCGACCGCGCCGGTCTGGTGGGTGCCGATGGTCCCACCCACGCCGGCGCCTTCGATCTGTCCTTCCTGCGCTGCATCCCGAACATGACGGTGATGGCGCCGTCGGACGAAAACGAATGCCGCCAGATGCTGTACACCGCCTTCACGCTGGACACCCCGACTGCCGTGCGCTACCCGCGCGGCACCGGCCCCGGCGCGACGGTAGCGCAAGAGATGTCCGCCATGCCGATCGGCAAGGGCCGCATCCGCCGCCAGGGCAGCGGCAAGGTGGCCATTCTGGCCTTCGGCAGCATGGTGACCCCGGCACTGGCCGCCGCCGAGCAATTCGACGCCACCGTGGCCGACATGCGCTTCATCAAGCCACTGGATGCCGAGCTGGTCAAACAGCTGGCGGCAAGCCACGACCTGTTGGTGACAGTGGAAGAAAACGTGATCATGGGCGGCGCCGGCAGTGCCTGTCTGGAAACGTTGGTCGCAGCCGGCATCGCCATCGAGGTGTTGCAATTGGGCCTGCCGGACGATTATGTTGAACATGGCGACCCGGCCCTGCTGCTAGCAGCATGCGGCCTGGACGCGGACGGCATCGGCCGCAGCATCGGCGCACGACTGGCAGGCAGATAAACCGCCAACCGGTAATGAGCGGCCAGCAGCCCCGAGCTGCTGGCCGTTTTGCCATCCACCCGCGGAGAACAACAATATGCAATGGGACCTATCCGCCTGGCTGCAACTGAGCGGCACCCCGTATCAGAACCTGCCGGCACTGCTCTCCAGCCTGGGCATCGGCCTGCTGATCGGCGTCGAGCGCGAGCGCAAGCACCACGTGCTGGCCGGCATCCGCACCTTCCCGCTGGTCTGCCTGCTGGGCACGCTGCTGGCCATGCTGCTCCCGGCACTCGGCAGTGCATGGTTGCCGGCGGCCGGCTTGCTGGCCGTTGCCGGCCTCGGCTTTCTGCCCCACGGTAGCCGCGACCCGGACGAACCCAACGAGCCGCGCACCACCACCGTTATCGCCCTGCTGGTGGCCTACACCCTCGGGTTGATGGTTGGCATGGGCAATATCGAACTGGCCGTGGCGCTGGGCATCATCACCACCGGGTTGCTGTATCTGAAGCCGGAGCTGAGCAGCCTCACCCAGCAGCTGGATCGCCATGATCTGCTTTCGCTGCTGCAATTCGCCACCCTGACCTTCATCATCCTGCCGCTGCTACCCAACCAGGGCTTTGGCCCCTATCTCGCCTTCAACCCGCACCGCATCTGGCTGCTGGTGGTGCTGATCGTCGGTGTCGGTCTGGCGGGCTACCTGGCCGTGAAACTGCTGGGGGAAAAAGTGGGGGCGCCATTGCTGGGCTTCATGGGCGGACTGGTATCCACCACCGCCACCAGTCTGGTGTACGCGCGCGAAGCCGCCAGTAATCCGGGGTCGCAGCAGCTGGCAACGCGGGTGATTCTGCTGGCCAATATGGTGCTGTTTCTGCGCCTGCAACTACTGACAGTTGCCATTGCACCGCAAGCATCCGGCGGCATGCTGCTCGTCATGTTGCCGGGCATGGCGCTGGGGCTGCTGACCATTTTCATCAGCGGCCGGCGTGGCCAGGCACGAGACGGCGCTCCCGAGCTGGAGCTTAAAAACCCGGCGCAACTGCGTATCGCACTGGGCTTTGCCGCGCTGTTTGCCGTGGTGATGCTGTGTTCTGCGTGGCTGAAAGACCTGTTTGGTGACAGCGGCCTGTACATGGTGGCACTGGTTTCCGGCATCAACGATGTGGATGCCATCTCGCTGACGGTAATGGAGCTGTTCGGCAAGCAGTTGCTGCCGCTGCAGCCGTTGCTGATTACGGTAGTGATTGCGGTGCTGGCCAACACCGTGTTCAAGATGGGGCTGATTTTCAGCATCGGCGGGCGCGCACTGGCATTGCGCTGCCTGCCAACGTTTATTGTCGCGATGCTCGGCATGCTGGGCGGGCTGTGGTTCGCCACCCTGTAGTGTTTACTCCGTCGACAGCCGCGCGATCAGGTCGGCGGTATCCAGCGGATGTTCCAGCGGAAACAGATGGCTGCCGTGCTGGCGATGGATGTTGGCCGCAAAGTGGCGCCGCATGAAGGCCAGATCGCGCGCGGTTACCGCGCTATGCTCGGCAGCCACCACATAGCTCAGCGGCACCTGTAGCCGGCCACGCAGAAACCAGCTGTTGTGCGGCAGCGTGCCGTAGATGTCGTGCTCCACCTGCGGGCGGAATTTCAGCCGCCGCCCGCCCTGCCCGTTGTCCACCGTGCCATGCTCGGCATAATCGCGCAGGCAATCCTCGTCCCAGCGCGCAAATGCCGGCTTGCGGGCAAAGTAGTCATACACCGAGCCGATACTGGCCCAGTTGTCACGCCGGCGCAGGGTGCCGGTGCCGCCGGGCGTGATGCGCTGGATAAAGCCCAGCCGCTTGGCCAGCCAGATCATGAAACTGGTGCGCGGGCCCAGCAGCGGCGAATCCAGCACGATCAGGCGGGTAAAGCGCTGCGGCTCGCGGATTGCCGCCTGCAATAGCACCATGCCGCCCAGCGAATGCCCGACTGCCAGCACCGGCTCGCGATAGTGGGCAGCCATGTACGCCAGCGTCTCGTCCACCAGCTGCGGCCAACAGTCGGTGACCGGGTAAGCCCGATCATGGCCGATGGTGTCCAGAAAGCCGACCTCATAGCCATGCGTCGCCAGCCGCTGGTGCAGCTTGCGGTAAATCGAAGCCGGAAAACTGTTGGCGTGGGCAAAATGCAAGGGTTGCGACATCATTATCCTCCTGGCGCCACATCATACCCCAAGCAAACGCTTGGTTCAGCCCGCTCGACATGACGCACCGCGCCGGCACTGCTAAGCTGCCGCCCTGAACCTATCCGCCGACCGGCGGTCTTTGTCCGATAGTCATTGCTGCGATACACCATGTCCCTCGTCCGCTTGCTGCACCGCCTCTTGCTGTTGATCCTGCTTTGTACCGGCACCGCCTGGGCACTCAACCAGGATGAGCTGCTGCCACCGGAACGCGCTTTCGCCGCCCGGCTGGAACAACAGGGCCAATCACTGTTACTGCATCTGGATGTTGCCCGCGGCTACTACCTGTACCGCGAGCGCATCCAGCTGACACCGCAGCCAGCCGGTAGTATCGACATTGCCAAACTACCGGCGGGCGAGACCAAGAACGACCCCTACTTCGGCCGCCAGCAGGTATACCACCGCGGCATCACCCTGACCCTGCCCATTCATGGCACCCTGCCAGCGGATTTCACGCTGAAAACCGTGGTACAGGGCTGCGCCGACGCCGGCCTGTGCTACCCGCCACTGACCCGTACCCTGAAGGTAGGCGACGGCATGGCCAGCAATCCGTGGCTGGACAGTATGCCCAGCCAGAGCGCCGCTCCGACGCTGGCACGCGGCAAGCTGGCCGCCACCCTGGCCGCCTTCTTTGCCGCCGGCCTGGCCATGGCCTTTACCGCCTGCATGTACCCGCTGCTACCGATTGTGTCGTCGCTGATCGCCGGCCACGGCCACCATCTGAGCAAACGCCGTGCACTCGCGCTGTCGCTAGCCTACGTGCAGGGTCTGGCACTGACCTATACCGCGGTCGGCATCGTGGCCGGCCTGACCGGCAGCCTGCTCACCGTCTGGCTGCAGCAGCCGGCGGTGGTCCTGTCTGCCGCGGCGCTGATGGTGCTGTTCGCACTGGGCATGTTCGACGTTATCAGCATCCAGCTGCCGGCCGCGCTGCAATCGCGGCTGGCCAGCACCTCCAACCGCCTGTCCGGCGGACATCTAGCCACCGTGTTCGCCATGGGTGCGCTATCGGCGCTGCTGGTGGGGCCGTGCATCGCCCCGCCGCTGGCCATCGCACTGGGTTACATCGGCCAGACCGGTGATGCGGCACTGGGCGGCGCGGCGCTGTACAGCATGGCGCTGGGCCTGGGCTTGCCACTGCTGGTGGTCGGCACCTTTGGCGGCCATGTATTGCCACGCGCCGGGCAATGGATGAATGCGGTCAAATTCGCCTTCGGTTTCGTGATGCTGGGTGTGGCGATCTGGATGGCCGGTCCATTCCTGCCAACGCCGCTGACCATGCTGTTGTGGGGCGCGCTGGCATTGGGCATTGCCTGGAAGCTGGGGCTGACCCGCCGCCTGCCAGTCGGCGCAAGGTTGGCCGCACGGCTGGGCAAGACTCTGGCGCTGCTGTTTGCACTGGCAGGCCTGCTGCAATGGGTCGGTGCCGCCACCGGCGCACCTTCTCCGCGCCTGCCGTGGGCCGGCGTCTGGCACGGCCAACAGTTGCCCAAGGCTGTATTCACCCGAGTGCAAGACAACCAGCAGCTGGATGCCGCACTGGCGCGGGCGCAGGCTGCCGGCCAAGCGGTGCTGCTGGATTTCTATGCCGACTGGTGCGTCAGCTGCATCGAAATGGAAGAAACCACCTTCCGCGACCCGGCTGTACGCCAGCGCATGGACAAGATGCTACTGCTGCAGGCCGACGTCACCGCCAACAGCCCGGCGCAACAGGCGATGCTCAAACGCTTCGGCCTGTACGGCCCGCCGGGCATCATGCTGTACGACAGCAGCGGCCGCCAGACACAGCAGGTCATCGGCTATCAGGACCCGGCAGAATTCGTGCGCAGCCTGGATGCGGCCAACCTTGGGCAATAAATCGACATGAGCCATGACCGGCTCAAAAGGATAACCATGCAAGCCATCGTAGATTTCATCCTCGAGCTGGACCGGCTCAAGGGCGTGACCCGCAAGACCCGGCCACTGGGGCTGGACCGGCAGGAAAATTCCGCCGAGCACAGCTGGCAGATTGCCATGCTGGCGGCCTCGCTGCAGCCTTATGCGCCACAACCGGTAGACATTCACCGCGTGATCGGCATGCTGCTGGTGCACGATATCGGCGAGATCGAAACCGGAGACACCATCGTCTATGCCGAAGAAGGCTGGGAAGAGCGCAAGGCGGCGGAGCTGGCGGCGGTGACACGCATCTTCGGCCTGCTGCCGGATGGACAGGGCGCGCGCTTTCTGGCGCTGTGGCAGGAGTTCGAGGACGGCGACACCGCGGAGGCGCGCTTCGCCCACGCCGCCGACCGCGCCATGCCGGTGCTGCTGAACCTGGCCAACAACGGCCAGAGCTGGCGCGAGAACGGCATCAGCCACGAGCGGGTGATTAAACGCATCGGCCCGCCGATCAGCGAGGGCTGCCCGGCGCTGTGGACTTATCTGGAAGCCCGCCTGGAGCACGCGCGACAGCAGGGCTGGTTTGGTGCCTGAGCCATGGCTCGAATCGCGCGCTTCATGAGCATCTACGACAACAGCAGCGATGAATTTGTCAGGGATATTGAATTTGCTCGCTTTGACCTCCCAGCTTTTCAGCAATGGTTTGGCGTGGCATCCGACAACCCCATGTACGACTGCTACCCCATCACCCGGCAGGACACTGCTTTTGTCGAGCAGTATCTGAACACGCCACCCGCCTGGGACTTTGCGCATTTCGCTTATTTTGTCGAGGCGGGTACGGTACAGACCTCGCGCTGATCGAAACAACAAGGGCCGGTGCAATGCACCGGCCCTTGTCACTTCTGTCTGCGGCCAACGTTGGCCGCAGGCCTGCCGCTTACAGCGCTTGCGCCACTTCGTCTTCCAGCGCACGGGCGATCACCAGCTTCTGCACGTCCGAGGTACCTTCGTAGATCTGCGCCACGCGCACGTCGCGGTAGATGCGCTCCAGCGGGTAATCGGCCAGGTAGCCGTAGCCGCCCAGGGTCTGGATGGCGGCCGAGCACACCGTCTCGGCCATTTCCGACGCCACCAGCTTGGCCATGCTGGACTCCTTCAGGCACGGCTTGCCGGCATCCTTCAGCGCCGCGGCGTGCCACACCAGCTGCCGCGCCGCCTCCAGCTTCGCCGCCGCCTCGGCCAGACGGAATCCCACTGCCTGATGGCGGATGATGGCCTGGCCGAAAGTGTGGCGCTCGGTAGCGTAGCGGGTGGCGAACTGCAATGCGGCACGCGCCATGCCCAGGCACTGCGCGGCGATACCGATGCGGCCGGATTCCAGATTGGCCAGCGCGATCTTGTAGCCCTCGCCCTCTCTACCCAGCAGGTGGCTGGCCGGCACGCGCACATTGTCGAATACCACCTGACAGGTGTCGGAGGCATGCTGCCCCAGCTTGTCTTCCACCTTGGCCACGCTGTAGCCGGCGCTGGCAGTTGGCACCAGAAAAGCGCTGATGCCCTTCTTGCCCGCCGCCGGATCGGTTACCGCGAACACGATGGCCACATCGGCATGCTTGCCGTTGGTGATGAACTGCTTCACGCCGTTGATCACGTAGTCGTCACCGTCGCGCACAGCACGGCTGCGCAGTGCGGCGGCGTCGGAGCCGGCGTCCGGTTCGGTGAGGCAGAACGCTGAAATCCACTCGCCACGGGCGATCGGCCGCAGGAAGGTTTCCTTCTGCCAGTCGGTGCCGAAGCGCTCGATCGGGCCGCAGCCCACCGAGTTGATCACCGAGATGATGGTGGACAGCGCACCGTCGCCGGCGGCGATCTCCTCGATCACTGCGGCCAAGGTCACGTAGTCGAGACCGGCGCCATCCCACTGCGGCGCCACCGCCATCCCGAAGCAGCCCAGTTCGCCCAGGCCCATCAGTGCCTGCCGCGGAAAGCTGTGTGTCTTGTCCCATTCGGCGGCATGCGGCGCGATCTCGCCCTGCACGTAGTCGCGTACCGCATCCACCACCTGTTGCTGTTCAGCCGTCAGCAGCATGTCGCGCTCCTTACACCAGTTCCACTGCCAGCGCGGTGGCTTCGCCACCGCCGATGCACAGGCTGGCCACGCCACGCTTGAGGCCACGCGCCTGCAACGCCGCGATCAGCGTCACCACGATGCGCGCGCCGGAAGCGCCGATCGGGTGGCCCAGCGCGCAGGCGCCGCCATTGACGTTGACCTTGTCGTGCGGCAGCGCCAGATCGTGCATCGCCGCCATGGTCACCACCGCGAACGCCTCGTTGATTTCGAACAGGTCGACATCGGCTACGCTCCAGCCGGTCTTGGCCAGCAGTTTCTGCATTGCCCCCACCGGCGCGGTGGAGAACCACTCCGGCTCGTGGGCGTGGGTGCTGTGCGCCACAATGCGCGCCAGCGGCTGCAGCCCCTGCGCGACGGCATCGCTCTCGCGCATCAGCACCAGCGCGGCGGCACCGTCGGAAATGGAGCTGGCATTGGCCGGCGTCACCGTGCCGTCCTTGCGGAAGGCCGGCTTCAGCGTGGGAATCTTGTCCGGATTGGCCTTCAGCGGCTGCTCGTCGGTATCGATGACCTCTTCGCCCTTGCGGCCAACCACGGTGACCGCGGCGATCTCGCCCTGGAACGCGCCGCTGCTGATCGCCTGCTGCGCGCGGGTCAGCGAGGCAATCGCGTATTCGTCCTGCGCGCTGCGGCTGAAGCCGTACTTGTCGGCACAGGCTTCGGCGAACACGCCCATCAGCTTGCCCTTGTCGTAGGCATCTTCCAGCCCGTCCAGGAACATATGATCCTTGATCTCGCCATGCCCCAGCCGCAGTCCGCCACGGGCCTTGGGAATCACATACGGCGCATTGCTCATGCTCTCCATGCCGCCGGCCACCATTACCCGGTTATTGCCGGCCAGCAGCATGTCGTGGGCAAACATCAGCGCCTTCATGCCGGAGCCGCACATCTTGTTGATGGTGGTGGCACCGGCAGACAGCGGCAGCCCGCCCTTGATCGCGGCCTGTCGCGCCGGCGCCTGGCCCTGCCCGGCCGGCAGTACGCAGCCCATGATCACTTCTTCCACCGCCTCCGGTGCCAGACCGGCACGCGCCACCGCGGCACGGATAGCGACCGCGCCCAGATCGCTGGCAGCCTGCGCCGCGAGGCTGCCCTGAAAGCCCCCCATAGGGGTGCGCGCCATACCCACGATTACGATTGCATCCTGTTGCATACCCGCCTCCGGTGTGAATGTACGTTTACGTTAACGTAAATCAATAATTAAAAACAAGCCGCCCCGCGGCGGCTGTCGCACAAAGACCAATTGCCCGATTATTTCTTGCTGCGCTTGTGCAGCCACTCTTCGCACTGGCCACGTACCTGGCCGATTTCCTTCAGCACCAGCTGCAAGTCCTGCATCTGCTGCACCAGCTGCTGCTCGCGGCGGGTCAGGATGTCGATGAATTTCTTCAGCTGCGGCTCGTCGGTGTTGGCCGCATCGTACAGCTCGAACAGCTCGCGGATTTCCTGCAGCGACAGGCCGATGCGCTTGCCGCGCAGGGTGAGCATCAGCCGCACGCGGTCGCGCTTGGTATAGATGCGACGCTGTCCTTCTCGCGCGGGAAACAGCAAGCCTTCCGCTTCGTAAAAGCGGATGGCGCGGGTGGTGATGTCAAATTCCTGCGCCAGTTCGGAAATGCTGAAGGTGCGATCAGCTGCTACGGTCACGACAACTCCTGGATACGGTTCAAAATGCAGCCGCCAATGCTGCAAACACACAATTGTAATACGTGACGCCGCTTACGGCATCCGGCATATCCCGCACGGCAGCACCAGACTGCGCGCCACCACCACGGCAACTCTCTCAAGTTTTTTCATTATAGTTGACGTTTACGTAAACTAGAATTAATTTTGCCAGCATCGCAGCAGGAGGAAACAGCATGACCATGCATACCATCGGCGTTGTCGGCGCCGGCACCATGGGCAACGGCATTGCCCAGGTTTTCGCCCAGGCAGGGTTCAACGTCATCATGGCCGACATCGGCCAGCAAGCGCTGGATCGCGGTCTGGCCAGCATCAGCAACAGCCTGAGCCGGCTGGTAAAAAAAGGGCTGTTCAACGATAACGAGGCCGTCGCCACGCTGTCACGCATTCGCGGTAGCACCCTGCTGGCCGAACTGGCGGATTGCCAGCTGGTGGTGGAAGCCGCCACCGAGAACGCATCCATCAAGGAAAAAATCTTCCGTGAACTGGCCAGCGTGGTCAGCCCGGATTGCATCCTGGCCAGCAATACCTCGTCGATCTCGCTAACCACCATTGCCGCCTGGGTGCCGCAGCCGGAACGGGTGATCGGCATGCACTTCATGAACCCGGTACCGGTGATGCAGCTGGTGGAAATCATCCGCGCACTGCAGACCAGTGACGCCACCCACCGCACCATCCACGAACTCAGCCTGCAGCTGGGCAAGACCCCGGTCACGGTGAAAGACGGCCCGGGCTTTGTCTCCAACCGCGTGCTGATGCCGATGATCAACGAAGCCGCCTTCGTGCTGTACGAGAACCTGGCCAGCGCCGAAGACATCGACACGGTGATGAAACTGGGCATGAACCATCCGATCGGCCCGCTGGCGCTGGCCGACCTGATCGGCCTGGATACCTGCCTGTCGATCATGGACATCCTGTACCGCGAATTCCGCGATTCCAAGTACCGCGCCTGCCCGCTGCTGGTGCAACTGGTCGCCGCCGGCCAGCTGGGGCGCAAGAGCGGCAAGGGCTTTTACCAGTACTGAGCCACACAGCCACGCCAGCCGCCCGCGCGGCGGGCGGCACCACACGGAAGGAGCAACACCATGTCCCGACTTCCCACCGTCAAACTGCTGATCAATGGCGAGTTTGTCGAATCCCGCACCGAGCAATGGCGCGAGGTAATCAACCCCGCCACCCAACAGGTGCTGGCGCGCGTGCCGATGGCCACCGCCGAAGAAGTGAATGCGGCGGTGAGCGCGGCCAGAACCGCCTTTGCCAGCTGGAAGAAAACACCGATCGGCACCCGCGCCCGCATTTTCCTGAAGCTGCAGCAGCTGATCCGCGAGCACATGAAGGAGTTAGCTGCGATCCTGACCGCCGAACAGGGCAAGACGCTGGCCGATGCCGAAGGCGATGTGTTCCGCGGTCTGGAGGTGGTAGAGCATGCGGCCAACATCGGCACCTTGCAGCTGGGCGAATACGCCGAGAACGTGGCCGGCGGTGTGGATACCTATACCGTGATGCAGCCGCTGGGGGTGTGCGCCGGCATCACGCCGTTCAATTTCCCGGCCATGATTCCGCTGTGGATGTTCCCGATGGCCATCGCCACCGGCAATACCTTTGTGCTGAAACCGTCGGAGCAAGACCCGATGGTGACCATGCGGCTGGTGGAACTGGCGCTGCAAGCCGGCATTCCGCCCGGGGTGCTCAACGTGGTGCATGGCGGCGCCGAGGTGGTCAACGCCATCTGCGACCATCCGGACATCAAGGCCATCTCCTTTGTCGGCTCCACCCATGTCGGCACCCACGTCTACCACCGCGCCAGCCAAAACGGCAAGCGCGTGCAGTGCATGATGGGCGCCAAGAACCACGCCATCGTGTTGCCGGATGCCAACAAGGAACAGGCACTCAACCAGCTCACCGGCGCCGCCTTTGGCGCAGCCGGCCAGCGCTGCATGGCGCTGAGCGTCGCCGTGCTGGTGGGCGAGGCGCAGCAGTGGATTCCGGAGCTGGTTGCCAAGGCCAGATCGCTGACAATTGGTGCCGGCCACGACAACCCGGACCTGGGCCCGCTTATTAGCTGCGCGGCGCGCGAGCGGGTGGCCGGACTGATCGCCAAGGGTGCCGCCGAGGGCGCCAAGCTGGAGCTGGATGGCCGCCATGTGCATGTGGACGGCTACGAGCACGGCAACTTTATCGGCCCGACCATCTTCAGCGGCGTCAAACCGGGCATGGCCATCTACCAGCAGGAAGTCTTCGGCCCGGTGCTATGCCTGTTGGCCGCCGACACGCTGGATGACGCCATTGCCCTCATCAACGCCAACCCCAATGGCAACGGCACCGCCATCTTTACCCAGAGCGGCGCCGCGGCACGCAAGTTCCAGGAAGAGATCGACGTCGGCCAGGTGGGCATCAACGTACCGATTCCGGTGCCGGTGCCGCTGTTCAGCTTTACCGGCTCGCGCGGCAGCAAGCTGGGCGACCTCGGCCCCTACGGCAAGCAGGTGGTGCTGTTCTACACCCAGACCAAGACCGTCACCAGCCGCTGGTTTGATGACGATGCCAGCAGCGGCAAGGTGCACACCACCATCGCGCTGCGCTAACCCCGGAAAAGGACATCGCATGGATTTTGCCCTCAGCGACGACCAGCTCGCCTTCCGTGACAGCGCGCGCGCGTTTGCCAGCCACGAGCTGGCGCCGCACGCCGCGCACTGGGACGAAGCAGAGATTTTCCCGCTCGACACCCTGCGCCGCGCCGGCGAAATGGGCTTCTGCGGGCTGTATACGCCGGAGCAGTACGGCGGCCTGGGTCTGGGTCGTCAGGATGCCGCCATCGTGTTCGAGGAACTGGCCGCCGGCTGCACCTCCACCACCGCCTACCTCACCATCCACAATATGGTGAGCTGGATGGTGGGCAGCTTCGCCCGGCCGGAAGTTGCCGCGGCCTGGGCGCCGCGGCTGGCCAGCGGCGAGCTGCTGGGCAGCTACTGCCTGACCGAGCCGGGCGCCGGTTCTGACGCCGCCAGTCTGCGCACCCGCGCCGAGCGCCAGGGCGACAGCTACGTGCTGAACGGCAGCAAGGCCTTCATCTCCGGCGCCGGCAGCAGCAATGTACTGGTGGTGATGGCGCGCACCGGCGGGCTGGGGCCCAAGGGCATTTCCGCCCTACTGGTGCCAGCCGACACCCCCGGCATCCACTACGGCAAAAAAGAGAAAAAGATGGGCTGGAACAGCCAGCCCACCCGCACCATCACCTTCGACAATGTGAGCGTGCCTGCGGCCAACCTCTTGGGCGAGGAAGGCCAGGGCTTTGCGCTGGCGATGAAGGGGCTGGATGGCGGTCGCATCAATATCGCCACCTGCTCGGTCGGCACCGCGCAAGCCGCGCTGGAAGCCGCCACCCGCCATGTGCAGCAGCGCCAGCAGTTTGGCCAGCCGCTGGCCGAGTTCCAGAGCGTGCAGTTCCGCCTGGCCGACATGGCCACCGAGCTGATTGCCGCCCGCCAGCTGGTCAGATTGGCCGCATGGAAGCTGGACACCGCCAGTCCGGATGCCAGCAGCTACTGCGCGATGGCCAAACGCTTTGCTACCGACACCGGCTTCAAAGTGGCCAACGAGGCGCTGCAGCTGTTCGGCGGCTACGGCTACATCAAGGAATACCCGCTGGAGCGCTACCTGCGCGACAACCGCGTGCACCAGATTCTGGAAGGCACCAACGAAATCATGCGCGTGATCATCGCCCGCCGCCTGCTGCAGGACGGCGCGCTGGACACGCTGCGCTGAAACCGGACACAGGAACCCCGACATGAGCTACAGCAATCTGCAGGTCGAGAAAATCGGCCATACCGCCCTCGTCACCATCGCCAACCCGCCGGCCAATACCTGGACTTACGACAGCCTGCAGGCACTGAAGCGGCTGGTGGCCGACCTCAACGCCGACCGCGACATCTACGCGCTGGTGATCACCGGTGACGGCGAGAAGTTCTTCTCCGCCGGCGCCGACCTCAAGCTGTTCGCCGACGGCGACAAGGGCGTCGCCGCCAGCATGACCATCCTGTTCGGCGAGGCATTCGAGGCGCTGGCGGCGTTCCGTGGCGTCAGCATCGCCGCCATCAACGGCTACGCCATGGGCGGCGGGCTGGAATGCGCGCTGGCCTGCGACATCCGCATCGCCGAGGAGCAGGCGCAGATGGCGCTGCCGGAAGCCACCGTCGGGCTGCTGCCCTGCGCCGGCGGCACGCAAAACCTGCCGTGGCTGGTGGGCGAAGGCTGGGCCAAGCGCATGATCCTGTGCGGCGAACGGGTGGATGCTGCGACCGCGCTGCGCATCGGGCTGGTGGAAGAAGTGGTGGCGCGCGGTGGCGCCCGTGACGCGGCGCTGGCGCTGGCGGAAAAGGTTGGCCGCCAGTCGCCCTGCTCGGTCACCGCCTGCAAGACGCTGGTGCAGCGCGCGCGCCATGCGCCGCCGGCGGCCAACCTGATCCACGAGCGTGAATTGTTCATCAAGCTGTTCGATACTCAGGACCAACGCGAAGGCGTGCAGGCATTTCTGGAAAAACGCACAGCGCAATGGAAAAACGCCTGAGCAGACCGCCGGAAGCCGACACCCAAGGGGACACCATGAACGATGCGGTACTGTTTGACGAAATCACCACTGCCGGCGGCCAACGCATCGGCGTGGTGCTGCTGAATGCGGAAAAATCGCTGAATGCGCTGAATCTGGAGATGATCAAGCTGCTGGATGCGCGGCTGTCGATCTGGGACCGCGACGACGGCATCGTGGCAGTACTGCTGCGCGGCAGCGGCGACAAGGCGTTCTGCGCCGGCGGCGATGTGCGCGCCATGCGCGAAGCGATTGTGGCCAACGATCAGTATCCGGATGCCTTTGCCAGCGACTTCTTCGCCCGCGAATACGCGCTGGACTACCGCATCCACACCTGGCGCAAACCGCTGCTGGTGTGGGGCAACGGCATCGTGATGGGCGGCGGGCTGGGGCTGATGGCCGGCGCCAGCCATCGCGTGGCCACCGCCAGCACCCGCATCGCGATGCCGGAAATCGCCATCGGGCTGTATCCGGATGTCGGTGCCAGCTGGTTCCTGCAGCGCATGCCGGCCAAATGCGGGCTGTTCCTCGGCCTGACCGGTGCAGCACTGAACGCGCGCGATGCCCTGCTGGTGAATCTGGCCGATCACATCCTGCCGCAAGACGGCTGGCCGACACTGCTGACGCAACTGCAGCAAGCAGACTGGCAAGCCGACGCCGCGGCCAACCACGCACTGCTGACCGCTTTGCTGGGCGAGCTGGAAGCCGGCAATGGCGACAGCGTGGCCGACAGCAATGTGGCACGCAACCTGCCGGCCATCCATGCGCTGCTGAATCAAGGCTCGCTGACCGCCTTCGATGCCGCGCTGCGCCGGCAGACATTCGACGACCCGTGGCTGGCGGCGGCGGCGCAGAGCTATCGCGCCGGCTGCCCCACCAGCGCCGCCGTGACCTGGGAAATCTTCCAGCGCGCCAAGCATCTGTCGCTGGCCGAGGCTTTCCGCCTGGAACTGGTGCTGTCGGTGAATTTCTGCGCCGCGCCGGACTTCCGCGAAGGCGTACGCGCGCTACTGGTGGACAAGGATAGACAGCCGCGCTGGGCGCGCCCGCTGCTGGCCGATGTCGATGCCGGCTATGTGGCGCAACATTTTGCCCCGCCGTGGCGGCCACAAGACCATCCATTGGCTACGCTGTAAGTACCCGTCCACCCGTTCCGTGCACCCGCCGTCGCAGCCCGGCGTAACGGGCAGCCGACTTCAGGCAGGAACCTGCACCGCAAGGAGCCGCATCATGCAACACATCGCATTCATTGGTCTGGGCAATATGGGCGGCCCGATGGCCATCAACCTGGTAAAAGCCGGCTACGCCGTGCGCGGCTTTGATCTGGCGGCAGAAGCGCTGGGCCACTTTGCCGCCCATGGCGGCAGTGCGGCGCGCTCGGTGGCGGAAGCCGTCGCCGGCGCCGACACCATCATCTCCATGCTGCCGGCCGGTAAGCATGTGGCTGCGCTGTATCTGGGCGAGGAAGGCCTGTTCGCCACCCTGCCACAAGGCACGCTGGTGATCGACTGCAGCACCATCGACGCGCAAACCGCCCGCGAGGTTGGCCGCGTGGCCGAGCACAGCGGGCTGTGCTTTATCGACGCCCCGGTCTCCGGCGGCACCGCCGGCGCAGCTGCCGGCAGCCTCACCTTCATGGTGGGCGGCGATGCGGCCAACGTCGATGCCGCCCGTCCGCTGCTGTCGGCAATGGGCAAACGCATCTTCCATGCCGGCGATGCCGGTGCCGGCCAGATCGCCAAGGCCTGCAACAACATGCTGCTGGGCATCCTGATGGCCGGCACCGCCGAGGCGCTGGCGCTGGGCGTGAAAAACGGGCTGGATCCGGCGGTGCTGTCCGAGATCATGGTCAGCAGCTCCGGCCGCAACTGGGCTCTGGAGCTGTACAACCCGTGGCCGGGCGTGATGGACAATGTGCCAGCCAGCCACGGCTACCAGGGCGGCTTCATGGCCGAACTGATGCTGAAAGACCTGGGTCTGGCCGAAGAAATGGCGCTGCACAGCCATGCGGCCAACCCGCTAGGCGCGCTGGCACGCAGCCTGTTCGAGCAGCACGTGGCCGCCGGCAACGGCAAACTGGATTTCTCCAGCATCGTGCAGCAATTCCGCCGTTAGGCCGGCTAGCGACGGGAGGCCGGCAACTTGCCGGCCACCCGCGCCCTCACCGCGCAACAAAAGCGCGACAAACCGCAAGTTTTCGCAGCAGGCGCCGCGCAATCGGAGTACACTTGCGACTTCGCGCCTTTGCCAATCAGCGCGACCTCCTTCTTAGGCCCTGGCTTTCTGCCCGGCCCATCTCGACAAACAGAATAATGTCTACCCGGATTGGTATTGTGTTACGCAATGGGCAGGCATCTGATTGCAAACTAATACATGTCAGAATCGAATTTTGCCGCACTGGGCCTTGCTGAGCCCATCCTGCGTGCCGTAGCCGATACCGGTTACACCCAGCCTACCCCTATCCAGGCACAGGCCATTCCGCAGGTACTGCAAGGCGGCGACCTGTTGGCAGCCGCCCAAACCGGCACCGGCAAAACCGCCGGCTTCACCCTGCCGCTGCTGAACCGCCTGATGGACCAGCCCTCCAAACAGAAGGGTCGCCCGCGCGCCCTGGTGTTGCCCCCGACCCGCGAACTGGCCGCCCAGGTGGAAGAATCGGTCCGCGAGTACGGCAAGTACCTGCCGCTGAAATCGATGGTGATGTTCGGTGGCGTCGGCATCAACCCGCAGATCTCCGCGCTGAAAAAGCCGGTGGATATTCTGGTTGCCACCCCGGGTCGCCTGCTGGATCACGCCGGCCAGAAAACTGTCGACCTGTCCGGCGTCGAAATCCTGGTACTGGACGAAGCCGACCGCATGCTGGACATGGGCTTCATCCATGACATCAAGAAAGTACTGGCCCTGCTGCCGGCACAGCGTCAGAACCTGCTGTTCTCCGCCACCTTCTCCGACGAGATCAAGAAACTGGCCGACAAGCTGCTGAACCAGCCCAAGCTGGTGGAAGTGGCCCGCCCGAACCAGACCAACGCCCAGATCACCCAGAAAGTGCATCTGGTCGACCGCGATCGCAAGACCGAGCTGCTGATCGAGATGATCAAGGCCGGTGACTGGCATCAGGTACTGGTCTTCACCCGCACCAAGCACGGCGCCAACCGCCTGGCGGAAAAGCTGGAAAAAGCCGGCATCGCCAGCATGGCCATCCACGGCAACAAGAGCCAGGGCGCACGCACCAAGGCACTGGCCGGCTTCAAGGACGGCAGCCTGCCGGTACTGGTTGCCACCGACATCGCCGCCCGCGGCCTGGACATCGAAGAACTGCCGCACGTAGTGAACTTCGAACTGCCCAACGTACCGGAAGACTACGTACACCGTATCGGTCGTACCGGCCGTGCCGGCTGCCAGGGCGAAGCGATCTCGCTGGTATGCGTCGACGAGCTGGGTTTCCTGCGCGACATCGAGAAGCTGACCAAGCAATCCATCGACCGCTTTAGCGTGCCAGGTTTCGAGGCCGACCCGCATGCCGAGCCGCAAGCCATCGAAATCGGCCTTGGCCGTTATATCCACGGCGCACTGACCCCGACCACCGCACCGAAAGGCGCCAAGGGCGACAGCCGTGGTCGTGGCGGCCAGCAACGCAGACAGCCGCAAGCGTCCCGCGCCAAGCCGGCCGGCGACAAACCGGCAGCCGCCGAAAGCAACCGCGACAAACCGCGCCAGCCGCAAGGCAAGCGCCCGCCGAAACAAGGTGATGGCGCGCAACGCCAGCAGCCCGCGGCGCGCAATGATCGCCAGGGACAAGGCCAGGGCCAGAACAGCGGCCAGCCGCGCCGCCAGGACAAGCGCAAGGTAGCACCGGGCATGGCCGAGCCGAACGGCAACGTGTTCTACGACAATGGCCCGCGTCAACCCAGCCTGACCATGCATGAACTGAGCCAAGGTCTGATCCCGGGCAAGCCGCAACGCCAGTACAACGGCAACCCGCTGCACCAGCAGGCGCCGCGCGGTCACGGCGGTGCGCGCCAGGGTCAGGGCCAGGGCGGCAAGCCGCGCCAGCAAGCGGCGCTGTTCAACGCCCCCAAGCGCAAGCCTTAAGCCACACCCGCGATGCGGCCAACGTTGGCCGCATGCAAAAACCGGTCATCGCCACGATGACCGGTTTTTTTACGGCCTCACCACCAGCCAGCCCGTCTTCCTGTTCATTCAGCAAGCCGCCGCGGTAGCCTCACGACATCGGCAGCATGCGCTAGGCCTTGTCCTGCACGACATAGCCCTTGGCCTGCAGCGCCCGCCGCCATTCTGACAGTGCAATCGCGGCCAGCGCCGATTGACCGGTAAACCCGAACTCGATGTGCATCTGCGGAATCGCCTCGGTGCCGAAGCTGGGCAAGCTGGACAGACGCAGTGCCGGATAGCGGTCCACAAACTCCTGCATCAGGCTGATCAGATCGCCCTCGCGCGCCTCCAGCGCAATGCACCCCAACTCCACCTCCGGCTCGGCGCTGAACAACTGCCGGTAATGCGTATCCAGCACCCACTCCACCATGGGCCAGGCCATGCTGGGGAAGCCGGGCACAAAATGAACATTGCGGCAGGAAAAGCCGGGAATCTGGTTTACCGGGTTCGGAATGATCTGCGCACTGGACGGAAAGGCCCCCATATTGATGCGATGCGGATAGGCGTCGGTACCAAAGCGCTCTTCGATCAGCTCTCTCGCTTGCGGATGCACCGCCAGCAACTCGCCCAGCGCGCGCGCGGCACAGCCGCGGGTATGATCGTCCGGCGTGGCACCGATGCCACCAAAGCTGAACACCAGATCGCCACTGGCAAATGCCCGCGCCAGCGCAGCTTCGATACGCTGCGGATCGTCCCCCAGATATTCCACCCACGACAGCTTCATGCCGCGCGCGGCCAACATGCGAATCAGCGCCTGCATGTGCTTGTCCTGGCGTTTACCAGAAAGCAGCTCGTCCCCGATGATCAGCGCACCTGTTTTCATTCCGTTCATCCTGCCATTAAAGAACCCACGGCATAGTACAACGTCCCCAGCAGTTCGCGCAGCGCCTGGTGGTTTTCCTGTAGCGCCCGCCCCTGCGGAATCCAGTTCAGCACCCCGTCACCATCGTAGCGGGTAAATCCGGTAGGCGCCGGCAACACCTGCAGGCCCTGCTGCCGGAAGAACGGCAGCGCACGTCGCATATGCCACGCCTGGGTCACCAGCGTTACGCGCGTGATCCCGGCCTGCCGCAGCAGGCGTGCACTCAATTGTGCATTCTGTAACGTGGTATTGGACTGATCCTCCACCCAGCGCGGCGGCAAGGCATAGTCCTCTTGGAGGGTGCGCGCCATCACCCGCGCCTCGGGCTCGCCGCCCAGTGGAGCACCACCACTCAACAGCAACGGCAGGCCGCTACGCCGCACCAGCCAGGCGGCATAGCGCACGCGTCCGGCACTATCCGCACTCAGCACGTTGGCCGCATATTCTGGCGCCGGCTTTTTGCCACCACTCAACACCACAATTGCCTGCGTTTGTTGCACCTGCGCCAGATCAGCCGGCGGATAACGCTCCAGCCAGCCATTGAGCTGCATGGCGGTTACCGGCAACGACAGCAGCCATGCCAGCAGCGCACTACCCCATAACAATGCGCGCGCCAGACGCGGCCGACTTCGCAGCAGACACAGGCCAGCCACAATCGGCAGCAGATAGGTAAACGGCGGCAACAACAACGCCCCCAGCAACTGGTGCAGCAGCACCTGCAGGTTGACACCCGCCATCATCAGACCCCTCTCGACATCACGACCCGGCACATAGCTTCAGTCATCACCATAAAAAACGCCCCCGGATTCCGGGGGCGTTGATCTGGCAGCGTAAAAGCTTACTCGCCGAGGTAGGCGTTACGCACCCGCTCGTCGGCCAGCAGTTCCTGCGCCGGACCGCTCATGGTGATGCGACCGCTTTCCATCACGTAACCGCGCTGCGACACCTCCAGCGCCAGCTTGGCGTTCTGCTCCACCAGCAGCATGGTCACGCCTTCCTTGGCAACCATCTGGATGATCTCGAAGATCTTTTCCACGATCAGCGGTGCCAGACCCATCGACGGCTCATCCAGCAACAGCAGCTTCGGCTGGGAGATGATGGCACGTGCCATCGCCACCATCTGCTGCTCGCCACCGGACAGCGTACCGGCCAGCTGCTTCTGGCGCTCTTTCAGGCGCGGAAACAGCTCGTAGCCACGCTCGATATCGCGCTGGATGCCAGCCTTGTCGTTACGGTGAAAGCCACCCATTTGCAGGTTTTCTTCTACCGTCAGCTTGCCGAAGATACCGCGACCTTCCGGCACCATCACCAGACCATTACGCACAAAGTTGTGCGGTGCGATGTTGTCGGTTTCCTTGCCATCAAAGTGGATGCTGCCGCCGGATTTGCGCACCATGCCCACCAGGGTTTTCAGCGTGGTGGTCTTGCCGGCGCCGTTGGCACCGATCAGGGTCACCAGCTCGCCCTTGTTGATGTGGAAATCGATACCGCGTACGGCCTGGATGCCGCCGTAGGCCACTTGCAGGTTTTTAACTTCCAAGAGACTCATGAGTGTGCCGCTCCCAGGTAGGCTTCGATGACTTTAGGATCCTTGCGCACCACTTCCGGCACGCCTTCCGCGATTTTCTTGCCGTAGTCGAGCACGGCAATGCGGTCGCACAGGCCCATCATCAACTTCACGTCATGTTCGATCAGCAGCACGGTGACGCCGTCGTTGCGGATCTTCTCCATCAGCGCCTTCAGACCCTCGGTCTCGCTCGGGTTCATACCGGCAGCCGGTTCGTCCAGTGCCAGCAGCTTCGGCTCAGTGGCCAGCGCACGGGCGATTTCCAGACGACGCTGGTGACCGTAGGACAGGTTGCGGGCACGTTCGTACGCCACATCCTCGATCCCCACATAACGCAGCAGCTCCCAGGCTTTGGCCTCGATCGCGGCTTCTTCCTGACGCACAGACTTGGTACGCAGCACCGCGCCCAGGGCATTGGCCTTGGAGCGGATGTGGCGGCCAACCATCACGTTTTCCAGTGCCGTCATTTCGTGGAACAGACGGATGTTCTGGAAGGTACGGGCAATACCGCCGGACACCACGATATGCGGAGGCGCACGGAACAGGTCGATACCGTCGAAAGTGAACTGGCCTTCATCCGGGGTGTACAGGCCGGTCAGCACGTTGAACAGCGTGGTTTTACCGGCACCGTTCGGGCCGATCAGACCGTAAATCTCGCCCTTGTTGATATGCAGGGCAACATTGTTGAGGGCATGCAGACCGCCAAAGCGTTTGTGGATGCCTTCGATTTTCAGCAGAACTTCAGCCATGGCTTAACCTTTCTTGGCATCGTCAAACTCGGCCTGGCGTCGCTTGGACGGCCACATGCCTTCTGGGCGGGTCAGCATCATGACAACCATGGCCAGACCGAACAGCAGCATACGAGCGTTTTCCGGATCGACAATCATGCGGCCAAAGGTGTGCATCTGCAGCGGGCCAATCACGTCGCGCAGGATTTCCGGCGCAATGGTCAGTACCACCGCCCCCAGAATCACGCCCGGGATATGCCCCATGCCGCCCAGCACCACCATGGCCAGAATCATGATCGATTCCAGCAGACTGAAGGACTCAGGAGAGATAAAGCCCTGGAAGGCCGCGAACAGACCGCCTGCCACACCACCGGACAGTGCGCCCAGTGCAAAAGCCAGCAGCTTGATGTTGCGGATGTTCAGACCCATGGCGGAAGCGGCGATGTAGTCTTCGCGCATTGCCACCCAGGCACGACCGATACGGGAGTGCTGCAGGCGGGACACCATGATCACGACCAGCACGGTCAGTGCCAGGAACATGTAGTAATACAGGTGCACCGGGTTCAGGGTAAAGGAACCGATCTGGGTAACCTTGCCCAGCGAGAAGCCGGCAAACTGGATCGGATCCACCAGGTTGATACCCTGCGGGCCGTTGGTGATGTTGATCGGTGCGTTCAGGTTGTTCATGAAGATACGCACGATTTCACCGAAGCCCAGCGTCACGATGGCCAGGTAATCACCCTTCAGCTTCAGTACCGGCGTCCCCAGCAGAATCCCGAACAGGGCGGCAAAGCCGGCACCCAGCGGAATGGTGATGTAGAACGGCAGGTGAATACCGAAGTGCGGCGAGCCCAGCAGCGCGAAGGTGTAGGCACCGACGGCATAGAAGGCGATAAAACCCAGATCGAGCAGGCCGGCAAAGCCCACCACGATGTTCAGACCCAGCGCCAGCATTACATACAGCAGCGCAAAGTCGATGGTACGCACCCAGGCGTTACCCAGCGTGCCGCTGACCACGAAGGGCAGCACTGCCAGCACGATGGCCGAAGCCAGGAAGGTGCCGAGTTTCTTGTTGCTTGTCATTAGTTGTGCTCCTACCTGGACTTATGCGCGATCGGCAATCTTTTCGCCCAGCAGACCGGACGGGCGGAAGATCAGCACCACGATCAGCACGGCAAAGGCGAAGATGTCCTGGTAGTTGGAACCCAGGAAACCACCCGTCAGGTCACCGATGTAACCGGCACCCAGACTTTCGATGATACCCAGCAGGATACCGCCGGCTACCGCGCCACCCAGATTGCCGATACCGCCCAGCACCGCAGCAGTAAACGCCTTCAGGCCGATCATGAAGCCCATGTAGTAGTGAGCCTGGTCATAGTTGGTTGCAACCATCACGCCGGCAACGGCACCCAGACCGGAGCCCATCACGAAAGTGGCGGAAACGATGGTATTGACGTTCACCCCCATCAGACCGGCAACGCCCGGGTTCTGGCTGGTGGCGCGCATGGCGCGACCCAGTTTGGTCTTTTCGACCACCAGCAACAGACCGGCCATCAGCACCAGGCACAGGATCACGATCAGCACCTGCAGCTGGGTGATAGTGGCACCGAAGATGTCGATGGTGTCGTGGTTCAGAATCGGCGGGAACGGAATGTAGTTACGGCCCCAGATCAGGATGGCAACCTGCTGCAGCACGATGGACAGACCGATCGCGGTAATCAGCGGTGCCAGCTTGGGCGCATTGCGCAGCGGGCGGTAGGCCACGCGCTCGATGGTAAAGCCCAACAGCATGCACGCTGGAATGGCCACCATCAGGGCGATCAACACCATTGCACCACCCGGAAGGTGGATGCCGGCATTGGTCATGGCAGAGATGACGGTGATGGTAACCATGGCGCCAAACATCACCACTTCGCCGTGAGCGAAGTTGATGAGGCCCATGATCCCGTACACCATGGTATAGCCGAGTGCGATCAGGGCATAAATGCTGCCCAGCACCAGACCATTCAGGATCTGTTGTACAAAAATGTCCACGGTGGGATCTCCTTTGGATGAACGTCCCGACGGTTTTTTAGGGTTTATCCCTCTATTACCGCCTTGCATGCTTTATCGGCCAGACTGTCAACCAGACCGACAAGCCGAGCGGATTATGTAGGCGTATTCAATCGACTGTCAACGATAAAACCCTTAAAACCGGACGTTTTCCGACAAAATTTCCACAACACATAAGCAATTGATTTTATTATGTTTTATTGCAAAAAAAGAAAGCGCCACCGCCATGTTGCAGTGCAACCAAACGGGTTTTCGCGCTTTCTTTTTCATAGCGTTACAAATTAAAAATTTTCGTATTTTTTCATTCTGAAAACATATAGTTTCGGATACGAAAAGCAATGCGATCGTTTTCGCACCAATCACGGGCAAATCCACGCACCAATACTGTATACAATCGACCTTATTCGATTTCGAAACATAAAAAAGCCGCCACACGACATTATCGTGCGGCGGCTTTTGCCTGAAAGATGACGCCAGACGCTTACAGCAACTGGAACGGGTAAACCGAACCCAGGCGCAGAATGCCGGTCAGTTCGTCCAGTGCGGTACGGCACTCCAGCAACAGCTGCGGGTCGCCCAGATCCGCCGGCGCAATGCGATCGCGATAATGCTTGTCTACCCAAGCATTAAGTGTGCCAAACAGCGCATCGCTCATCATCACGTTCGGATTGACGGCCGCAATCTCGCGCTCGGACAGCGCAACACGCAGACGCAGACAAGCCGGGCCACCGCCATTCTGCATACTCTGCTTCAGGTCGTAGACACGGACTTCATCGATCGGACCGCCGCTGACGACCAGCTTCTGTAGGTAGTTCCAGACACGCTCGATATTGCGACACTCTTCCGGCACCACGATGATCATCTTGCCGTCCGGCTTGGACAGCAGCTGGCTGTTGAACAGGTAGCTCTTCACTGCCTCTTCGACGGACACCTCGGCTTGCGGCACCTCGATGGCGATGAACTTGCCACCGGCTGCTGCCAACTTGCGATCCAGCTCGGCCAGTACCTCAGCCTGATGCAGGAACGACTTTTCGTGATGAAACAGCACGTTGGCATTGCCTACCGAGATCACGTCGTTGTGGAACACGCCGGCATCGATGGTGGCCGGATCCTGCTGCGCATACACCACACCCTGCTCTTTCAGGCCATGCAGGCGGGCAATCGCCTGACAGGCTTCCAGTGTCTGGCGTGCCGGAAAACGGGCCGGCGCCGGATAGCGACTGTCGAAAGCCGCCGCGCCGAACACGAAGAACTCCACGCCGGCACCATCGTACTCATGGCAGAAACGGGTATGGTTGGCTGCGCCTTCGTCACCGAAGTGCATCTGCGCCGGCAGCGCTTCGTGCACCATGAAACGCGATTCGTCGGCAAACATCGCCTGCAGGATGCGGCGGGTGGTCGGATGCTCGATGGAGCGATGGAACTTGTTGTTCAGGTTGGCCGGCGTGAAATGCACGCGACCATCGGCGGTATCGCCGGACGGGCTGACGGTGGCCGCGTTGGCCGTCCACATGCAGGAAGCCGAGGAAGCAGCCGCCAGAATCGCCGGCGCTTCCTTGGCGGCACGTTCCACCACCTGCGCATCGGTACCGCCAAAACCCAGGCGGCGCAGGCTGGCGACGTCCGGACGCTCGTGCGGCGCCAAGACGCCCTGCTTGAATCCCATGTCATGCAGCGCCTTCATCTTGGCCAGACCCTGCTTGGCTGCCAGCTTGGGGTTGGATACCGCATTCTGGTTGCCGGTAGAGGCCACATTGCCGTAGGACAGGCCGCTGTAGTTGTGCGTCGGGCCGACCAGGCCGTCAAAGTTCACTTCAAATGCGTTGCTCACAGTACGATCCCCGGGGAAAGTTGAGACGGAACGGTCAGGCTGTCGCATTCCAGCGACGCCACCGGCCAGGCGCAGTAATCGGCTGCGTAGTAGGCGCTGGGGCGATGGTTGCCCGAGGCGCCGATGCCGCCAAACGGTGCAGCACTGGAAGCGCCGGTCAGCGGCTTGTTCCAGTTCACCACGCCGGCACGGCTTTCCAGCAGATAGTGTTCGTATTCGGCACGGTCATCCGACAGCACGCCACCGGCCAGACCAAAGCGGGTGTCGTTGGCGATATCGATGGCCTGCTCGAACGAGGTGTAGCGAATCACCTGCAACAGCGGGCCGAAGAACTCATCATCCGGACGCTGGGCGTTGGTGGTGTCGATGATGCCCGGCGACAGGATGGCGCCGGTTGCGGACAGCCGCTTCATTTCCAGCAGGCTGACACCGCCACTGGCCAGTAAGTTTGCCTGCGCTTTGAGCAGACCTTCGGCGGCCGCGGTGGAAATCACCGAGCCCATGAATGGCTGCGGTTCTTCGTTGTACAGACCCACTTTCAGGTTGGCCGCAACCTCGACCAGGCGTGCCACGAAGGCATCGCCCCACTGCCCTGCCGGTACCAGCAGGCGACGGGCACACGTACAACGTTGGCCGGCGGACACAAAGGCGGACTGGATCACGTGGTGCACCGCGGCATCCACGTCGGCCACCTTGCCGACGATCAGCGGGTTGTTACCGCCCATCTCCAGCGCCAGAATCTTGTCCGGCTGGCCGGCGAAGTTCTTGTGCAGCAGGTTGCCGGTGGCCGAGCTGCCGGTAAAGAACAGGCCATCCAGACCGGCGTGATTGGCCAGGGCGATACCGGTGTCCTTGGCGCCTTGCGCTAGGTTGATGACGCCGGCCGGCAGGCCAGCCTCGTTCCACAGTCGTACGGTTTCCTGCGCCGTCCACGGTGTCAGCTCGGACGGCTTGAAGATCACGGTGTTACCGGCAATCAGCGCCGGTACGATGTGGCCGTTAGGCAGGTGGCCCGGGAAGTTGTAAGGCCCGAACACCGCCACCACGCCATGCGGCTTGTGACGCAACACCGCCTGGGCATCACCCATCGGCGCGGCACGTTCACCGGTGCGCTCCTGGTAGGCTTTCACCGAGATGTCCACCTTGTTCACCATGGTGGTGACTTCGGTTTGTGCTTCCCACATCGGCTTGCCGGTTTCCTTGGCGATGATTTCGGCCAGGCTGGCCTTGTTGGCCGCCAGCAATTCGCCAAAGCGGCGGATGATGGCGATGCGCTCGTCCACCGCCAGCCGTGCCCAGGAACGGAAGGCGGCCCGCGCGGCGTTAACAGCGGCATCCACCTGCTCGCTGCCGGCGGCATTTCCCTGCCAGATCAGCTCGCCGGTTGCCGGATTATGCTTGCTCATGGCTTCGCCGCTACCGGCCAGCCACAAGCCGTTAATGAATTGGGTACTCACTGTGCAGTCTCCTTCGGCGACAGTGCGACCACACGCACCATGTCTCCCTGCTTGATTTTCAGTGCCGCTGCCTGTTCGGCAGTGATGTCAATGCTGTCCTGGCCGGCCGGTTGCGAGACCATGATCACGCGGAAGTCAGTCAGACTGGTATTGGATAACAGCAGGCACTCGCCTTCTGTCACCTGCGCTACCACGTTGGCCGCCAGCAGACGGCTGTCACGCACGGCGCGGATGTCCCGGGTGTAGGACTGTACGGTCGGGCCGCCGTCGAAGATGTCGACATAGCCTTCGTAACGGAAGCCCTCGCCATACAGCATGGCCACTGCCGGACGGGTGTTCTCATGGGTCTGGCCGATCACGGCCTGCGCTTCCTGCGGCAGGAAGTCGATGTACACCGGAAAC
Organism: Vogesella oryzae; assembly: GCF_902829295.1. GTDB lineage: Bacteria > Pseudomonadota > Gammaproteobacteria > Burkholderiales > Chromobacteriaceae > Vogesella > Vogesella oryzae. Next base: position 161,320 of record NZ_CADEPL010000019.1, read on the forward strand.
TTCGGCATCAATTCGGCCACGAAGGCCTTCTGACCAACGCCGGTCAGATAGTCGGCCTCGGCAAAATCGATGGAGAAGAAGTGGCGACCCAGCGCTTCCCACAGCGGCGATTTGCCATTTTCATCCGACACGCCGCGCATTTCTGCCACCACCACCTTGCCGAACAGCTCGGGGAACTGGGCCAGGAACAGGAAGCGGCTCTTGGACAGCAGGCCGCCATTGCGGTTGACGCGGAAATCCGGATGCAGGAACAGCGTGCACAGCTCGCTGTAGCCGGTATGGTCGTTGGACAGGAACAGGGTTTCGTGACGGGTGTAGACACCCAGTTCTTCCGAGGCGTGCACGATGGTGCCGACACGGTAGTTGTACCACGGCTCCTTCAGGCCGACGGCCGCCTCCAGCGCGCAGATACCGCCCACGCGGCCACTGTCGCTATCTTCCAGCACGAACACATAGCCGCAGTCTGCCAGTTCGGCCTCGCCGGCAAAGGTTTTTACCGAGCGCGCAATACGTGCGGCCAACCTTTCGGCGTTCACCGGCAGCGAGGTCAGGCCCACACCGGCGCTGCGCGCCAGCTCCATCAGACCGTCCAGATCACTGGTACGGATCGGGCGAATTACCATCATGCTGCTTTCCTCCCTGCTTCCGGCAGCAGTGGCACGACACAGGCTTGCTGGCCACTGGCGAGCGCCAAGACACGGGCGGTGTCCGGCGTAATGAACAACACATCGTCAACCAGCGCCGCACGGGCCTGGGTAACGGCAAATTCGCTGCTGCGATGATTGGAGATCAGCATCTCGACCTCGCCTTCCGGCAGCTCCGGCGTCACTTCCACCCGATGGATGCGCTGCTCGCGCAGGCTGAACAACTGGTCGACTTCGGCGGTCAGCACCGCGCCACCGTCGAAAATGTCGATGTAGTCGTCGGCCTCGAAACCTTCGCGGGTAAGGATGTTGAACGGGCGCTCGAAATCGGGGTGAATCTGGCCCACCGCGCTTTGCGCCTCATCCGGCAACAGCGGCACATAGATCGGGTAAGTCGGCATCAGCTCGGCAATAAAGGTCTTGCTGCGCTGGGCAAAGGCCTGCTCCACCTGCGCGAAGTCCATATTGAAGAAGCGGCGACCGATGGCGTTCCAGAACGGCGACTGGTCATCGCCATCCAGGATGCCCTGCATCTCGACCAGAATGCGGCGGCCGAAGCGCTCGCGGGCGGCCGCGATATACATCAGACGGGCACGCGACAGCAGCTCGTAGGCACGCAGCTGCTGCTTGGGAGCGCAGAAATAGCCGCACAGCTGCACCAGACCGGTCAGGTCGTGACACATGGTCAGCACATGGATGCGGTTATTCACCTTCAGCGCACGCGATGCATGCACCATGGTCTCGCTGCGGTAGCTGTAGAACGGCTCTTCAAAGCCAGCCGAAGCACTGATGGAAGCAGTGCCCACCACTTCGCCTTCGTCTTCCAGCACGAACATATAGTATTCGCGGCCGGTACCGGCGATGGCCTCGTGCTCGAACGCGCCGATCGAGGACTGGATTTTCTCGTAAAGCTTTTCGCGATTGTTCGGCAAACTGGTAACGCCGATCCCGCTATCTACCGCCATCTTCTCGATGACCGGCAGGTCGGAAATACGGACTGGGCGCACTGTCAGCATGACATGCCTCTCTCTCGTAAATATCCGGAATTCAGGCGCAGCGGCACCCGCCCTGCCGCCGGACTGGCAGCAGGGTTCCCCTGGATTGGAATGAATAGGTTAGACCGGAGGCGGGATCAGCCGCGGTTGGCCGCAACCACGGCAGCGACAGCGGCGTCGAAGCGGGCCAGACCTTCGTCGATGTCCTTGTCTTCCACCACCAGCGACGGGGCGAAGCGCACCACGGACAGACCAGCTACCAGCACCATCAGCTGCTGGGCCTCGGCGGCCTTCAGGAATTCGCGGGCGCGGCCGGCGAATTCATCGGTCACCACGGCGCCGATCAGCAGACCCATGCCGCGGATTTCCTTGAACACGTTGTACTTGGCGTTGATGGCGTTCAGGCCATCGACAAAGCGCTGGAACTTGGCATTCACACCGGCCAGCACTTCCGGACGCGACACGATCTCGACCACTTTGTGCGCCACGGCGGTAGCCAGCGGGTTGCCGCCATAGGTGGTGCCGTGGGTGCCAACAGCCAGGCTCGGTGCCACTTTGGCAGTCGTCAGCATGGCGCCGATCGGGATGCCGCCACCCAGCCCCTTGGCGGAAGACAGGATGTCCGGCGTTACGCCGTAAGCCTGGTAGGCGTACAGGGTGCCGCAGCGGCCGATACCGGTCTGTACTTCATCGAACACCAGCAGCGCATTGTGCTGGTCGCACAGCTCGCGTGCTGCCTGCAGGTATTCCTTGGTAGCCGGCAGTACACCGCCCTCGCCCTGCACCGGCTCGATCACGACCGCGCAGGTCTTGTCGGAAATGGCGGCCTTCAGTGCTTCGATGTTGTTGTATTCAACGTGGGTAATACCGGCCGGGTTCGGACCGAAACCCTCGGCGTACTTGGGCTGGCCACCGACGTTAACGGTGAACACGGTACGACCGTGGAAAGAGTTCTTGCAGGAAATGATTTCGTATTTGTCGGCGCCAAAATGGTCGGCGGCGTACTTGCGCGCCAGCTTGAATGCGGCCTCGTTGGCCTCGGCACCGGAGTTGCAGAAGAACACGCGCTCGGCAAAGGTTTTTTCCACCAGCAGCGAAGCCAGCTGCAGCGCTGGCTCGTTGGTGAACACGTTGGACAGGTGCCACAGCTTGTGCGCCTGTTCGGTCAGCGTGGCAACCAGTTCTGGATGACAATGACCCAAGGAATTCACCGCGATACCACCGGCAAAGTCGATGAACTCGCGGCCAATCTGATCCCACACACGGGAACCTTCGCCCTTTACCGGAATGAAACCGGCCGGGGAGTAGTTGGGGACCATGACCTGGTCGAAAGTTTCGCGAGTGATTTGCTTGCTCATTGATGGGTTCCTTCCTGCAATTCGTCTTGAGTTCTTGTGTTGGCGACCCGCCTTCGTGGGGTGCGGCGGGCCTGTCCCTTAGGCTTGCATCGATTCTAATCGAATCTTTCGGCCAGACCATATCCGCTATGCGACATGGCCTTACACTTTTTCAAGAGATATACAAGTGTGAACCAAAAACAAAAAATCAAGCTATTTCAATGAGTTGCTGCAGCTTATTTGCATCCGGAATATGAATTTCCCTGCCGTCGACCACAATCTGTGCCTGCTCCGACAGTTTTTGCAGCACACGGGAGAAGGTTTCCGGCGTCAGGTTCAGCCGCGAGGCCATTACCTGCTTGTTCACCGGCAATGTCACCGCACCGGCGTGCTCGCCATCGCCCAGTGCCTGTAACAGATAACTCACCACTCGTGCCACCGCGCCTTGCAGGCTGTAGCTGGCCACATCCTGCAACAAACCGTGCAGCCGCATCGACAAACCGGCCAGCATGCGGCGCGCCAACTGCGGATCGCCATCCAGCAGCGACAACAGCGGCGGCGCCGGCACAAACAGCACCAGCGCATCTTCCAGCGCCTGCGCCATCACCGGGTAGCTGCCGCTCATGAACATGATCGCCTCGCCAAAGCTCTGGCCCGGATAGATGATCTCTACCACTTTCTCGCTGCCACTGCGCGACGACACACTGAGTTTTATCTTGCCGTAGACCAGCACGTGCATGCCATCGCAGGCATCGCCGCGCTGGAACAGCACGCTGCCTTTGTCGTAGCGATGCTCGGTAGTGACACTGGCAATCTGCTGCAGATGCTCGGGCGAGCAGCTGGCAAACAGCGGCAGATGCTGCAGGAAACGGATGGCGGACGGTTGCATGGTGGGGGCTCCTGATTTCTTGACGACTGTCATTCTCGCCAGTGCCGCTACAACCGACACTGGCCGTATCGCTAGTTCCGACTGTTAATAGCAGTTACCGTCATGAGCCGCCATACACCATTAGAGCTAATCACCCGCGCCCCGCATCGCACCGGCTTCGTGCCGGGCATCGCCGCCGCCGCCCTGCTGACCCTGGCCTGGGCCGCCGAACTTGGCCTGCGCCTGGCCGGCGGCAGCGTTGCCACCAGTATTGCCGTTTCGCAGGCACACGGCCTGCTGATGCTGTACGGCATCTTCCCGTTCTTCATGTGCGGCTTCTGCTATACCGCGGTGCCGCGCTGGCTGAATGTCGACGCCCCCGCTGCGCGCAGTTTTGTCACCATGCCGCTGTTGTTGCTGGCCGGCGTACTGTGCTGGCTGGTCGGTCTAAGGCTTGGCAGCAGCTGGTTGTTGGCCGGCACTGCCGCACAGTTGGCCGCATTCAGCGGGCTGATCGCCACCCTCGGCGCCATGATCCGCCGCAGCACCGTGGCCGACAAACAGCACGCCCGCTGGGTGGTGGCCGGTTTCGCGCTGGCGGCCACCGGGCTGATATTTGCCCTGCTGTGGCTGAGCGGGTTGCTCGCCAACGGCTGGTGGTGGACGCGGCATATCGCGCTCTATGGTTTTCTGCTGCCGGTCTTTCTGACAGTCACCCACCGCATGCTGCCGTTTTTCAGCAGCAGCGTACTCAAGCCCTACACCGTGTGGCGGCCTTACTGGCTGTTGCAACTGTGGCTTGCCGGCAGTGTGCTGCACGGCGCCTTGGGTATTGCCCTGCTGCCACAGTGGCCGCTCGATCTGCTGCTGGCCGCATTGTTCGGCTATACCAGCTGGCGCTGGCAGCTGCGCCGCAGTCTGGCGGTTCCGCTGCTGGCGATGTTGCACCTGGCCTTTGCCTGGCTGGCGCCCGCCTTCCTGCTGCAGGCCCTGTCCGGCCTCGGCTGGATCTCGCCGCTGGCCGGGCTGCACGCCATCACCATCGGTTTCTTCATCACCATGCTGGTCGGTTTTGCGTCGCGCGTGATGCTGGGACACTCCGGACGACCGCTACAGGCCTCGCCGGCACTGTGGCGGGTGTATCTGCTGCTGCATGCGGTAGCGGTACTGCGGGTGGCGGCAGACATCGCCACCGGTGCGGCCAACCTGTTGCTGGCAGTAGCCGCGATTCTGCTGGCTCTGCTTTTTGCCGGCTGGCTGCAGCTGGGCACGCCGTGGCTGCTGCGCCAGCGGGTAGACGGCAAGGAAGGCTAGGACACCCACTGCGCATAGTTTCGGCTGGCGCGTTCATTGAAATAACATCTACGCTGAGGAAGAGTTACAGTAAAGTGGCGCCTAGCCGCAAACCGACAGGAGAACATCATGACCGAGGCCACTTTGCTGATCGTCGAAGACAGCCAGAGCCAATGCGCCCTGTATCGCAACCTGTTCGACACGCAATACAGCCTGCGCTTTGCGGCCAACGGTCAGGAGGCGCTGGCGAGCGTGGCGCAGCAGCAGCCGGACGCGATCCTGCTGGATGTCGAGATGCCGGACATGGACGGTTATGCCGTCTGCAGCCAGCTGCGTGCTGCCGGCCATGAGATGCCGATCCTGTTTGTTTCCGCCCACAGCCAGCTGGAAGACCGCCTGCAAGGCTACGATGCCGGTGGCAACGACTTTCTAAGCAAACCGATAGACGGCCGCGAGATGCTACTGAAGGTGGCGCTGGCGCTGCGCAGCGTGGCAGAAAAGCGCGAGCTGCAACAAAGCGGCCAGCACGCGTTTTCCGCCGCCATGACCGCGATGAGCGCGATGTCGGAAATGGGCGTGCTGATCGAATTCATCCGCAACGTCTCCAGCCTCGCCAGTTATGGCGACATCGCCACTGCCGTCTGCAACACGCTGGAATCCTTTGGCCTGCACGGCTGCGTGCAGGTATACGGCAGCAACGGCGAAACCCTGCACTCCACCGATGGCCATGCCAGCGAGCTGGAAGCCAGCATCATCGCCAATGCCCGCACCCTGTCGCACATCTATTCCAGCGGCAGCAATACCTCGTTCAACTACCCGCACTGCTGCCTGATCGTGCGCGACATGCCGCTGGATGACGAAACCCGCTGCGGCCGCCTGCGCGACCACCTGGCGATTCTGGCCGAAGTCGCCGCCACCCGCGCCCAGGCGCTGGACGAACTACAACGCGAACTCGGCAGCCTGCAGCGCCAGCTGGATGCCCTCAATGCTGCCGTCCTTGCCCTGCGCCGCGAGCTGCCCGCCAGCAGCGCCAGCATCGGGCTCAGCAGCCAGCAGCAACAGCAACTGGCCCGCCTGTTCGACCAGCAGCTGGTAGCACAACACAAGTCCTGAGTTTCCGTCACACGCTAGCCGCTAGCCGCAACGACAGATACCCGCTCGTCACAAAGCCTTGCCAGACATGGCTGGCAGCCATTTTCACGTAGTCGCGCAACTACACTAAAACCGCCTTGCCTGCCGCTTTGGGCTAGGGTAAAAGCTGGTTTCCACTTGTTTGCGAGACTTGTCATGTCTGCCCCGCTGAATGTCGCCCTGGTGGGTTACGGCTATGCCGGCCGCACCATCCACGCCCCGCTGATCAAGGCCAGCCCGCGCCTGAAACTGCACACCATCGTCAGCAGCAAGAGCGAGCTGGTGCAAGCCGAACACCCGGGTGTCCACATCGCCAGCGATACGCTGCAGGCACTGGCCGATCCGCAGGTAGATCTGGTGGTGATTGCCAGCCCGAACGACAGCCACTTCATCCATGCCGATTGCGCGCTGGGCGCCGGCAAGCATGTGGTGGTAGACAAGCCGTTCACGGTACCGCTGGATGAAGCACAGCGGCTGATTGTGCGGGCGCGGCGTCACCAGCGCCTGCTGTCGGTGTTCCACAACCGCCGCTGGGATGCCGACTTCCTCACCGTGCAGCAACTGTTGGCCGCCGGCACCCTGGGTGACATCACCCTGTTCGAGTCTCGCTTCGAGCGCTATCGCCCGCAGGTACAGGTTCGCTGGCGCGAATCCGACGTTGCCGGTGGCGGCCTGTGGTATGACCTCGGCCCGCACTTGCTGGATCAGGCACTGCAGCTGTTCGGCACCCCGCGCGCCATTCATGCCGACCTGGCAGCACAGCGCCAGGGCGCGGTGACTACCGACTACTTTCATGTCCAGCTGCGCTACCCGCGCCTGCGGGTACGGTTGTCCGGCAGCTGCCTGATCAGCGGCGGCTCGCCGCGCTTTGCCGTGCACGGCACCACCGGCAGCTTTGTGAAATACGGACTGGACACGCAGGAAGCGATGCTCAAGCGCGGCGAACAGCCGGGTGACCATGGCTGGGGCGATGACAGCCTGCATGGCATGCACTACTGGCAACAGGACGGCGAAGAACACGGCGCCGCCTACCCGACCACGCCCGGCGACTACCGCCGCTTTTACGACGGCGTTGCCGCCTCCATTCTCGACGGCGCACCCAATCCGGTGTCGGGCGAGCAGGCAGCAGAAGTCATGCGCCTGATCGAACTGGGTGTCGCCAGCGCCCGCAGCGGTCAGGAGCTGGCAGTCAGCCCCGGCTATTGAGCCAGCCGCTGGCGATCTCGCCATAGGGATGCCATCGCCGTGCGGCCAACCTTTTCCCCGGCGCGGCCGCTATTCCCAGCTCACCGCCGACAGGAACAGATAACCGGCGCCATAGACGGTCTTGATCATGCGCGGGCTGTAGGAGTCGTCCTCCAGCTTGCGCCGCAAGCGCGAGATACGCACATCGATACTGCGGTCGTACGGCGACATGTCATCCAGCCCCAGCAGCTGCTCGCGTGGCAGCACGCGGTTGGGGCGCTCCAGAAAACGCTGCAACATCTGCCCCTCGCCGGCGCTCAACGCCTTCTCAACGCCATCCGGCGAAGTCAGGGTCAGACTTTCCGCGTCGTAGCGCCAGCCGGCAAAACGGGCCACCCGCCCGCTGCCGCTGGCCGGTGCCTGCTGGCCGTCGTCGCAACGGCGCAGGATGCTGCGCACCCGCGCCACCAGCTCGCGTGGCTCGAACGGCTTCATGATGTAGTCGTCGGCACCGCTCTCCAGTCCCATCACCCGGTCGCCGACATGACCACGGCCGGTGAGGATGATCACCCCGCAGCGGCGCAACGCGCGCACCTCGCGCACCAGTTCCATGCCATCCATGTCCGGCAGCCCCAGATCGACAATCACCAGATCCGGCAGCTGCTGGCGCAGCCGGCGCTGCAGCTCGCTGCCGCTGTGGAACACTTCGCAGCGAAAGTGGTAGTCGCGCAGCACGTTGCCGATCAGCCGCGCCACCGCCAGCTCGTCCTCGACCAGAAAAATCAGCTTATCGGCATCGGCGGCCGGATTCAGGGTTGTGGCGGACACAGCATCACCTCGTCGAGCAAAGCGGCCAACTGGGCCGGGGTAAAAGGTTTTTCCAGCTTGGGGAAGTTGGCCGCAGCACCGCGGCCAACCTCGTCGTAACCACTCATCAGCACGATGCGCATCTTCGGCCGCAGCTGGCGCGCATGCTGTGCCAGCGCGCGGCCGTCCAGCTGCCCCGGCATCACGATGTCGGTCAGCAGCAGGCCGATATCGTCGATGCTGGCTACCATCAGCGCCGCCTCGTCGCCGCTTTCCGCTTCCAGCACCGGAAAGCCCAGCCCGGTGAGCTGCAGCCGCACCACGCGCCGCACATCCGGATCATCCTCCACCAGCAGCACCAGTGGCCGTTCACGCCCGCCGGCCTTGCCACTGAAGTTGAGCCGCCCGGTCAGCGCCACTTCCGGCGCCGTATACGGCAGATACAGGCTGAACAGCGAGCCTTTGCCCGGCGTGCTGCTGACCTGCACCGCACCGCCGGACTGGCGGGCGAAACCATAGACCATCGCCAGTCCCAAGCCGCTGCCGGAACCGAAACGCTTGGTGGTAAAGAATGGCTCGAATACCCGCAACTGCACCTCGTGGCTCATGCCGCTGCCGGTATCGCTTACATCCAGCCGCAGGTAATCGCCGGGCGGCAACTGCAACTCGCTATCGCGCTCTGCCAGCGTGATACGGCTGGCGGCCAACGTTAGCTGCCCGCCGCCCTCCATTGCGTCGCGGGCATTCAGTACC